>JBGPOE010000015.1:0-48727 GCA_041487875.1 Gemmatimonadota bacterium | reverse complement strand
GCTCCCCCCGCTCTCCCCCCATCGCGACGACGAGACCCGCGGGGACGCTCACGCGCGCCGCGTAAACGAATGGCTCCCGGCGCGCCGCGCGATTCGCCCTCCAGGACAGGACACCCAGCGACGGGAACGCGTACGCGTCTTCCCGGATGATGGTGAAGTCGCGGCCGACGTGATCCTGGATGTAGAGGGAGCCGGTTTCCGTGTAACCGACCAGCACGCCGCCGTAATGCACGACCAGCGCGAGCGAGTCGCCCGGCGGTACAGGGTGTTGGGGGGTGACGACGATCGCATCGACCTGGCGGGTCGAGTCGTCCTGAAAGAGTGCGACACGCTGCTCGAACGCAGCGTCCGCGCCGGCCGCGCTCTCGATGCGCGAGACCGTCATCAAACGGTTGAGGAGGAGTGGGACGGCGGCGGCCGGATGATCGGACACGTTCCGCAGGTACAGCGTCGCGGTACCGCTGACGGTGCCGCGCTCGTAATCGACGCGCAGGTCGAGGCCCAGCCCGGTGAGGACGAACGGCACATCCGCGGGGGCCTGGCGTGCCGGCCCGGCACCGATACAGAGGGCGCCGACCAGCGGAACGATCATGCGACAGCATGCACGCGCCAAGGCAACCTCCATGAAGAGCGGAGTACCGCGGCATTGGATGCGGACGGAGCCGAATAGGTTGCGGCGATGCCGCGGCCCACCGCTCATTCGAACACCCCCCGCACGTTGGCGGATTTGAACTCGACAATCTCGGGATTCGCCACGCCCGCCTTCACGTACGGATCCTCCGCAAGCACGCGCTCGAGCGTGGCGCGGTCGGGCGCGGCGGCGACCAACACGCCCCCGGTGGGCGGGTCGCGCCGTGCCCACGCCTGGATGATGCCCCGGCCCGCCCACGACTCCAGGTGGCGCAGGTGCTCCGCGCGGACGCGGTCGACCGCGTCGAGCGGCTGGCTGTAATGCATCAGGACGACGAAGAGCATGGCTTCCTCATGACCGGGACAGGCCTGCATGGGCAGCGGCGGGTAGCGGACGTAGCGCGCGTCGTCCTCGGCCCGCGCGCAGCGGAAGAACACCGAGCCGCGACGCGTGGCGGTGGCGCGCATCCAGCGGCAGGTGAAGCACAGGCCGACAGCGGCCGCGCCGTGCGGGGGGTCCGTCATAGTGCCTCAATATCCCGGGAGCGCAGGTCCGCGGCAAAGGCCGCTATGGCGCGGCGCCGGGGCCGCCGCACATTTTGGGGGCGTGACCGGCCCTGTGGAAGACGAGATCCCCCCAGCGCTCCGGGCCGAATACCTCGCCGGCGTGAGCCAACAGTTGGAGCTGCTCGCCCAACTGGGCGCGCGCCTCGCCGCGGATTCCGGCGACGTCGCGGCACTCCAGGAGTTCCGCCGGGAGGTCCACAAGATCCGGGGCGCGGCCGGGTCGTTCGGATTTTCACAAGGCTCCCGTGTGGCGGGGGCGATGGAAGAGACGGCCAAGGAATGGGTGGCGAACCCGGCCGATCGCTCCGACGACCGCGCCGCCATTGTGCGCTGGTTCGTCAAACGCTTGGCCAGCGTGCTGGGGCTCGAGCCGACACACGACCGTCCCTCAGCGGCCAGCGCACCGCCTGCCGCCGCCCCACCGTCGACCGATGACGTCCCCGAGGTCATCATCGTCGAGGACGACACCGCGCTCGCCGAGCTTCTCGAGTTCGGCTTGCGGGCCCGCGGGTACCGCTACGCAGTGCTCCGCAACGGCCGGGAAGCACTGCAACATCTCCTCGCACTCGATGTTCGAGGCACGCAGCCGCTGCTGCTCCTCGACGTGGATCTTCCCGGCCTCGATGGCTACACCGTGTTCGACGCGCTGCAGCGCGACCGGCCCGGCGCGTATAAGGTCGTCTTCACCACGGTACACGGCACCGAAGACGAGCAGTTGCGCGGCCTGGAAGCCGGCGCGCTCGACTATCTGGTGAAACCGATCAGCTTGCGCGTGGCGCTCGAAAAAGTCCGCCGCTGGGTGGGGCGGTGACGAGCCGCCAGTTCCTGCTGATCGTGGCGCTCGTCCAGGGCCTGCTGCTGGCGGCGTTGGTGATTCTGATCGTGCTCAACCGCTGGTTCCGGGTGCGGCGCCGCGCGGCGCTGAGCCCGCGCCGCGCCGCGGTCGAAGCCGCGCTGCAGCGCTGGCAGCTGGGCGAGCCCGTGCTGCAGGACGTGGTGAGCGGCCTGCGCGCGCTACCGGTCCCCGCGGCGATCGACCTGCTCATCGCCTGGGCGTCGCGGGTCGGGGGACCACGGTGGAGCGAGCTGGCGGAGGCCCTACGCGGCGAGCTGTGGGCCAAGCTGGTGCGCGCCGACGCCAGCTCGGTGCGGTGGTGGAAGCGGCTCGAGTGTGCCCGCTTCCTGTCGGTCGTCGCTACTCCCCTCGACGTCGTCCGCGTCCGCCGCCTGCTGCTCGATTCCAATCCCGCCGTGCACATCGCGGCCGTGGCCACGCTCGAGCGCATGCAGAGCACCACGCTCACCAACGCAGCCATGCAGAAACTGCCGCAGCTCACACCCACCGTACACGCGTATTACGCCAACATGCTGCGGCGCTCGCGCTCCGGCGTGGTCGAGGTGCTGCGCAAGCATCTGGGTGCGCGTCAAGATGCGGGCCTCGCGCGCTACGCCGAGTTCGCGGCGCGTCTCGAGGACCCGAGCTTGCGTGAGCCGCTCACCGCGCTCGGCACGCACCCCGTGGCGGACGTGCGCGTTCAGGTGGCGCGGGGGTTGGGCGGCTTTCCGCACGCCGAGTCGGTCGCGGCGCTGCGTCGCTTGATCACCGACACGAGCTGGGAAGTGCGGGCCCAAGCCGCGCGCTCGCTGGGGCGCATCGCCGATGCCACCACGCTGCCACTGCTCGTCACGGCGCTCGCCGACCGCGAGTGGTGGGTGCGGATGCGCGCCGCCTTGGCGCTCACGCGGCTGGGCCCGCCCGGCCGCGACGCCCTGCTCAAGACCGAGGTGGGCTCGCTCGCGACCGCCCGCGACATGGCTCGCCTGATTCTCGGCCTCGCGCCGCAGGCGCTCGCGGAGTTCGCCCGGTGACGCACCTCCTCGCCGCCAGCGACCGGGTCATCCTCGTCTACTTTCTGGCGTTGAACTCCTTCTACGCGCTGCTGCTCGTCCTGGCGATCCCCGAAATCTGGGAGCAGACGCGTCTGGCCGAGGACGACGACTTCCAGCGCTTGATGCAGAGCGACGCGCTGCCCCCCGTGACGCTGCTCGTCCCGGCCTACAACGAGAGCGCCACCATCGAGCACAGCGTCACCGCGATGCTCACGCTCGAGTACCGCAGCTTCGAGATCGTGGTCGTGAACGACGGCTCCAAGGACGACACCATGGAGCGGCTGCGCGAGGCCTTCGAGCTGTACGAGGTGCCCCAGACCTATCCCGGCCACATCCCCACCAAGCCGCTGCGGGCGGTGTATCGCTCGCGCACGCGCACCCGGCTGGTGGTGCTCGACAAGGAGAACGGCGGCAAAGCCGACGCGCTCAACGCGGCGATCAACGCGAGCCGCTGGCCGCTCGTGATCGCGGTGGATGCCGACACGCTGATCGAGCCCGACGCCCTGCTGCGCCTCACGCGCCCGTTCCTGATGGGGCGCGCGGTGGCGGCGGTGGGCGGGACGATCCGCGTCGCCAACAATTGCGAGGTCCGGGACGGCCGCGTGGTGGACGCCCGCGTCCCACGCCGCTTCCTGCCGGGCATTCAGGTCGTGGAGTACCTGCGGGCCTTCCTGTTCGGGCGGCTGGGATGGAACCGGCTGGGCGGAAACATCCTCATCTCCGGCGCGTTCGGCCTGTTCCGCAAGGACCACTTGCTCGCGATCGGGGGCTACCAGGCGACGAGCGTGGTCGAGGACCTCGATCTCGTCATCCGGCTGCACCGCTACCTGCGGCGGCACCGGATCCGCTACGAGATGCCGTTCATTCCCGACCCCGTCGCCTGGACCGAGGTGCCCGAAACGGGCAAAGTGCTCGGCGCCCAGCGCGAGCGCTGGCACCGCGGGCTCATCGCCGCCATGTGGACCCACCGCGGGATGTTCCTGAACCCGCGCTACGGCGCCGTGGGCCTCGTCGCCATGCCGTTCTTCGTGCTCGGCGAGATGTTTGCGCCCGTGATCGAGGTGCTGGGCTATGTGCTCACGATCCTGGGGCTCGTCACCGGCGTGATGAACATTTCGTTCGCGCTGCTCTTCCTGCTCGTGGCCTGGGGCTACGGCATGCTGCTATCGATCTGGGCGGTGGTGCTCGAAGAGGTCAGTTTCCACCGCTACAGCCGCCTGGGCGATCTGGCGCGGCTCATCGCCTACGCGGTGCTCGAGACCTTCGGCTACCGCCAGCGCACGGTGTGGTGGCGGCTGCGCGCGTTCTGGTCGGTGTGGCGCAAGAAGAAGAGCTGGGGACAGATGACGAGAAAAGGATTCGGCGGGACGGCCTAGAAGCGTTGTCCGTTCTCCGTCATCCGACGGATACCGGAAAACGGACAACGCCTCAAGTCATCGTCCGGCCTGCATGCGTCTCGCCACCTGTTCTGCCGCCCGCATCACCCGCAGGATATTCAGTCCCGCCACTTTCTTGACGTCGAGATCGGTCCAGCCGCGCCGCAGTAGCTCCGCGATCAGGTCCGGAAACTTCGACGCGTCCTCGAGCCCCACCGGCACTTCAGTGATGCCGTCGAAGTCCGAGCCGATGCCCACGTGATCGACGCCCGCCACCCGGCGGAGATGGTCGAGATGGTCGGCGACCTGCTTGAGCGTGGCGTGCGGCGCGCGCGCATCCCAAGCCTTCAGGGAGTCGGCGCGCGTCGCCGAGTCGGCGCCGGACGAGCGCAAGGCCCGGGCCCAGGCACTCTCGCTGTCGCCGTAGGCGCGGACGGCCTCGGAGACGAAACCGGGATTGAAGTTCACCATGACGATGCCGCCGTTGGCGGGCACGAGCTGCAAGATCGAATCCGGCACATCGCGCATGTGGTTGGTGAGGGCCCGGGCCGAGGAGTGCGAGAAGATCACCGGCGCGCGCGATGTATGGATCGCGTCGGACATCGTCATGTCGTTGACGTGCGACAGGTCGACCAGCATGCCGAGGCGGTTCATCTCGAGCACCACGTGCTTGCCGAACGGCGAAAGCCCGCGGCGCGCGGTGTCGGTCGAGGCCACGGCCCAATCGAGACTGCGCCAGTGGGTGAGCGTCATGTAGCGCGCGCCCAGGCGATAGAACATGCGCAGCGCGCCCAGCGAATTCTCGATCGCGTGGCCGCCCTCGACGCCGATCAGGCAGGAGAACTTCCCCGCGGCGAAGTTGCGCTGCACGTCGGCCGCCGTGTAGGCCATCGCCATGCTGGTCGAATACTTGGCGCAGAGATGGTGGATCAGGTCGATTTGCTCGAGGGCGTACACCGCGGGATGGGGCCCTGAGTCCATCGCGGTCACCGGCACGTACGCCGCCCAGAACTGCCCGGCCAGCTCGCCCGCGCGGATCTTGGGGAGATCGGTCATCAACTTCGGCTGCAGCACGGCGAAGTTCACCGAGTCGACGCCGCCCCGTTCCCGGATCGCGTCGGGGATGTCGTTGTGGCCGTCGATCAAGGGCACCGTCTTGAGCAGCGCGAGCGCGCGCAGCCGGAACGAGTCCGGCCTGGCGGTTTGCGCGGTGGCGGGCAGCGCGACGGCGGCGAGCAGCAGCAGGACGGGCGAAACGCGACGCATGACGGATCCGGGGTTGGTGGGCGCTCGAAAGCTGGTATCGCACCGGCCCGTTATCAAGATTACGTTTCCGCATGCGCTTCGATCTGAACGGCGAGCCCTGCGACGTCACGTTCGCCGCCCACAAGACGCTGCTCGAGGTGCTGCGGGAAGACCTGGGCCTCACCGGCACCAAGCACGGCTGCGAGCTGGGCGAGTGCGGGACCTGCACCGTCCTGGTCGATGGCACGCCGGTGCTGTCGTGTCTCGTGCTGGGGCTGGCGTGCGAGGGCCGTCGCGTGAAGACGGTCGAAGGGATGGCGGATGGCCCTCGCCTGCACCCGCTGCAAGACGCGTTCGCTGAGCTGGGTGCCGCGCAGTGCGGCTACTGCACGCCCGCATTCCTGCTCGCGGCGGAAGCGCTGCTCGCCGCGAACCCCCGACCCGCGCGCGACGAGATCAAGCAGGCGCTCGCGGGCAACCTCTGCCGCTGCACCGGCTACATCAAGATCTACGAGGCAGTGGAGCTGGCGGCGGCGCGGATGCGGGGCGAGGACGCGAAGCCCGCGACGGAAAGCCTGTATGGCCACCCGTAAGAAGAAGGCGACGTCAGAGCACCGCGTGATCGGCAAAGCCCTTCGCAAGGTCGACGCCGTGGCGAAGGTCACAGGCGCCACCAAGTTTGCCGACGACCTGGCCTTGCCGCGCATGTTGTACTGCAAACTCCTGCGCAGCCCGCATCCCCACGCCCGCATCACCGCCATCGACACGACCAAGGCCCGGCAACTGCCCGGCGTGAAGGCCGTGCTCACGGGCCAAGACCTCCCGATTGCGTTCGGCATCCTGCCCGTGAGCCAGGACGAGCACGCCCTCTGCCCGGACACTGTCCGCTTCGTGGGCGACCCCGTGGCCGCCGTGGCGGCGACGAGCGAAGAGACGGCCACCGCCGCGCTGGACCTGATCGCCGTGACCTACGAGCCGCTCGCCGCCATCGCGTCGGCCGAGCAGGCGGTGGCCACGCCCACGCCGCGCATCCACGATTACGGCCCCGCCGGCAATCTCCACAAGCTGATCAACCTCGAGTTCGGCGATGTGGACGAGGGCTTTGCCGCGGCCGATTTAATCCGAGAGGACACCCTGTTCTTCGAGGGCAGCACCCACCTGCCCATGGAGCAGCACGCGGCGTTGGCGCAGTACACGGCCGACGGCAAGCTCACGCTGTGGAGCTCCACGCAGACGCCGCACTACGTGCACCGCGCCCTCGCCCGAGTGCTGGAGCTTCCGGCCGCCAAGATCCGGGTGATCGCCTGCCCCAACGGTGGCGGGTTCGGCGGCAAGAGCGATCCGTTCAGCCACGAGATCGTAGTCGCGAAGCTCGCCATGGTGACGGGCCGGCCCGTGAAAGTCACCCTCACGCGCGAGGAAGTGTTCTACTGCCACCGCGGTCGCCATCCCACGCTGATGTGGGTGAAGACGGGCGTGAAAAAGGACGGCGCCATCACCGCGATGCACTTCAAGTCGCTGTTGGACGGCGGCGGCTACGGCTCTTACGGCGTGGCGAGCACCTACTACACGGGCGCGCTGCAGACTGTCACCTATCACGTGCCGCGCTACAAGTTCCAGGGCGCGCGCGCCTTCACGAACAAGCCGCCGTGCGGCCCCAAGCGCGGCCACGGCACGCCGCAGCCCCGCTTTGCCGTCGAGGTGCAGCTCGACAAGATCGCCGAGCAGCTCAAGATCGATCCCGCCGAGCTGCGGCTGCGGCACCTCGTGCCGCCCAACTCGGTCACCGCCAACTACCTGCGGGTGGGCTCGATGGGACTGGGAGCCTGCATCGCGAAGGTGGTCGCGGGATCGGGCTGGAAACAGAAGTTCCGCCGGCTGCCCACGGGCCAGGGCGTGGGGCTGGCCTGCTCGAGCTACCTCTCCGGCGCGGGCCTGCCGATCTACTGGAACAACATGCCGCACTCGGGCGTGCAGCTGAAGTGCGATCGCTCGGGCGGCGTGACCGTGTTCTGCGGCTCGACCGACATCGGCCAGGGCTCGGACTCGATTCTCGCCTACATCGTGGCCGAGGTGCTGGGCGTCGACCCGTTCCACATCGCCGTCGTCACGGCCGACACCGATCTCACGCCTGTGGACCTGGGCAGTTATTCCAGCCGCGTCACGTTGATGAGCGGCAACGCCGCGCTGCAGGCGGCGGAGCGCGCTCGTGACATCCTGGCGCGCCATGCGGCCAAGAAGCTCGAAATTCCGGATGAGCGCGTGGTGTTCGCCGACGGCCGTGTGTTCGACGCGCAGGATCCCGGCCGCGGCGTGGCGTTCGCCGCCGCGGTGCAGCTCGCCGAAGCGGCGGAGGGGACGATCGGCACGGTCGGCTCGTACACACCGCCCCGGAGCCCGGGGTCGTATCGCGGCGCGGGGGTCGGCCCCTCACCGGCGTACTCCTACAGCGCCGCCGTCGCGCACGTCGAGGTGGACCCCGAGACCGGCATCGTGCGTGTGCCGACCATCTGGATCGCGCACGACGTGGGCCGCTCGATCAATGCGGCCACGGTGATGGGACAGGTCGAAGGCTCGGTCTACATGGGACTGGGTGAGGCGCTGATGGAGGAGATGGCTTATCGCGGCGACTTGAAGGTGATGCACAAAATCCCGAGCCTGCTCGAGTACAAGAGCCCGACCACGCTCGAAATGTGCGACGTCGTCACCTACTTGATCGAGGACCCCGACCCGAACGGCCCGTTCGGCGCCAAGGAGGTCGGCCAGGGACCGCTGCTACCGGTGATGCCCGCCGTCGCCAACGCCGTGTACGACGCGGTCGGCGTGCGCGTGGACGAAGTGCCGATCACGCCCGAGAAGGTCCTCAAGGCACTGAAGCGCAAAGCCAAGGGCGAGGAGCCGCGCTACGGGCCGACGGCGTTCCCGGAGATCGACTGGCCCGAGCCGTCCCGCGTGCCGCCGCCGTGGGAGGGTGGAGACGGCAAGGAAGTCGAGGGCGGCCGAGGACGGTCGCAGGCCACGACGGGCGCGGAGCGCCAGCACTAGATGCTGCGTCTCCCTTCCTTCACCTATCTCCAGCCGCAGACGCTGGCCGACGCGCTCCGCATGAAGCAGGACGCGGGGCCCCAAGGCGCGTACGTGGCGGGCGGGACCGACCTGTACCCCAACATGAAGCGGCGGCATCAGGAGCCGCGGACGGTCATCTCGCTGATGGGAGTTCGTGACCTGTCGGGAGACGGGAAATGGGAAACGGGAAATGTCCTGCGAGCGGGCATCACGCTGACTGCTTTGGCATCGGACACCAGCGTGCGAAAGCATTACGCCGCGGTCACGACCGCCGCCGAGCTCGTCTCCACCCCCTTGCTCCGTAACATGGGCACGCTGGGCGGCAATCTCTGCCTCGATACGCGCTGCAACTATTACAACCAAGGATACGAGTGGCGGAAGGCGATCGACTTCTGCATGAAGAAGGACGGCGCGATCTGCTGGGTGGCACCGTCCAGCCCGCGCTGTTGGGCGGTGAGCTCGTCCGATGTCGCCCCCGTCATGGTGGCCCTCGGCGCCGACTACGTGCTGGCCGGGCCGCAGGGCGAACGCGTGGTGCCGGCCGGACGGTTCTACCACAACGACGGCATCAACTACCTCACCAAGCAGCCCGACGAGATCCTTACTGCCGTCCGGCTTCCCGCACCCGACGGCTGGGACGCCGTTTACCACAAGCTGCGCCGGCGCGGCGCGTTTGATTTTCCGGTGCTGGGCGTGGCGGCGTGGGTGAAGTGGGGAGCGGGGCGCGGAGAGCGGGGAGCGGTGGTCCAGGACGCCAGAGTGGTGTTGGGCGGCGTGGCGAGCTACCCGCAGGAAGTCCCCGAAGCGGGGGCGGCCCTGAAGGGCACCACGTTGTCCGACGATGCGATCGCGGCGGCAGCCGAGGCGGCCTACCGTCCCTCCAAGCCGATGGACAACACCGATTTCGAGCTGTCCTGGCGCAAGCAGATGACCCAGGTCTACGTGAAGCGGGCCCTCGAGGAGCTGCGAACCAGACGGGGGTGACCACTGCGGCACTCATGTGGTCTCCCTCTACGGTGCTCACGCTCGCCTTCATCTTCATTCTTGTTCAACCCGACTCGGCACCGCCGCACCTGCCAGCGCTACCACCGCTCCCGCCCAGCAGCGAAGCGCACGGCCGCGCGGCGGATCCCGTCAATCTGGTGTTGTTGGGCAGCGGCGCGGACGTAGACCAAGCCTTCCGCGCCGCCGGATGGACCCGGGCGGCGCGCAAGTCGCTTGGCAGTCTGATCGAGGAAGCGTTCGCCCTGCTCGCTCACAGGCCGGACCGTCACGCGCCGGTGTCGACCCAACGCTTGGCGGGACGAACGCAGGACGCCACTTACGAGCTGGCGGGCGCGAGCGCCAGCGTCCGCGATCACGTGCGGCTGTGGCGGGCGGGCCCCGGAGACGACGCTTGGGCCGGTGCCGCGACCAAGGACGTGGGGCTGCTGCTCAACCCGTTCAAGCGACGCTTCACGCACCGCATTGCGCCCGCGCTCGACGAGGAACGCGACCAGATCGTTGCGGCGCTCCGGCTGGAGGGCTGCGCCGAGCTGCTTGGCTACGTGCGGCTCGTGGGTGCGAGAGAGCGGGGGCGCAACGCCACGAGCCAGCGTTTCTTCACCGACGGACTCGCCGCCGTCATGCGGGTGCACCGCTGCCTGAGCGGGTCGCCCTGACCGCCCGCGCTCCGCGCAGCACGAGAACACGTCCCAGCACGCTCATGACTGCGCCAGCGCGTCGACCTCCAACGCCGCCCGCTTCAAGATGTCGGTGATCTTCTGGCGCACGGCATCGTCGCGCGAGCGCCAGCCGGTGCGATAGGCGCTGCGCATCAGCGTCCCCACCGCGCGGTTCAGGTCGGCCATGCCGCCGCCCAGGACATCTTCAACGGCGTCCTTCACCCGATCGAAGATGTCCTCCACCACGTCGCGGTGCTCTTCGAGGAACTTGAGCCCCAGATCGGTGATCTCGTACACCTTCTTGCCGTCTTCGTCTTTGGCGCGGACCAGCCCTTCGTCTTCGAGCCACTGCAGCGTGGGGTACACCGTGCCGGGGGACGCCGAGTAGCAACCGTGCATCTGCTCCTCCAGCTCTTTCATCACTTCATAGCCATGGCGCGGCTTATCCTTGAGCAGCTTCAGGATCACGTACTTCATGTCGCCGGCGCCGAACCAGTTGCTGCGCCGTCCGCCGCGGCCAAACCCGAAGCCCACAAAGCCCGGCCCGAATCCTTGCCATCCCCATCCCCGTCTCATAAAGGCCTCCGCGATACGTTGTCACGATACTGCGCTACGATACTCGCTGACGATATGACGGACGATGTATCGCGTCAAGATGTTTCTGGCAACATCGCGACATCAATGCGTCACCAACGGCGCCAGCCGCGTCCCACGCTCGGCTCCACCGTCTACATTTGCGGGCGACTTCCGCTCCGGAGATCCACGTGCGTCGTCTGCTCGGTCCGCTCGTCTTCTGCCTTGGGTTCGCGCCGTCCCTCGGCGCGCAGCAGTTCGACTTCTACGCGCGCGGGCCCTACCGCCCCGCGGTCCCCCGGCCCGAGGCGATCACGGGTTACGCGGCGGGCGAGCAGCAGACGATGTACGCGGTGATGCAGAACTATCTCGACACACTGCTGCGGTCCGCGCCGGAACGCGTGCGCGTGGAACGCTGGGGCGAGACGGCCGAGCACCGCCCGATCCGCGTCTTGATCATCTCCGATCCCGCGAATCTGGCGCGCTTGGATCAGATCCGCGCCGACGTGGCCGAGCTCACCGACCCCCGCAAGACGACCGCGGCACGGGCCGCGGAGATCGCCGCCAAGGACCCGGCGATCGTGCTCTTCCAGTACTCGGTGCACGGCGACGAACCGGCGGGCTTCGAGGCGGCGCTGCAGGTCGCTTACCAGCTGCTCGCCTCCGACGAGCCCGCGACGCTCGATGTTTTGAAGAACGTCGTGCTGGTACTGAACCCGTCGGCCAATCCCGATGGCCACGAGCGGTTTGCGGCCTGGTACAACTCCGTGGCGGTGGGCGCCGACGAGCCGGCCGCGTTCGAGCGGAGCGAGCCCTGGAGCATCACGGGACGCTACAACCATTTCCGCTTCGACATGAACCGCGACCTCCTGGCGCAGAGCCAGCCGGAAGTGCGGGCGATGATGGACGGGATCCTGCGCTGGCACCCGCAGGTGTTCGTGGACCACCATTCGACCACCCAGACGTTCTTCTTCCCGCCGGTGGCGCCGTCGGTCAACCTGAACCTGCCGCCGCAGACCACCAAGTGGTTCGACACGTTCGGGCGCGGCAACGCCGCCGCGTTCGATCGCTACGGCTGGCAGTACTTCGTGCGCGGTGTGTTCGACTTCTTCTACGTCGGCTACTGGGACGAGTGGACCACATTCCAGGGCGCCACGGGGATGACGTACGAGACCGACGGCGGCCCGCAGTTCAACCGGCGCCGCGACGACGGCACGATCTCGACCTTCAGGGACGGCATCGCGCACCACTTCACCGCCTCGCTTGCGACACTCGCGACCACGGCGAAGAACCGCCAGGCCCGGTTGCTCGACTACTACGACTTCCGGCGCAGCGCGATAGCCGAAGCCGCGACCGACCGGATGAAGCGCGTGATCCTCGTGCCGGGCAGCGACCCGCGGATGACGGCCCACGTCGTGGGCCTGCTACTGCGCAACGGCATCGAGGTGACGCGCCTCGCCCAGCCCGCCACGGCCGCGCTCGCTCACGCCTATATGGGCGGCGCCGCCGGCCGCCGGTCATTCCCGGCAGGCAGCTACGTGATCGAGCTGAGCCAGCCGCAGCGCCGCCTCGCCAAGGCCATCCTCGAGCCCCAGGCGACGCTGCAGCCGGACTTCGTGGCCGACCAGATCGCCAAGTTCCAGCGCAATCGCCGCCGCGGCGACAACGCCGATCGCGAGGACTACGGCTTCTACGACGTGACCGCCTGGTCCCTGCCCTACACGTTCAACATCGAGGCCTACTGGGCGGAGGACGCGACGCCGCTGGGCGGCAGCGCGGTGACGGACACGCTCCTGCCCGCACCGCCCGCGCCCGCCAAGGCCGCCACGGCCTACGTCTTCACCGACGACAATCTCGGCGCTGCGCGGCTCGCATTGGCCCTCGAGCGCGAGGACTTCAAGCTGGCCGTGGCCTTGGCGCCGCTCGTGGCCGACGGCCACACCTGGCCCCGCGGCACGTTCATCGCCCGGCTGCAGCGCAATCCCGCGAGTTTGGGCGACCGGATCGCGGCCCTTGCGCCGCCACTGGGCGTGGCAGTCACGGCCGTCCAGAGCGCGTTCGCCGACACGGGCAACGTGGGCACGGGCTCCGATCTGGTCGTGAGCCTGCGGGCACCCACGATTCTCGTGGCCGTGGGCGACGGCATCGACGAGACGAGCTACGGCTGGCTGTGGCACTTCCTCACCCGCGATCTGAACGCCCCGTTCGTGCCCGTGCCGCTACGCCGCATCGGCGGTATGGATGACCTCGCCCACTACAACGTCCTGTTCATCCCCGACGGCTCGCCCACCCGGATGCGGCGGGAGCTGGGGGAGGACGGCATCGCGAAGCTCAAGGCGTGGGTGAATTCGGGCGGTGCATTGATCGGGTTCGGCGGCGCCGGCCTGTTCGCCGCGCACAAGGACGTGGGCCTCTCGAGCGTCGCGGCGGTGGGCGACAGCGGCAAACCCGATACGACGGCCAAGGGCGATGCGCCACCGCTCGTCTCACCCACGGCCGCATCGCGCGACAAGCCCGAGGCGTTGCCGGGCACGATCTTCCGCGCCACCCTCGACCGGACGCACTGGCTCACGCTCGGCTACGAGCAAAGCCAGCTGCCGGTCTATCTCGAGGGCGACACCTTCTGGCGGCGGTCCAAGAGCGGGGCGAACCCGGTGGTCTTCACCGGCGACTCACTCACGCTGTCCGGCTTCACCTGGCCCGACAACACCGAGCGCCTGCTCAAGGGCACCGCCTGGGCTGTGGTCGAAAACCAGGGAGACGGCCACGTAGTGTTGTTTCTGGGCGACCCGCTGTTCCGGGCATTCTGGCGCGGGCCGGCGCGGCTCGTCACCAACGCGTTGCTGCTCGGGCCGAACCGCTAGACGCGACGAGGGCCACGGAAGTCCCGTGGCCCTCGCAGCAAGCGAGCAGCGGTTCCTCAGGCGAGCCGCACACTCCGCCTGGAGAGGAGATTCGGCCGCACCTTGTAGCGACTCTGCTCCTGGCGCTCGGGGCGCGGCGTGCGGCTGCGCATGAACGTGCGCTCCTCGTTCTCCGGCACCTTCCACGACACCGTAATGCGCTTCTGCTTGCGCATCACGTCGATCGTGACGGTCTCACCCTGATCGTAGGAGCGGAGGATGCGCATGGCGTGCGACGGCGACGTCGGCTTGCGGCCGCCGATCGCGAGAATGACGTCGCCGGCCTTCAAGGGCAGCGCGCTGTCCGCCGAGCTCTTGACCACGAGCACGCCGTCGCTGGTCCCGAAGTAGCTGCCGAGATCCGCGTTCATGCTCACGAGGTCCAAGTCGCACCAGCTGTCGCCGAAACAGAACGAGAAGCCGTCCATCTTCTCACCCGGTGCGAGCAACCCCGTCATCGGACCCATGCGGATCTCGGGACTCATGTCAATGCGCGGCATCGCCATGGCGCCCGGACCGTAGGTCATCATCCCGCTCGACTCGACATCCTGGGCGACGATGGTCGCGGTCTTCGTGTCCGAGCCGCGGCGATATTCGATCTTGACGGTATCGCCCGGATCGAGCTTGTGCGCGAGCTGTACCAGCTTCATGCCGGGACCGGACTCGTCTTCGTCGGCCGCAATCAGCCCGCCGAGCGCCGTGCCGTTGAACTTGGTGATGATGTCGCCCGCCTGGAGCCCGGCCTTCTCGGCCGGTCCGCCGGGAGTCACCGCCTCGAGCCGCGCACCGAGCTTGTCGCTGTCGGAGCTGGCCGACGTATTGACGAGGACGCCGAGCCGGCCGTGGCTCTCCGACGTCGAGAACGAAAACACCCGGGGTGCGGCCGACGCCCGGGGCGGCCGCGCTGGCCGCGGTGGGCGCGGCGTTTCCTGCGCGGTAAGAACACCCCCGGCGAGTGCCACGGCGGCGACGATCGCAAACACCTGCATGTGAGGCTTCACAGCGAACTCCTCCGGGGCGTCACAGCCCCACGTAAGTGGCGCGGGTGGCGCGCACGTTCACGAGCTGTTGCATGAGCTGCACCCGCTGTTGCCAAAGTTGAACCAGCTGGGCGGCCTGCTCTCGCGTGCGCGAGTCCTGGCCCTCCAGCGTGGCGTCGATAACGGCAATCCGGTCTTCCAGCGCGGCCGCGAGCGCGGCTTCGCGGCCGCTCATCACGCGATCGTCGCCGCCCACCTGTTGCAGCGTCGACTCCAGCGTCGCCGACTGCTGCTTGGCCTGGGTCAGCTCGGCGTGCAGCGAATCGGCCCACGGCCGGAACACGATCAAGCCGGCGATGGTTGCCGCGGCCAAGAGGCCCAGGAATCCGATCGCGCGGCCGCCCTGGCGCCGGCCCGCCTCCACCTCCGCCCGCACCACCGCCCAGCGATCGCGCGGCGGCCGGCGCACCGGCAGGGCCTTGAGCTGCGCCACGCGCTGGTACAGCCCATCGAGCTCAGCGAGACAGGCCGCGCATTCCTCCACGTGCCGGCGCGCGTATACCGAGCCGTCGCCGTCGCGCAAGGCGACCAGGTCTTCCATCGTACAATGCATCATCGGGTCTGCGATCCCCCCTCCAGCAGTTTCCGCAGGCGGGCGTGCGCCCGGGCGAGCTGCGACTTCGAGAAACTCACCGTCTTCTCCATCAGCGCCGCGATCTCCTCGTGGGTGTAGCCCTCGACGTCGTGCAGCCACACCACCGCGCGGGATGTTTCCGACAAGTGCTCGAAGGCGCGCTCCAAGTCGATCCCCAAACCCACCGGCGCCGGACCGCGCCCCCCCACTTCATCGTCGAATTCGTCGGTGGCGCGCAGCTTTTCGCGGCGGATGCGCATCAGCGCCTTCGATGCCGCGATCTGGCGGATCCAGCCCCACAGCGACCCGTCGCCGCGGTAGCGGCGGATGCTCCGCACCACCTCGAGGAAGGTCTCCTGCAACACGTCCTCCGCGTCCTCCGAATTGCGCAGGATGCGGCGGGCGAAGTTGTACACCGGCGTCTCGAAGGCGCGGTACAGCGCCTCGAGTGCATCGAGATCGCCCGCGCGAGCCCGCGCGACGGTGACGTCGGGGACGGCCAAAGCCAGAGTCATCGGTCGTAAGAGTAGATGCGGGAGCGCGCGAACGGGTCGCAGGAGGGCGCGCACCCCGCCAATGCGTTTCTTGTAACCACTTGCCGTCTTACAACTTGCAATTACACCAACTAACTTGGCACCCTATGGCTGGAAACATGAACGAATGGCTCGACCATTGGCAGGATGAAGGCGACGCCGCCTTCCTTTATGGCATCCTCGCGGCCCAGGAACCCGACCCCAAGAAGCGCGAGGTCTACGACAAGCTGGCGGCCGTGGAACGCCGCCATACGGAGATCTGGGCGAAGCTGCTGGGCGAGCACGGACACGCCGTACCCGCCGCAGGCCCCGCGCCGTCACTCAACGCGCGCGCCATGGCCTGGGTGGGCCGCCGCTTCGGGCCGCACTACCTCCTGCCCCTGTTGTTGCGTGAAGAGGGGCGCGAGGTGAAGGGCTACATGGACCTGCACCGCGAATCCGAGCCGGGCGAGGCCAAGCGTGTGTCGCTGACGCTGGCGCGCGAATCGGCCGAGCACGCGGAGACGTTGGCGGGTCTCGCCGGCCGCAGCGCCGAGCCGTGGCACCAGACGGAGTCGGGCGGGTTTCTGCGCAACGTGGTGTACGGGTTCAATGACGGTCTGACCGCGAACTTCGGGCTGGTGGCGGGCGTGATCGGCGCCGCGGTGGCGCCGCACTTCATCTTGATCTCCGGCGTCTCCGGGATGTTCGCCGACGCTTTGTCGATGGGCGCCTCCGGCTTCCTCGCCGCCAAGAGCGAGCAGGAAGTGTACGATCACGAGATCGCGATGGAGCGCGAGGAAATCCGCTTGATGCCCGAAGTGGAGGAAGAGGAACTCGCTCTCATCTATCAGGCGAAGGGGGTCGAGCCCGGCATCGCCAAGCGGATGGCGGCGGACTTCATGCGCAATCCCGACCGCGCGTTGGACGAGAGCGTGCGCGAGGAGCTGGGGATCGGCGCGGCGCATTCCACGCCACTCAAGGAGGGCTGGGTGACGGGCCTCGCGACGGCGGTGGGCGCGTTCATCCCCGTCGCGCCGTTCCTCGTGCTCACCGGGCCGGCGGCGGTGTGGACGGCGTTCGGCATCGCGATGCTGTCACACTTCGCGGTGGGGGGGGCACGCAGCTTCTTTACCGGCCGGGGCATCCTCCGCAGCGGCGTGGACATGTTCGTGGTGGGGCTGGGCGTGGCGGCGGTGGGGTACCTGGTCGGCGATTTGATTGCGAAGATGATCTAGACCACCAGATTCACCAGCCGATCCTGTACGTAGACCACTTTCTTCACCGGTTGGCCGTCCACGAACTTCTTCACCGCCTCCTCCTTCAGCGCCCGGCCCACCACATCGTCCTGCGAAGCGCCCCGCGGCACCGTGAAGCGCGCGCGGACTTTGCCATTCACCTGCACCGCGATTTCCACTTCCTCCTCCGCGGCGAGGCGCTCGTCGTGCACGGGCCAGCGCGCCTGGAAGACCGACGTCTCGTGCCCCAAGCTCGCCCACAACTCTTCGGCGAGGTGCGGCGCGTAGGGCGCCAGCAAGATCACGAGTGGCTCCACCGCCTCACACACCCCGCACCCCGCACTCCGCAATTCGTTGACGTACTCCATCATCGCCGCGATGGCCGTGTTGTAATCGAGCGACGCGGTGTCGGCCGTGACCTTGCGGATGGTCTGGTGCAGCTTGCGCACCACCGCCGGCGGCATCCCCGGGCTTGCGCCCGGGGTCAGTCGGTCCCCCGCCGCCTCATGCGCCAAGACCCAGACCTTTTCGAGAAACCGCCGGATGCCGGTGATGCCCTCGTCGCGGAAGTCGCCGCCTTCCTGGAAGGGCCCGAGGAACATCAGATACATGCGGATCGTGTCGGCGCCCCACTTCTGGATGTAGGCGTCGGGCACCACCACGTTGCCGCGCGACTTCGACATCTTCGCGCCGTCTTTGATGATCAGGCCGTGGGCCCGAAACTTCGGGAACGGTTCCTCGAAAGCCACGTGGCCCAGCTCGTGCAGCACCATGGTGATGAAGCGCGAATAGAGCAGGTGGAGCACGGCGTGTTCGTTGCCGCCGATGTAGCTCGTGACGGGCAGCCACGTGCGGGTGCGCGCTGGATCCCACGGCTTGTCGTCGAACTCGGTTGCTGGATAGCGCAGGAAATACCACGCCGAATCGAGGAACGTGTCCGACACGTCGGTCTCACGGCGCCCCTGCGCCCCGCACTGCGGGCACTTCACGAAATACCACTCTTTGTGCCGCGCCAGGGGGCTCACGCCCGAGTCGTCGGGCCGGAAGTCCTCGATCGGCGGGAGCAGCACCGGCAGGTCGCGCTCGGGCACGCCCACCGGCCCGCATTTGTCGCAGTAGATCACGGGAATCGGCGGACCCCAGTAGCGCTGGCGTGAGATGCACCAATCGTGCAGGCGGAACTGCACCTGCGGCCGCGCCACGCCCTTCTGCTGGAGCCAGGCCACGATGCGCGCCGCCCCGTCGCGCCAGCCGAGACCGTCGAATTGTCCGGAGTGCACCAAGGTCCCGCCGTCTCCGACGTACGGGAGCGCGCCGCCCTCCGGCGCGCGCACCACTTCGCGGATGGGGAGCTGGAACTGCTGGGCGAACTCGAAGTCGCGGGTGTCGTGCGCCGGCACGGCCATGATGGCCCCGGTGCCGTACTCCATGAGCACGTAGTCGGCGATCCAGATGGGGATCGCTTCGCCCGTGGCGGGGTTGCGCGCATAAGACCCCAGGAACACGCCGGACTTGGTCTTGTCCCCCACGCGGCGCGCCACGACGTCCTTGGCCGCGGCCTGGCGCTGGTAGCCGCGCACCGCGGGGCGCTGCTCCTCCGCGGTGAGCGTCTCGACGAGCGGATGTTCGGGCGCGAGCACCATATAGGTGGCCCCGAACACGGTGTCGGGTCGTGTGGTGAACACCATCAGCTTCTGGCCGGCGGGCGTCTCGAACACGAGCTCCGCGCCCTCGCTGCGGCCGATCCAGTTGCGCTGCAGCGTGCGCGTCGAGTCGGACCAGTCGAGCCGCTCGAGGTTGTCGAGCAGGCGCTGGGCGTAGCGGGTGATCGAAAAGAACCACTGCTCGAGGAAGCGCAGCTCCACCTTGGTGTCGGGGTGGCGCTCGCAATACCCGCCGTGCACCACCTGCTCGTTGGCGAGCACGGTCTTGCACTTGGGGCACCAGTTGACGGCCGCCTTTTGGCGCGTGGCGAGCCCCGCCTTGAGCAACTGCAGGAAGATCCACTGCGTCCACTTGTAGTAGCGCGGATCCGTGGTGGACAGCTCGTGCCGCCAATCGAACATCCCGCCGAACCGTCGCAACTGACGGCGGAACGTTTCGATGTTCTGCGGAATCAGTTTCGCCGGATGCGTGCCGACCGAGAGCGCGTAGTTCTCGGAATGAATGCCGAACGCGTCGAAGCCGATCGGCTCGAACACGTCATGGCCCTGCAGCCGCTGGAACCGGCCGTAAATGTCGGCGCCCGTGAAGGCGAACATGTTCCCCACGTGCAGACCCTCGGCCGACGGATACGGGAACATCATGAGGTTGTAGAACGGCCGTGCCGGAGCGTCGAGGTCGGGCTCATTGGTGCGTTGCTCGACCCAGCGCGCCTGCCAGCGCGCCTCGACAGCCTGCGGGTCGTACGGGATGTGAGCAGGAGCGTCCGGCATAAGTGACTGAAACTACATACACTTGCTCGTCCAAGAAACCCGCCATACCTTGGCCGACACCGCCATGGCCGCCACTCTCCAGGATCTACTGAAGCGCACGACCATTTGGGCCGCCGCGGCCGTCCTCGCTGGGGCGCTGCTGCTGGGCGTGCTCGTGGGCGAATTCGCGACACGCACGCTGGAGCGTCTGGCGGACCAGCGCGGCACCGACGTCGCGTCCGGAGCGGCCGCGCTCGTGGCCAACTACGCGCGCGAGCGACATGGCGAGGCCGATCAGATCGCCGCCAATCCCTACCTGCTGCGCGCGGTGATGGACGCCGCGCAGACCGTCGCCACCCGCCACCTCGACCAGACGCCCGACGCAGCCCTCGAGCGCATGTTCGGCGCCAGCCGCCAGCTCGGCGGCGATCGCGATTTGCTGCAATATCTCCGGAACTACCCGCACCGATCCGAGTTTACCGACCTCATTCTCACCGAGCGCCACGGCCTGGTCGTCATGGCGTCCGGTCTGCCTGATCGGATCCAGTACGCGGGCGATTCGTTGTGGCGGCAGGCGATGCAGGATGGAGCCGCCGAGAGCGAAGCCGTCATAGACTCGTCGACGGGCTCGGTGGTCGTGCGGTACGCGGTGGCGCTGCGACCAGTGGAGGGCGCGCGCCCAGTGGGCGCGCTGGTAGCGACGTATCAGCTCGACCGCATCGGCCGGCTGCTGACGGCGATCGCGCTCGGCGACAGCGCCTACCTGCAGCTCGTGGACCGGCGCGGGAACCTGCTGTACGGTCCGGACCAGACCGAGTGGCGCGCGGTCCCCCAGGACCGGGCGCTCTACGACCCGGACCGGCCGCAGCGGGCCATCCTCCCGACGGAGCGCGGCCCGGAGTTGCTCGTGTCGGTGCCGGGAGTGCGCGGGCGCTTCCCGGCGAACGAGGCGTACTTCTGGGTGCTGTTCCACGAGCCCACCACCGTCGCGTATGCCACGGCGCGCGCCGTGCAGCGGTACGTCTGGCTGGGTGCCATCCTCTTTTTCGCGCTGGTGGCGCTGGGAACGTGGTGGCTGGGGCGCTGGCTGCGCCGGCGCGTGGCGACTCCCGTGGGGGCCGCGGGAGCCATCGCGGCGCGCGTAGCCACCGGGGATCTGGCGCTCGTGAGCGGCGCGATGCACGCCGACACCGAGGAAATCGCCAACCTGCTCTCGTCGGTGCACATGATGGTGGTAGCGCTGCGGCGGCTGGTCGGAGCGATCCGTACGGCGGCCGACGAAGCGGCCGCGATGGCGGCCGAGATCTCAGCGTCCACCGAGGAGATGACCGCCAGCACTCAGCAGATGACGGCGACGACTCAGGACCTGTCGCGGCGGGCTGGAGAGCAGGCCCAGCTGGTGCGCTCGGCGGCCCAGGATGCCGCCCGGATCCTGCAGATCGCGACCGCGCTCGCGAGCGGCGCGGAGGAAGCCGTGCGGCGCAACGCCAGCGTCGCGGGGTTGGCGCGCCGTCACCGCGAGCAGCTCGAGCAGAGCACGGTACAGCTCACACGTCTGGCCGAAGACGTCGAGCGGGGCGCGGTGGAGGCCGATGCGCTGGGGCAGGCATCGGCGGAGATTCAGAAGTTCGTCACGCAGGCGAAGTCGGTGGCGACACAGACCAACATGCTGGCGCTCAACGCGGCGATCGAAGCGGCCCGCGCCGGTCCCCAGGGCCGCGGCTTCGCGGTGGTGGCCGATGAGGTCCGCAAGCTCGCATCGCACGCCGCGGCGTCGGCCGGCGAGACGGCCGACCTGGTGCGGGGCGTGCTGGCCCGCGTGAAGGCGACGCGCGAGCGGCTGACGCGCCTTGCCCAGAGCGGCGCCGTACTACGCGAGACCGCGCAAGGCGCCGCCCAGGGTCTCTCGACGGTCGCGAATGAAGCCGACGCGAACGACACCTGGGGACGCGAGATCGCCACGTCGGCCAACGAGCTGCGCATGCTGGTGGAGGAGATCACGGCGCGGCTGACCACGGTCGCCAAAGGAACCGACGAACTGTTGGCATCGGCGGAGGAAATTGCGGCGTCGAGCGAAGAGCAGAACGCGTCCACCGAGGAAATCGCTTCGTCCGCCAACCAATTGGCGCAGGCGGCGGATCAGCTCACGGGCGCGGTGAAGTCGTTCCGGCTGACGGCGGAAGACGTGGATGACCGGCCGCGCGAGGCGGCCGACTAGCGCCGCTAGCCGAAGTTCGCGAGCCGCACGTCGAGCACGTCGGGGAGCCGGCGCAGCTCGTCCAGCACACCGCTGGTCAGCTCGTGATCCAGGCTGATGGCCGCTAGCGCATCGCTGCCCGGCGCGAGACGCCGGGCCTGATGATAGCTCGCGATGTTGACGCCCGCGGCGCCCAGCACCGTTCCCACCTGCCCGATCACCCCCGGCACATCGCGGTTGCGCACGACCAGCATCCAGCCTTCGGGGGCGACGTCCACGTGATAGTCGTCGATGCGCACCACACGTCCGAGATTGGCGCCCGTCAGGGCTCCGGTGATCCGGATCCGGCCCGCCGGGCCGTCGAGGGTCACCGAGACGGTCGTCTCGAACCCTGCCTCGGCGCCGCCTGACTTCCGGGCGACACGGATACCGCGCTCCTCGGCGATGAGCTGGGCGTTCACCAGGCTCACGGGCCCCGCACCGAGCCCCGACAGCAGGCCTTCCAACGCCGCCAGCGCCACCGGCCGTTGGGCCGCCTCGTCGCGCCCGCCGTACTCCACCTCCACGGCGCGCGGCGCACCGCCACCCAGCCCCGCCGCCAGGCGCCCCAGCCGGCGCGCCAGTTCCAGCAGCGGCGCCGTGCGTCGCAGCACATCGCCCGAAATCCCGGGCACGTTGAGGGCGAACGACAGGTCGCCGTCGGTGAGCGCATCGCGCACCGCCGTGGCGATTTCGAGCGCGACACGCTCCTGGGCCTCGGCGGTGGACGCGGCCAGGTGGGGGGTGAGGATCACGCGATCGAGACCGCGCAGCGGCGAGTCCGCGGGGAGCGGCTCCTGCGCGAACACGTCGATCGCGGCACCGCCAATCCGCTTGGCACGGATCGCTTCGGCCAGCGCCGCCTCATCGACCAGCTCGCCGCGCGCCGTATTGATGAGAAACGCGGTGGGCTTCATCAGCCGCAGGCGCTCGGCATTGATCAGGTGGTGGGTCGCATCCGTCAGGGCCACGTGCAGGGTGACCACGTCGGCGGCGCGGAGCAGCGCGTCCAGCGGCAGCAGCTTCACTTGCAGCTCCGCGGCGCGCTCGGCGGAAACGAAGGGGTCGTGGCCGATCACCGTCATGCCGAACGCGCGGGCGATCTGCGTCACGTGGCCGCCGATGCGGCCCAACCCCACCACGGCCATCGTCTTGCCGCGGAGCTCCCGGCCTTCGAAGCGCTTGCGGTCCCATTCGCCGCGCCGCATCGCTTCGGCGGCCCAGGGAATGTGCCGCACCAGCGCGAGCAGCAGGCCGAGCGCGTGCTCCGCCGCGCTCACCGTGTTCGCGCCGGGCGCGTTCATCACCGCGATGCCGCGGCGTGTGGCAGCGGGCACATCGATCGTGTCGACGCCGGTGCCGGCCCGCGCGATCACGCGCAGCTGCGGCGCGTGTGTCAGCAGGTCCGCCGTGACGCGGGTCTCCGAGCGGACGATGAGCGCGTGCGCGCCCGTTAGCGCTTTCTCGAGCTCGTCGCGGCCCTTCCCCACCACGTTGATGACCTCGATGTCGCCGTGCTCGGCGAGCAACCGCAGCCCGGCTTCGGACAACTTGTCCGCGACGACGACGCGCCAACTCACCCGATCGCCCGCTCGACGAGGGGCAGCAGCTCTTCCAGCGCGGCCACGCTGTGGTCGCCCATATGGCCGATGCGAATGGAGGAATCCTTGAGGGCCCCGTACCCCGCGCCGATGGTCCACCCGTCTTTCTTCAAGGCGCCCACCACGTCTTTGGCGCTCTTGCCCGCGGGCAGCTTGAGGCAGGAAACGGTCCAGGAGCGCCGGCCTTCCCGCGGCAGGAACGCGATCCCCCGCGCCGCGGCCCACCGCTCCACCGTCCGGCGCATCGCGTCGTGGCGCTGCCACCGCGCCTCGATCCCGCCGTCCCTCTCAATGCGCTGCAACTGCACGTCGAGGGCGTAGATGAGCGAGATCGCGGGCGTATTGGTGGGCTGGAACTTGGCGGTCGCCGCCTCGAAGCTCACGAGATCGAAGTACAGGCCGCGCGCCGGCAGTGTCTTGGCCCGCTCCAGCATGCGCGGCGACGCCACGCCCAGCGCGAGTCCGGGAGGCAACGCCAGCGCCTTCTGCGAGCCGGTGAACGCGAAGTCGAGGCCCCACGCATCCGTCTCCACGGGCGAACCCGCCATCGAGGTCACGGCGTCGACCAGAAACAACACGTCGTCGAACTCGCGGACCACCTGTGCCAGCGCTTTCACGTCCTGCAGCACGCCCGTCGACGTCTCGGAATGCGCCACCGTGACGGCATCGACCGGCGTGCGTTTGAGCGCGTCGCGCAGCATGTCGGGCTCGACCGCGTCGCCCAGCGGCACGTCGAGCCGAATGCATTCCTTCCCCGTCGCGGTCACGAGGTTGGCGAACCGCTCGCTGAAGGCGCCATTCACGAGCGACAGGGCCCGGCGCCGCACGCCGTTGCGCACCGCCATTTCCATGAAGCCGGTGGCGGAGGTGGTCCCCACGAGTACCGGCCGCGCGGTGCGCGCCAGTGCCGCCAGGCGGGGCGCCATCCCCTTCAAGAGTTGCTCCATGGCGCCCGAGCGGTGGCCGATCATCGGGCGGCTCATGGCCGCGAGCACGTCGGGGTGGACATCGGTGGGCCCCGGAAGGAAGAAACGTCCGAAGGCAGGCGGCGCGGCGGGGCGCACGGAGGCAGGGGCGCTCATGCGCCGGCCGACGCGAGCTGATCCACCAGCCCGCCCATCACGACTTCGCTCGTCTTCACGAGGCGCACGCCTTCATCGCCCCATTCCCTGAGCAGATGCTCGGCCACGTCGCGGTCGATCGGCTTCATCGCGTCAATGACGGCGAACAGGCGGGTGTGAGGGCGCCGCTCGAGCAGGCCTTCGATCGCGTACTTGTCGCACACATCGAGCGCCACGCCGTACAGCACGATGTCCTGCGGGTCGAGCACGTCGAGCACCGCCGCCACGTTTTCGTTGGTGAAGACGTCGAACCAGTGCTTGTGGAAGAGGATGTCACCCGGATGCTGGCGGACGCGACCCGCGAGCGCCTTGGGATCCTGCCGCTCGGGCTCGATCACGAGCGGGTCGCGCAATGTGGTTTCGGGAATCTTCTTCTGGCCGGGGGTGCCGCGCATGCAGTGGGGCGGAAAGGTGTCTTTCCAATTGGGCCGATCGGACAGCTCGCGGTGGCCGGCCACGTGATCGTCGGCGCTCGCCACGATGCGGATGCCGTGGCCGTGCGCGTAGTCGGTGAGCTTCTTGAGATTGGCGGTGACATGCTCGGCGTCCGGCACGTACAACTTGCCGTCCGCTTTCATGAAGTCGTATTGGGTGTCGACGTCCCAGAAGATGATGCGGGCCATTGCGTTCCCCGGCTGAGCTGGCGTTGGGGAATCTCGACGCGCCCGCGTCCCGGGTCAACGGCCCGCTAGAGTCTCAAGGCCACCGCGATCTCGTCGCAGTCGTGCTGGCGGGGACAGCGCGCACAGTCCGCCCAGACCTTGAGGGGGAAGGCCTGCCGTTCCTCCGGGCGGAACTCGAGCCGATAGAAGAAGTCGGGTTTGCGCGTCAGCGCAAAGACTTCGGTCAGTCCGACGGCGCGCGCCTCGGCCACCAGCATCTCGACGAGCGCGCGGCCGAGCCCCCGCCCCTGCTGATCGTCGCGCACCGCGAGGCCCGCGATCTCGGCCAGCTCGGGCGAGTACACCTTGAGCGACGCGCACGCGACGATCTCCCCACCCAACGCCTCGGCCACGACGTACTCCTTGATGTGGCGGCAGAGGTCGTAGTTGGAGCGCGGCAGCAGATCGCCCGTGGCGATGAACGGCGCCATCAGCGATTCGAGCTGGGGGACGTCGGTCAGGCGAGCGGGCCGGACGTCGGGTGCAACGTCGGTGCGTGGGGCGCGGTGCGTGGTCGCAGGCGGCGTGGATGCCGCCACCGCGTCCCACGCACCACGCCCCACGGACCACGGACTCGCTTTGTCGCTCACGCCAGCACCTCGTCGAGAATGGCCACGCCGCGCTCCAGCTCCGCGTCGGAAATGACGAGCGGCGGCAGGAGGCGCAGCACGTTGGGCCCCGCGGAGAGGACCAGCAGATGGCGGTCGCGCGCTGCGCCCACATAGGGACCGGCCGGCTCGGCCAGCTCGATCCCCCACATCAAGCCGCGCCCCCGCACCTCGCGCACGCGCGGCCGCCGCGCGACCAGCGCGGCGAGCAGACGGCCGAGCAGCTGTCCCTTGGCGCGGACGGCCGCCAGAAAATCCGGCTCGGCGATGGCGCGCACCACCGCCAGCGCGACACTCGCCACCAGCGGGCCGCCGCCGAACGTGGTCGCGTGATCCCCGGGCTTGAGCGCCCGGGCGACGGCGTCGCGCACCAGCACGGCCCCCATCGGCAGGCCGCCCGCCAGGGGCTTCGCGAGCGTGAGCATGTCGGGCGTAACCCCCGTCTGCTCGTAGGCGAACAGCGCGCCCGTGCGGCCCAGGCCGCACTGCACCTCGTCGAAGATCAGCGCGACGCGCCGCTCGTCGCACAGCTCGCGCAGGTGCGCAAGCCACTCGGCCGGCACGGGCCGCACGCCGCCCTCACCCTGCAGCGGCTCGATGATGACCGCCGCCGTGTGCTCGGCGTCGATCGCGCGCTCGGCCGCGGCCCGGTCGCCCAGGGGGATGATGTCCACGCCGGGCACCAGCGGCTCGAACGGCTTGCGGTAGTCGGGCCGGTCCGTGGCGGCGAGGGACGCGAACAGACGCCCATGGAACGACCCCGAGAACGCCACGATCCCCGTCTTCTGCGACCAGCGCCGCGCGAACTTGAACGCGGCTTCGTTCGCCTCGGCACCCGAGTTACAGAAAAAGACCTGATCCGCGAACGAGCGCGCCACCAGCTCCTCGGCGAGCTGCTCGCCGGGTGCCGTGCGGTAGAGGTTCGACGTGTGGATCAGACCCGACTCAAGCGCCCGCTCGATGGCGCCGCGGATCACCGCGGAGTCGTAGCCCAGCGCGTTGACCGCGATGCCCGCTACGAAGTCGAGGTAGCGGCTGCCGTCCTCCGCGATAAGCTCCGCGCCTTCCCCGGCCGTGAAGACGGGACCGACGCGGGCGTACACGCCGAGCAGCGCCGGTGAGGCGGCGGAGACGGAAGCGGTCACGCGACGCGGGCTGCGAGGTGCGGCAGAATGCGTGTCCCGGCGGCGGGATCCGCGAGCATGGTGAGATCACCCACCCGCACGGCCCGGGCACCGGTGGCGAGCGCTAGCGCCGCCGCGCGCAGCTTCGCCGCCATGCCGTCGGCCGCGACGCCCGCCTCGATCAGCGGCTCGATTTCCGAAGTCGCGAGGGATGTTTGGGTGACGCCGTCCACGCGTACGCCGGGCACGTCGGACACGAACAGCAGCTCCGCCGCGCCCAGCGCGCCCGCGATCGCCGCGGCGGCCTGGTCGGCATTGACGTTGAGCGGCACGCCGCCCGTGGGACCCGGAGCCATCGGCGCGATGACGGGCGTGAAGCCCGCGAGCAGCAGACTGTCGAGCAGCCCCGTCCGCACGGCGACGATTTCGCCCACGTGGCCCAGCTCCGATCGCGGCGCGGCGGTGAGCAGCCCGCCGTCCGAGCCGGAGAGCCCGATGGCGTCGCGTCCGGCCTGACGCAAGGCCTCGACCACCAGGCGGTTGGCGGGCCCGCCCATCACCATTTCCACCACCGCGGCGATCTCAGGCGACGTGACGCGCAGCCCGCCGCGCTTTTCCACGGGCAGCCCCAGCCGCTCCGACAGCGCGCTCACCGCGCGGCCGCCGCCGTGCACCAGCACCAGCGAGTCGATCGCGGCGAGCGCCGCGGCGCACGCGGCCAGCCAATCAGGCCGGTCGAGCTTGTTCCCTCCCAGTTTTACGACCTTCAGCATGCGAGCCCCAGCGTCTCGGGCAGGCCGAGCATCACGTTCATGTTCTGGACCGCTTGGCCCGCGGCGCCTTTCACGAGGTTGTCGATCGCCGCGATGATGGTGAGCCGCGGCCGGCGCACGTTCTGCACCGGCGCCACGCCGATCGCCACGCGGTTGCGATACACCACGTCCTGCAGGGACGGCACGGCGCCACGCGTCACGCGCACGCACGGCTCGCCGTCATAGGCCGCCTCGTACAACCCCTCGGCGGTGGCGCGATCGAGCACCCGCGTGAGCGGGACGTGGATCGTCTCGAGAATGCCTCGCTTCACGGGAAGCAGATGCGGCGTGAACACCAGGTCACCGGTGTAGCCGCCTTCGCGCGCCAGCGTCGCCTGCAGCTCGGGCAGGTGGCGGTGCGCGTTGCCCACCGCATAGGCGCGGTAGTCCTCGGCCACTTCGCCGAACAGCAGCTCCTTCGAGGGATTGCGGCCCGCGCCGGTGACGCCCGAGGCGGCGTCGATCACGACTTCGCGCGACGTGTCGATCAAGCCGCGCTGCGCCAGCGGCAGCAGCGCGAGCAGCGCGGCGGTGGGATAGCAACCGGGGTTGGCCACGAGCTCGGCGCCCGCGACGCGCGGCCGCGCCACCTCGGTGAGCCCGTACACGGCCTCCGGTGACAGGCGGAAGTCGGCCGAGAGATCCACGGCGCGCTTGCCCGCGGCCCGGGCCTCGTGCACGTAGCGCGCCGAGACGCCGTGCGGCAGGCAGGAGAGCACGATCTCCGCCTCCGCGAACGGCGCGTCGTCCGCTTTCACCAGGCGGTGGCCTTCCAGCGTGGTGCCGGCGGCGCTGTCGGCCGTGGCGAAAGCGACCCTGGTGCCGGGGTGCGCGGCCAGCAGCCGCAAGAGCTCCTGGCCCACATAGCCGGACGCCCCGAGAACGCCGACGGGGACGGCTGCATTATTATTCATTGAAACGGAATTTTATGCAGCGCCCCCGGGAACGCAAGGGGCGGGGGCGGCTTAGTCGACCCGCTCCAACCGCGGGTTGGGACGGTAGCTCCGCCCCACCTTGCCGCGCGCCTGGCCCTCCACCCGCACCACGTCGGCCGTGAAATCGAACCGCCCCTGGAACAGGCTCGACCCCACGCCGTACATGTCGACCGGCACGTCCTGCTCCTCGAACTGCCGGATCTTCTCGACGGTGAAGCCGCCGGACACCACGATCTTGACGTCCCGGAAGCCCTCGCGGTCGAGTGCCTCGCGCACGTTGCGCACCAGCTGCGGATTCACGCCGGTGGGCTTGAAGCTCCCCATCTCGGGGATGATGGATTTATCGACCAGCGTCTCCGATGTGTCGACCCGCACGCCCCACAGCCGCTCCCCCAACGCGCGGGCCACCTGGAGCGACGTGCCGACGCAATCGTTCTCGAAGTCCACCAGGGTGATGAGCCGGGTGCCCGCCGGCATGAGGTCGGCGAATTTCCGGGACGCCAGGACGGTGTCGCCGCCGTAGGCCGCGATGAGGGCATGGGGGACCGTGCCCACCCCCTCCGAGCCCCACCACGACGCCTGGGCGTCGGTAGACACCCCGATGGCGCCCGCGATATGGGCGGCATAGCCGTCGCCGGTCTGTACCAGCCAGTGATCGTGCCGCGCCGGGAAAAACATCACCTGCTTGGGCCGGGCCGCCTCCACCACACGGCGGGTATTGGTCCCGACCTTGGTGCGGCGGGCCAGGACTCCCAGGTAGAGCGTCTCGAGCACCGCGAACGCGTCGTACGGACCCTCGATCAGGAGAACCGTCTCCCACGGCTCCACCTCGTCGCCGTCGTAGAGGGCCCAGACCTCCAGCTCGTCCCATTTGTCGGCGCACAGCTTGAGGATGGCGATCGCTTCGTCGATGCCGCCTAAGTAGGCGTGCGTCTTGCCGAACACCTGCATCGTGACACGCGGGCGATGGCCGTCCTGGAGCAGGATCTCGCGACTGCGGACGAAATACTTATCGGAGTAATAACCCTCGCGCATCTTCTCGATGGGAAGATGAAAGATCGCGGGGTCGAGCCGCCGTTTACGTGACATGGCCGTCTAAGATAACCCGGGTGGGTTTACCCCGGGCCCACAGCTCGGGGGTCGCGGCTCATCGCACCGCGGGCCAGACGAATGTCGCGACCAGCGTATCGCCGCCCGCAAGCGGCAGGCGCCGGGCCACGTTGTTGAGCCGCCCGCACAGCACATGTGCCGCCGTGGTGGCACCCGGCTCGCTCAACCGCAGGCAGACGACGTCGGCGTCCAGCGCCAGCGCCCGTGCGCGCGCCGTGCGGGCGGGCTCGGGTGCCGTGAGGCGCATCTCGAAATGGTGGGGTGCGGCCGGGTCCACCACCAGATCCAGCGTGCGGGGGATGCCGTCGGGCACGAGGTCCAAGCGTAGGGGAATGCTCCCGGCCTCGCCGCGCACCAGCGCGAGCAGCACCGTGGCGCGCCGCGGGCGGACCACCGCCTCGAGTGTGAGATCAATGCTCGAGTCCGCGAGCTCGAGCCACTCGCTCGGCCGGGTGATGCCGCCCGCCGCCGCGGTGGTGACGCGCAGCTCGATCCACAGCTCCCGGCGGCCGCGCGCGCGTGGCGACCCGAATGGATGCAGGCGCACCGTGTCGGTCCACGCGAGATGCCGCTGGCGCCGGTACTCATCCTGCTCATACATCGGCAGTCCGCGGCGCGAGGGGCCCATCAGCCGGGTGGCCACGAAATCGCCCGCGAGGGTGAAGCTGTCGGGCTCCGGGAACGTGGTCAGCAGCATGTCCACATCGGCCGAGTCGGTGTGCACGCCCAGGCGCAGCCCGGTTTCCATCGGCCCGGTGACTTCGCCCGTGCCCACGACGCTCGTGTCGGCGCCGTTGCGCAACAGCACGCGCACGCCGTAGGTCAGGCGCGTGGCGGGCCCTTGGGCCAGGGCGACCGCGCAGACGAGCGTGAGGCTAGCGGACGTCGATCGTCGCACGAGACGCCTCGAGCCCACCCGCGCCGGGCCCGCCCCAGCGCGCGTGCGCCAGCCAGCCGCCGGCCGCGCCGGCGAGCGCCAGCAGCACCGCAAGGAGGGCGAGCGTCCGGCCGCGCAGCGTCTGCCGCGGCATGACCCTGGCGTGCGGATGTCCGGACGCCCGCGCCAGCGAGGCGCGCAGCTCGAGGTGGCTGGCGCGCGTGCCGGCACACGTGGGACACACGGCGAGATGCCGCGCCAGCGCGGCCTGCTCGGCGAGCGTCAGCGCGCCGTCCAAATCGGCTTCGATGTCCCGGGCCCAGCGTTCATGGTCGGTCATTTAGGGAAGCTCCTCGCGCACCCGATAGCGCAGCGTGCGGCGCAGCAGCCAGCGCACGCCGAAGGCGTCCGCCAGCGCGCGGAACACGCGGTTCCACATGCCGTACTTGGTCGTCCCGAAGCGACGCGGCCGGTGCCCCACCGGCACCTCCGCCACCGCGCCGCCGTCACGCCGGATCAGCGTCGGGAGAAAGCGGTGCATGCCGTTGAAGGCGGGCAGCGCGCGCACCGCGTCGGCGCGGAAGGCCTTGAGCGAGCAGCCCGTGTCGCGAATAGTCTCCGCCGTGAGCCAGTTGCGCACGCCGTTGGCGATGCGGCTCTGCAGGCGCCGCCACGCCGTGTCGCGCCGGCTGGTGCGATACCCCGCCACGCACGCCGCCCCCGTGCGCTCGAGCTCCGCCAAGAGCGCCGGGATGTCGCCGGGGTCGTTCTGGAGGTCCGCGTCCAGCGTCACGATCGCGCGCCCGCGCGCCGCGCCGAACCCGGCCACGAATGCCGCCGACTGCCCGGCGTTGCGCTCGAACGACACAACATGCAGCTCGGGATGCGCGCCCTTCAGGCGCTTGAGTTCCTCGAGCGACCCGTCGGTCGAGCCGTCGTCCACCGCGACGATCTCGTACCGCCGCCCGGACAGCGCCGCCGCGATCTCCGCCACGAGGGCCCCAAGGCTCTCGCGCTCGTTGTACACCGGAACCACGAGCGAGACGTCAGGCGCCGGTCGGTCGGCCATACGTCAGCTCTCGCGCGGCGGGGTACTGCGCACGCAGGCGCTCGAGCAGCGCGTCGGACTTGGCCTGATCGTGCTGGTGCGTGCGGTAGATCTCGGCGAGCCGGATGCCCGCCATGATCGCGCGGTGCGCGTTGGGCGGGTTCGCGACCAGATGCTCGAGGAACACGATCTCTTCGTCGATGGTGATCGGCGGCGCTGCCTCCCCCAGTGGTCCGCCGCCGAACCCCGCGCCGACCGAGCGCGCCACAAATCCGGCGAACGGCCGGACCACGAACGCCGCTACGTCCTCGAAGAAGCCCCAGAAGGCCCACAGCAGACCCACCAGCGCCCACAGCTGCCAGGCCGGCGCGTCTGACGCGACGCATGAGACGACGAGCGCCAGCGTGGCGAGGGCCAACACCCCGCCCACGATCGTCCGGATGACGTTGAGCGGGCTCGGCGGATCGCTGAGATCGAGGCTCACGCGCGGAACGTAGAACCGGTGTTTGCCCCGTGCAAGTTGACAGGCGCGCGCGGCGCGGATAAAACCTAGGCGTGACCGACCAGCTGTCGCGGCGGGATTTCCTGGCATCGGCCGGCGGGCTCGCCGCAGCCGGCGCGCTGGGCATTACGCACCCGATCCGCCCACCCCGCCCGCTCCCGGCGTTGCACCGCTGGGCCGCCAAGCCCGTGGTGATCGCGTCCGCCAACGGCCTGCGTGGCGTGCAGAAGGCGTTCGACCTGATGATGCAGGGCGCCGACACGCTCGACGCGGCGATCGAGGCCGTGAAGATCCAGGAGCTCGACCCCAACGATCAATCCGTGGGTTACGGCGGGCTCCCCAACGCCGACGGCGTCGTCCAGCTCGACGCATCGTGCATGCACGGCCCCACCAAGCGCGCCGGCGCCGTGGGCGCACTCGAGGGCATCAAGACGGCGTCCGAGGTGGCGAAGTGCGTGATGCAGTACACCGCGCACATTCTCCTGGTCGGCGCGGGCGCGAAGAGATTCGCGCTGGAGATGGGCTTCACAGAAGAAGATCTATTGACCGACAAATCGCGCGAGGCGTGGCTGCACTGGCGCGCCAACTTGAATCCGGGCGACGACTACCTCGACGTGCCGGACGATCACCCCATGACCCAGCGCCCCACTGGCACCATCAACTGCAACATCGTCGCGCCCAACGGCGACATCTCGTCGGTCACCACGACGGCGGGCATCGCCTGGAAAGTGCCCGGCCGCGTCGGCGATTCGGCTATCGTGGGCGCGGGCCAGTACACCGACAACGACGTCGGCGCCGCGGGCTCGACCGGACGCGGCGAGTCGAACATCATGGTGTGCGGCGGCTTTCTGATCGTCGAGAACATGCGCCGCGGCATGAAGCCCACCGACGCCTGCCTCGAGACGTTGAAGCGGGTGGTGCATCTGGCCGAGCCGCGCTTGCTCACGCGCGACGGCAAGCCGCGCTTCCAGATGGATTTCTACGCGGTCACCAAGGCGGGCGATTTTGGCGCCGCATCGCTGTATCCGAGCCAGTTCGCCGTACACGACGGCGCCCAGGCACGCCTCGCCGACACGGCGCATGTGTACGCCACGCCGCAGCCGCAGTAACCGCGTGCGCCGCCTCCTCGCGGCCGCGGCTCTCGCGGCTACCCTCCACGGACCCGCCCTGGCGGCCCAGAGCCGCCGCAACTGGACCAACACGCTCACGCCGTACGCCTACTACACGTCCGTCGACGGCTTCTGGCTCGCGGGGCACTACCAGAATCGCGCTCCGCTCGGCTTCCGCCCCCGCCCCGAGCCCTACTACGCGGCGGTGAGCCTCGACGCCGCCGCCAGCACGGCGGGCAGCTTCTTCGTCATCGCCGACGCCGAGGCACCCGCGTGGTGGGAGGGCTGGCGCGCCGCGCTCACCCTGACGCTCGCCCGCGACAACCGCCTCGGCTACTACGGCCAGGGCAATGCGACCACGTACTCACCCGACAGCGTCACGCCGCTCACACCCTACTTCTACAAGGTGAGCCGCACCCATCGCACCGGGCGCTTTACGCTGCAGCGGCGCGTGATCGGCCCGTTACGCCTGCTCGCGGGCGGTCAGATCGACCATACCGACTTCCGCGAGCTGCCGGGTGGGAGCGTGTTTCGCCAAGACCACGCGACGGGCGTGATCGACTCGAATAGCGTGCCCTTCAACGACAAGATCTGGCGCGCCGGCGTGGTGCTGGACCTACGCGACCACGAACTGGATCCACATCGCGGCGTCCTGGTCGAAGGGCTGTACGCCCAGGGCAAGGGTTACACGCGCACGACCACCTCGCTGCGCGGATGGGTGCATCCGGTGGAGCGGCTGGTGTTGGCGGGCCGGCTGGCGGGCGAGCGGATGACGGGGGCGCCGTCGGTGGCGGCAATGCAGGCGATGGAATCGAGCGAGCAGCAGTTCATCGCCGTCGGGGGCTATCGCTCGTTGCGGGGTTACTACGACGGCCGCTTCACGGGACCCGGCAAGCTGCTCACGTCGCTCGAGGCGCGGTATGGATTGATTTGGGCGCCCAGCCTGTTCGAGGTGAACCTCGTGGCGTTCTACGACGCGGCGCGCGTGTTCGCTCCGGGTGAGACGGTCAAGCTCACGAGCAACGGCCTGCATCGTGCGGGCGGCGGCGAGGTAGCCGTGCGATTCCTGCGAACGACCCTGCTGGTCCTGGGCTACGGCCACGGCCACGAAGGGGGCCAGTGGCTGTTCGGGACGACGTGGAGTTTTTGAGAGAGGCGTCATCCGTAATCAGTTGTCCGTTGTCCGGAGGCGCCCTTACGGACAACGGATAACGGACAACGCCGTTATAGCTCTCGAATCTCTATCCCTCTCTTCTTCAGTTCGCCCACATACGCCCCGAACGGCACCACTTCGTCCGGCGTGTGCACGCCGCGCGCCGTGATGCGGCCGTCCGCCTGCATCAGCCCCGTGATCGCCAGTGAGTACCCGGTGGTGCGCATCATCGCGCTGATGCCGCGCTCGGCATCGTAGTAGTCCAGCAGCTGCCACGCTACCTTCTTGCCGCTCTTGCCCACGACCTCGATGCGCAGCGCCACGAGGTCATGGCTCTCGGGCTTGGTCAGCCCCGGAGACACGATCGCGATGAACGCGTCGCGCGGCACCACCTTCACGCCTTTCACATTCACCGGCTTGAGATCGAGCAGGCCCAGCTCGCGAATGGGACGCATGATGGCGAGATGGCCCGGGTAGCGCAGCGTCTTGTACTCCATGGTCTGCACCCGGCCCGCCCAGGCCCACGGCATGGTCGAGATGCCGCCGCCCGTGTGAAACGCCTCCAACGTCCCCACGGGTGGCGGGAACGTGAGCGTCTCAAGCTCCGACAGCGCGTCGACGCGCGTCGGCTGGCCGCCCCGCAGGATCCAGGACGGCGTCGTGTAGTAGTCGAGCGCACCTTCGAGCGAGTAAACGATCTGGTAGTTGAGCGGCGGCTCGGGGTGCTGCGGCAGGCCGCCGACGTAGATCTTCACGCTCAGGGCGTCGCCCACGCGACGGATGCCCTCGGCCGCGATGATGTTGATCATCCCCGGCGCCAGGCCGCAGTCGGGGATCACCGACACGCCCCGCTTCTCGGCCTTGCGGTGGAGCTTCTTCTGCTGCTGCACGATCTCCGTGTTGCCGCCGAGATCGCTGTGATGCAGGCCCAGCGTCACTGCCGCTGTCGCCACACGCGTGTTGTAGTAGTAGGGCAGCGCGCACATCACGGCGTCGTGGCCGCGCATCAGTCGCTCGAGCGCACCCGCCTTCTGCGCGTCGAGCTTGGCGACCTTCAGGCGCTTGCCGCGGGCCGTCTTGAGGAACTGTGGGAGCCGGTCGGTGCGCCGGTCGGCGAGCGTCACCCGCTCCACGCCGGCGTGCTGCAACAGATCGTACGCGCAGGCCGAACCCTGCAGCCCCGCGCCCAACACCAGCATGCGCATCGCGCTTTCAGTCTCCGAACCAAGGAGGGAGGTTCATGAAGCAACGGATCGTCGAGCGGCCGGAAAACTAGCGACGGGCCGGGGGCGCTGGAAGCGCCGTGGCGCATCTCGCTAAGTCGCTAGTTAGATTCGGGTTTCGATGGGCCAAGCCGACCTCACCCGCCAGCGCCTCGTGCGCGCCGCCCTAGAGCTTTTCACCACGCGCGGTTACCACGGCACCACCACGCCCCTGCTGGCCAAGAAAGCGGGCGTGGCCGAAGGCACGATCTATCGCCATTTCGACTCCAAAGAGCATTTGTTGAACGAGCTGTACCGCGGGGCGGCCCGCTGGGCCACGAAGCTGGTGCAGGACGCGGCGCAGGGGCCGGGCTCGGCGCGCGAGCGGCTGCGGGCCGCGGCGCGCGCGCTGGTGGACGGTGCCGCGCGCGACCCCGGCGTGGTGCGGGTCCTGTTCTTGAGCGACCACGGTGCGCTGCTGGACGAGCGCTCGCGAGACGCCGCCCGCGATCTCGCGGGGGCCGTGGAATCGCTCGTGGCGCAGGGCAAGGCCCAGGGTGCGGTGCGCACGGGCAGCGTGGAGCTGTGGGCGGGCGTGTGGCTGGCGGTGCTGCGGCACGTGCTCGACAAGATTTCCGCGGGAGAGTGGAAGCCGGATCAGTTGACGGTTGAGGCCGCGATCGACGCGGCGTGGGGAGCCATAAAGACCACGGAATGACTAGCGCCGCCGCAGTTCCAGTAGTGCGATTTCCGGCGGCACGAACACCCGGATCGGCACGCCCACCACGCCGATGCCGCGGCTCACATACAGCTGGCAGCCGTTGCGCTCGAACAGCCCCATCACGTACTTCGTAATCAGCGCGCCGGCCGAAATGCCGACGACCGGAATGGCGAACTGGCCGCCGTGGATGTGCCCCGCGAGCGTGAGCGGCACGCCCCGTGGTGCGGTCGTATCGAAGGCGCCGGGACGGTGCGCCAGCAGAATGTTGAACGCCTCGGGCGGCGCGCGACGCAGCGTCATGTCCACCACCGCGGTCTGCGGATCGTCGTGACGCCAGTTCTGGGGGTCGTCGATGCCGAGCACGGCGAGCGTCGCCCCGCCGCGCTCGATCACGTGCACCCCGTTGCGCAGGAACACCGATCCTGTGTCGCGCACGCCGGTGATGACCGCGCGCTCGCCCGTGTAGTAGTCGTGGTTGCCGATGATCGTGACGACGCCGAGCGGCGCCCGCAGCTCGCGGAACGTCCGTACGTAATCGGGGATGTAGGACGGGGAGATGTCGATCATGTCCCCGGTTTGCAGGATCAGGTCCGCGCCGAGCGCGTTCGCCTGCGCGACGATCTCCTCCATCTTGTCGCGTTCCATGTGAATGCCCGCGTGCACATCGGAGAGGTGCAGCACACGCAGGCCGTCGAACGCCGGCGGCAGGTCGGCGAAGTACAGGGTGCGGCGCGTGATGACGGGAAGCCGGTAGGCGTTCCAGATGCCGTACCCCGAGACGGCGGCACCGAGGCCCGCATATGTATAGGTGGCGCGGGCGAGGAACTGGCGGCGAGACAACGATGGTGCGGCGTCCGGGGTGCGGGGTTGCCCCGGCGCGTTGCCAGCCACCCCGTACCCCGCACCCCGCACCCTGCGCCACACCCATACCGCTCCCTTCAGCAGCAAGTAGACCGTCACGAGCCCGCAGAAGATCCACCCCAGCATCTGCCACGCGATCCACGGCCCGAGGTACGGGATGCGGCCCACGCCCCACACCGTGCCGAACAGCACGCGGCGGGCGACGAAGATCCAGGGGAAATTGAAAATCGTGAAGACGGCGGCGAGGACCGCGCGCACGAGGTGCGCCCGTCGCGGCCGGGTCGGGTCGGGCAGGCGATCGCGCAGATACAGATAGATCAGCGCCTGGGGCGCCACGAACAGAAGCAGGTAGATTACGGCCATGCCGACGCGGGTACTCCTCTCGCTGATGCTGGCGGCGACCTCCGCCACCGCCCAGCAACTGACCGCGACCGACCGCGCGCAGGCGGTGGCCGCGGTGTGGGCCGAGGCGAAGTATAACTACGCGTGGTGGGACCACGTGCGCGCGGACTGGGACTCGGCGCTCGCCGCGAACCTCCGTGCCGCGGGCGAGGCGCAGTCCGACGTCCGCTTCTATCGTCGCCTGCGCCGCCTCGTGGCACTCCTGAACGATGGCGAGACGAGCGTGCAGCCGTCGAACACCGTGGCCGGCCGGCTGGCACGCCCGCCGATCGCGCTGCGCGCCGTCGAGGGCCGGCCGTTCATCGTGGACTACGCCGAGACCGACGAGCTGCGCATCGCGCGCCCCGAGCGCCTCGCCGAAATCGTCGAGGTGCAGAGCATTCCCGCCGCAACCTGGATCCGCGACTCGGTGCTGCCGGAGGTCGCCGCCGCGACCGACGCGTCGCGGTGGGCCCGCGCGGTGGAGCGCATGCTCGAGGGCGACCGCGGCACCGCCGTGTATGTGCTGCTCAAGCTGCCGGGAGGCGCCACGCGCGGCGCCAGCGTGACGCGCAGCGCGGCGCTGAACCAGCGTTGGCCGCTCACGGCTCCGGCCCTCGCGGCCGACACGCTCCCCGACGGCGCGCTGTGGCTCCGCATCGCCGACCTGAGCGATCCGGGCCTCGTGCAGGTGTTCGATCGGGAGGTGGGGGACTTCGCGCGCGTGAAGGGCCTGATCCTCGACCTGCGCGACGCCGACGGCGCGACGCCCGCGGTGGGCTACGACCTGCTGGCCCGGCTCACGGGCAAGCCGTTCGTGACGCCGCGCTGGCGCACGCCGCAGTATCGGCCGGCGCTGCGCGCCTGGGGAATCCTCGATTCGACCGCGCTGTGGTACACGGCGCCGCCGGACACCGTGCGGCCCGTGGCGGATCGGACGCCCTATGGCGGCCCGGTGGCGGTGCTCGTGTCGTCGCGCACCGGCGGCGCGGCGGAGGACTTCGTGGTGGCCTTCCGCAACGCCGGCCGCGGACCCGTCATCGGCGAGACCACGGCCGGCGCCACGGGGCAGACGCTTACCGTGCACCTGGTCAAGGGCTGGACGTTGTCGCTGTGCGTGCAGCGGGAAGCATTTCCTGACGGCGTGGAGTTCGGACAAATGGGCATCGCGCCCGAGATGCCCGTCGCCCTGAAGGTCGGGGACTTCCTGGCGGGCAAGGACGCGGTGCTGGAGGCCGCGCGAGCGTATCTCGCCACGCGGCCCGCCCCGCACGACTGAGCGCTACTTCGCCTCGAGCTTCTCCCGGAAGAACCGCAGCACCGCCGCCCAGGCCGTATCCGCCACTTCGGGCCGGTCGGTCTGACGCAAGAAGCCGTGTCCCACACCCGCATACACCGTGTAGCGGTAGTCTTTGCCCGCCGCGTTGAGCGCGGCCGCCGCATCGGGGACGTTGGCGCTGATGCGCGCATCCTTCTCGGCATACACGCCCAGGCCGGGCGCCTGAATGCGCCGCATCGCCGCCGTGTCGGGCGCGGGCCCGTAGCACACGACGAATGCCTTGAGAGTCGGATTGTTGGTCGCATACCGGAAACTCTGTCCGCCGCCCCAGCAGAAGCCGATCACGCCGATGCGGTCGCCGCGCACCGCCTTGAGCGACTGCAAGTGCGCGACCGCGCCGTTCAAGTCCTGCGTGATGGTGTCGGCGTTGAGCGTGCGGATCAGCGCCACCGCCGAGTCCTGCGTGGGTGGCGTGCCGCCGCGGCGCGTCAGGAGATCGGGCGCCAGCGCCACGAAGCCTTGCTGCGCCAGCCGTTCGGTGGTGCGCTTCACGAAGTCCGACATCCCGAAGATTTCGTGGATCACAATGACGCCCGGGGCGGCGTCGCGCCGTTCGGGATAGGCGATGTACGCCGTGATCGAGTCGCCACCGGACGCGTACTTGATGAACTCGGCGTGGATGTCGGCGCGGGAGAGGGCGGACGAAGGCGGGCGAGGGCGGCCGAAGGCGACCGCGAGCACGCCCGCTGCCACCGCGACACCCCATCGTCCCACATCACCCGTCCGCGACCGTCCTCGCCCGCCGTTGACCGCCCTAGTTCCCATACTTCACCCTCCAAATCCGCCCGCCGTCGTCGTCCGAGACGAGCAACGATCCGTCTGGCAGGACCAGCAGGCTCACCGGCCGCCCCCACCGCGCCGACGTGGACGTCGCGCCCGGCGGCAGCCACCCGGCCACAAAATCGCTGGACGAGACCACCTTACCGGCCTGCAGGTGCACGCGTTCCACCTTCGCGCCGGTTGGCATCGAGCGGTTCCACGAGCCATGGAACGTCATGAACGCGTCGCCCTGATACTCGCGCGGGAACTGAGAGCCCGTGTAGAACGCGAGCCCGAGCGGCGCGGAGTGCGCCTGGAACGTTCCCGCGGGCGGCTCGACCGTGGAGCAGTCGGCGCCCGCGTATTCGGGGTTCGGCTTGCCCGGCAGGTAGCACTTGGGCCAGCCGTACCATTTGCCGTCCCGCAGGATGTTCAAGTGCTCGGGTGGCAGATCGTCGCCCAGATTGTCGCGGTCGTTGTTATTGGCCCACAGCTCGTGCGTCGTGGGGTTGAACGCGAGCCCCACCGAGTTGCGCAGCCCGCGCGCGAACACCCTACCGTGCGAGCCGTCCGGGTCGAACTGCGAAACCGCGGCGCGCAGACTGTCGCTCTCGTCGCAGATGTTGCACGACGATCCGACCGACACATACAGCTTGCCGTCGGGCCCGACTACCACCGTGCGGGTCGAATGGCCGCCGGTCGGCAGGTTGGGGATGATCACGGTCGGTGTCTGCGAGCCGGGCGCGAAGCGGTCCACCCGGTGGGACTCGCCCACGTACATCGTATCGCCGCGGAACGCGAGGCCGAACGGGTACCGCAGCCCGGCGACGACCGTCTCGGCCCGGTCGGCCACGCCGTCGCCGTTGGTGTCCGCCAGGCGGAGCACTTTCCCCGCCGACGATTGCACGGCATACACGACGTTGCCCGGACCGAGCACGAGCGTGCGCACGCCGTCCAGCCCCTCGGCGAAGAGCGAGACCTTGAACCCGTGGGGCACGTAGAGACGGTGCCCCGCGATGGCGACCGTGTCGTAGGGCGCGGGCGGGAATTGCGCCACGGCATCACCGTGCGGACCGCACGCCGCCGCCGAGACGACCAGCCAGAACAACCGCTTCATCGGGACACCCCGGGAATTGTCGTCGCGGGAGAGTATACCCCGCCGAGCGCGGATTCGCCGCTCGGCATCCGCTCGCGGCTCGCGAGCGCGTCGCGCTCGGCGCGATCGATCTCGGCGGTCACCTCCGCCTCGACCTCACTGAGCCGCGCCGCCGTCACGCCTTCCTCTTTGAGATATTCTTCGTACAGGCCCACCGGGTCGCGCCGGCCCCAGGCGGCGAACAACTCCGCGGGAAACATGTCGCGCGCCTCGCGCTCGTCGTGCGTGGCGTGCCCGCCCATGCGGAAGGTCTCCGCCACGAGCAGTGCCGGACCCTGGCCCGCGCGGCAGCGCTCGGCCGCGAGCCGCGTCGCCGCGAACGCATCCAACACGTTGTTGCCGTCGCAGGCCGCGCCCCACATGCCGTAGCTCGCGGCCCAATCTTCGAAGTTGCCCGTCAGCTGGTGCTGGTCGAGCCGCGTGCCGAGTGCCACCTGATTGTTCTGGATCACGAAGATCGCGGGCAGCCGCTGCACCGCCGCGAAATTCATGCCCTCGTGCGCCGCGGCCGTCTTGGTGGACCCGTCGCCCACCCAGGTGAGGGCCACGCGCGGCTCGCCTTTCATCTTGAAGCTCAGCGCCACGCCCGCCGTCACCGGCACGACGTCCCCCACGTGCGAGATCGGCTGGAGCACGCCGTACGCCATCCCGCCCACGTGCAGATCGCGCCCCGCGCTGGGCGAGTCCGCTGTGGCGAGGTAGGCGCGCAGCATGTCCGCCACGGGCATGCCCAGCTCGCAGCAGGCCGCGGCGTTGCGGATCATGGGCGAGACCACGTCGCGGCCGCGCTGCAGCGCGTGCACGGGGCCCACCGTGGCCGCTTCCTCACCGGTGCCGAGCCAGGCCTTGGAGATCACGCCGGTGCGGACCCAGCGCTTCAGGGCCACATCGTGCAACCGGGCGCGCACCAGGCCGGCGTAGAGACGGAGCAGGTCATCGGATGAGAGCTGCGCCACGACGGCGCGGCGGGGGGCGTCGGAGTCAATCGTCTCGCGGAACCGCCGCACCAGCGCGGGGTCGGGCTGCCAGGCGACGTACTCGGGTGGGTCGAAGGCCGGGAACCGGCGCATCCGCTAGGTGAACTTCTCCTTCAACTTGCCGAACAGTCCCCCGCTGCCCCCGCCGTCGCCGCCGCCCGCGGCGGCGGTCAAGGCGTCGGCGAACTCCAGGGCCGTGGCGTAGCGGTCGTCGGGACTCGCCTCGAGCGCCTTGGCGAGCGCCTTCTCCAAGGCCGGCGGCATGTCGGGACGGATCTGGCGCAGCGGCGTGGGGCTGCCGCGCAGCCGCGCGATCATCATCTCCTGCGCGTTGCGGCCTTGGAAGGGCAGCTTGCCGGTGAACAGCTCGAACGCGACGATGCCCAGGGCGTACACGTCGCTGCGGGCGTCGAGCGTCTTGCCGCGAATCTGCTCCGGGCTCATGAACTCAGGTGTGCCCAGGATGATGCCGGTGGCGGTGAGCTTCTGCACCGCGGGGTCGGCGCGGCGCTCCTTGGCGAGCCCGAAGTCCATCACCACCGCCTTGTCGCCGCCGCCGTCGTCCGTCACGAGCATGATGTTTTCGGGCTTCAGGTCGCGGTGCACGATTTGCAGCTCGTGCGCGTGCTGCAGCCCGGCGCACACCTGCCGCAGCAGGGCGACGCCCGGCGCGACGTCCATCGGCCCGCCCTTCACTTCGCGGTCGGAGAGGAGCTCGCCTTGGAGGTACGGCATGACCAGATAGATCAATCCGTCCTCGGACTCGCCCAGGCGCAGGATGCGGCACACGTTGGGATGATCGAGGCGCATCGCGAGGCCGGCCTCGCGTCGCAGCCGCTCCACCGACGAGCGGTCGGAGGCGAGCTTGGGCGACAGCACCTTGATGGCGACGATGTCGCCGGAGGAGACTTCCTTGGCCTGGTACACGTACGACATGCCGCCTTCGCCCAGCTTCTTCAGGACCTGATAGCGGGCGTCGAGCAGCTGCCCCGACAGCGTGGAGGCGCGATCGAGCCCCGGGTTCTTGCCCGGGGCCGGCGTGCGCACGGACGTGCCGCTACCGCTCGCGGGCGGCTTGGCCTGCACCTCGACGAGCATGGTGCCATCGCGCGGGCAGAAGCGGGCGGTGTCCGTGTAGACGGTCCCGCACTTGGGACAGCGGCGTTCGCTCATTGACGCACCAAGTTGCGGCCTTCGTTCTTCGCGCGGTAGAGGGCCTGATCGGCCAGGGCGATGAAGGCATCAGCGGACTGCACCCGTTCGTCGGGGAAGGACGCGACGCCGATGCTCACCGTCAAGTGCACCGGATCCTCGCCCGGATCGGCGAAATCCCGCGCCATCACGCGCCGCCGGATGCGCTCGGCGAAGATGGCCGCTCCGTGCAGCGCCGTCTCGGGCATCACCACCACGAATTCTTCGCCGCCGTAGCGCGCCGTTACGTCCACCGACCGCGCCTCACGGCGCAGCAGCTCCCCCATCTGGCGCAGCACGGAATCGCCCGCGATGTGGCCGCGCGTGTCGTTGACTTGCTTGAAGCGGTCGATGTCGGCGAGCAGAATGCTGACGGCAAGCGAGTAACGCCGCGCCCGGTCGAGCTCGTTGTCGAGTGCGTCGTTCAGCGCGCGGCGGTTCATGATCCCGGTGAGCGCGTCGGTGTGGGCGAGCTTCTCGAGCCGCAGCTTATCGGAGACGGCGGTCTCGAAGTTGTAGGCCTTTTCGATCGCGGCCACCGCCGTGCGAATGACGGTCTCGGCGAACTGCGCGTCGGCGGGCGTCAGCGCCGGGTCGTCACCCGTGGTGCGCAAGAAGAAGACGCCCCGCTGCTGGTCCGTCATCGAGAACGGCAGCGCCACGGCCGAGCGCGTCGGCACCTTGATACCCTCCCGCTCCCACCGCACGCGCTCCTGCGCGTACAGGGTGTCGGTCGAGACGTCCTGCACCAGCACCGGGCGGCCGGTGGCGAGGGCGCGCTGGATTTCGGGATAGCGCGCCAGCTCGATCTGCAGGTTGCGCAACATCGGGTTCTCGTAGGCGGCGACCACCACGCCCGTCGTGTCGTTCGGCTTGGCGAGCACCATCGAGCACTTGGAGATGTTGAGCACCCGCGCGACGCGCCGCGCCAGGATGTGATAGATCTCGTCAGGCTTGAGCGAATCAGTGACTTCGTGAAGGATGTCCACCACCGCCGCGCGCGAGCGGGCCTCTTCGCGCGCCTGCGCCAGCGCCTTGCCGACGCGGAGGTGGGCTTCGACGCGCGCCAGCAGCTCGCGCACGCGGAACGGCTTGGGGATGAAGTCGGCCGCACCCAGGCCGAGCGACTTGACCGTCGCCTCCTCGGGCGGCATGGACGACACCATCAGGACGGGGAGGTCCTTGAAGCGGTCGTCGCTCTTGAGCCGCTCGAGCAGCTGCAGGCCGTCCACCTTGGGCATCATGATGTCGAGCAGCAGCAGATCGGGCCGGTCCTGCTCCACCCGCTGGAGCAGGCCCTCGCCGCCCGGCACCGTGGTCACCTCGTAGCCGTGCTCCTTCAGAATCCACGACAGCGTGCGGACCAGCGACGCGTCGTCGTCGGCGACAAGGATTTTTCCGAGCGGGGCGTCCGGCATTCTGGGATCAGTCCTCGAACTGCGCGGGGTCCACGTTGCCACCGCTCACCACCAGCACCGTGGGGCCCGACGGGGCGATCGCACCCGAGCGCACGGCCGCGGTGGTCGCGGCGCCGGAGGGCTCGATCCTGAGGCGGTGGCGTTGCCATAGATAATGCACCGCCTCGCGGATGCTGTCATCATCCACCAACGCCACGCCGCGCACCCGGTCGGCGTGCGCCTGCAGCACCGCGAGCGGCAGCGCGCCGACGCTGAGCGTGATCAACCCGTCGGCGATGCTGGCCGTGCGCTGCAGCGTCACGGGGCGCCCGGCGGCGAGCGAGCGGTACAGTTTGGGCGCGCCGGCGGGCTCCACACCCCATACGTGCGCCGCGCTCCCGGCCGCCGCGAGGCCCACCGTGACGCCCGCGATCAGGCCGCCGCCGCCCACCGGCACGACGACCGTGGCCACGCCGGGCAGCTGCTCGGCGATCTCGAGGCCCACGGTCGCCTGCCCGGCGATGATGTCGGGGTGATCGAACGGCGGCACGATGGCGAGGCCCTCGCGCGCGGCGATCTCCAGCGCCTTCAGGCGCCGGTCCTCGGAGGTCAGCCCCGCGAGCACCACTTCGCCGCCCCATTTCTTCACGCCCGCCACCTTCACGGCCGGCGCGCTCTCGGGCATGGTGACCACGGCGCGCACGCCCATCAACTTGGCGGCGTACGCCACGGCCTGGCCGTGGTTGCCCGAGCTGAACGTGATGACCCCGTGGCGGCGCTCGGCGTCGGGAAGCTTCCGGATCGCGTTGTAGGCGCCGCGCAGCTTGAACGCGCCGACGGGCTGCTCGCTCTCGAGCTTCAGGTAGACGCCCATGTCGGACAGCTCGACGAGCGACGTCCGCACCGCGACGCCCTGGAGCGCCCGGGCGGCTTCGCGCACTGCCGCGGGAGTGACCACCGCTACTTCTTGGCCTTACGGGGAGGCTTCTTGGCTTCCTTTTTGGGAGCGGGCGTCTCGTCGTCCTCGCCCGCGTCGCCATTCTCCTCGTCGTCCTCCTTCACCACGCGCGCCACGTCCACCACCAGGTCGCCCGCGATCAAGTTCATCACCTTCACGCCTTGCGTGTTGCGGCCGGAAATACGGATGCCTTCCACCGGCACGCGAATGATGATCCCCTTCTTGGTGATCATCATCAGCTCGTCGTCCGGCAGGACTTCTTTCAGGGCGACCACGTCGCCCGTCTTCTCGTTGCGCTTCAGGGTGATGATGCCGCGGCCGCCACGGCGCTGCACGCGATATTCGTCCAGCTCGGAGCGCTTGCCCATGCCCTTGGAAGTGACGGCGAGCAGCGTGGACTGGCGCCGCACCACCACCATGTCGATCACCTGGTCCTTCTTGTCGAGCGCGATGCCCCACACGCCGGTGGCGGTGCGGCCCATGCCGCGCACGTCCTGCTCGTGGAAGCGGATGCTCATGCCGTGGCGCGTCGCCAGCACGATGTCGTTCGAGCCGTCGGTCACCTGCACGTCGATCAGCTCGTCGCCCTTGTCGATGTTGATGGCGCGAATGCCCGACGAGCGCGGGTTGCCGAACTCGGAGAGCTGGGTCTTCTTCACGACGCCCTGCTTGGTGGCGAAGAAAATGAACTGGTCCTCGGCGAAGGCCCGTACCGGCACCAGCGCCGCGATGTGCTCGTCGGGCCGCATGGCGATGCAGTTCACCACCGGCTTGCCGCGCGCCGCGCGCGCCGCCTGCGGGATCTCGTGCACCTTGAGCCAGTAGCACTGGCCCTGCTGCGTGAAGAACATCACGTAATCGTGGGTCGAAGCGATGAACAGGTGCTCGACCCAGTCGTCTTCCTTGGTGTGGGCGGCGGTCACGCCACGGCCGCCGCGCCGCTGGCGCCGGTACGCCGACACGGGCAGCCGCTTGATGTAGCCCGCGTGGGACATGGTGATCACCATGTCCTCCTCGGCGATCAGGTCTTCGATCGAGAACTCGCCCTGATCGGCCACGATCTCGGTGCGGCGCTGGTCGCCGAAGCCGTGCCCCACCTCGCCCAGCTCTTCCTTCAGGATCTTCATGCGCTTGGGCTTGGAGGCGAGGATCTCCTTGCACTCCTTGATGAACTTGCGGACTTCCTTGAGCTCCTCCAGGAGTTTGGTGATCTCGAGGGCGGTGAGGCGGGCGAGCCGCATGTTCAGGATTTCGGCGGTCTGCTTCTCCGACAGCTTGAAGCGCTTGCGCAAGGCCGCGTCCGCCGCGGGCGTGTCCTTGGACTTGCGGATGATCTTGATCACTTCGTCGATGTTCTCGACGGCGATCTGCAGGCCCTCGAGGATGTGCTCGCGGTCCTCGGCGCGCTTCAGCTCGAACTGCGTCCGCCGCGTGATCACTTCGTGGCGGTGATCGATGAAGTGCTGCAGGATCTCCCTGAGGTCCATCTCCTTCGGCACGCCATCCACCAGCGCGAGCATGATGGCGCCGAAGGTCACCTGCATCTGCGTGTGCGTGTAGAGCTGATTCAGGACCACTAGCGGCACCGCATCCCGCTTCAGCTCGATGACGAAGCGAATTCCCTCACGGTCCGATTCGTTGCGGACATCGGCGACGCCCTCGAGCTTCTTGGCGAGCGTCAGGTCGCGAATCTGCTCGTGCACCCGCTCCGGGCTCACCTGGTAGGGGAACTCGCTCACCACGATCTGCTGCTTCCCGGTGGACTCCCGCTCTTCCACGGTGGCGCGGGCGCGGATGACGATGCGCCCGCGGCCCTTCTCGTAGCACTCCTTGATGCCTTCCTTGCCGTAGATGATGCCGCCGGTCGGGAAGTCGGGCCCCTTGATGAATTTCCGCAGGTCCTTGACCGTGGCCGTCGGCGTATCGACCAGGTGGACGATCGCCTGCACCACCTCGGCGAGGTTGTGCGGCGGGATGTTGGTCGCCATGCCGACCGCGATACCCGCCGAGCCGTTCACGATCAGGTTGGGGAGCCGGCCGGGAAGGACCGTCGGCTCCTGCAGGCGGTCGTCGAAGTTGGAGACGAAGCCGACCGTGTTCTTGTCGATATCGTCCAACATCGTCATCGCGACGCGCGTGAGCCGGGCTTCGGTGTAGCGGTAGGCCGCCGCCGGATCGCCGTCGACGGAGCCGAAGTTCCCCTGCCCGTCGATCAGCGGGTAGCGCAGCGAGAAGCTCTGCACCATCCGGACGAGCGAATCGTAGACCGACATGTCGCCGTGCGGGTGGTACTTGCCGAGCACGTCGCCGACGACGGTAGCGCTCTTCTTGTAGGGGCGGCCCGGCACGAGCCCCAGCTCGTGCATCGCGTACAGGATGCGGCGGTGGACCGGCTTCAGGCCGTCACGCACGTCGGGCAAGGCGCGCTGCACGATGACGCTCATCGAATAATCGAGGAACGACTCGCGCATTTCGTCTTCGATCAAGCGCGGCAGGATGCGTTCGCGGACGTTCGGACCGGTCATGATTCCAAGGGGCTAAGAGGCTCGGAGCGAAGGGGCTAACTTATTGAAAATATAGATACTTAGAGCCCGAAATTCAATGGCGAACGACGCTCTAACTGGGGGCCGGAGCGGCACTTAGCGGCGGCTGTTGACCGGCAGTTGACGCGACGCGCGCAAACTGGGGTAGGACGACTCCGCGGGCTCGGCGCGGCGCGATGCAGTGAGCGGGAGCGAAGCGAATGGCGCCGGGCCCGCGGCCCCCAGCCGGGATCTGCTCGCGTGCTGCACGTAGTCGGCACGGCGCCGACAGCGACGCTGTCGGGGTGCGACAACGCCGCCGTATGCCCGACAGTCCTCACTGCGGCGGGTACGATTCTGGTGGCCGCCACAGTAGACGGCCGCACACTCTCGGCCAGCGCGCACGTGCCTGTCGGGTCGCGCTCGACTGCTCAGCCGGTCGTTCGCCTCAGTATCCTGACGCCCGGGATGGTCGCCCCGGAAGGACTCGGTACCGATCACGTGGACATCGAGATCACCGTGCTCGACAGCCCCGCACTATCGGCTTCGTCCCGATCCCCGCGGACCCTTCGGCAACGGGCGTGTTGCCGGTGGTAAGGACTGCGCTGGGAGACTTCTGCAGCGCCGCCCCGCAGGCCGCAGGTATCTGCACGAGTCTCAAGGCAAAGCTCAG
>JBGPOE010000014.1:0-49400 GCA_041487875.1 Gemmatimonadota bacterium | reverse complement strand
GCGACGCTGCCGGTGAAACGAGTGATCGAGTTGGTGACGTGGCCGCGGGACGAGGTCGCCGCGCGTGTCGGCGGGGAGCGAAGCCTGCTCAGCGCTTGACGGGCTGCGTCTCCGTAATGTTTTCGACCGGGGGCGCCTCCACTGAATCGATGCGCACGAGAATCGCCGTGATGTTGTCCAGGCCGCCGTGGCGATTGGCTTCTTCGATCAAACGATCCACTTGCTGCTGCGGCATCTGGCCGGCGTCCAATGATTCCGCCAGCTGGTGATCTTCGAGCATCCCGGTGAGCCCGTCGGAGGCCAGCAGGAACAGATCGCTCGGCTTGACCGTCCCCACGTAGATGTCGGGGATCACATCGCTGTTGGCACCCACACAGCGCGTGATGACGTTGCTATAGGGATGCGAGCGCGCCTGCTCGGGCGTGAGATAGCCCGCGTCCACCTGCTCCTGCACGTAGGAGTGATCCTTGGTCACCTGCGTCAGCTTGGCGTCGCGCTGTAGGTAGCAGCGGCTGTCGCCGACCTGGCCGATGAGAAACCGCGTGTCGAACAGGACCAGCGCGGTGACCGTGGTCCCCATGCCGCGCTTGTCGTGCTCCGTGAGGGTACGCTGGAAGATTGCCGCGTTGGCCGAGCGGATCGCGGTTCGCATTCGTTCCGCCACCTGCTCGTCGGAGAGTCCCCGCAACGAGCCCAACTCTCGCGAGATCAACCGCACGGCCATCTCGCTCGCCACTTCACCTGCCGCGTGACCGCCCATGCCGTCGGCCACCAGAAAAACCCCCCGCTCGGGGACCATGAGGTAGCTATCCTCGTTCCCCGACCGGATGATGCCGACGTCGGTCCGCCCCGCGCAGGTGATGTGCACGATCGCTACGTCAGAATCCAGTAAACAGCGGCGGCACAGCCAAGCACCAGCACCGCGGCGCTGGCGCCGCATCCCTTGCCTTTCTTCTTTTCCGCCACAGGCGGCGGTACGGGGCGCTTCGGCGCGGCCTTGGCGGCCGGCGCGGGCTTCGGTGCCGGGGCGGCGGCCGGTGCGGCGGCCGGGGTGGCGGGTACCGCGGGTGCAGCGGGTTTGGCGGACGGCGGCTTGAACGCTTCGATCATCTTGGTGCCGCCGCCCTTGGACACCCCCATGGCGTCGTCGGTCGGCTCGAAGACGAGCTGCACGTCGCCGAAGCGCACCATCGCGCCCGGCGCGAGCGGCGCGTCGCCCTCCACGCGCTCCCCATCCACGAAGGTCCCATTGGTGGACTCGAGGTCCGACAACACCCACACGCCCTCACGGCGCTGCAGCTTGGCGTGCGACGTGGACACGGACTCGTCGGGCAATACGACGTCGTTGTAGTCGGCCCGGCCGATGTTCACCACCGGCGTGCGCAGCTGGATACGCTGACCTTTGAGGGCGCCGGAGCGCACCATCATGTTCGCCAAGGGGCCCGCCTGACTGGCGCGCGCCGCCGGCGGGGTCGCCGGCATCCCGAACGACGTGTTCTTGAGCCGCTCGCCCGAGCCGCCCGTGGAGGGCGTCGGACTCGCCTGGGGCGCGGCTGGCGGCTGGCTAACAGCCGGCCCCGGGGGAGGGCTTACGGCGGCGGGGGCGACGTCCGCGTAGAAGCGGAAGCTTTCCTCACCCAACTTGATCACGTCGCCGCGAGCCAGCACGCGCTGGCCCTGGACCCGCTCCTCGTTCACGAACGTGCCGTTGGTGCTGGAGTCCACGATGGCGTAGCCCTTGGGCGTCACCATGATCTCGGCGTGGCGGCGCGATACGTCCTTGCCGGCCACCACCACGTCGCACGTGGCGTCGCGTCCGAACACCAGCGAGGCGCCCGCCACCGCGTACTCGCGCCCATCGGTCAGACTCACCACCCGGCCACCCGTGTTGCCGGTCGCCTTGCCGGCCTTTCCCTTCGCGTCGGCCTTGGCCTGCGCCAGCATCTGCGGCAGGTTCACCGCCTCGACGTATTGCGTGCTGCCGGAGCGGCGCTCGTCCACGAACGTCAATTCGTTGCTGCCGACCTGCACCTTGTCGCCGTGCAGCAGCGGCGTCGGCTCCGCGCCCAGGCGGACACCGTTGATCAGGACCTCGGCTTCGGGGGCGGCCTTGCGAATCACCACATGACCGTCGGGTGTACCGTCGAAAAGGGCGTGCTTGGGAAGGACGTCGGCGCCGCCGACCTGTATTGCACAAGCTGGGTCACTGCCCAGAGCGACCGTGCCGGGCGGGATAGTGAACTTTTTGCCACCGAGTTCGAGCAACGCCATCGGGAGCGTCCTCCGCGGGAAAAGCTGAGCCGGAAACTACTCCCGGTCGTGTAACCACGCAACCGACCGGGGGTTACGTGGGTTGCACGTCACCCTCGGAAGTACTCGCCACCGAGTCCTCCATGCCGATCAGACCGCGTCGCAGCCACCGCCAGAACAGGATCGACCCGAAAATTACCGTCGCGTAGCTGTTGATGAACCGCCAGATGAGCGTGTAGCTCGGCACCAGCGGGCGCGGTACGTAGAGCGACATGACGGCGGCCGACAGCAGCTCGGCGAGCCCGGACGCGCCGGGGGTCGGCGCGAAGTACAGAAGGAAGGTGATGAAGGTCTGCAGCAGCAGAATGTCGACGAAATCCGCATGGATTCCCAGACAGCGTAGCGCAATGTAGCCGGCCAGCAATTTGTTGGCGTGCGACGGCCCGGATAGGAGGACGGCCCACGCGAGCGCCAGCCAGCCACGCGGCGAAGAGAACGCCACCATGCACTCATGCGCGCGGTCGATCCCGGCGCGCAGGTTGGCGATGCGTCCGGCGATCCGGTGGCTGCGGCGCTCCAGCCGCGACGCCATGCGGTGCAACAGGTCGCGCAGCAACCGCGGGAAGACCATCGCGAACGCCATGAACACGCCCAGCAACGCGAAGATGCCAAGACTCGTCTTGAAGAGTCCGTACAGCGTGATGCCGAGCGGCAGGCCGTACCGCTCGAGCGATTGCCCGGCGCCCAACGCGATAGCCACCGGACCGGCGATGGCAAAAAAGGCCACGGTGGCGACGAACGTCATGAACGTCGAGGTCATCGCCTCCGGCAGCCGCACCCCGGCCCGCCGCATCGTCCACATCATCATCGGCGCCGCGCCGGTCTGAAACGGCGTCAGGTAGGCGCCCCACGCACTCATCCCGCCGGACACGACCATATCGCGCCAGCGCACGGCGGGATGGACATGGCGGGCCACAACCCACAGCCGCGTCCCGCCGCCGAACCAATCCATGGACGAAAGCCCCAGACCGACCAGAAACCAGCCCCAATGCAGGCCCAGGAGGGCCGACAGGAACGCCTGGAGGTTGTTGCCATAAAACAGCAGACCGACAACGCCGGCGAGCGAGATGATGGCGAACAGCTCCAGGCCACGGCGGAGCAGGCGGGGCGTCAGGGCGAGCGGCATGCCGGGGCCAAACTAAGGGACAACGGGTTAAGTTTCCAGGTTATGCGCGCCGCGCCTGACCGGATTGTTCTTCGCAACGCACGCCAGCACAACCTGAAGGGCATCACGGTCGAGTTCCCCCGCCGGGCGCTCACCGTGATCACGGGTCCGTCCGGGTCGGGCAAGAGCTCCCTCGCCTTCGATACGCTCTACGCCGAGGGCCAGCGCCGTTACGTCGAGTCGCTCTCGACGTATGCCAAGCAGTTCCTCGAGCGCATGCCCAAGCCCCTGGTGGACGCGCTGGAGGGCATCTCGCCCGCCGTCGCCATCGAGCAAAAGAACCCCACCACGTCGAGCCGCTCGACGGTGGGGACGGCCACGGAGATTTACGACTATCTGCGCCTGCTCTGGGCCCGTTGTGGCACGAGCTATTGCCGCAACTGCGGGTCGATCGTCAAGAGCGACACGGTCGAGGGGGTGGTGGACGCAGTCATCGCGGACCGCGGAACGCGGACCGCGGACCTGGTCATCGGCTTCCCTCTGCCCGCCTCCGCGCACCGCCCCGACGTCGACGCGGCGGCGCAGTTACGCGCCGCGGGGTTCGTCCGGGCCGAGGTCGACGGAACGGCCCTGCGGCTGGACGAGCCGGGCGCCGAGGCGCGGGTCCGCGAGGGGCGTGACGTGCTGGTGCTGGTGGATCGGCTCGCCGCGACCGATCCGTTGCGGGGCCGCCTGGCCGACGCGGTCGCCACGGCATTCAACGAGGGCGAGGGCGTGGCGGTCGCCTCGAGCAACGGCTCGCGACGGCGCTTCTCGGAGCATCCCACCTGCTCCAACTGCGGCACACCGGCCCCAACGCCCACACCCGCGCTGTTTTCCTTCAACAATCCCCGCGGTGCCTGCCCCGGCTGCAACGGCTTCGGCGCGGTGTTGGAATACGACGAATCGCTGATCGTGCCGGACCCGGGCCGGTCTCTGGCCGACGGCGCGCTCGACCCCTGGACCAAACCGCGTTACGAGGGCCGCCGCCGGATCCTGCGCGAAACGGCCCGCGCCAAGGGCATCTCCGTGGACGCGCCGTGGCGCGAGCTCGCACCCAAGCAACGGGAGCTCCTGCTCCACGGCGTGACCGGGCGCTATATCGGCATGCTTCCGTTCCTCGAGCGCCTCGAAGAAAAGCGCTACAAGCAATACATCCGCGTGTTCCTGCGGCAGTACCAGCTCGCCAAGCGCTGCCCCGCTTGCGGTGGCGCCCGGCTCAAGCCGGACGCGCTGGCGGTGAAGGTGGCGGGACAGACGATCGCAGCGGCGGCGGCGCGCACGGCCGCTGACCTGGCCGGCTGGCTCGCAGGACTCGAGCTGCCGCCGTTCGAGCGCCGCGTGGCGGAGCACATCCTGCGCGAGCTCGCGGCGCGCGTCGGCTTCGTCAACGACGTCGGCTTGGGGTACCTCACGCTCGATCGCCTGACGCGGACCCTTTCCGGCGGCGAAGCCCAGCGCATCGCGCTCTCCAACGCGCTCGGCTCCCGCCTGGTGGATACGCTGTACGTGCTGGATGAGCCGTCTATCGGGCTGCATCCGAGCGACATCGACCGCCTCCTCGGCTTGCTGCGCCGCCTCGCCGACGCAGGCAACACGGTCGTCGTCGTGGAACACGACCCTGCCGCCATGGCCATGGCCGACTGGATGGTGGAGCTCGGGCCGGGCAGCGGCGAAGCGGGCGGGCAGCTCGTCTATCAGGGACCCGCGGCCGGCGTGCGCACCGCCAACACTCTCACCGGGCAGTATCTCTCGGGCGAAAAGCGGATCGGCGTCCCGTCCGCCCGCCGGCCGCCGGGCAGCTGGCTCAAGATCCGCGGCGCGCGGCTGCACAATCTGCAGGGCGTGGACGTGGACTTGCCCCTGCGGGTCCTCACCGTCGTCACGGGCGTATCGGGGTCGGGGAAGTCCACACTGGTGCACGACGTCCTGTTCCGGCAGCTCGAATCCAGATTGAAGGGCGGGCATAGCGCCAAGGAACACCTCGGCGAGGCCGTGGGCGAAGTGGCGGCACTCCAGGGATGGGAGCGCTTGGGCGACGTCGTGCTGATCGACCAGCAGCCCATCGGGCGCACGCCGCGCTCCAATCCGATCACATACGTCAAGGCGTTCGACGAGCTGCGCGAGCTGTTCGCGGCGGAGCCGCTGGCACGCGCCCGCGGCTGGTCGCCCAGCACGTTCTCCTTCAATGTTCCGGGCGGCCGCTGCGAGACGTGCGAGGGCGCGGGCTACGTGCTGGTCGAGATGGTGTTCCTGGCCAACGTGTTCGTGCCCTGCGAGATGTGCGGCGGTACGCGATTCAAGCGCGAAGTCCTGGACGTGAGGGTCCAGGGAGCGTCGATTCACGACGTGCTCAACTGGACCGTGGACCAGGCGTTGCAACATTTCCACCGCCAACCGCGGCTGGCGCGCGCCCTATGGCACCTCCAGCAGGTGGGGCTCGGTTACCTGCGCCTGGGGCAGCCCGCCACCACGCTCTCGGGCGGCGAGGCGCAACGCCTCAAGATCGCGCGCGAGCTGGCGCACGCGGGTGGGACGCGCAGCCACGCGCACAAGCTCTACATCTTGGACGAACCCACCACGGGCCTGCATCTCGACGACGTGCGCACGCTCTGCCGCGTTCTCGACCGCCTGGTCGACGCCGGGCACAGCGTTCTGGTGATCGAACATCACCTCGACGTGATCAAACGGGCCGATTGGGTCGTGGACCTCGGGCCGGGAGCGGGCGGCGCGGGCGGGCGCGTGGTCGCCGCCGGCACGCCGGAGCAGGTGGCGCGCGCGCCCGAGTCCGTCACAGGCCGCTACCTGCAGGACCTCGCGTGACCCGCCGCGGCGCCGACGCTCTGCTCGTCGCCGCCACGTTGCTGTGGGGCTCGAGCTTCGTTGTAGTGAAAGGCGCACTCGAGCATAGCAGTCCCATGGTCTTCCTGGCGCTGCGGTTCGGCCTCGCGGCGCTGCTGCTGCTGCCGTTCGTGCGGCTGCGGCCGTTCCCCGATCGTCGCGAGCTCGCCGCGGGCGCGGTGTTGGGCACGCTCCTCGCAACGGGATTCGCGGCCGCCACCATCGGCCTCGTCTACACCACGCCGTCGCGCTCGGCGTTCATCGTCGCGAGCTCGTCGGTGCTCGCGCCGCTGGTCGCGTTCCTCGTCGTGCGCGAGCGCCCGCGGTGGACGGCGCTCGCCGCGCTCGCCGTGGCGACGGCCGGGATGTACTTGCTGACCGATCCCAGCGCAGGCGGCCTGAACCGCGGAGATGTGTGGACGCTCGTCACCGCCGTCGCCTTCGGCGGCCAGATCGTCGCCGTGGCCGAACTGAGCCCCCACTTCGACGCCGGCCGCCTCGTCTGGATGCAGACCGTGTGCACCGCCGTTGTGGCGGGCCTCGCGGCGTGGCTCGTAGAGGATGTCCGCCTGGCGTGGACGCCTGCGTTCGTGAGCGCGCTCGCATACTGCGCCGTCTTCGCCACCGCGCTGGCGCTGCTGTGGCAGATGCGCGCCCAGCGGGAAATGTCCTCCACCCGGGCGGCTCTGTTGTTCTGCTTCGAGCCGGTCTTCGCCGCTGCCGCTTCCTGGCTCGTCCTCGGCGAGCGGTTGTCTGGCGCCCAATGGCTCGGGGGCGTCTTGATTCTCGGCGGCATGGTCCTGGCAGATCTGCCGCGGCGGGCACGGGCATCGCCGCGTTGCTGAGCGGGCGCCAGCGCTTGGCCCAGGAAGCAAAAATCGGTACATTTCGCGCCCGCTTTCCCGAGTAGCTCAGTTGGTAGAGCAGCCGGCTGTTAACCGGCGGGTCGCAGGTTCGAGTCCTGCCTCGGGAGTTCGTTGCCACGTGCCCGCCGGCCGCTGCTGACATAGGTTGCCCCTCGTATGCCACAAGAGCGCCGTCCCCTGGCCGCCCCCGTTGTCGACGGGCCGCGCGACCTCGAGCAGACTTTGTCGTTGCTCGCGGCCACGCTCGACTCCACTGCGGACGGCATTCTTGTCGTCAGTGGCGACGGCCGGGTCACGACGTGCAATCGCACGTTCGCCCAGTTGTGGCGCATCCCGGCGGCGCTGCTCGCGGCCGGCGACCGCGAGCGCTTGATCGATCATGTGGCGGACCAGCTCGTCGACCCCGATGGCTTCCGGCGCAGGATCCGCGATGCGTACGCCCACCCCGAGGCCGAAACCACGGACGAGCTCGCCTTTAAGGACGGCCGCGTCTTCGAGCGATACTCGATGCCGCAGCGCTTGGACGGGCACGTCGTGGGCCGGGTGTGGAGCTTCCGCGATGTGACGGAGCGGCGACGCGCCGAGGCGCGCCTCGCGGACAGCGAGAGCCGGTTGCGCGCCATCATTCACTCGGAACCTGAGTGCGTGAAACTCCTCACGGCCGATGGGACGCTCCTCGAGATGAATCCGGCCGGCCTGGCGATGCTCGAGGCCGATAGCGCGGACCAGGTACTGGGGCGGAATACGTTGCCCATTGTCGCGCCCGACGATCGCCCTGCCTTCACCGCCCTACTCGCTCGCGTCTTCCGTGGCGAGTCCGGCATGCTCGAGTTCGGCATCGTCGGCTTGAAGGGCACGCCCCGCCGCCTCGAAATGCGCGCTGTGCCGCTGCGCGATCCCGCCGGCACGGTCACCGCCATGCTGGCCGTGACCCGCGACGTCACCGAGCGCCGGCGCTCCGCCGAAGTGCTGCGGCACAGCGAAGAGCGGTTCCGCGCGCTGGTGGAAAACAGCTCCGATTCGCTCGCCCTGGTGGACCGGGATGGCAAGATCTTCTTCGCCGCCGGCGCCGGACGGAGCGTGCTCGGCGAGGAGCCCGGCGCCGACGTGGGACGCCACATGTTCGAGCGCGTCCACCCGGAAGACCTGCCGCTCCTGCGGGGCACGCTGGCGGAGCTGCTGCGCCACGCCGGCGCCGTCCGGACAGCGGAGTGCCGGACCCGGCACGTGGATGGCTCGTGGCGCTGGATCGAAGCCGTGGCCGTGAATCGTCTCGACGATCCGAGCGTCGGCGCGATCGTAGTGAACTACCGTGACATCACGGCCCGTAAGGAAGCCGAGCAGCGCCTGCGAACCTCCGAAGCCGAGTTGCGGGCGCTGTTCGCGGCGATGACTGACGTGATCCTCGTACTCGACGTTCAAGGCCGCTACATCAAGATCGCCCCGTCGTCGCCCGAGCTGCTGTATCGTCCCGCCCCCGAGTTGCTCGGCCGTACGTTGCACGAAGTGCTCCCCAAGGAGCGTGCCGACTGGTTCCTGGGCGAGATACGCGGCGCGCTGAGCGAGCGTCGCACGCGGCGAGTCGAGTACAGCCTGCCGATCGGGGATGACGAGGTCTGGTTCGGCGCCGCCATCACGCCCATGCTCACCGACCAGGTCGTCTTCGTGGCGCGCGACATCACCGAGCGCAAGCGTGCCGAACGGTTGCAGGCGGCCACGTATCGTATCTCCGAGGCCGCCAACTCCGCCTCGAACGTGCGCGAGCTGCTGGGCCTGATCCACGGCATCGTGGACGACCTGATGCCCGCCAAGAACTTCTACGTCGCCCTGGTGGATGAAGAGACGGCGACGGTCAGCTTCCCATACTTCGTGGATGAGCAGGACCCGGAGTTTCCGCCCAAGCCGCTCGGCAAAGGGCTCACCGAGTACGTCTATCGGACCGGGGAGCCGCTGCTGGCGACCCCCGACGTCTATAACGAGCTGGTGCGCCGCGGCGAGGTCGAGCTGATCGGCGCACCCTCGATCGATTGGGTCGGCGTGCCCCTGAAATCCGGTGAGAAGACCATCGGCGTCGTGGTCGCGCAGAGCTACACCGAAGGTGTGCGCTACGGAGCGACGGAGCGCAATATTCTGCAGTTCGTCTCCAGCCAGATCGCGCGCGCGATCGAGCGCCGGCGCGCCGCCGAGCAGCTGCGCGAGAGCGAGGTGAAGTATCGCCAGCTGTTCGAGGCTAACCCGGAGGCCGTATGGGTGTACGATGGCGAGACCCAGCGCTTCCTCGCCGTCAACGCCGCGGCCGTCGCACGCTACGGCTACTCCCAGAACGAATTCGCGGCGCTCACCCTGCGCGACATCCGCGCCGCCGATGAACTGCTCCAACTCGAGCGGGAAGTCGCCCGCAGCCTGCTGGGACCGCATCATATCACGGGCGTCCGCCACCGCACTCGCGACGGCCGCCTGCTCGACGTCGAGGAGCAGGTGCACCCCATCGAGTTCGGCGGCCGCCGCGCGGTGCTCGTGCTGGCGCGAGACGTCACCGAGCGGCACCGTCTCGAAGACCAGCTGCGCCAGGCGCAAAAAATGGAGGCGGTGGGCCAATTGGCCGGTGGGATCGCGCACGACTTCAACAACATTCTCACTGCGATCCTCGGCACCACGCAGCTCCTGATGCGCGACGTTGGTACCGCCCACCCGATGCGCGACGACCTCGAGGAAATCCGTAAGGCCGCCACCCGGGCCGCCGACCTCACCCGCCAACTCCTCGCGTACAGCCGCCGCCAGGTGCTCGCGCCCAAGCTGCTCGAGCTCAACGCCGTAATCGCCAACCTGCAACCCATGCTGCGCCGCCTGATCGGCGAGCATATCCAGCTGGCCACGGCCCTCGCACCTGACCTGGCGGCCGTGCGCGCGGATCCGAGTCAGCTCGAGCAGGTCATCCTGAACCTCGCCGTCAACGCGCGCGACGCGATGCTCAACGGCGGCCGCCTCACCATCGAGACCAGCAACGTGGAGTTGGACGAGGCCTACGCCCGCGAGCACCCTACCGTGGTTCCCGGCTCATACGTGCTCCTCGGCGTCACGGACACGGGCGTCGGCATGGACCCTGACACCAAGGCGCACCTGTTCGAGCCGTTCTTCACAACCAAACCGCCCGGCCAGGGGACCGGCCTAGGCCTCGCCACCGTGTACGGCGTCGTCAAGCAGAGCGGCGGCTACGTGTGGGTGTACAGCGAGATCGGACGCGGCAGCTCGTTCAAGGTGTACTTGCCACGAGCGGAGGGGCGCGCGGAGCTCGGCACTGCGGCGGCCCTTCCCGTCCAGCCGCGCCGCACCGGGGAGACCGTGCTGCTCGTCGAGGACGAGCCAGCAGTGCGCTTGTTCGCGCGCAAGACGCTCGATCTCGCCGGCTATCACGTCCTTGTCGCCCCGGACGGCGTGGAAGCCTTGCGCCTCGCCGAGCTGCACACGGGCCCGATCCACCTATTGCTCACCGACGTCGTCATGCCCGGCATGAGCGGCCGCATGCTGGCCGAACGGCTGTGCCAGCGCCGGCCCGCGGTGAAGGTGCTGTATACGTCGGGCTACACCGACGACGCCATTGTCCGCCATGGTGTTCTCGACGCCAGCGCCGCCTTCCTGCAGAAACCGTTCAGCCCCGACACGCTGGAGCGCAAGATCCGCGATGTGCTCGATCACTGACGCGCGCACACGCCACCTTGCTGAACTGTGGCCGCCACGGGCTGCGTCCCTGGGCACTGCGCAGAGCGTTAGCCGTCAGGCTTTCCCCGATGGTAAGTTCGACGGTAGCCCTAAGCTTGTGTCTCAAACCTATGAAGTCGTCACTTAGCGTTCTGCTCGCGGAAGACCCCAGCCGGGCTCCGCTCCGTCCACTCCTACGCGATCTGCCGGGAGTGCAACTGGTCGCTGAGGTGTCGGACGGCCGCGCCGCCTTGCCACTCATCGCCGCGTTCCAACCCGACATCGCGCTGGTGGACGCGGCGCTTCCCGGTCTCAATGGATTGGACCTGACCGAGCGGACTCGGAAGGAGCACCCACGCACTCGCGTGCTCGTGCTTTCGACGGAGCCCGAGCGCGAGCACGTCGCCCAGGCACTGCGCGCCGGCGCGGCGGGGTACCTGCTGAAGAACACCGCCGATCGCACGGAGCTCGACGTCGCGCTCCGCGCGGTTGCCCAAGGTCACACCTACCTGAGCCCGGCGGTCACGAAGCCTGTGGCCGAAGCCTTTGTCCGCAGCATCCCGGTCGCGTCCAGCACGGGGCCGTTCCCACAGCTCTCGCCGCGGCAACACGAGATCCTGCGATTGATCGCCAAGGGAAGCTCCACGCGCGAGATCGCCCAACGCCTCGGATTGAGCGTCAAGACGATCGAGACTCACCGCGCGCAGCTGATGCGGCGGCTCGGCATCCGCGAGGTCGCCGGCTTGGTCCGTTATGCCATCCGGGCAGGCATAATCTCAGCAGACTAGAAGCCAGCCTGAAAAGGGTTGCCAGAGGCTGGATCCAGCGAGTGTGCGCTCGCTTTGCGACGTAATGCGTTGTGCATATTGATGTTAACACGACGCAAGGCCCGGGCGCTAGGCGTAAATAACTATTTCACAATGACTTGAACGTTGGAGGGTCTCACTGGAGTGCCCACCCGGGGTATCTTTCCGCATGCCTTTGAGCCCCATTTACGGGCATGAAGCGGTGCGTAACCGGCTGGCAGGCGCTGTCGCCTCCGGCCGGTTGCCACAAGTGTTGCTGTTTGAAGGGCCCCGTGGTGTCGGCAAACAGCGCCTTGCCTTGTGGCTTGCCCAGATGCTGTTGTGCGAGCGCCGCAGCGCGGAGCCTTGTGGTGCCTGCCAACCGTGCCGGCTGGTCGCGGTCTTGGGCCACCCCGACGTGCACTGGTTCGTGCCGATCGAGCTGGCAAAGAAAGGGGCCGACGCCGACAGGCACATCGAGCTGGTCGAGGAAGCGCTTGGCGAGGAAATGGCGGCGCGTAGGGAGCGCCCGTGGTATGAGCCTCCGGGCGGGTTGGCGACACATTCGATGGCTGCTGTGCGGCTGTTGCTGCGACGCCTCGCGCTGACGCCGGCGATGGCGAAGCAAAAGGTGTTCATCGTGGGGGAGGCCGAGCGGCTGATCCCGCAGCGCGCCAACCCCGAGGCCGCCAATGCGCTGCTGAAGGCGCTCGAAGAACCGCCCGCCGATTCGGTCTTCATCTTGACCGCGTCGGAGCCGGAGACGCTGCTGCCGACTATCTTGTCCCGCGTGGTGCGCGTGCGCATTCCGCGACTACAGGACAGTGTCGTGACAGCATTCGCACAAGAGAGACTTACAGGCACGGCGGTTGCTCTTGGAAGTAGCGTCGCCGCAGCAGAGGGGTGCATCGGCCGCCTCGTGGCGCAGTCTGGAGACGACGGCAAGGCGGCTTCGGAGGCAGCGGCGGGGTTCCTGACTGCCGCGCGTCGCCCCGGTGCCATGCGTTATGCCAGAGTACTGGGTCAGCCGCCATTCCAGGCGCGCGGCGGCTTCACGGCGATGCTCGACGCTCTGCTGGAGCGGCTCCGCGCCGAAGCACGTACGGGCACCGGCGATACGGGGCGCGTCGTTGCCGCCATCGCTCGCGTGCTCGCGGCTCGTGACTGGGCGCAGGGCAACGTGAACCCGCAGCTCATCAGCGCGGTCTTGGCCGAGGACTTGGCGGAGGTGCGGTGAAGCTGTCGCACGTGGACGCCGCCGGCCGGGCCAGCATGGTGGACGTCGGGGGCAAGCCCGTGACGACGCGGACGGCGGTCGCCGAGGGCGTCATTCGCATGTCGGCGGATGCGTTCCGGCTCGTGGCGGAGCAGGCCGTGGCCAAGGGTGACGTGCTCGGCGTGAGCGAGGTGGCGGGAACGCTCGCCGCGAAGCGGACGGCGGATCTGATCCCGCTGTGCCACCCACTTGCGCTGGACCACGTCGATGTCGCGGCGAGTCTGGACGAGTCGCTCCCCGGCGTGCGGGTGCGTGCGGCGGCCAGTGCCGTGGGCCGGACGGGTGTGGAGATGGAGGCCCTGACGGCCGTGGCGGTGGCCCTGCTCACCGTATACGACATGGTCAAGGCGGCCGACCGCGCCATGGCAATCGAGGGCATCCGGTTGCTCGAGAAGACGGGGGGTACGCGGGGAGACTGGCGGCGAAACGCCACCGCGGACCCGTGACACCGCGTTGACCGTGCGCCGTAGGTTGGGCGCGTTGTCACACGAGACACCAGAGAGGGATATGCATACGAGAACTCAAAAGTTGGTGCTGCAAGGCGGGCTCATCCTGCTCGGGGCACTCATCGTCAGCAGCATCGGCGGTTGGGCTCGGGGCGCATCGGCCGACGATCAGCCGGCTCCGGTGACGGGGCCGGCGATGCTGGGCGAGCTCCGCTCGCTCACGCAGCAGCTCGAGGCCACGCGCGGCGAGCTGGCCGTGGCGCGGCTGCAGCTCGAGCGTGCCAACGCCATCATCGAGTACTCGGGGCGCTACAGCATCCCCGCCCCTCTCGCCGCCGCGATCTACGACGTGGCGCTGTCGGAGGGCGTGGACCCGAGCCTGGCGTTCCCGTTGGTCCGGCTCGAGTCGGGCTTCAACCCCAAGGCTCAGAGCCGCGCGGGCGCGATCGGGCTAACGCAGGTCCTGCCGTCCACGGCGCGCCTGTACGAGCCCGGCTTGACGGTCCAGCAGTTGTACGACCGGGATACGAACCTGCGGCTGGGATTCCGGTACCTGCGGGACCTGCTCGACCGCTACGGCGCGAACCTGCGTCTCGCCTTGCTCGCCTACAATCGCGGGCCCGGCCGGGTGGAGGAGCTGTTGGGCGCCGGGAAAGACCCGCAGAACGGCTACGCCACTACGGTCATGAAGGGGATTCGCAGGAAGTAGTTGGGCCGGTGGCCGGTGCTACAGACGGAGGCCAGGGAGGGTTCCCTGGCCTCCGCTGCGTTCAACACGTGGCCAGTGTGGCTCCGCCCACCGCGCGGCACCGATCCAGGGCGGGAATCTTGATGATCTGTCCCACCCGGATCACGGAACGGCGATCCAGGTCGTTGTAGTCCAGCAGCGCATCCAATGATACGCCGTAGCGTCGCGCGATCTGCGTCGCGGTCTCCCCCGACTGCACGCGGTGGCTCGCATCGATGCTGTTGCCGGCCGACGCGACGCCGGACGAGCTGCGGGCGGTGCGACGGTAGCGCGGCTCGGGTGGTGCGCTCCAGGCCGATTGCGGCACGATGCGCCCGCTCATCGGGATGATCACACGCTGGCCCACGCGCAACGCCCGGGGCGCCAGATGCGGGTTGGCGCTCTGGATCATCGTGACGGTGACGTGGTACCGTTTGGCGATGTCCGACAGCGTCTGGCCCGCCGTCACGTAGTGATCCACGAACGTGATCCGTTGCGTGACCGGCAAAGCCGCATACCGCTCGGCCACCTCGGCGCCGGTGCCGCGGGGGACGCGCACGATCACCGACCGGCCGGGCGGCGTCACGCCCCGCACGAATTGGGGATTGAGCTCGACGAGCGCCGCGGGCGTGGTGTCCGCCAGGCGCGCGAGTACATCGAGCCCGGTAGCATCGGGAATCAGCATCTCATCGAACACCAACGGTGGCAGCGGCTGGATGTCGGTAAAGCCATAGCGTTCAGGCTGCTTGGCGATGAGAGACGCAGCGATCAGCTTGGGAACGTAATCGCGGGTTTCGCGACGCAGGTAGCGCCGGTCGGAGAGTTGGAAGAACGTGAGGTCCGAGACCGAGTCCGGATCGCCCGGCAGGCGGCCAATGCCCCGCTCGATGCGGCCCGCCCCGGCGTTGTACGCCGCAGCGGCGAGGTACACGCTGCCCAAGCGCTGCCAGAGATCGTAGAGATAGTTCACCGCCGCGTCGGTGGCGCGGTACGGATCGCGACGCTCGTCCACCCATGGATCCACGGTCAGGCCGTACAAACGCCCGGTCCCCGCGATGAACTGCCACATCCCCACGGCGCGGGCGCGGCTCACCGCCGTGTTGGAGAGCCCGCTTTCGATCAGCGTGAGGTAGAGCAGATCCTCGGGCAGGCCCTTGGCGCGCAGGCGCTCGCGGATCATGCCCTGGTAGCGGCCCAGGCGCGACAACCAGATCTCGAAGCGGTCGCGGGCGTCGACCTGGAAGAACTCCAGGTACTGCAGCACGCGCCGGTTGGTGGCGAAGCTGGTCACGTCAATGTCGAACATCGGTCCCTGCGGCGCGGCGCCGACCACCGTCCGACCCTCGGGACCGAACAGCCGCTCCGCCTCACCCACCACGTCCTCACCACGCACGGCCGGGAGCGAGTCATGCATTCCCGCCGAATCGTTCAGTACGCCGCCCGACTGCAATGTGTCGAGCACAGCCTGGTCGGCGGCGGAGTCGCGCGTCTGGCGCGCCAGGGCGTGCCCCAACGAATCGGCCGAATGCACAGCCAGCGGGCTCGCTGGCGCCTGCACGGGAGCGACTGCCCCCGGGCGGGCGGCGCCGCCACAGGCGGCCGCAAAGCAAGCGAGCAAGGACCAGCAGGCGTGTTTCATCGGGTCGCGAAGTAATTCCCCAGGATACGGTTTGTCGCATTCAGTACCGCCAGCGCGGCGCCGCGCGGCGGATCGCTATCGGTCAAGTACGAGCCCACCAACCGGGACGCATGTTCGGCGTCGCGGGCGGAGAGCGAAACGATCACCACCGTGGCGTCGAACGCCCGCACGGCCTTCACACCCAGCAATTCGAAGCCCATCGCGGGATCCACAGCGCGCTCGAGAGCTCGGACCGCCGCCGCCGCCGAGCAGCGCATCTCGCCCGTCTGGGACACCACCCCGTCCGATTCGCCGACGAATTCGCGGCCGTCCGCCCAGCCCAGCACCACGCGGGCGCGACACTTGCCGCTCGTCAACCGCTCGAAGCGGAAGTCCTGAAACCGTAGCCGCTCAGTCAAACCGCACTTCGATCTGGTGGCGCGACGCCACGTCCTGGGGCGCGGCGATGACATCCACCTCGAGGCGCGGCCGGCCCTGCGCGTCGCGCTCTGCCGCTACCACGAGGATCATCCCGCTCGCGAGCTCCACCTTGAGCCGATGCAGGTCCGCCCCGACCGTCACGTCCCGCACGGTTTCGCCACGAAGCCGCGCCACCGCCGCCGCTAGGTGGCGGAGCACCGCCAATTCTACCACACTCACGCCAAGCGCTCGGTGAGCAACCGCACTAGCGCCGCGTCGGGGATCCGCTCCGCCTGGATGTAGAGCGACGACTTCGACGTCGCCTCCAGGGGAAATGGGGCCCATACGGCCCGGGGACGCACGGGCGTGGAGGCGGCGCGAAAGCTCAGCATCAACTGCCACGCCTCCGTGTTGGCCCGCCGCTCGGCCACGGCGTCCACGTGCCAGAGCTGATCGCCGTGCGCAATCACCCTCCAAGGCATAAGGGCCCTCAATATGGGCGTAACCCTAAGTCGCGTCAATATTTGTGAGCAAACCCACCGCCCGGGCGTCCCGTGCCGTGTCCACATCTCGCAGCGGGCGCAGCAGTTGGACCCGCAGACCCAGCGCGGCGGCACGGGCCCGAGTCTGGGCGGCCACCGCCCCCGTACCCCACCGCACATCTTGAAACAGCTCCGGGGCGGGCGCGCGCAGCCCTAAGAGGTAGTACCCCCCGTCGAGGGTCGGACCCATGACGAGATCGACCCGGGAGAGTGCGGTGAACGCCTCAGTCACGAGGCGGCGGTCCACGCCCGGGCAGTCGGTACCGACGATCACGACGCCGCTGCCGGTGCGGGCGGCGCCTTCCTGGAAATGCCGCGCGAACGCGAACGCGAGCCGCGCGCCCAGCGTGCCGGCCGGTTGCGGACGGAGCTCAATGCGCCCTACGCCCTCCAACCACTCCCGTACGAAGGCCGCCTCGTCGGCAGGCGCATACCACACCGTCGTGCGGTGACCAGGCGTCGCCACCGCGGCGACGACCCGGCGACCGAGCTGCCAGTAGACCTCGGCGGCCGCGGACGGCCCCACTTCCTCGGTAAGCCGCGGCTTCACCCGGCCGGGCACCGGGGCCTGAGCGAGGATCCCGAGCGCCCGCACCGCGGGGCTAGTCGCCCCGCGTGGCTAGGGCGCGGAACCGGGTGGCGAGATCTCGCGTCACGGGTCCCTGGCGTCCCGACCCGATGACCCGCCCGTCCAGTTTCGTCACGGCCACGACCTCCGCGGCTGTGCCGCTGAAGAACACCTCCTGCGCCGTATACAGGTCGTAGCGGTTGAGCGGGATCTCCTCGACCGCGTAATTGGCATCGCGGGCGAGCTCCATCACGGCGTCGCGCGTGATGCCCCGCAAGATGCCCGCGTAGGCGGGCGGCGTCTTGAGGGCGCCGTCGGTGAAGGCGAACAGATTCATGCCGCTCGCCTCGGCCACGAAGCCAGCGGTGTCGAGCATGATGACCTCATCCGCGCCGGCTGCGATGCCTTCGATCTTCGCGAGGATGTGGGAGAGGTAGTTCAGCGACTTCACGCGAGGGGGCAGCGTCTCTTTGTGGCTGATGGGGGTCGCGGCGGTCATGCAGGTGAGGCCTCTTTCGTACCGATCGGCCGGCCACAGGGCGATGGTGTCGACGATGCAAAACACCGTGGGCTTCGGGCACTTGCGGGGATCCATGCCGAGATCACCGATGCCACGCGTGACCACGAGCCGGATGTAGGCATCCTGGAGGCCGCTCTTTGCCACCGCGGCTTCGACCATTCGTCCCATGGCGGCCTTGTCCATCGGGATCTCGAGCCAGACAGCCTTGGCCGAGTTGAACAGCCGATCGAGGTGCCGCTCCAGGCGGAACACCCGCTGGTTGTAGGCCCGGATGCCCTCGAACACGCCGTCGCCATACAACAGTCCATGGTCGAACACGGAAACCATCGCGGTGTCGCGGTCGAGGAACTTCCCGTCCATCCACACAACAGTCACGGTGGTCTCCCGGCGAGTGTGCGAAGGAACATACCTGGATGAGCCGGCTGGGGATCGAACCCAGGACCTACGGATTAAAAGTCCGTTGCTCTACCAACTGAGCTACCGGCTCGGCACTCGGCGAAAGGTCGCCTTGACGACTGGTATTCTCAAGGAGGACCGCCGCCAGTAGCTTCCTCCGCTATGTCCAGCCCCATCACACACGTCTCCGACACGGCACGCTGGGTCGCGCTGTATCGCGCCATGGAGTCCGACCGGAGCGACCCGCTGTTCCACGATCCCTACGCGCGGCGCCTGGCCGGCGAACAGGGTGAGGCGATCCTGCACGGCATGAAGCAGGGCAAGCGCTGGGCGTGGCCGATGATCGTCCGCACGGCGGTGATGGATGAGATCATCCTCCGTGCCGTCACGCAGGACGGCGTCGACACGGTCTTGAACCTGGCCGCGGGGCTCGACGCCCGTCCCTACCGCCTGGCGCTCCCCGAGACGCTGCACTGGGTGGACGTCGACCTGCCGGACATCCTCACCTACAAGGAGCAGCAACTCGCGGGCGAGACGCCCGCGTGCAGGGTGGAGTTCATCAAGGTCGACCTGCGCGACGCGGCGGCACGGCGCGCATTGTTCGCGGGCGTCGCCGCGAGTGCTCGCCGCGTACTGGTCGTCACCGAGGGACTGCTCGTTTACCTCCAACCGGAGCACGTGGCGGACCTGGCGAAGGATCTCGCCGCCCAACCGCCCTTCCGCCAGTGGCTGATCGACATTGCGTCGCCCCTCTTGCTCCAATGGATGCAGCGCACGTGGGGCAAGACCGCGGCCGCCGGGAACGCCGCCTTCGTATTCGCGCCGGAGGAAGGCACCCGTTTCTTCGCGCCCTACGGCTGGCGCGAGGTCGAGTTCCGCAACACGATGGATGAAGGCATCCGGCTGAAGCGCGTACCCAAGATGATGTTCTTGTGGCGCTTCCTGGGTTTGTTCGCGTCGCGCGCGCGCAAGGAGCAGTTCAAGCGCTTTTCGGGGATCGTGCTGCTCGAGCGGACCTGACCGCGCTTGCGCCGCGCGGGGTGCTGGATAGATTCGCGCCGCCCCCAAACCCCGAGGCAGAGAATGCATCAGCACCGCTGGGCCGCGGCTCTCGCCGCGTCCGCGCTGGCCGTGAGCTGCACGCGTCAGGGCCCACCCGTTGCCGCCGTCGTTACGTTCACCGCCGCCGAGTACGCGTTCCAGGGGCCGGATACTGTCGCCGCCGGTCTCACGACCCTGCGCCTCGTGAATCAGGGCAAAGAGCTCCATCACGCCTCGATCTTCAAGCTCGCCGAGGGCAAGACGCTCGCCGACTTCCAAACGGCGATGGCGAACGTGATGTCGGGCAAGGCAGCACCTCCCGCCTGGATCTCCTATGCCGGCGGACCCAACGCCACGGATCCCGGCGACTCGAGCAACGTGACCGAAGTGCTCGAGCCCGGTCACTATCTCGTGCTCTGCATGATCCCGGCGGCAGACGGCCAGCCCCACGTCCTGAAAGGCATGCTGCATCCACTCGTCGTGACGGGACCGGCACCGGCGGCGGCCGCGTTGCCCGCGGCGGACGTCACCGTCACCCTATCCGACTACGCGTTCACGTTCGACAAGCCGCTCAGCGCGGGCACGCACACCGTACGCGTGGACAACGCGGGGCCGCAGCCGCACGAGATCGTCGTGGCGGAGCTGGCGCCGGGAAAGTCCGCCGGCGACTTCGTGAAGTGGGAAACGGGTGGTGAGAAAGGGCCGCTGCCCGCCAGCCGCTGGTTGGGCGGCGTCGCCGGCATCGACAACGGCAAGAGCGCGACGTTCACGCTCACGCTGAAGCCCGGCAACTACCTCGTCATCTGCTTCTGGCCCGACGCCAAGGACGGCAAGCCCCATCTCGTCCACGGCATGATCAAGCAGATTGCGGTGAGCTGAGCGGACGCCTACATCAGCTGCAGCTGCAGGACCGGGAAGAAGCTGCGACGATGATGTGGTGTAGGCCCTTGGGCAGCCAGCGCGTCGCGGTGCGTCGCGGTCGCGTAGCCCATGTTCTGCTCCCACGCGTAGCCGGGGTAGCGTGGGGCGAGGCGCCTCATGAGCCGGTCGCGGACGGTCTTGGCGATGACGGAGGCCGCCGCAATGGAATAGCATAGGGCGTCGCCGTCGATGATAGCCTCGTGCGGCAGGCCGAGCTCGGGACAAGGCAGGCCATCGACCAGGATCGCCGCCGGCGGGACGGCAAGGCGCGTGAGGGCGCGGCGCATGGCGAGAATGGTGGCGCGCCGGATGTTGAGGCGGTCGATCTCGCGTACGCTCGCCGCGCCGACCGCGACCGCGACGGCGCGTTGGCGCACCAGGCCGGCCAGGCGCTCGCGCTGACGGGCGGTGCAACGCTTGGAATCGTCCAGCCCGCGGATGCGCGGGCAGCCGGGCGGAAACACGACGGCCGCGGCCACCACCGGACCGGCGAGGGGACCGCGGCCTGCTTCGTCCAACCCGGCGACAACCGTCCGCCCCAGGTCCCAGAGCGCGACTTCGCGCTCGAGGGAGGGGCGGCGGTGGCTCACGCGGGGGGTGGCTCCGTCGCCGGCTCGGTGACGGGGACGGTCGCCGCGCCGCGCTTCTCGCGAATCCGCGCCGCCTTCCCGGCCAGACGCCGCAGGAAGTACAACTTGGCGCGCCGCACGCGGCCTTTGCGCACCAGATCCAGCGACGCGATCGACGGGGAGTGCAGCGGGAAAATGCGCTCCACGCCCACGCCCGCCGAGATCTTGCGGACGGTGAACGTCTCGTTGATCCCGCCGCCACGCCGGGCGATGCACACGCCTTCGAACGCCTGCACGCGCTCCTTCTCCCCCTCGCGCACCCGCACCATCACGCGCACGGTGTCACCGGGGTCGAAGGTGGGAAGGTCGGTCCGCAGACCTTCCCGCTCGATCGCTCTCAGTCTCTCCATAACCCTTGCCCTCTAGTTTCTCGGCGGCTAGGCGCCTGGCCTCTTGGACCAGAGATCCGGCCGCCGTTCCCGCGTCAGGCGCTCGGCTTCCGCCTCCCGCCAGCGGGCGATGCGCTCGTGATTCCCGCTCAACAATACGTCGGGCACGTCCAACCCGCGATAGCGCGGCGGGCGCGTATAGCTGGGTGGTGACAGCAACCCCTCGTAATGCGAATCGGTCGCTGCCGATTCGTGATCGCCCAAGGCGCCCGGGAGCAGGCGCACCACCGCATCGATCACGCACAGCGCCGCGGGCTCGCCGCCCGACAGCACGAAGTCTCCCAGCGACAACTCCTCCGCCCGCAACCCTTCCGCCACCCGCTGGTCCACGTCTTTGTAGTGACCGCACAGGAGCGTCAACTCCCGGCCCAGCGAGAAGCGCACCGCGTCGTCGTGCTGAAACAGGCGCCCCCGCGCCGAAAGCAGGACGATGGGCGGGCCCGCAGCGATCTGCTCCACTGCCTCGAAAAACGGCTCGGGCTTCAGGATCATGCCCGCGCCGCCCCCGTAAGGGGAATCGTCCACCGTGTGGTGCTTGTCGTGCGTGTAGTCTCGCAACGGCACCACGCGATAGCGCACCAGCGCCTGCTCCGCCGCGCGACCCGGAATGCTGGTCGCGAGCGGCACGGCGAACACCTCGGGGAAGAGCGTCACGACGTTAATCGTGAGCATCGTCATCCTCGACCGCGAGGAATCGGTCGCGCCACGCTTCCACCACCACTCGGTCCGTCACGCCCTCGAATCCGAGGAGCCACTCCCGGTGATACGACCGCCGCCGGGCCAGCACCAGGGGTCCGGCGAGCACGCGGCGATCCTCGTCCACCACGTACACGCGCGCCTTGGGCACCAGCAGCGCACCGGGATTTTGCACCAGGGGAAACACCGCCACTTCCCCGTGTTGCCCGTGCGGCTTGCGCAGCCGCGCGACTACGCGGGGCGTTGGCCGAACACGCCCGCCTGTTTCAGCAGCGAGCGCACGGTGTCCGTCGGTGTCGCGCCCTTGGCCAGCCACGCGAGCGCCTGCTCGGCATTCACCTGGATGACGGCGGGTTTGGTGCGCGGGTTGTAATGGCCGATCGCGGCGACGAACCGGCCGTCCCGGGGCGAGCGCTGGTCCGCGATCACGATCCGGTAATACGACTGGCCTTTCCGTCCCACGCGCCGCAGTCTGATGCGAGTTGCCATGCTTCTCCTTACATCCGTTTCAAGAACTTACGCATCTGCTGGAACTGGTCCAGCAATCGGTTCACTTCCTGCACCGGCCGACCGGCGCCCTTCGCGATACGCAGCCGCCGCGAGCCGTTCAAGACCTCGGGGTGCGCCCGCTCGTCCGGCGTCATCGACAGGATGATCGCCTCGACGTGTTGCAGCTGCTTGCCGCCGCCCTGCTGCACCGCCTGCACCGCCTTCGCGTCGACGCCGGGCAGCATGCCGAGTACCTGCGACAACGGACCCAGCGACTGCATCTGCTTGAGCGCGACCAGGAAGTCGGCGAGGTCCATGCCCCGCTTGGAGCGCGCCTTCTGCTCCAGCCGCTTGGCCTGCTCCACGTCGACCGCAGCCGCGGCTTTTTCCACCAACGCCACCACGTCGCCCTGCCCGAGAATCCGGCCCGCCATGCGCACCGGATCGAACGGCTCCAAGGCGTCGAGGTGCTCGCCGGTGCCGACGTACTTGATCGGCAGCCCGGTGACGCCGTGGATCGACAGGGCCGCCCCGCCGCGGGCGTCGCCGTCGAGCTTGGTTAGGACCACGCCCGTCAGGCCGACGCCGTCCTGGAATCCGCGGGCGATCCGTACCGCATCCTGGCCGGTCATACCGTCGGCCACGAGCAGCACTTCGCGCGGCGCCACCGCCGCCTTCAGTGCCACGAGCTCCGCCATCAGCTCGGCGTCGATCTGCGAGCGGCCGGCCGTATCGACGATGGCCGTCCGGCACCGCGCCCGCTCGACTTCCCGCAGCGCCTCGCGGACGAGCGCCGCAACGTCCCGCTGCCCGCTCCCCGCTCCGCCGTCGAACACCGGCACCCCAACCTGGGCGCCCAACTGCCGCAATTGCTCGGCGGCGGCGGGTCGGTAGACGTCCGCGGCGATCAGCGCCGGCGCTTTCTGCTCCTGCAACAGCCGCCGGGCCAGCTTCGCCGCCGTCGTCGTCTTGCCCGAGCCCTGCAATCCGACCAACAGGATCACCGTTGGCCCGACGGATGCGAACTCGAGGCCCTGCTTCGTACCGCCGAGCAGCCCGGCGATCTCGTCATGGACGAGCTTCACCACCTGCTGCCCGGGGCTGACCGCCTTGACCTGCAGCGTGCCGACGGCGCGCTCGCGCACCCGCTCCACGAACCCGCGCGTCACCTCGAAGCTGACATCGGCCTCGAGCAGGTGGCGGCGGATTTCCCGCAGCGCCTCGGTCACGTCCGCTTCCGAGAGCACCCCGCGACCGGTGAGACGCTTCAGTACCGCGGTCAGCTGCTCGGACAGGGCCGTAAACATAAGCCAAGCAAAATACTTAGCGAGTTGCCGGAAACCAAGTGGGGTGCTGCACCGCCTCACGGCGTGGCGAGTCTCACGCCTGGCAGGGCTTTCCACCCCGGCCACATCGCCGGGGCATCGACGAGGCGGACGCCAGGGTGTCCGGCAATATCCAGGCGGACAATGCTCGACCGGCGCCCGGGGCGGGCGCGGCTGGCCCAACCCCGCTCCAGGTCGCGCGCCCAGCGGTCCGCCGCCGCGGCGTTGTCCCACACGCTATACCACACCAGGGCGTCGCCGCCGGTGGATACCGCGAGCACCTCGTAGCGGTCGCCGCCCCAGCCCGCCGCGTCAGCGGCGGCGCTCAGTTCGACCGTGTCCGCCAGAAGCTGCGACAGCAAGAGGCCCGACTCGAATTCCCCGAGGTCGTCCTGATAGCGCACGCGCCCGGCCGGCGGGCCGGTGAATGCCAGCTCGACCGGCTCGTCGCCCGCGGCGTAGCGGTCGGGATGCAGGATCTGCTCGGTGGACAGGGGCATCGCCGCGCCGTAGGGTTCCTGTCCCGGATGGGTGCGGTCGAACCACTTCACGAAATCCGCGCCCGCGAGATACGGGAAGACGAGCGTTTCGCGCAGCCACATGGGCGCGCCCGCGAATTCTTTCATGGTCGCCTGCTGCTTCCGCACGGCGCTCCGGGTGTCCTGAAAATCGGGCACCGTCTCGAGCGTGCGTTCGGGCATCATGACGAGTATCTGGACCAGCGTGGCCTGACCCTCGAGCACCGCCTGTGCCGCGGTGCGCCGATCGTTGGCGCGCTTCTGCTGAATGAGCGAGTCGAGGTTGGCGTACTGGTGCTGCAGCGCGTGGACCAGCTCGTGGGTCACGGTGATTCGCAACGTGGATGAATCGACCAGCCCGGCCGGAATGAACAGCGTCGCCGAATCGGGATCGTAGTAACCCGCGATCTGCTCGTTGAGGAGTGCCACGAGCCGCCGCCGCAGGTCCAGCGAGTCGGGGATCAAGCCGAACAGTTTGTACGCGGCTTCCGCGCCCGCGAACTCGGCGGGCGGCAGATCGCTGTCGAGCTTGTGAACGATGTAATCCCGCACCTGTTCGCGCGTGCGCTGCGCCACCGCGGGAGTCCGCTTGAACCTGAGCCCCACGATTTTCTCGATCGCCGGCATCCGCTGCTGCACCAGGTCGCGGAGCCGCACCTCGTCTTGCACCGCTTCCGCCCGCTGGCGGCATCCCGCGCCCGCCACGAGCAGGGCGGCGAGCCACATCAACCGGCCCACTGGATGTCCTTGCCCGCGCCGAGTCCGACCACGCGCGCGACATTCGCGCCGGTGACGACGATACCTTGCGCCTCGAGCTCGGCACGCAGCAGCCCGTCGAGCTCGTCGCGGCGGTCCTCAGGGGATGGCGGGCGAGGTCGGTCGCGGTCGGGCGTACTCGCGGGCACATCCCCGCCTTCGCCCGTCGTCGCCCGCCCTGGCCCCCCCAGCAGCTCCCGGAAGTCCGCCACGACTTGATCGATCACGGCCGCCAGGTCCGGCGCGGGCTCCTCAGTTGTCTGCCGAGTGGCACCCTTACGAATCAGCGCGTCGACCTTGCGGCGCTCGCGAATCAGGCGATCGAGCTCGGGCGACACCCGCGCCGTGGCCTGGGCGTGCGCGCACGCTTCGTCCAGGACGTCGATGGCCTTATCGGGGCGGGCGCGTTCCGGCACGAACTTGTCGGTGAGCACGATGGCGGCCTTCAGCGCGTCGTCGGTGATGGCGACGGCATGATGGCGCTCGAGCCGCGGCCGGCGCGCCACCAGCACCTCCCACGTCTCGACCGCATCGAGTTCGTCGATCGTGACGGGCTGGAACCGCCGCTCGAGCGCCGGGTCGTGGCGGATCCAGCGATCGTACTCCTCGCCGGTGGTGGCGCCGATGACGCGAATGTCGCCGCGCACGAGGGCGGGTTTCAACATGTTGGCCCCGTCCATGGCGGCCCCGAGGGCGGTCCCCTGGCCGACGAGGTTGTGCAGCTCGTCCACGAAGAGGATGAGATCGGGGTCAGCGGCGAGCGCTTGGACCAAGCGGCGCAACCGCTCCTCGTACTGCCCGCGAAACGCCGTGCCGGCCAGGAGGGCCACGTGATCGAGCGCCACGAGACGGGCGTCCTTCAGCGCCGGCGGCACGTCTCCCGCGGCGATGCGCTGGGCCAGGCCCTCGACAATGGCGGTCTTGCCCACGCCCGCCTTCCCCACGAGCGCGGGGTTGTTCTTGCTCTGCCGCAGGAGGATGTCCACGACGCGGGCGACTTCAGCGTCGCGGCAGCGCACCGGCTCCAGATCGCCGCGGCGCGCTTGGGCGGTGAGGTCCACGCCCACGCGCTCAAGCACGCTGCCGGAATCGAACAAGCCTTCGAACGGATCGCCCATCTCGCTCACGCGCCGAGGAACTGGTGGTACCAGGCGACAATGGCGTCGCCGAAGACGAACGTCACGGCCGCGCCCAGTGCCAGGAATACCCCGAACGGTACGAGACGCTTCTTCCGCAGCGACAGCGGGCCGAACACCAGGAGCCCGAGCACGGCGCCCGCGAAGACCGTGACCAGCACCCCGCGCCACCCGACGAACGCGCCGACCATCGCCATCATCTTGATGTCACCGCCGCCCATCGCTTCTTCCTTGAACAGCCAAGCGCCGCCCTGCGCGACGGCGTACAGCAAGGCGAAACCGGTGGCGGCGCCGAGCAGTGCCTGCAGGAATCCGTGGACCCCGCCGCCCAGCGACAACAGCAGGGCGATCACCAGGCCGCCGAGCGTGTATTGATCGGGAATCAGATAGTGACGCGCGTCGGTGACGCCGATGCCGAGCAGGATGGTGCCCAACACGGCGCCCGCGAGCGCATGCAGCGACGCGCCATACAATAGAAAGGCACCCACCCAGATGAGACCGACCAGCGCCTCGATGATTGGGTACTGCGCCGAGATCGGTGCGCCGCAGTGGCGGCACTTCCCACGCAGCAGTAACCACGACACGACGGGGATGTTGTCGCGCCACGCGATGCGCTGCTTGCAGTGCGGACACGATGAGGGCGGCCGCACGAGCGATTGGTCGTGCGGCAACCGCAGGATGCAGACGTTGAGGAAGCTGCCAAAGCACAGGCCGAGGAGCGCTGCGCCGGCCACGAGCAGGGCTTCACCGCCCACGCAGCACCTCGTGCAGCAGGATGCCCGCCGCGACCGCGACGTTGAGCGACTCGGCGCCGGCCACGAGGGGGATGGCGACGCGCCGCGCCGCCATGGCGTTCAGATGCGGACGGATGCCCGCTCCCTCGTTTCCCACGATCACGGCGACGGGCCCCGGTTCGCGCGGCTTCGCCTTTCCCCCACCCAGCGGCTCGCCATCCGCCGCCGTGGCCCACAGGGTGACGCCCGCCTTCCGGCCCCACGTGATGAACGCCGCGTCGTCGAGGACGATCACCGGGTGGCGGAACGTCGCCCCCATCGCCGCCCGCAAGGTCTTGGGCCCGTGCACGTCGGCCGTGCCCCGGAGCGCGATCGTCGCTGCGGCTCCCAGCGCGTGCGCCGTACGAATGAGCGTGCCGACGTTCCCGGGATCCTGCACGCCGTCGATCACCAGTACCACGGCGGTGGGGCCGAGCGGGATTTCGTCCACCTTCCAGCGGCGCGGCTCCACCACGGCCACGATGCCCTGCGGCGTTTCCGTGTCCGCGAGTGTATTGAAGACGCGATCGGAGACCTCCTGCACCGGGACCGCGCGCGTTTCGAGCAGCGCCCGCAGCTCGCGCCCCCTGGTGGTCCGCGCCAGGTCGGGCGCCACGATCACGCCCTTCACGGTTAGGCCCGTCGTGAGGGCCTCCTCCACCAGGCGCACCCCTTCGACCAGGGCGAGCCCGCGCCGGCCGCGGGCTTTGCGCCGTTGGAGATCGCGGATCATCGACTGCAGATTATTGGTAGCGATGGCCATGCACTCCTGTCCGAGCGATCCGGGGCCTTCCCCGGCGACCTGTAATTTCGCCCCGCGCGGCCCGATCTCCAAGCGGCGGGGTGCTGCGTGAAGATCGCCCTGACCATTGCCGGCTCGGATTCGAGCGGGGGCGCCGGGATTCAGGCCGACCTCAAGACCTTCCACCAGTTCGGCGTCTTCGGCACGAGCGTCATCTGCGCGGTGACCGCTCAGAATACCCTGGGGGTGCGGGCCTGGCAGGCGCTGCCTTCAGGGCTCGTCACGGAGCAGCTCGACGCCCTCGCCGACGACCTTGCCCCCCAGGCGGTGAAGAGCGGGATGCTGGGCTCGGCGGACGTGGTGGCGGCGGTGGCAGACGGGATCGCGCGCCGGCAGCTGCCCCATTACGTGCTCGACCCCGTGATGGTGGCGAGCTCAGGCGACCGGCTGCTCGACCGGGAAGCGGAGCGGCTGATGGGCGAGCGGCTCGTGCCGCTCGCGGAGCTGGTGACGCCGAATCTCGACGAGGCGCGGATCCTGGTGGCGGACGACGTGGCCACGCCCGACGCCATGGAGCGAGCGGGACATGCCCTCCTCGCGCGCGGCGCCCGCGCCGTGCTGATCAAGGGCGGGCACTTGAGCGGTGCGACGATCACCGACGTGCTGGTCACCCCCGGCGGCGTGCGCCGCTTCACGCACCCGCGACTCGACACGACCTCGACGCACGGGACCGGCTGCACGCTGTCGGCGGCCGTCACGGCCGGCCTCGCGCACGGCAGACCGCTCGAGCGCGCCGTGGCGGACGCGCTCGACTTCGTGCAGCGCGCCATCGCGGCCGCGCCCGGACTGGGGCACGGCCGCGGACCGCTCAACCATTTCGTGCCGGGCCCGCCGCGGCCGCCGAGCGACGGGCTATGAAAGGCGGGTGGTCAGGGGTTCCACCAGTACGTGAACTTCACGAGGAAAATGTTGTCCGGCTTCGCCTGGGCAAGGCGGTGCATGGAATTCCCGAAATTGAAGTCGCCCTGGTTTTCGAAATCGGAGCGCGTCTGGGTCCACACGAAGTACAGCGTCGAGCCGGGCAGGTACTCCCAGCGTAACACCGCGTTGCCCCTGAGCGATTTGAAGTTGAAGTTCGGGTTGCCCACCGCCAGCGCCGGCCCGCCGGGGCCGTCAGGGTAGGCGGTGAACGTACTGCTGTTGAACGTGGAGTCCGCGTCCGAGTAGTGGTCGAACGTGTACGTGCGCGGCCGCGCCAGCGCCTTGAAGTCCGAGTAGGCTCCCGCTGAAATCAGCGGCTGCACGTACATCTGCAACGACAGTTTCGGTGTGTACGTCCAGTTCACCCGGATGCCGGCGGATACCTCGGTCTGGTGCAGCGTCGCGAACACGTACCGGTGGCCGAACGTCGCCGTGGCGTTGGAGTCGGCAAACGTTCCGATGTACTGGGACGGGGTATCTTCGCGAGAGAAGTTCGGGCCGACGGTCACATCGACATTGGGCGCGGGCCGCAACTCGATACTTGGCGACACATACCAATTGCGGTCATTCGCGGCCTGATAGGTGCCCCCCATGAGCATCAACACCCACGCCTTGCGGGAGTCGGTGTTGATCATGCCGTCGAGCTGGTACCCCGGCGGATTGAGCGTCAGCGGCCCGCCGCGCGTGCGGCGGTTGTTCACGGTCCACGGATTATACGCCGCGTTAAAGTTCACCTGATAGAAGTTGTGCAGCTGCGCCCACGCCGTGGTGAAGACGCCGCTCCAGTTGATGTTGCCGTCGAAGTCGTAACTGCGGAATGCGGCGCCGTACAGCTCGGCGGCGCGGAACACCTTGCCGGGCTTGGTCCAACGGTAGCCGCCGACCGCGTGCATGTTGTAGATGCCGGTGCGGAACTGGAAGCCGACGTCACTCACGTCGAAGCCCGGCGAGATGACGCCGAACGCCGAGTTCATGTACCAGTTGCCGCGCTGCTTGTTGACCGCGACCCGGCCGGCCAGGCCCTGCAGCGACGTCGCGGCACTATCGACGTGCACGTGCTCGCCGTCGGGTTGCTGGAAGTAGTGTAAGGAGTTCTGCTGCAGGGCCAAGAGGCGCGACGGTGTGCCGTGCACGTCGGAGGCGCCGGCCCAGCCGGTCAGCACCCACGTCTTGCTGTGGTCGAGGGCCGTCCAGCCGTCCACGCCGAAAGCCAGACTCGAGCTGTTCAGCTGGTTCACGAGCGTGGTGTCGTCGAAATGGCGCGCGGCGACGGTGCTGAGCAAGCCCACGCCCTGACGGCCGTCGTGGAACTCCTTTTGCAGGCGGTAGACGCCGTAGTATGTCAGCGGCTCGACCGTAGTGCGGAAACGTGCGCCCGTGGTGTCCATGATGTCGGCGGTCTCCCGCGCCGTAAGCGCGGAAATGGCGCCGACATTCCAGCTGTTGAATGCCTTCCCGGTGAGCTTCAGGGCGCCCAGAATGTGAGTCCCGCTGGGGACGTCGCTGTATGCCGCGTCGCCCGGCAAGCCGCCCTGCGGCGCGCGCCCGATGCGCCGGCTATAGAAGAACTGCGGGTTGCCCCAGTTGAAGCCCCAGTTGTTGTTGGTGCCACCCTGTCCGAAGTCGAAGATCGAGGCGCCTTCCACGAAGAACGGCCGCTTCTCGTTGAAAAACGTCTCGACGTCGCTCAGGTTGACGACCGCCGGGTCCACTTCCACTTGGCCGAAGTCGGGGTTGACGGTCGCATCGAGGGTGAGATTGCTGCCCAGTCCCACCTTGAGGTCGGCGCCGATGGTCGGCGTGTAGCGGGAGCCGTCGAAGAAAGGATCACCGGCGGCGTGCGGCGCGAACTCCGCCTTGTTCGTGACGTATGGCAGAACCTCGAGCCGGGCCGGCGGCGTGACGCCGTCGATGCCGGCGAGCTCGGGGAACCGGGAGACGAACCCGCTCGAATTCTTCGGCGTGTAGACCAGGTAATCGTTTTCGTTCTTGCGCGAAATGGTGCGGCGGAGGTTGATGCCCCACACGTAATGATCCGCCTTGAGGAAGCGCAGCTGGGAGTACGGGATGCGCAGCTCCGCCGTCCAGCCGAGGGAGTCGATGCGAGTCCGCCCCTCCCACACGCCGTCCCAGCTGTTGTCGTCCCAGTCATCGTTCATCAACGTGCCGTCCCACAGCGTGCCAGCCGCGTCGATGCTGAAGTAGAACCCGCTGCGGTGATCGTGATAGGTGTCGAGGTACAGCACGAACCGGTCGGAGTTCGTATTCGCGTCCCGCCGACCCAGGCGAGCGACGATCGAATCGGGGTGCGCGTCGTACATCCGCGCGGCCACGTACAGCGCCGCGTCGTCATAGGCGACCCAGACCACCGTGCTCTCCGTCGGGGCAACGCCCTCCACCGGGTCCCGCTGCAGGAAGGTCGAGACGCGTTGTGCGGACGCCCAGATCGGATCGGCGAGGACACCATCGATCACCACCGGCCGCGGCGTGCGCATCGCCAGCACCTGCGCGACGGGGGCGGGCACATCTTTCCCTCGCAGTACGGCGGGGGAATCGGCTGGTTGGGCGGGCACAGCGGCGGCCAGAGCGGCAAGAACAGCGAGCATGGGCACCTCGCAACGGTCGTCGGGTGGGGCCACTCCCGGCGACGGCGCCCGAGTTGCGACCCAGAGTTACTGTTCCATATGACAGCGCTCCGCCTCAAATGGTTGCAATGGCAACGTCAGGAAACGGCAGGGAGCCGGCGTACCAGACCCTTGATCAGGCTGCCCAACTGCCCCGCCACCCGGGCGCCCATTGCCAACACCTCGGCATGATCGAGCGGCGCTGCCGAGAGGCCGGCCGCGGCGTTCGTGATGATCGAGAAGCCGACACAGCGCACCCCGCGCGCCCGCGCGGCGATCACCTCGGGGACAGTGGACATGCCAACCGCATCGACGCCGAGGCGCTGCAGCATGCGGATCTCCGCCGGCGTTTCGTAAGACGGGCCGAGCAGCGCGCAGTAGACGCCTTCCTCGAGGGTGATCCCCTGCTCACGTGCGGCCGCCTGGGCGAGCGCGCGCAGCTCGGGGTCGTACGCGTCGCTCATGTCGGGGAAGCGCTGCTCGCCCGCCAGGGCGGCACCAACCAGCGGATTCTCGCCCGTCAGATTGATGTGGTCGGTGATGAGCATCAGGGCCGGCGGGTGCAGATTCTGGCGCACGCCGCCCGCGGCATTGGTGGCCACGAGCGTCGTCACCCCCAGGTGCGCGAACACCCGCACCGGCAACGCCGCGGTCGCGGGCGCGTGGCCCTCATAGAGATGAAAGCGGCCGCTTTGCACGAGCACTGCTACACGCTCGAGCGTCCCGGCCACGAGCTCGCCCTTGTGTCCCGCCACACCCGGCTGCGGGAAGCCGGGAATGTCGGCGTAGGGAATGCGGACGGCGTCCTGCACCTGGTCGGCGAGGAAGCCCAAGCCCGATCCCAGCACGATCGCCACGCGAGGGCGCCGGGTGCCGAGCCGCTTTGCCACCGCGTCCGCCGCCGCGCGAATCGCCGCTCCCTGCTCCCCGCTCCCCGCTGCCGTCACAACAGCATCCCGGCCAGCGTGGCCGAAAGGAAATTCGCCAATGTCCCGGCGAGCATGGCGCGGAACCCGAGCTTGGCAAGGTCGTGCTTGCGATTGGGCGCGAGCGCACCGATGCCCCCGATCTGGATGCCCACCGAGCTGAGGTTCGCAAATCCGCAGAGCGCGAAGGTGGCGATGGTGAACGACACCGGGTCGAGCGTCGCCTTGAGCGGGCCGAGCTGCGCGTAGGCGATGAATTCGTTCAGCACCATGCGCGTGCCGAGGAGTCCAGCGATGGTGTTGGTGTCGTGCCCCGGCACGCCCATCACCCACGCCACCGGATAGAAGATCCAGCCGAGGATGGTTTGCAGGTTGGCGGGGATCCACGACGCGATATGGTCGTGCGCGGCGCCCATCACGCCGTTGACGAGCGCGATCAGCGCGATGAACGAGATCAGCATCGCGATGACATTGAGCATCAGCTGGAGGCCCTCGCTGGTGCCGCGCGCCGCGGCGTCCAGGACGTTCACGTCGGTCCGCGGAATGTCGACCTTCACGCCGCCGAGCGTTTCCGGCGTGCCGGTCTCGGGTTCCATGATCTTGGCCATCATGATGGTGCCGGGGGCGGTCATGATCACGGCCGTGAGCAGATGGCGCGCTTCGATGCCGAACGCGATGTAGGCCGCCATGATAGATCCCGAGACGTGCGCCATCCCCGCGGTCATCACGGTCATCAGCTCCGACTGCGTCATTGTCGGGAGAAACGGCCGGATCGTGAGCGGCGCCTCCGTCTGCCCCATGAAGATCGATGCCGCGACGTTGAGACTCTCGGCCCCGCTCGCGCCCATCACCTTGTTCATGGCCACGGCGAACGCCTTCACCACCACCTGCATGATGCCGAGGTAGTACATGATCGCAAACAGCGCCGAGACGAAGATGATGGCCGGCAGCACCTGGAAGGCGAACACCACGCCGAACTTCGAGTTGTGCGCGCCGATGTCACCGAAGACGAAGGACGATCCGGCATACGAGAACGACAATAACCACGTCACCGCCGCGCCCAGCGCGCGGAAGATCCGCTGTCCCACAGGGACCCGCAGGACGAACACGGCGAACGTGGCCTGCAGGCCCAGCCCCCACGCCACAATGCGCCAGCTGATGCGGGTGCGGTTGCTCGAGAGGCCGAAGCCGATGGCGAGGATTGCCACCATGCCGAACACGCCCCGCAGCCGCAACGCCAGCGACCGAGGCGCCACGACCGGCGCCGCGGGGGTCTGCACCGCCGCGGCCGCCACGGTGTCGTGGCTCTGGCCCTGGGGCGTCGCGCCGAGGATCGTGTTCGACACGAAGCGCGGCAGCGTGAACACCGCCAGCGCGCATGCGAACGTGATGAGGAACGCGAATAGCGTCCTGCGGACGAGCATTTAGAGCGCCTCCAGTTCGTTCTGGACCCGCGCGATCAGCGCGATCTTCTCCGGCTCCGGCAGGAACGCCGCTTCGCACGCGTGCAGCACCACACGGGCGAGCTGCTCCGGCGTGATCCCCAGGGCAGCGTGGGCCGCGTAATACTCGTCCGTCAGCGTGATTCCGTCCATCAGCCGTCCATCCGTGTTCAGCGTGACGCGGACGCCCTGCTCCAGGTAGCGGCGGAACGGATGGCTCGCCACGGACTCGACCACATGGGTATGAACGTTGCTCGTCAGACACATCTCGAGCGGAATGCCGTGCGCCACCACCTCATCCAGGAGGCTCGGATCCTCTCCCAAGCGCGTCCCGTGCCCGATGCGCTGGGCCCCGCACACGTGCAGCGCCTGGCGAATCGAGTCCGGTCCATCGCCTTCCCCGGCGTGGCAGGTGCACGCCAGCGCGTGCTGGGCGGCAAAGGCGAACGCCTCGCGGTGATCCGCCGCCGGATGACCCCGCTCGGCGCCGGCCAGGTCGAACGCGACCACGCCCTCGGCGCGGTAGTCGGCGGCGACGCGCGCCAGCTCGAGCGACATGGCGGGCGGCATGGTGCGAATGCCGCACACGATCACGCCGACCTTGGTGCCCGTTTCCATTTCGGCCCGCCGGAAGCCGCGCAGCGCCGCCTCGATCGCCTGGGCCAGCGTGAGGGCGGGCCGGTGCAGGAGCGGCGAGTAGCGCGCCTCGACGTAGCGTACGTGCTCGGCGGCGACGTCCTGGACGAATTCGTAGGCCACCCGCTCGAGCGCGGCCGCCGTTTGCATCACCGAGAGCGTGATCGTATAGCGGGTGAGGTACTCCTCGAGGTTCTTCGCGTGCTTCACCGACAACGCGCGCGCGAGCGCTTCGGGGGTGTCGGCCGGGAGGTGGATGCCTTGCGCGCGGGCGAGCTCGAGCATCGTCTGGGGCCGCAGGCAGCCGTCGAGGTGCACGTGCAGCTCCGCCTTGGGCCAACGGCGCAGCGCCTCCTTGGTGAGCCGCGGCGGGCCCTCCCGCGCCGACACCACGACGCGAAAGACGGCGCCCGCTTCCCCTACCGCGTCGCCGCCGTCCACAGGGCGGCCGACGGCGTCGGTCACGTACGCATTGCCGGCGGACAGCAGATCGGCGAGCGCGCGGTCGAACGCCGCGACGGCGTCGCGCACCCGCGCCCCGCGCGCGACGTCGACCGGCCGTGCGTTGACGAAAACGCGGAGCGGCCCAGTCACCGCCTGCCCTTGGCGTGGAGCCGCACGTCCTCGGGCGGCACCACGGGCTTCGGCAGTACCGAGAGGTAAGTGATCAGGGCATCGAGATCGACGATCCCGGCATCCTGCGGCGGCGCGCTCTTGAGCATCGCGAAGCCGCTGCCGCCGGCGGCCAGGAAATCCGGCACGGCCAGCGTGTACGTGCGATGCGCGTCGACACCGTCGCCGTTGGCCAGGCGGATCTTGGTGATGCGCCGGCCCGCGGGTTTCTTGGGATCGTACCATACTTCGACGCCCGCGACGTGTCCGTCGGGCCGGTCGCCCGCCAGTACGTGCTCGAGCGCGTCGCGCAGGACCGCGCCCGAGACCGTGAGACGCACCAAGCGGTTCTGGAACGGCTCCACCTGAAAGAGGTCGCCATAGGTCACCATCCCCGCGGGCAGGTCGGCGCGGATGCCACCGTTGTTCATGATGGCGACGTCGGTCTTGACGATGTTGCGCTCGGCGTCGGCGATGAGCCGGCCCAGCGTGTACTCGTCGCCGTCACGACGCAGCGCTCCCCGCAGCGCGATGATCGGCCGCCCGGCAATCGTGTCGACCACGCGCTGCGCCACGGCGACGAGCCCCGCTTCGCCGGTGTCAGGCGCCACTCGGTCAGCCCATGGCGTCTCCATGCGCACGCGCACCTCGCGGCGCGTCCCGCCGACCCGCACGAAGTCGACCACGGCGATGGTCGTACCGCTGGAGCGCGCCTGCACGATGGGAATGCCGTGCACGACCGTGTTCACGAGCGTGTGCGTGTGGCCGCTGACGATCAAGTCCACGGCGCCCGAGTCGAGGCGCTTGGCGAAATCGACGATCTCGCCGTGGCAGGGACCGCCCGAATCGCAGAACGCCCCCTCGTGCGCCAGGACGATGACGAAGTCCGCCCCCGCACGCGCCCGCGGCAGGACGCGATTGACCGCCAGGACCTCGTCGCCGAAGGCCAGCCCGCGCACGTTGTCGGGGCGCGTGGTGGTCGGCGTGCTGGTGGTGGTGAGGCCGATGACCGCGATCTTGACCCCGCCCTTCGAGAGCACGGTGAACGGCAAGGCCCAGTCGGGCCGCGCGCTCCCGATCGAATCGGTGATGTTGGCCGACAGGAAGGGATAGCGCGCGTCGTGCTCCCGCGCGATCAGCGTGTCCACGCCCCAATCGAACTCGTGATTGCCGATGGCCGCCGCGTCGAGGCCGAGCCGGTTGAGCGCCCCGATCACGGGCCGGCCGAACGCGAAGTTCGAGACGGGCGTCCCCTGCATCTCGTCGCCGCCGTCGAGCCGGATGCTGGTGCAGCCGCACTGGCGGGCGAGGGAGTCCATCCAGGTCTTGAGGGCGGCGACGCCGCCCACCGCCCGGCCGTTCGACCAGGGCCACACCCGCGGTGCCAGCGCGCCATGCAGGTCGTTGATCGCGATCACCCGCAGCAGCGTGCTGTCGGCCACGCTCACCGCCGGCGCCTGCGGCGCGAACGCCGCGAGCGCCGCGTCGCGGCCCGGCGCCAGAATCGACCAGCTGGGCACGTAGTAGTTGCGGGCGTCCAGCGCGCGGACGCGGCGGATTTCCGACGCCAGCACCTGCCTGATATCTTCGCCCCGGTCGTACACCACGCGCGCGCCACGCACCATGGTGAATCCCCCCGCTCCGGCCTGGCGATAGCTGTTGAGCGCGAGCGTGAAGCTGTCGGTCGGTTGCACCAGGCGGCCGCGGTAGGACAGGCCGCGTACGCGTTGCCCGGGAGGCCGCGTGAGGTCGAGGTTGTACTGCACCCCGCTCACGACGTCGTAGTTGTAGCCCGGTACGCTGTCGTTCACGATCGGGCGCCCCGGCTCGTAGGTGCGGTAGTAGCGCGCGGATTGCTCCAGGTAGTCGCGCAGCTGCTGGCCCGAGACGCGTACGGCGCGGAGCGTGTTCTCGTAAGGGTAAATGCCGAACACGTCCCGCAAGCGCACTTCGCCTTCGGGCAACCCGGCGCCCGTGTCGAACACGGCAGCCGCCGAGAGATCGGCGCCGGCCGCGCGCCGTTGTACCTCATTGATGAAGTCGAGCAGCGGCGAGTCCTGCGCCCGGGCGAGCCGCGCGTCGAAGCCCGCGCCGGCGCTGCCCAGGGGGGTCTCCCCCCAAGAGTGCGCGAAGTCGTGGGCCTGCGTCACGCGGCGCTGAAAGCGCGGCAGCTCCGCCACCGTGGCGAGCGGGATCAGATCCGCCCGCAGGTGGTCCACCTGCCAGCGCCCGGTCACGCGGCGCAACCACACGTGCACCACCGCGAGGCCCAGCGCGAAATTCTTGGGCTGCACGAAGTGCACGCCGTTGATCACGCTGTCGCGGATCTGGCGGTGGGTGTGCCCCACGATCACGAGATCGGGCTTGTCTGCCAGGGTCGCCAGCACCGCGGCGTCGTTCTCCGGGCCCACGCCGGTGGTGTCGTAGGCCGACGGCTCATCGAGGCCCGAATGGACGAGCGCCACCTTCACATCGGCCCCGGCGGTGGCGAGCGCGTGCAGGGCCGCCGGCGCGGCCGCGGCGACGGAGCGCACGCGAATCCCCGCCGCGCCGAGCTGGGCGCGATCCCACACCATCACGCCGGGTGTCGTGAGTCCGGTGATCCCGATCTTGACGCCGTTGCGCGTCACGACGGTGACGGCGGGGAAGACGAGCGTGTCGCCACCTCGGCCCCGCACGATGTTGGCCGAGACGTAGCGATAGGTCGCGTCTCCCGCCGCCTGCAGCAGCAGGTTGGCGCCAAAGTCGAAATCGTGGTTGCCGGGCGTCGCGGCGTCGTACTGCAGGGCGTTGAGCGCGTCGACGATGGGGTGCGGCCGCTGCGGATGCTCGCGGCCGTAATACGTCGCGAGCAGCGTGCCTTGCAGCAGATCGCCCGCGTCGACCACCACCACCTGCCCGGGATACTGGGTGCGCAAGGTCTCGAGGATCGTGGCGGCGCGCGACAAACCGCCCGCGCCTTCCTGATCCTTGACGTAGTCCCAGCCGAGCACGTGACCGTGCACGTCGGTGGTCGCGACGATCACGACGTGGGCGCTGTCGAATGGGGCGGGAGCGGCGGGATTCTGGAGCGCTGCCAGGAGCGCGAGGAAACGCAGCATAGTGCGCTGTAAATTGCGAAGGCGCGGACCGTTCCGCTACCTTGGACAGCGCCATGTGGCCCTTGCTCGCCGCGCTGCAGCTGTTGACGCCGCCCCGCGACACCGCGGTTCTCCTGGTGCGCGTGCTGGACGTGAGCGACGCCCGGATCGGCGGGGACGCGATCCTCATCACCGATTCGGCGGGCGGCCGCGCGCGACACGTGCTCGTCGACGCCAGCGACCACGGCGCCACGGTGGTGGCGTGGCTGCGGCGGTTCGATGTCGACACGCTCGCCGCCCTGATCCTCTCGCATCCCCACGCCGATCACTACGGCGGCATGGACGACGTCCTGGACGCCGTGCCGGTGACTCGCTTTGTGTATGGCGGCACGCCCCGCACGGCGGTCACCTATCGCCGCCTGCTCGCGGACATCGCCGCGCGCGGCATTCCGACACTGACCGCCGACTCGGGGTGGCGACGCCTCACACTCGTCACCGGCCCGGACACCGTCGTGCTGGAGCTGCTGTCGCCCCCGCCCGAGTGCCGCGCCTTCAGCGGCGGCTCGGGCGACGAAATCAACGACTGCTCGCTCGGGGTGCGCGTGGTGCGCGGCGCGTTTCGCATGCTGCTGCCGGGCGACGCGGAGCAGCCCGAACAGCGTTGGTGGCTGGCTGCGTACCCCGGCGCCCTGCAAGCCGACGTCCTCAAGGCCGCGCACCACGGATCCGACAACGGCACCGACGCGGCCTGGTTGGACGCAGTGCGGCCGCGCGCGGTGCTCGTGAGCGCCAACGGGCGGCAGCATCCGTTCGCGGACATCCTGGCGTTGCTCGCCGTACGCGGCGTTCCGGCGTACTGTACGGCCGATCAGGGCACGCTCACCGTCCGCGTTCCGGCGGGCGGCGCGTGGCAGGTCTCGACGGAGCGCACGGGAGCGTGTCACGCGCGCACGACGGCGCATTGATCGAGGAGCGAGCGCGATGCCAGAAACCCACCGGCTGATTGTGGACCGTCACGAGGGCGACGTCACCGTCGTGGAGCTCGACGGTCGCCGCTTCGCCGACGTGCCCCGCTGGATGCTGCCGCGCGACACGCGCGGCGACGACGTCTTGGCCGTGCGTGTCGACGCGGACGCCGACCGCGCCGTGGTCACCATCACGCGCGACGCCGACGCCACGGCGCGGGCGCGCGACGCCGCCCGTGCGGCGGTCGAGCGACTACGGAAGAGCGATCCCGGCGGAGACGTCACCCTGTGACCCAACCGGGCGCCGCCGCCCCCCCGGTCCACCGCGTGCTGGTGGTGGACGACGAGCCCGACATTACCGGTCTTGTCGCGTACCATCTCGCCAAGACTGGCTATCGCGTGATCACGGCGGCGAACGGCCGCGAGGCGCTCGAGCTGGCGCGTCGCGATCACCCCGATCTCGTGGTGCTCGACCTGATGCTGCCCGGCTTGTCGGGCTTCGAGGTGCTGGCCGAGCTGCGGCGCCGCGCCGAAACCAAGGACGTGGGCGTCATCCTGCTCACCGCCAAGAAGGACGAGCCCGACCGCATCAAGGGCCTGTCGCTCGGCGCCGACGACTTCCTGGCCAAGCCGTTCTCGCCGCAAGAGCTCATGCTGCGCGTGGGCGCGGTGTTGCGACGGCTGACGGCGCCGTCCGTGGCGGCGGGCGGCACCATCGCCGCGGGGCCCATCACGCTCGACCCCGCGGGGCACCGGGCGAGCGTCGCGGGCGCCGACCTCGAGCTCACAGCCACCGAATTCCGCCTGCTGCGGACGCTGATCGAGCGCGAGAACCGGGTGCAGTCTCGCTCCCAGCTGCTGCAGGCCGCGTGGGATACGACCGCCGCCCTGCAAACGCGCACGGTCGACATGCACGTGCAGCGCCTGCGCGCCAAACTGGGATCGGCCGGGAATTGCATCGAGACCGTGCGGGGCGTGGGATACCGCTTCCGGCGGCCCGAGCCGAAGGGACGGAAGCGCTGATGCGTCTCGCCACGCGGCTGTTCGTGAGCACGAGCCTGCTCGTCGCCGCGACGGTCGTGGCGCTCATCTTCGTCGCCGATCACATCCTGCGGCAGCGGTTCGAAGACGAAGTGGCGGCGGGGCTCGCCCGCGAGGCGCAGCTCGTGGCGGCGCTCGTTCCCGCCGACTCCGCCCGTTGGCCCGAGGCCGCGATCGCGCTGGGGACGCGCGCCGGGCATCGGGTCACGCTGATCGACCCCACCGGGCGTGTGCGCGGCGACGCGGAGTTCGACCGCGCGTCCCTCCCGGGCCTCGAAAACCACCTGCACCGACCCGAAGTGCAGGCGGCGCTCCAGACGGGCCTGGGTCGCGCCGAGCGGCTTAGCGCCTCCACCAACGCGCAGCAGATGTATGTGGCGATTCGGGGCGGTCCGCCCGGGATCGCCGTGGTACGCGTGTCGGCAACGCTCGCAGCCGTCGATGCCCAAGTGAGCGCTGTGCAGCGCGCGGTGGCACTCGCGGGCGTCGGCGCGCTCGCCTTTGCGGCCCTCGTCGCGTGGGCATCGAGCCGCGCGCTGGTACGGCCGCTCGTGGGCCTGGGCCAGGCCGCCCGCGACATCGCAGCCGGGCAGAACCCGGTCTTCCCAGAGGCGCGCGTGCCCGAAGTGGCCCAGCAAATCCTCGCGCTGCAGGCGATGCACGACCAGCTGAATCGCCGCTTCGCCGACCTGCGGCGCGAGCGCGAGGAGACGGCGACGCTCATCGAAGCGATGGCCGACGGCGTGCTTGGCGCCGATGCGCGTGGCCGCATCCTGACCATGAACGCGGCCGCGCGTCGTCTGCTCGGCTATGCGCCGGGGACGGTGCTGCCACCGCTGCTCGAGCTGTTCCACGACAAGCCGGCGCGCGATTTCGTGCGCGACGTGCTGGAGGGCCGCGAGGTGGAGCAGCGCGAGCTCGAGCTCGATGGCCGTGCGCTGCTCGTGACCGGCCGCTCCCTGCCCGATGGCCGCTCGCTGCTGGTGCTGCGCGACGTGACCGCGCTGCGGCGGCTCGAGACGGTGCGGCGCGACTTCGTCGCCAACGTGTCGCACGAGATGAAGACGCCGCTCACTTCCATTGCCGGCTACGCCGAGACGCTCGCCGCCGAAGCGCCCGCCGGCACTCAGCTGCAGCAGTTCGCCGACACGATCTTGAATAACGCGCACCGCATGCAACGGCTGGTGGAGGGGCTCTTGGACTTGTCGCGCATCGAATCGGGCGGCTGGCGACCGGAACCGCGAGTGGTCGAGCTCGAGCCCGCTGCGCGCGACGCGTGGGCAGCCTTCGCCGAGCGCGCTGCCGCCCAAGGCGTGGCCTTCGAGGTCGACGTGGCGCACGATGCACGGTCCGCCCAGGTGGATCCCGACGCCCTACGTCAGATTCTCACCAACTTGCTTGACAACGCGCTGCGCCACACACCGGCCGGCGGGCGCATCACCGTGCGCGCACGCGGCGGAGCGGCGTTGACGCTGACCGTGACCGACAGCGGCAGCGGCATCGCCAGCGAGCACCTGCCCCGCATCTTCGAACGGTTCTACCGCGCCGACCCCAGCCGCGCCCGGGCGGACGGCGGTACCGGCCTCGGCCTCGCCATCGTCAAGCATCTCGCCGAAGCCCACGGCGGACGGGTGGAGGCCGAGAGCACCTTGGGGCGCGGGACCACCATTCGAGTCACGTTGCCGCTGCAGCCCGCCGGATCCTGACACTTCGCTGTCGTTGCACCTGTGACCCAACCGTTACGATCTTCGCGACCGGCCGTGACACGCCGCGAGTTGATTTGCGTGTGTCCCCGAACGTCAGTCATCACATCAACCGCGCTGCACTGGAGGGATCGAACCGTATGACCCGCTTGTCCCGTCGTGGCCTGTATCTCGCGGCAGCCGCTGCGCTCGGCGCCGTACCCGCGGCCGCCCAGACGCCGGCGCCGGCGGCGCCTACCGTCACCGTCGGTGCCCTGGTCTATGGTCAATTTCTCTACGACCTGCAGGACAGCGTCGGGGTCGGCGGCGTGAGCCGCGGCCGTCAAAGCCAGTTCTCCATCCAACGCGCCTATATCAATGCGGTCGCCAGGTTCTCCGACGGCCTGTACGCGCGCGTGACGACCGACATCGCGCCCAGCGGGACCACCAACCAGCTGGTGCGCCTCAAGTACGCCTACGCGGCTTACACGCCGAAGGGCAGCGCGCTGACCTACAAATTCGGCCTCATCCACACCCCCCTGCTCGATTGGGAAGAAGCGCTGTGGGACTATCGCATGCAGGGCGCGATGGTCCTCGACCGCTACAAGTACGCGACGTCGGCGGACTTCGGCGCCGGCATCGACGGGAAGTGGAACGACGACCAGGTGAACGCGCAGCTCACGCTCGTCAACGGCGAGGGCTACTCCGGGGGCACCGGCGACAATCGCAAGGACGTCCAGCTCAGGGTTTCGGCGCGCGTCATGAACACGGACGACAACAGCCGCGTCGGCGGCCTGCGCCTCACGGGCTACGTCGGGTTCGGCAAGGCCACGGGAGGCGGCGACCGCAATCGTTTCGTGGGTATCGTTTCGTACCGGTCGAAGCAGCTGACGCTCGCCGGCGAGTTCGCCTCGGTCAAAGACACCGTGTCGCCGATCGGCGCCGACAGCTTGAACCTCGCCGGCGGACCGGACGCCACGGGTCGGGTCCTCAGTGCCTTCGGCGTCTATCACATCCCCGGCAGCCAGGTGTCCGCGATCGCCCGGGTGGACGTGCTGGACCCGAATACCAGCACCAGCCCCAACAAGCAGACGCGCTTCATCGGCGGCCTATCGTATCAGGTCGACGCGAACCTGCGTCTGCTCGCGGACGTCGACATGCTCTCGTTCGAGGCGACGCCGCGAAATCAAACAACGGCGACGCGGCAACAGGGCCTCGTCCAGATGCAGTTCACGTTCTAAGCAAAGGAATCTCGACCCATGAAGCGGACCATTCTCGCGCTCGTCGCCCTCGCCGCCGGCCCGCTGGCCGCGCAGGTGAAGCTCACCGGCGCCGGAGCGACGTTCCCCAACGTCATCTATTCGGATTGGATTCTGACGTACAACGGCACGCACTCCGACGTCCAGCTGAACTACCAGTCGATCGGCTCGGGCGGCGGCATCCGCCAGTTCACGGACGGCACGGTCGACTTCGGTGCGTCCGACGCCCCCATGACCGACTCGGCCATCGCGGCGGTCGGCGGCAACGTGCTCCATATCCCCACGGTGCTCGGCGCCGTGGTCGTCACCTACAACCTGCCCGGCGTCACGAAGCAGCTGCGGCTCACGCCCGCCATTGTCGCGGACATTTTTCTCGGCAAGCTCACCAAGTGGAATGACGCCCGCATCGGAGGCACCAATCCCGGCGTCACACTGCCGGCGACGGACATCCTCGTGGTGCATCGCTCCGACGGCTCGGGGACGTCCTACATCTTCACCGACTATCTCTCGAAGGTCAGCTCCGACTGGCAGCAGCACGTGGGGAAGGGCACGTCGGTGAACTGGCCCGTGGGTCTGGGCGGCAAGGGGAACGAGGGCGTGGCGGCGACCGTGGGGCAGACCCCCGGGTCGATCGGCTACGTCGAGCTCGCGTACGCCAGCCAAAACAAACTGGCATACGCTGCGCTGCAAAACCACGACGGCAAGTACATCAACCCGACGCTACAGGCGGTGACCGCCGCACTGGCCGCCGCGATGAAGACGATGGATGCCAGCACCGACTTCCGCGTCTCCATCACGGACGCACCGGGTGCGGACGCCTACCCCATCGCCAGCATGACGTACCTGTTGCTGCACAAGCAATACGACGACGTCGCCAAAGCGAAGGCGCTCGTCACCTTCGTCTGGTGGGGCGAGACGGTGGGCCAGAGCAAGGCCACGTCATTGGGCTACGCGCCGCTGCCCGCGGCCCTGCGGCCATGGATTCAGGCCAAGCTCAAGAGCATCACCGCCCGAGGCCAGACGGTCTGGGCCGGATCGGCGACGCGGTAGGATTCCCTCCCCTACCAGTCGCCTGGCATGCCCCCGGCGGCCATACGCCCCGGGGGCCTCTGCTTTGTCTGTGGCGGCGGTGACACAACCGTTACACGTTCGTGATGGACCATCCCCGGGCGGCGGATAGAATCCTCGCATGACGACGACCGCCACTCCGCCCGCACAGCCGGTGCCGGCCGCCGCCTCACGCCCCCAGCTGCATCCCCCCCCCACCCGGGCGAATCACGCCGACCGCCTCTATCGCGGCGTGGTCACGGGGCTCGCGCTGTTGCTGCCGCTGCTTCTGATCACGCAGGTCGGCGAGCTGGCGGTGAACGCGTGGCCCGCGATGCGGCGCTTCGGGTTGGGCTTTTTGTGGCACAGCACGTGGGATCCCGTGGCCGAGGTGTACGGCGCCGGCCCACTGATCTTCGGCACGCTGGTGTCGTCCCTGCTCGCGGTGGCGATTGCCATTCCGCTCGCCCTCGGCGTAGCCGTGTTCCTCACGGAGTTCGCGCCGCGCTGGTTGCGCCAACCGGTGGCGTTCCTGGTCGAGCTCCTCGCCGCCGTCCCGAGCGTGGTGTACGGGCTGTGGGGCATCTTCGTCCTCATTCCGTTCTTGCGCACCGTGGTCGTGCCGCCGCTGCGGGCGGTGCTGGGGTGGACGCCGTTTTTCAGCGGCGCGTTCTACGGCAGCTCGATGCTCGCGGGCGCCATCATTCTCGCCGTCATGATCGTCCCTTACATCGCGGCGGTCTCGCGCGAAGTGCTGCTCGCCGTTCCCGAAAGCCAGCGCGAGGCGGCCCTCGGGTTGGGGGCGACACGCTGGGAGGCCGTCTGGACGGCGGTGCTCCCCTACGGACGCGCCGGCATCATCGGCGCCGTGATGCTCGGGCTCGGCCGCGCGCTGGGCGAGACGATGGCCGTGACGATGTTGATCGGCAACCGCCACGACATCAGCGCGTCGCTGCTGCAGCCCGGCTATACGATCGCCGCGGCGATCGCGAACGAGTTCAGCGAGGCGACGACGTCGCTCTACCTGTCGGCGCTGTTCGAGGCGGGGCTGCTGCTGTTCGTGATCACCCTTGTAGTCAACGCCATGGCGCGTCTGCTGGTGTGGCGCGTGGCGCGCGGCCGCGCCGTCGGGAGCCGCGCGCTGTGAGCGGGCGCCGCCTGCGCCGCCGCGCCGCCAGCACGGTGATGACGGGCGTCGTCGTGCTGCTCGCCGGCCTCGCCGTGCTGCCGCTGTTACTGATCTTCGGCCATCTCGTGGCCAAGGGCGCCGCGTCGATCGATCTGAATTTCTTCCTGAAGACCCCGGTCCCGGCCGGGCAGACGGGCGGCGGCGTGGCTCACGCGATCGTCGGATCGGGCATCGTGGTGGGACTCGCCGCGCTGATCGGTCTACCCGTGGGCATCGGCGCCGGCATCTTCCTCGCCGAGTACGGCGGCGGCCGGCTCGGCTGGCTGGTGCGGTTCGTGGCCGACGCGATGAACGGCACGCCGTCGATCATCATCGGCATCGTCGCCTGGACGTGGATGGTCAAGCCGATGGGGCACTTCTCGGCGCTCGCCGGCGCCGTGGCGCTGGCCGTGATCCTCGTGCCGCTGATCGCCCGCACGACCGAGGAGATGATCCGGCTCGTGCCGCATTCGCTGCGCGAGGCGGCGCTCGCCTTGGGCTATCCCCGCTGGCGCACGTCGTTGCGCGTGATCGTGCGCACGGCGCTGACCGGCATCGTGACCGGCGCGCTGGTAGGCGTGGCGCGCGTGGCCGGCGAGACGGCACCCCTGCTGTTCACGGCACTCGGCAACCTGAACTTCTCCGTGAGCCTGTCGCAACCGATCCAGGCGCTGCCGCTCCAGATCTACGTGTACGCCAGCGGCCCGTTCGAGGAGTGGCACCGCCTCGCCTGGGCGTCGGCGCTGGTGTTGATGGGGCTCGTCCTGGTCCTCGCCTTGCTCGCCCGCTGGGCGACGCGCACGCGCTATGGCACTCGATAACCGCACGCTCCACCTCGCCACCGAGCGCCTCACCGCGCTGTTCGGCCGCAACGCGGCTGTGCGCGACGTGTCGCTCGTGTTCCCGGCCCACACCGTGACGGCCGTCATCGGCCCGTCGGGCTGCGGGAAAAGCACCCTGCTGCGCTGCCTCAACCGCATGCACGAGCTGTCGGAGGGCGGTTGGGTGACGGGCAAAGTGCTGCTCGACGGCGTGGACATCTACGACGGCTCCGTGGATCCGGTCGCGGTGCGGCGTCGCGTGGGCATGGTGTTCCAGCGGCCCACGCCCTTCCCCACGATGTCGATCTACGACAACGTCGCGGCCGGCTTGCGCGTGAACGGCAAAGTGTCGCGCGCCGTCCTGGACGAGACCGTGGAGCGGGCGCTGCGTCAGGCGGCGCTGTGGGATGAGGTCAAAGACAGGTTGCGCACGAGCGCGCTGGCCTTGTCCGGCGGTCAGCAACAGCGACTGTGCCTGGCCCGCGCCGTGGCGCCGCGTCCGGAAGTCCTGCTGCTGGATGAGCCCACGGCGTCGCTCGATCCCGCCGGCACGCAGCGCATCGAGGAGCTCGTGGTGGAGCTGAAAAACCGCTATACCATCGTGATCGTCACGCATAACCTGCAGCAGGCGGCGCGTATCTCCGACTACACGGCCTTCCTGTATCTGGGGCGGCTTATCGAAGTGGGCGAGACCGGTCCGCTCTTCACGCGCCCGCGCGTGGAAGAGACCGAGGCATACATCACCGGCAGGTTCGGATGAGCGCCGTCGCGCTCGACGTCCGCGCCTTCAACTTCTGGTACGGCGCGACGCAGGCCCTGAGCGACCTCACGCTGACCATCCCGCGCCGGGCCGTCACCGCGCTGATCGGGCCGTCCGGCTGCGGCAAGAGCACGTTCCTGCGCTCGATCAATCGGCTGAACGAGCTCATTCCCGGGACGCGGCACTCGGGCGACATTCTGCTCGAGGGTGTGTCGGTCTACTCGACCGGCACCGATCCCGTGGAGCTGCGCCGCAACGTGGGAATGGTCTTTCAGCGCCCCAACCCGTTCCCCAAGTCGATCTTCGACAACGTGGCGTACGGGCCGCGGCTCAATGCGCTGTGCCCCGAGCGCGAGATTCTCGGTCGCGTGGAGCGCGCGTTGCGCCAGGCGGCGCTGTGGGACGAAGTGGTGGATCGCCTGGACGCGCCGGGCACGAGCCTCTCGGGCGGTCAGCAGCAGCGCCTGTGCATCGCCCGCACGGTGGCGAACCAGCCGGAGGTGCTGCTGATGGACGAGCCGTGCTCGGCGCTCGACCCGCGCGCGACCGAACGAGTCGAGGAGCTCATCGTCGAGTTGAAACGCGACTATACGATCGTGATCGTGACCCACAACATGCAGCAGGCCGCGCGCGTGTCCGACTACACCGGGTTCTTCTATCTCGGTCGGCTGGTGGAGTTCGGGCCCACGGAGCAGGTCTTTACACGGCCTCGGGACGAACGGACCGAGGCCTACATCACAGGACGGTTCGGATGAACGCACCCGCCACACACCGCCATTTTCACGACGAGCTGGCCGATCTCAAGGCCAAGCTCCTGACCTTGTCCGGCGAGGCCGAGGCGGCGCTCTCCGCGTCGGTCCAAGCGCTGCTGGAGCGCGATGCGCCGAAGGCGGCCCGGGTCATCGCCGGCGACGGCACGCTCAACGATCTGGAGAACCAGGTCGAGGACGCCGTCGTGGCGCTGCTCGCGACGCAGCAGCCCATGGCGCGGGACCTGCGGTTGCTCATGGCCGCGCTCAAGATCGCCAACGATCTCGAGCGCGTGGGCGATCACGCGGTGAACATCGCGCAGTCGGTCGAGCGGCTGCTCGCCTACCGCCCGATCACACCCGAGCCCGAGCTGGTCGAGATGGCGCGCCAGGCCCGGACCATGTTGTCGGACGCGCTCGAGGCGTTCGTGCGTGGCGACGCCGCCGCCGGCCGCGCCATCTGCCGGCGTGACGACCATGTGGACGCGCTGCACCGCTCGATGTTCCGGATCCTGCTGACGCACATGGCCGAGGACGCGCACGTGATCGGCGCGGCGATCGAGCTGCTGCTGGTGAGCCGCAACCTCGAGCGGGTGGCGGACCTCGCGACCAACATCGCGGAAGACGTCGTGTTCATGGTCGAGGGGAAGAACATCAAGCATCACGTGGAGGACGCGCCAGATAGTCCTCGCGAATGAACAGGCGGATCAGCAGCACACCGGCGAGGAAACCGCCCAAGTGCGCGAAGAACGCCACACCGCCCACATCCCGGCCGCCCAGCATCGGCAGACCGCCCAGGAGCTGCAGCAGCACCCAGTACCCGAGCATCAGATAGGCGGGCAGCACGATGGTCGTCACGAAGAACCCGAGGAAGACCAGCACGTGCACCCGCACCCGCGGGTAGAGCAGCAGGTACGCGCCCAGCACGCCGCTGATGGCCCCCGAGGCGCCGATCATGGGCACGGCCGACTGTGGCGCCAGCATCACCTGAGCCGCGCTGGCGAGCACGCCGCACAGCAGGTAGAACACCACGAAACGCCCGTGGCCCATCACGTCTTCGATGTTGTTCCCGAACACCCACAGAAACCACATGTTGCCGATCAGGTGGAGCCACCCGCCGTGCGTGAACATCGACGTCACCAAGGCGAGGTAGTGCGGTTGCGCGCGCACCAGACAGCTCACGCCGGGTGCGAGCGGCGTGCTCGTGCCCGCGGGAACCGTGCGTAGTAGCTCGCCCGGGATCAGCCCGTATTGGCACACGGCGCGCGCCAAGGGCCCAGCACTCCCCAGCCCTTCGAGAAACACCCACACCAGAACGTTCAGCGCGATGATGCCGATCGTGACGTACGGCGGCAGCTCGGTCGGGTTCTCGTCTTTGTAGGGAAACACGGGGTGAGAAATGTACGTTCGGCGGGGGGACTGGTGCCGCCTGCCAAATTGACACTTCTTTCGGGCACGGGCTTTGCTCTTGCAACGAGCAAACCCCCATACGCATCAACCCAGGACTGAGGAGTACGCACCATGGCTGAGAAGATCATTGGGATCGACCTTGGCACCACGAACTCGGTGGTGGCGGTGATGGAGGGCGGCGATCCCGTGGTGATACCCAATGCGGAGGGCGGCCGCACGACGCCGTCGGTGGTCGCGTTCACGAAGGACGGCGAGCGGCTGGTGGGCCAGGTCGCCAAGCGCCAGGCCGTCACCAACCCGCAGAACACGATCTTCTCGATCAAGCGGTTCATGGGACGCCGCACCGGCGAAGTCGTGGAAGAGACCAAGCGCGTCCCGTACAAAATCGTCCCCGGCACCAACGACCTCGCGTCGGTCGAGATCCAGGGTAAACGCTACACGCCGCCAGAGATCTCGGCGATGATCCTCCAGAAGATGAAGCAGACGGCGGAGGACTACCTCGGCCAAAAGGTCGACCAGGCCGTTATCACCGTTCCCGCATACTTTAATGACAGCCAGCGACAAGCGACGAAAGACGCCGGGCGGATTGCCGGGCTGGAAGTTCTCCGGATCATCAACGAGCCG
>JBGPOE010000013.1:0-49632 GCA_041487875.1 Gemmatimonadota bacterium | reverse complement strand
CGCCGTCCCCGACACGAGCACGCTGTTGCCGCGAAAGTAGCCCTTCTTCCCGAACATCGAGTCCAACCCGGCCATCCCAGTGGACACGCGCGCCGTGGACGCCTGGTGCTTGAGTCCCAGCGACGTGATCGGCAACACGGAGACGCCGTGGTCGTCGATGAGGAACGGCATCTCGTTGCCGCCGTGCGCCGAGCCGCGGTACTTGAGGATGCGCAACCGCCGAGTGGCGCTCTGCTCCATCACGCGCTGATCGAGGAGGATCACGCAGTCGGAGACATACTCCTCGAGGCCGTGGCGCGTCAGGTGGTCGCCGTCCCGTTCGCCCGTCACGATGGCCGTGACGCGCCTCGTCTTCAGCCACCGAAACAGCCGGTCCAGCTCGGCGCGCACCAGGGACCGGTCGGCCAGTCCGGAGAACAACAGCTCGATGGTGTCCAGCACGACACGCTTGGCGCCGATCGAGTCGATCGCGTGACCCAGCCGGATGAACAACCCCTCAAGATCGTACTCGCCGGTTTCCGTCAGCTCGCTGCGATCGAGGTGCACGTGATCGAGCAGCAGCTGCCGGCGGGCGCTCAGCCGCCGCAGGTCGAACCCGAGCGAGCGGGCGTTTTCCACGAGGTCGTCGGCGGTTTCCTCAAACGACATGAACACGCCGGGCTCGTGGTGTTCGAGCGCCCCGCGCACGAGGAATTCCAAGGCGAGGAGCGTCTTGCCGCAGCCCGCCCCGCCGCACACCAGCGTGGGCCGCCCGCGGGGCAGTCCGCCATTGGTGATTTCGTCCAGGCCCGCGATCCCGGTCGGGGCCTTGGCCAGCGGGCGTCTGGCAGACCCATTCCCGTTCGCGGTCCGCTTCGTCGACGCGAGTGTACGGTGGTGAGCTGTGGTCACGGACGGCCTTTCGCGCGGTGTGCGCTGCCGCAAGGTTAACCCTCTCGGCGATGTGAAGAAAGAACCCCACAACGTCGTCGGTTGCAGGGTTCCCCAGTGTTCGTGTGCGTGAGGCGGCTTCTAGGCCCGGGTGCGTGAACCCCGGAGCGCGTGATACAAGACCAGCACCACGATGGCACCGGCGGCGGACACCAGAATGCTGTACAGATTGACGCCGGTAACCCCGGAGTGGCCGAACCGATTGAAGGCCCAGCCCCCCACCACCGCCCCAATCACCCCGAGGAACAGGTCTCCCAGAAGCCCCTGACCCCGCGTGTTCACGACCATGCTGCCGATGAAGCCGCCGATGATGCCGACGACGACCCAAGCAAGAATAGGCATGTCGAGTTCCTTGTCCGGTCGCCCGTTACTTCGCGATCAGCAGCACCGCAATGATCACCACGAGCACGAGCACGAGCGTCGTGACCGTGATCGTCGTGCTGCCGCTGGAAGCGGCGGACGTCGTCGCGCTGTTGTTCGCGACGCTCGGCTCGACGCGCCGCCACTCCGGGCTGAGACGCGGCCCGGAAAGGACGGTGCTCGCGGAGGTCGCCTGTGGCACGCTGACCGCGGCCTGCGGCGCGCTCACGCCAACTTGAGGCGCGGGTGTGGAGGCCTGCTGGGCCACGAGCGGCGTCGCCGCCGCGACACACAGTACCGCGGCGAGGATCGCGGCGCCGCGATTCGCAATGTTGAGCCAACGCTTCATAAGACCTCCCGAGAGGGTGTGATGCGCACGAACCTGGACAAGTTGCTTGCCTCCGGCCCGGCCGAACATCGCTCAGCGGGATGAAAAACGACCTAGTCTTGTGGGCGGAGCGAATTAGACCTTTGGGTGCAGGTGAGGCGGGAGGCGTGAAAGCCTACGCCGTGCGGGTGCCAGCGCGAGAAGTTATGGCGCTTCGGTCTGCGGCTTTCCGGCCCGGTGTACGTGAGCCGCGATCAGGAGACGACTGTGCACGCCGAGCTTCTCCAGAACACTATGCACGTGGCTCTTGACCGTGTAGGTGGCGATGTTGAGCCGCCGGGCGATCTCCTTGTTGCTCATACCCTCGGCAATCAGCGTGCTGATCTCCCGCTCCCGCTTCGACATCTGCGCGGCACCGGCCGCCGCCGGGGCACTGGGGCCGACCGGCCGCTTCGCGATGTAGGAGCAGAGGAAGCCGCTCAAGGGGGCCGGCACAACCTCCGCACCACCGGCCACCGAACGCACCGTCGCGACCAGCTCATCGCGGCTGGCGCGTTTAGTGACGAACCCGCTCGCTCCGGCCCGCGCGAAGTCCACGACGTCTTCCTCCGTGGCGAGCAGATCCATCACGACCACCCTGGCCGCCGGAGCGGTCTTGCGAACTTCCTGCACGAAGTCGTGGCTCTTGTGGTTCCCCAAGGATGCGTCGACCAGCACGACGCGGGGATTGGCCTCCTGGGCCCACCGTAACCCCGCGCGCGGTCCATCAGCCGCCGCCACGACCTTCAAGTCCGGCTGCGCGTTGAGCAAGGTCGCGATACCGTCGCGCACCAGCCGATTGTCCTCAATGAGCAATACGCTTGCCGCCGCCATGTCTCCTCACGGTCCGGGACTGCCGCAAGCTTGTCGTCCAGGCCCTGAGGCCTCCAGGAAACCGCCATGCAATCTTCTTCACAAAGCAACGAGCCCCGTTCCGATGGTCCGGAACGAGGCTCGAAGTGAAGCAGACTGCTGCGCGGCTACGGTTTCTTGACGCGAATCTGGATGCCGCGCCGGTTCAGCGCGCGTCCCTCGACCGTCGCATTGGGCGCGATCGGGAACCCTTCGCCGTAGCCCACCGCCGTCATCCGGTAGGCTGGCACGCCTTCCGTGATGAGCTCGTTACGGACGGCATTGGCCCGCCGCGCCGACAGCAGATAATTGTAGGCGAACGTGCCCACGCTGTCGGTATGACCGGCGATCTCGAAGTAGGCCTCGGGGTGTGCCATCATCGACTCCGCCACGCGATCCAGGATCGAGTCAGCCCGCTCCGTGAGGTCGCTCTTGTCGAAGGCGAAGTGGACCCCTTCCAGCAACAGCGTGTCCGTCAGCACGAGGCAGCCGTACGCATCCATCTGGACGCCCGGCGGCGCGATGCCGCGTGTGCAGTAGTGAATGATGGGCGGCGGCGGCGGCGCCTGCACGCGCACCGTATCGACGCGCACGCGCACCATCGGCGTGCAGGTCGGACACTCCGGCGCGGCTGCGGCCTTGCGGCCGGCAGTGAAGTACGATAGGCCGAGCGTGACGATGGGGTTGTACGCCGTCTTTTTCCCAGGCAGTTCTTCATAGTGCTCGACCGCCATCCGGCCCTCGAGCCGCAGCGCCACGTTCGGGCTGATCATGTGCCGGAGACCCGCGCCCAGATGAGCGCCCCAAGTCGGGTGCTCCTTCCGGCCGTTGCCGGTGATGCGGGTGAACTGCGTCCCCAGGGTGAGGAAGGGGCTCGTGCGCGCGCTCAGGTTCACGGTGTAGGTGAGCGCGGCGAATGGCGTCAGATACTTGATGCCGGAGCCCTTGGCACCCGCAGTGCCGATGCTGAGCCCGAGGTTGTTGTTGACGTTGTAGCCCACGCGCACCGCCACAGCGGGCGCGATGCTACCCGGATTGGCGGTGGTGGTGAACCCCTTGCTCACCAGGAAATTCCTGAGGGCGTGGTCCACGATCTCGATTCCGCCACCGGCGCTGAACTCCCAGCTACCCTCGCGCTGGGCCGCCGCGGGATGCGCAAGCACCAGCAACGGCAGAACCGCCGCGAGCGTCCGCACACTCTTCAAAATTTGGTCACGCATGTTGCTCTCTCCCCAATCTCTCTAGAGTCATCGCTTCCGGCGGTGCGGGAGTCGGCGACCGGACTGGTCTCCGGTTCCCGCGCCACCGTGCGAGCGTACGCTTACGGCAGGGTAATCGTGTTATTGGTGCCCAACGTCACGGCACCGTTCCGCGCCAAGGCCCGTCCGAGCAGGGTTGAGGCGTCGACCATGGTGATGCTGGTGAGCGCGACAATGTTTCCCTTAAACAAACTGCCCGTCCCGAGGGTGGCGGAGCTGCCGACTTGCCAGTACACGTTCTTCGCGTCGGCGCCATTGATCAGGTTGATGGACCCAGCGACCGTGAGGGAGGACCCGACCTGGATCACGAACAATGGCATGACTGCGCCGCCGCCGTCGAGCGTGAGAACTCCCGTCACCCCCACCGACGACGCGGAGCAATAGACGCCCGGTGCGATCGTCGTTCCACCCAGATCGGCGGAGATGGTGGTGCCGCACGCCTGGCCCGCGAGCGTATTGTACGCCGCAGTGAGGGCGGTTTGCGCGGTGGCCGCCGTGGCATCCCCGGCATGACGTGCGCCGGTGAGCGCGCACGGCGGGAAGCCGGTGATGCCGGTCCCCGGGCTGACGCCCACATCGGCGTTGATGACGCCCCCGGTGATACAGGTTACCGCGGTGCCGGCCAGGATCCCGTACGGCGCTGCGGCACCGAAATTGATCAGTGGCGGGGGTGGCGCGGCCGCGGTGACGATCACATTGGCGTCGCCGAAGATGGTACCGCTGGTCGCCCGCACCGTGTTGAAGTACGTGCCGGGCGTCGTGCCCGCGGTGAACAGCCCCGGGCCGGCGGTGATGGTGCCGCTCGTCCCCGGCGCGACGACCGACCACACCGGAATGATCGAGACGACGATGCCGGCCGCGTCCCGGCCCACGGCAGTGAACTGCCGCGTGGTACTGACCGCCAGGGTGGTGGGGTCGGGGAGGACGGTGATAGTCGCCAATGGGCCTGGGCTTGTTGCTGGGCCCCCGACGTTATGCTCGCACGCCAGCACGAGCAGTGCGGCGAACGGGGCGATAACGAGGAGCCGGGCCGTGGATCGGGAGACAGTGAACATTTGCTTCCTCCGAAGTATTTCGTGTCGTACAAGGCATGCCGGGATCCGTTGTCGCTGATCGGAAGGTCCCCGCCCGAGAAGGAAATCTGCTCGGGCGCGCTCCCGCGAACATCCCTCAGTCGGATGAAAAACGACTTAACGATGGTGGGCGAGCCGGTGGATTAGTGGCGAATCGAACGGACTAAGTCTTTTGGTGCAGGTGAGGCCCTGGGGGTGGTTTCCGGGCAAGAAGAAGGGCGGACTATGCCGCCCCCCTTCTCCCGACAAGCCGCGCAGCATCAGCTGCGCCGGCGAACTCTTCCTACGGCAAGTGGATCTTGTTGCTATCCATCGTCACCGCCTCGCGCGCCAACGCCCGCCCCGACAGGTTGGCGGCGGTATTCATTGTGATGCTCGAGTAGGCCAGGATATTCCCCGAAAACGCCGTGCCGGTGCCCAGGGTGGCCGCGCTGCCGACCTGCCAGAACACGTTGCCCGCCCGACCCTGCTTGTCCATCACCACCGCTGCGTTGGTGGCGGTCGTGAGCGTGCTCGCGATCTGGAACACCCACACCGCGTTGCGCTGGCCCTTACCGTCGAGCACGAGCTTGCCCGTCAGCTGCGCCGACGACGTGAAACAATAGACGCCGGGCGCGAGGGTCTTGCCGCCCAGATCCTGGCCGGTCAACGCCGTGCCGCAGGGCTTGCCGGCGAGTACCGCATATGCGCTCTGCGCATCCGCCTGCGCCTGATTGGCGGCCGCATCGCCGACGTGCTGGGCGCCGCGGGCCATCGTGCCCGGTGGGAAACCGGTGACCGACACGCCCGGGCTCGAGACACCCAGATCGCCGGTGATCGACGTCGCGCCGGTGTTGGTCACCGTCGAGCCGCCGAGGACGGCGAAGCTCGCCGCGCGGCCCAGTGACGGCCCGGCTGTTGGCTTGCCCACGGAGACGAACGCGGACAGCGATGCCGCGACCGCGACCATGACCAGCAGGAGGACATAGAACATGAAATTCTTCTTGGGATCGCTCATAGCGTCACTCCAAACGGTTGGTGCTGATGTGAAGACGGAGGGGCCGGGATGGCGCCCCTCCGCTGATTGTTCGCGACTGAATGCTTAGTGCTTGTCCCCGCCCTGACGGCCCGGGTCGCCCGGCTTGCCGCCGTCTTCGTCATTGGATCCGTGCTTGTGGTTCGAGTTGCCGGGGTCGCAACCCTCGGGGCCGTTGCCGACGCCCTGGTTGCACTTGTCGTGATCCTTGTCGTGGCCCTTGCCGCCGCCGTTGGTGGTGGCGCAGCCGACGACCGTCGTGCCTTCTGTGAACGTGACGTCGCCAACTCTAACGCCAGTAGCGTCAGCCTTGGCTCCCGCCCACGCGTTCCCGTTCAGGGTGCTGGCGGTCATGCTAATCGCCGCCCCGGCCAGGATATTGCCTTGGAAGGCCGAGGTTGTGAACGTCGCGGCCTGGGAGACCCACCACGTCACGTTGCACGCCTGCGCGCCGTTGGCCAGTACCACGTTGAAGTTGGTGCCCGTAAGAGCGCCCGTGCCAGAGACACCGGGGGTCCCGATCTTGAACAGCCAAGTCCCGCTCGCGGGCCCTTGGAGCGTCAACGTGCCCGTCAGTGCCGCCGCCGCATCGAAGCAGTAGACACCGGGGGTAAGCGTCACACCCGCCAGCGTGCCGGTCAGCACCACGTCGCATGGCGTGGGCGCGAGCGCGTCATACTGCGCGAGGAAGGCATTGAAGGCCGCAATCGAGGCTGCATCCCCAATGTCTTGCGAACCGCTAACCGGGCAACCAACCAAGGTGATCGCGCCGGGACCCGCGGGGGGCGCGGGCTGGAATGTGCCCACGCTTCCGGTGATGCTCCCGCCGGTGCAGCTGACGGCGGCCTGGGCGAGCACCGTGAAGCCGGACGACGCGTTGTGCGATGAGTTGAAGCCCTGATCCGCGGACAGGCGTGGCGTCAGGGGTCCGTTGGAATCGGTGTTACACGCCGTGGCCAGCAGCGCCGCGAGTGATGCAACGGCAGCCAGTCGCGCCGTCAGTCGTGGCAGATTGTACATGAGTCCTCCCAGCAGGTGGTGTCACACGCAGGCGCGTTTCGTGATCCATGTTCGATCGGACCGCGTTTGCCCGCATGAGACAACCTGCCCGGGCTCGGTGTGGGCGAACATCGGCCGGCGGGATGAAAAGCGACTTAACGATTGTGGGGGGGCAAGAACCTGCGGGAGGTCGATTGGGGCTAGCTCTTCCGGTGCAGGCGAGGGCTGGCGCGGGAATCGCCGCGCAGCGCAAGTCCTGCGGCCACGTGAGGGGCCGGTGTTGTGACAGTCTCCTAACGAGGCTCGGGGCGCACCATCGCGTCCCCCGCCCGACACCCGAAGGCTGAGCGCCGGGCGGCCGCATCGAACGGACGGCCGCTGTCGTCGAAGCCGTGCAGCGCCGTAGTTGCGGGGCGCCGCAGGGAGCCCTAGATACGGGCGCATGAGCGAGCCGGCCGCGCAGGCGGTTCAGGACTTCTACCCTGACGACTTCGCCCACTGTTACGGGTGCGGGCGGCTGAACGCCCATGGTCTCCACCTCAAGACGCGCTGGGAGGGTACCGAGGCCGTGGCGCGGTTCACGCCGCGCCCGTTCGACGTCGCCGTGCCGGGATTCGTGTACGGCGGCCTCGTGGCCTCGCTCATCGACTGCCATGCCATGGGTACGGCCGCTGCGGCCGCCGAGCGAGCCGCGGGACGGAACGTCGGCGACGGGCCGGCGCCGCGCTTCGTCACCGCGGCGCTGCGCGTGGACTTCCTGGCGCCCACGCCCGTCGGGCCGGTCCTCGAGATCCGCGGCCGCGTGAAGGAGAGGTCCGAGCGCAAGACCGTGGTCGAGGCGTGGGTCTCGGCGCAGGGCCGGGTCACGGCACGCGCGGAGATCGTGGCGGTGCCGATGCCCGCCAGCATGGCCCGGGGCGGAGCATCGTGAGTCTCGGCGGCGGCGCGATCGTCGCCCGCGCGCTCGCGGACGAAGGGATCCGCTACACCTTCGGGATCCCGGGGACGCACAACATCGAGCTGTACGACGCCCTCGCAGCCGCGGGGCGCGTCCGGCCGGTCCTCGTGACGGACGAGCAGAGCGCGTCGTTCATGGCCGATGGCGTGTGGCGCGCCTCGGGCGAGCTCGCCTGCGTCAACCTCGTGCCGGGAGCGGGCCTCACGCACGCGCTCTCCGGGATCGCGGAAGCGTTCCTCGATAACGTCCCGTTGCTCGTGCTGGGCTGCGGCATCCGGCGGGACTCCGCCAAGGCCTACCAGTTGCACGCGATCGACCAGCTCGCCGTCGCGGCGCCCGTCACCAAGGGAACATTCCTCATCAAGCAGGGCGCGGATCTCTATTCCGGAATCCGCCGCGCCTGCGCCCTCGCCCGCTCGGGCGCGCCCGGGCCCGTGATGGTGGAGGTCCCGGCAGAGCTGTACCTCTTCCAGCATGGCGGAGCCGATCTCGCGTGGAGCCCGCCGCCGCCGGACGCCGCGGTGCCCCAGGCCCGAGAGATCGAGCGCGCCGCTGCGCTCCTCAACGATCCCCGCATCAGGCCGCTCGTCTACCTCGGGCTGGGCGCCGCCCGAGCCGGGGCCGATCTCGTCCATCTCGCCGAGCGGCTGCAGGCTCCGGTGGCCACCACGTTTCAGGGCAAAGGGGTGTTCCCGGAATCGCACCCGCTCTTCTTGTGGAACGGATTCGGCGCCGCCGCCCCGCCCTTCGCCCGGCGCGTCGCCGGCCAACGCAACGCCACTCTCGCGATCGGCTGCCGCTTCGGGGAGGTGGCGACCGGGAGCTATGGGCTCACGCCGCCGCAGCCGCTCATTCAGGTCGATATCGACCCGGCGGTGCTGGGCCGCAACTACCCGGTCGCCCTCGGCGTGACAGCCGACGCCGCCGAGTTCGTGCGGGCGTTGCTGCCGCACCTGCGCCCTCGACCCGCCGATGCGGAGTTGGCCGCCCAGATCCGCGAGGGCCACGCGGACGTGTGGGGCGGCGCGCTGGAGAAGGCCGGCGGCACCAAGGTCACCCCGGCGCGTCTGCTCAAGTCCCTGCAGGACGCCCTCGGCCCCGAAACCATCTTCACCGCGGACAGTGGCAACGGCTTGTTTCTGGCGATGGAGTGGCTGCGGCTCGAGCGGCCCGGTCGCTTTCTCGCCCCCGTGGACTACTCGTGCATGGGCTACGCGGTGCCGGCCGCGCTGGGCGCGAAGCTCGCCCGGCCGGAGGCGCCGGTCGTGGCCCTCGTGGGCGACGGCGCGTTCCTGATGACCGGGCTCGAGCTGCTCACCGCCGCGAGCCAGAACATCCCCGTGGCCGTCTTCGTGCTACGCGACCGCGAGCTGGCGCAGATCGCGCAGTTCCAAGAGACGGCGCTCGGCCGCAAGACCGCCAGCGTCCTGCCGGACTACGATCTCGCATCGCTGGCGCGCGGTATGGGCGTGACCTACCACCGGCTCGGCGCCGACGCCGGGGTGCCGGAGGCGCTCGCGCTGGTCTGCGAGACGCTCGCCGCCGGCCGCCCCATCGTCGTGGATACGGCGATCGACTATGCCGCGCCGACCTTCTTCACGGCGGGTGTGGTGCGCGCGAACTTCGGCCGGCTGCCGTGGGGGGATCGGTTGCGGTTCGCCGCGCGCGCGCTGACGCGAAAGCTCTTCGGATAGCGTCGGCCCGGCGGGAATCGAGGCGCAGCGCAAGTCCTGCGGCCACAGGAGGACGGCGCGCAGCACCTTGCAAACAGGCCCGGCAGGACTTGAACCTGCAACCCCCGGTTTTGGAGACCGGTGCTCTACCAATTGAGCTACGGACCTATGCTAATTGCGGATTGCGGATTGCGGATTGCGGATTGATGGAGTGGGTCGCGCCAATCCGCAATCCGCAATCGTCAATCCGCAATCGAAAAGGGTGGCTGACGGGAATTGAACCCGCAACCTTCGGAGCCACAGTCCGACGCTCTAACCAATTGAGCTACAGCCACCACGCCCTCGGCAAGCTACAAGCTAACAGAGGGCCGGTATTCAGTGAAGTTGCCAGACGGCAAGTTGCCAGCGGTTGCCAGGGAACAGTGGCCAGGCTGCATAGGAAGCGGCCTGGCCACTGTGCTCTTGGAACCGCTGGCAACTTGCCGTCTGGCAACTACCCTGGAGACTCAGCTCTGGGTTCTGGCAACTCCGCTACGGAACCAGACTCGCGAAAAAAATCTCCAGATTGGTATTCAACCGTCCGAATGTGGGTCCAACGCCCGTCCACGTGATCCCCACACGGTCGTTGGTCGACACCATGCCGTTGTAGTCCCCCACGAACGGCCGGATCGTCGATCCAAAAGGCACGCCGTATTGCGACGGGTCGAACCCCGCGTCCGTCACGCGCGTCGTGGCCCACGTCGCCCCGCCATCCGCGCTCTGCGCGTAGGTGACGTCGAGCAGTGCGTTGCCGGAGTAGCTGCGGTCGTAGAACGACGCATCGAGCCGTCCGTTGGGCGCGATCGACAGCTCGCTCTCGAAACGGTCACCCGCCGCGGTCGGCGCGATGGCAGCCGGCGCCGACCAATGGGCCAGGTCGTTCGCCGCGGCCGACGTGAAGAAGATCTGCGCACGGCCGTTCACGATGTCGGCGTACACCACGTCGAGCTGGCCGCGCACCGCATCGAATGCCGGCGCGGGATACGACCCGCCCGCCCGGAAGGCGCCACCCAACAGGTTGAAGCAATACGGCGGGAACACGCACACCGGATTGACCATGCCGCCGAACTGCAGCGGCGCGCTCCAGCTCGCCCCGCCGTCGCCCGACGTGCTCACGTACAGGGCCGTGCCCTTGTTGCCCTGGATGCCGTTGTCGAAGGTCAGGAACGCGCGGCCGTCGGGCGCGATGGCGATACGGGCGTCCTGATTGTTGCGCACCGTGGACGCCGTGATCTGCGTGGGCGGCGAGAACGTGCGCGCGCCGTCCCGCGAATACGACACGAACACCGGCGAGTGCGAGTTGCCGTTGAACTGCGCCCACGCGATGTAGATCGTGCCGCGATACGGGCTCGCCGGATTGTTGTCCACCACGATCGACTCGTGATCGGGGAACTGGCCGTTCGAGCCCTTCGTCTTGCCGTTGCCGTTCCAGACGGACACCTGCACCGGGTGCGCCGACCACGTGAGGCCCCCGTCCGTCGAGCGACTCACGAACAACGCGATCTGATAGGGCGATGTGAAGTTGAACGCCTGACACACGAAGTACGCCGTGCCGTCCGGCCCGAAGGCCGTGCCGGGATCGCCCGCCGCCTCATAGAACCCCGTTCCCGGGATGCTCGGGTCGTTGGTGAACCTGGTGAGACCCGGCACGAACCCCGACGGCAGCGTCGGCGTCCACGTCTTGCCGCCGTCGAACGACGCGTTCACCGCGCAGCCGTCGTTGTAATTCCAATCGTTGGCGCCGGTGAGCAGGTTCGCCGCATTCGTCGGATTGACGGCGAGCGGCGTCTCGTTCTGTGAGGTCGTATCGCGACTGACGTCCACCACGGTGGCGACGCGCGTGGTGGTCGCGACCTTGTTTGCGACGAGAGGTGGCGCCACGGGACGCTCGGGCGCGCAGGCGGCGAGGACCATAGCGACGGCGGCGAGCGGGGCGATGCGTGGGATCATACTGGCCTCTGGTGACTGGAAACCACTGGTAACTTGGCGTCTGGGAACTGATCTGATCCCTGTCTTCTTGCGTCTGCAGTCCTAGAAGTCGGTGCCCACTCGCAGCACGATGTTCCTGCCCGGATCGAGCGCGAACCGTTTGTAGCGGCTGAGAAAATTCTTGTAGCGCGTGTTGAGCGCGTTGCGCACCGCCAGCTCCACGCGCACCGCCCGCCCGCCGATCGGCCGCTCCAGCTCCGCGCCCAGATGCAACAATCCGTAGCCCGCCGTGGCCAGATCGTACGCCGCGATGCGCCGCTGGCGCGCCACCAGCTCCGCGTCCAGCGACAACGACGCCCGCGTCGCCCACGACAGCTCCGACAAACGCCAGTCCACGCCCACGTCGCCCGCGAGCGGCGGCACCAGCGGCAGTGGGCCGCCGTTCTTCAGCGTGCCGTTCACAAAGTCGGCGCGCGCCCGCACGCTCACGTCCCGCACCACCAACGCCTCGATCCGCCCTTCGGCCCCGGCGAGCGTGGCGTCGCCCTGGCGGTAGGCGTACACGGGCAGGGAGTCCTGCACCCCGCCGGTGGGCGTGATGTAGATGTAGTGCGCGTAGCTCGATGCGAATGCCGACAGCTCGCCTTGCAGGCGCGCGCCGCGCCAGCGCAGGCTCACGTCGCCCGTGACGCCCGCTTCGGGGACCAGCGTCGCATCACCCTGCTCGAACCGCGACTCGCCCACGTGCGGTCCGTTGGCGAACAGCTCGAACAACGTCGGCGCCCGCCACGCCCGGCCAATGTTGGCCGTGACCGCGACGTCCGCCGCCGGCCGGAACGCTACGCCCACGTCGCCCGACCAGGCGTGGTAATCGCGCCGCTGCGCGCCCAGCCCCAAGTCCGTGTTGCTGTCGGCAGCGAGCCGCCGCAGGTCGATCCGCGCCCCGCCCAGCACGCTCCAGCGGCCCCAGTCCGCTTGCTCAAACACGAACGTCCCGACGCCGCGGGCGTCGGCGCCCGGTACCAGCGGCTCGTCACCACGCGTCGCATTGCGCTGCAGGTATCCCGACACGCCGGCCGTCCCGTGCACGGCCCGCGCCAGCGCGTGGTGCGCCAGCACGTCGAGCGTCCCGGTGGTGAGCAGGAGATCGAACCCCTTCTCGGTGGACGCCGTGTCGCCCTCCACCACCTCGGCCAACCAATGGCGCTGCACCTGGCTCTTCACCTCGAGCCGCATGGCACCCAGCCGCAGCTCCGCGCTCGCCTGCAGGCGGTCGTCGGAGAGCTTGCGGACCGGTCCCTGCTCCGGCGAGCCGGGCGGCGGCGGCAGGGTGTCGCCCGCCTCGTGCAGATGGAATTCGCCGCCGTAGTGCACCACCCGTAGCGTGCCCCGCCCCCAATCGCCGCGCACGCCCAACGCCGCGTCGCCATCCAGCGCCAGGAATCCCGTGTTGTCGATCTCCCCCGCGGGGGTGTGCAGTGCCTCCGAGCGCCGGCCCGCGAGATTCGCCCGCCACCCCGTGCCCCCGCCCGCCCCCTCCACGCGGACGAGCGCGCCGAACTCCGCGTTGTTCGACGCCACATACAGATCGGTGCCACCGCGCACGAAGCCGCGCCCGCTGTCCGCCTCCGGCACGGGCGCGGGCACGGCGTTCACCACGCCGCCCAGCGCGTCGGAGCCATACAGCACGCTCGCGGGCCCGCGGATCACCTCCACCCGGTCCGCGAACGCCGCGTCCACCGATGGGCCGTCCTCATCGCTCCAGGAGTAGTCCTCGAGCCGGTTCCCCGCGTCGAGCGTCAGCACGCGCGGGCCCACGAGCCCGCGGATCATCGGCTTCCCCATCTCCCCGCCCGTGGACACGGTGCGCACGCCCGGCACGCCCGCCAGCGCGTGCGCCAGCGAGATGTCCTGTTTTGCCGGCCGGTCGGCGCCGAGTGTCGAGGTGGCGAGCGGCGAGGCCAGCGGATCGACCGGTGCGCGGGTCGCCGTCACCACCACCGCCGCCAGCTCGAACGCCGCGGACCGCAAGGTCAGCACCAGCGGGGCCGCGAGCGGCACCGTGACCCGCGCGGTCTGCGGCGCGAAGCCCGGGCGGCGGGCCACGATGGTGTAGCTCCCGCCGGGCACTTGGGCGAAGGCGAAAGTACCGCTCGCATCCGAGAGCGTGCGGCGGTCGAGCTCGGTGATGGAGACAGCCACGCCCGGGAGCGGCGCGCCTGTGGTGTCGGTCACGCGCCCCTGTAGGGTGTCGGCGCTTCCCGGGAGGGCCGCGAGTGCCGCGACGAAGAGCAACGGGATCATGTTGGTGATCTCAATCTAGGGGGGCCCGGCGAGGTTGCCAGCGGACGCATCCCGTCGGACATTAGAGGCATGAACGCCACCCGCTTGCCGCTCTACGCGGCCGCCGCGCTCGCCGTTGGGGCCTGCAGTCACGCTCCCCCCGCCGACTACGCCCCGGACGTGGGACTCGTGGCGCAGATGCGGCAGATCCGCATCATCGCTCCGAGCGCGGCCTGCCCCGGCCAGGCGTTCGCGGCGAGCTACACCGCCGTGATGAACGACGGCACCGAGATCCCCTTCGCCACGCGCTACGACAAGAAGCACCCCCCGCGCCTGCACGTCGTGTTCCTCGAGCGCACCAGCCCGCAGGCGGACGCGCTCCAGGACGGCGGCTGGGCGGCCCTGAGCGACCCGCTCGCGAGCGCCACGTCGGGGTTCCACCTGAGCGCCGCCCTGCGCATGAAGCCCGCGATCCACGGCGAGGCGGTGGTGACGCCCGACTACTCGTGCAGCAACCACGCCTTCGGATTCGAGGGCGCCCCGGGCTACGACGGGCCCGACGTGACCGTACGCCTGGCGCTCGGCCGCTCCCCCTACGTCGACAAGCTGCTGATCGCGGCGATCGAAGTGGCGGACGCGCCGCCCTTCTACGCCTTCTACGACGCCAGCGTCATTCCGCCGCGCGACTTCTTGATCATCGAGGCGCGCGGCGGTCGCGGCGTGTCGGGGCAAGCCGGCCGCCCGGGCTTGAAAGGCACCAACGGCGCCGCCTGCGGCGACGGCGGGCCGGGCGGACCGGGCGAAAGTGGCGGCTTCGGCGGACAAGGCGGACGCGGCGGGCACATTACGATCATCGTGCCACAGGAGGAGCCGTTTCTCGCAGGGTTGGTCGCCGCGCGCACGCCCGGCGGCAAGGGCGGAGCCGGAGGCCGCGGCGGAGCGGGTGGAGCGGGCGGCCCGGCCGGCGCGGCGGGCAATGACGCGCGTGGCAACGCCTGCGCCAAGGGCCGCGATGGCGTCGTCGGCGCGGCCGGCGCCGCTGGCCCCGAGGGCCGGGAGGGCGGCTTTGGCTCCCAGCCCCAGGTGATCACCGTGCCGAACGGCAGTGTGCTCGGCCCCCTCGCGCCGACCGCGATCCTAGACTTGCTGCTGCGGGGGCCGCGGCGCTGACCGCCGCCAGTACAAGTAGAAGGGCAGGCCCGCGAGGATCAGCGCCGCGCCGACCGCCGCGTCGCGCGGGGACTCCTTGATCGTGTTCGCCGTGAGATACGTCGCGAACGCGATGAACACGATCGGCGTCACGGGATAGCCCCAGGCGCGATAGGGGCGCGGCAGGTCGGGCCGCTTCCACCGCAGCCGTACCACCGCTCCACACCCCAGTGCGTAGAACAGAAACGACGCGAAGATGACGTACCCGGCGAGCTTCTCGTAGTCGCCCGACAGCGCCAGCGCGATCGCGATGACCGCCTGCACCACCAATGACGTCACGGGCGTGCGCCAGCGTGGATGCACCCAGCCGATGGCGCGGAACATCACGCCGTCTTGCGCCATGGCGTAGGGGATCCGCGCCGCGGTGAGCACGATGCCATTGTTGGCGCCCAACGTCGAGAAGAGAATCGCCGCCGCCACGAGCGCCGCGCCTCCCGCCCCCAGCGTCACGCGTGCCGCATCCGCCGCCACCTCCGTCGACGCCGCCGTCCGCTCGGGCGACAGCACGTGGATGTAGGCGAGCGACACCAGCGAGTACAGGACCACGGCGCCCAGCGTGGCCAGCAGGATCGCACGCGGCACCACGCGCCCCGGCTCCTTGATCTCGCTGCCGACGTAGGTACTCTCGATCCAGCCATCGTACGCCCACAGTACCGCCACCATCGCCAGGCCGAATGGCCCGATCAACGAGCCCAGTGGCTGGTCGGGCCACACCGGGCGGAAGTTCTCGATCGAGCCGCCGGGCAGGAACAATCCCGCCACGATCAGCACCGTCACGAGCGCCACCTTGATGAACGTCAGGATGTTCTGCGTCGTGGCCCCGAGGCGCACGCCGAGACAGTTGAGCGCCGTGAGGACCAGGATCGACCCGATCGCCACCGTCTTGATGCCGTACGCGTCGAGCGACACGAAGTGCGCGGCGTAGGTCGCGAACCCCACGGCGATGGCGGCGATCGAGGCCGGGTTGATCACCACGGCGTTGGCCCAGCCGTAGAGAAAACCCCACACCGGGCCGTAGGCCTCGCGCAGGTAGACGAACAAGCCGCCCGCGGCCGGGAACGCGGCGCCCAGCTCCGCCACGCACAGGGCGCCGAGCAGCGACACCACGCCGCCCACGAGCCACGCCAGGATGACGAGCGAGGAGGCGTGCAGCTGTTGGGCGATGTAGCTCGGCACGAGGAAGATGGCGGACGCGATGATCGTGCCGAGGTTGATCATCGTGGTGTCGAGCAGGCCCAGCTCGCGCTTCAATTCGGCGGTCATGCGCCGCTAATCAACGGGGGTCTGGCGCCGCGCGCCAGTTGGCGCCGCGGCACGCGATACGAGTAGATTCCCTCTCGCCCGAGGCCGTCCCCCGGGGCGTATGGCTCGTCCTCTCGTACAAGGAACACCGATGCGGCTTCCGCTCTCCCTCTTGGCCGCGTGCTGCGCGGCCGTCCCGCTCGCCGCCCAGTCGAACGCCGAGCGCATGGCCAACGACCGTTATACCCGCTCGCACGACTACGACCTGATCCACCAGCGGATCGAAGTCTCGAGCTTCAATTGGGACTCCACGTCGTTCGAGGGCAAAGTGGCGACGACGCTCGTCGCCCGCCGCGCCGGGCTCGATTCGATCATCCTCGACGCCGGCGCGAAGCTCGTGCTGAAAAGCGTCACGGCCGCGGGCGGCGCCACCCTGCGCACCGCGCGCCACGGCGACACGCTCGTCGTCTTCCTGGCGCGTCCGCTCGCCCTGGGCGACACGGCCCGCTTCACCATCGGCTATCACGGCGTGGTGGAGAGCGGCCGCGGCCTCACCTACATCAATCCCGAAGGCCAGCCGCATCGCCCGCCCCAGATCTGGAGCCAGGGCGAGGACCACGACAACCATTTCTGGTTCCCCACCTACGACTTCCCCAACGACAAGATGACGTGGGAAGTCGTGGCGACGGTGCCCAAGGGGATGAACGCGGTCTCCAACGGCCGGCTCGTTTCCGACGTCACCGCCAAGAACGGCTCGCGCACGCTCGATTGGCTGCAGGACCGGCCGTCCGCCACCTACCTGGTCTCGCTCGTCGTGGCGCCGCTCGTGAAAATCCACGACGCGTGGCGCAACGTGCCCGTGGATTACTACGTCTATCACGAAGACTCGGCGCTGGCGCGACCGCTCTTCAAGATCACGCCCGATATGATCGACACGTACTCGCGCTTGACGGGCATCAACTATCCCTGGGCCAAGTACGCGCAGACCACCGTCGCCGATTTCTTCGGCGGCATGGAGAACGTCAGCGCCACCACGCTCGTGGACTGGCTACCCGCGGCGCGCGACTACCAGGACCGCCCGTGGTATCCGTGGATCCTCATTCCGCATGAGCTGTCGCATCAGTGGTTCGGTGACTACGTCACGACCGAGAACTGGGCCAACATGTGGTTGAACGAGGGCTTCGCGGAGTTCATGCCGGGTCAGTACTGGGGACACAAGCTCGGGGCGCACGCCGAACAGGACTACTACCTCGACGAGTACGACCAGTTCATGCAGATCGACCACCAACGCCGCATGCCGCTTGCGGCGCTGGGGTCGAACAACATCTACCCCAAGGGCGCCCTCGTCCTCGAGATGCTGAAGCACTACCTGGGCGACCAGCGCTACTGGGCGTCGGTGCACCGCTACCTCGCCGATCACGCCTTCGACAACGCCACTACCGACGACCTGCGTCAGGCGGTGCTCGACGCGACGGGTGAGAACCTCGATTGGTTCTGGGATCAGTGGATCTACCAGGCGGGGTACCCCGAGTTCACGGTGACCAGCGCGTACGATGCCCCCGCCGGCACGCTCACGCTGGTGGTACAGCAGACGCAGCAGGATTCGTCGAAGGCCGACAGCACAGGCCTGCGCTACACCACCCCGGCCGCGTTCAGGACGCCCGTGACGGTGCGGGTGGGCACGGCGGCGGGCGACGTGATCGCGCGCGCGCAGCTCTCCCAGCGGCAGGACACGATCGTGGTCCGCGACGTGAAGAGCGCGCCCACCATGGTCATTTTCGACGACGGCAACACGATTTTGAAACGTCTCGCCTTCGATCAGCCCACCGCGTGGCTCGCCACCCAGCTCAAGCGCGACCCCGACCTGTGGAACCGCCACTGGGTGATCACGCAGTTGGGCTTGCGCCCGGCCGACACGGCCGCGGCGGCCGCCGTAGCTCAGGCGGCGACCGGTGCCGACTACTTCCTCACGCGCGTCGCGGCGGCGCGGGCCCTGGCCGCGTTCCCCGCGGCCGCGGCGCTGCCGGCGCTGCAGGCGGCCATCAAAGACACGTCGGCACAGGTGCGCGCCGCCGCCGTGGAGGCGCTCGGCAACCTGGGCGGCGACCAGGCCGCGGCGCTCGCGCGCCAAGCCTGGACCGGCGACGCGAGCGACGCCGTGCGCGCCGCCGCGGTCGTGGCACTGGCGCGCAGCGATTCGGCCGGCCGCCGCCCGGTCATCCTCCAGGCGCTGCGCACGCCCTCCTACCGCGACGCCGTGCAGAACGCGGCGTATCGCGTCATCGCCCGCACGGGCGACACGACGCTGGTCGATTCGGTGGACGCGCGCGCCGGCGATCAGCGCTTCGCGGCGCACGTCCTGGCGGCGCTCGCGGGCCGCGGCAGCACTCGGGCGCTCGACCTCCTGGCCAAGCGCCTGGACGACGAACGCCCCTACGTGCGGCGCTGGGCGCTCGAAGCGTTCCGCTTCAGCCTGCCGCGCGCCATCGCGCAGCCCAAGCTGCAGGCGGTGAGCGCCGGGTTGAAGTTCGCCGACACCAAGCAGGCCGCCGCCGAGCTGCTGCAGCAGTGGCAGAAGAGTGGCGAGGACAATTAGTAGTTAGAGGATCGCGTCCGAGTAGATCTCGAGCCGCCAGCCCTTGGGGGCGCGCAAGGCGCGCGCGAGATCTACTCGGATGAGGCCGTCCAGGAAGCTCGCCCCCACGCCGGCCGCGACCAGCGGGCGGCTCGCCGCGAACGCATTGCGCGGCCCCGCCCACGCGACATCCGAGAACAGCGCCAGACGCGCCGCGGGGAAGCGGTTCGCCAGCTCAGCGCGGCCGCGCCAGAAGGACGCGCCCACCGCCGCGGCGCCGCCGTAGCCGCGCAGCGTGGCGGGGCCGCCCATGTACCAGAGACTCTGCGCCGGCACGGGGCCGTCGCTCGTTCCCGCGGCCGCCTCCACCGCACCGAACAACTTCGAGCCGAGCGGCGCGCCGACGCGGGCCGCCGCGGCCATCCGCGCGAAGGCGAACCGGCCCACGGCCGCATCGAGCGCCACATCGAGGCCCACCCGTGCGCCCTTGCCGCCCACGGTGCGCGCGCCTTTGAGCCCCAACGCCATACCCGTCTCGTCCGCCTCCCGCACCGCAATGCCGGGACGGAACACGTGGCTCGAATGGATCAAGTGCGGCAATGACAGGTCGGTGCGCACCGGCGCCGCGAATTGGTGTTCGGCAAAAACGCGCAGAGAAAAGAGCTGCGCGCTGGACCCGGCGGGCCGCACCACGAGCTCGGCTCCCTGCGCGCGGAAGTAGTCGCCGTCGTCACGGCCCAGGAACAGCGCGTTGGCCGAGTTCCCGAAGCCGAGCGAGCGGGCCGCGGGGTCCACGCCGCTCAACCGCCGGTACAACGCCACGCGGAAACGGTTGTCCGAGCTCGTCCGGGCCAGCCCCAGCTCGAGGTCGGGCTGTCCGTCCGACAGGGCCACCCGCGCCGTGCCGTCCACCGTCACGCGGCTGAGGGACCATTCGGTGCGCGCACCGAGCGACAGTCCTTCCACCCGGTTGAACCGGATCAGGCCGGCGCGGCCCAGGCCCCAGTTGAACGTGGGTTTGTGCGGCTGCCACGGCGCCTGCGGCAAAAGGCGCAGCCGCTCCCCCAGCTCCGTCAGCTCGCTGTGCGTCATCAGGGCTTCGCCGTCGTCGAGAATCGACGCCGGCAGCTCCGGACTCGCCAGCAACGCCGCCGTGTCGGTGGGAATGACGACGGTCACGGCCCGGCAGCGGTGGCCCTCGCAGTGGCAGGTGGCGCGTCCCTGGCAGGCGAGTTTCACCGAATCGTCTGCCGCCACGGCCACCGGCGTCGTCGGGGCGTTCGTGTCGCCTTCTACTGTATAGTCGGTGTAGGTGCGCTCGAACTTGAGCGGCGCCTCGAGGAACGATCCCATGGTGGCGACGCCGTCCATGGCGAGCAGTCGCGGCAGCCACCAACGGCCGTTCCATAACGCGTACTCGATCGTGATGTAGCGGATTTCCGCCCGGATCGGCTTCAGAAACCCGGGAATGTCCTTGGCTTCAGGATCCGCGTCGCTCGAGTCGACGTCCTGCTCCAGGTCGAACGCGCGCGCCGGCCGGAAGATGGCACGCACTACCGCGAACGAATCGCCTTCGAACCAGAACGAGCCCGCCAGCAGGCGGAACTCGTCGCGCCGCGGGATCACGCGCAGCTCGTACAGCCGGACGGTCTTGCCGTTGGGCAGCGTGATCGCGGTGGTGTCGCCCGACTGGAAGCGATAATCGCGCTCACCGGTCGACGCGAGCGGATGGCGCACGTAGCTCGACTCGGAGAGGCCCGCCCCGATGCGATCGTTCGCGGGATCGAACACCAGGTCGGGCGCGTCGCTCTTCAAGTCCTCCGGCAGCTGCACCTTGGAGAGCGCGATGGGAATCGCTTCGCGCGCACCGTCCATCGTCACGGTGTCGGGGGCATCGCGATGCCAACTGATGCGCGCCGCCATCTCGCGCCGGTAGAACAGGCGGTCGAACCGCAGCGCGCGCAGGCCCAGCGAGATGCGCTCCTTGGCGAGCACGTGGTAGCCCGCGATTTGGCGCGCCGCGGTCTCGCGGCGCAGCCGGGCCTGGCGCACCAGCTCGCGCGCGCCGGGATCGAGATACGCGGACGCGGTGTCTTGCGGCGTGCCGGCCTGCAACGCGACGGCGGCAACGAGGGCGAGGAGCATCCGGCTCAGTACGGGGTGCGGCAGCGCCCGGTTGCAGGCGCCCCGGTCACCGCCCGGTCCGGTCGATCAGGAAGACGTTGCGCTGCTGGGTGGGGAGCAACACGAGATCCAGGATGTTCACGTGCTCCGGCAAGTTCACGACATACCCGATGGTGTCCGCCACGTCGTCTGCCGAGAGGGGCCGGAAGCCCTGGTAGACGGCCTTGGCTTTGGCCGCATCGCCGTGGAAACGCACCGTGGCGAACTCCGTCTCCACGTGCCCGGGGTCGACGCTCGAAACGCGGATCTTGGTGCCGGCCACGTCGAGGTTCATGCCCTCGGTCAGAGCGCGCACGCCGAACTTGGTGGCGTTGTAAACGTTGCCCATCGGATAGACCTGGTGGCCGGCCGTGCTGCCGATGTTGACGACGTGCCCCGTCCCCCGCGCCACCATGGCGGGGAGAAACGCCCGGCTCACGTTGAGCAGGCCCTTCAGGTTGGTGTCGATCATGCGATCCCAGTCGTCGGGATCGCCGTCCTGCAGTTTGGCGAGCCCCGCGGCAAGGCCAGCGTTGTTCAGCAGGATGTCGGGCACCGCACCCGCCTTGAGGAGCGCATCGGCCGCGCGGTTGACGGCGGCGCGGTCGCGCACGTCCACGGTGTCGGTAAGCACGCGCACGCCGTGCTTGACCAGCTCGGCAGACGCCTGGTCCAGGCGGTCGGCGCGGCGCGCCCAGAGCACGAGATTGGCGCCATCCGCGGCAAAGCGGCGCGCACAGGCCAGGCCGATCCCCGCGCTCGCGCCCGTAATCAGGGCGAGCTTCCCCTGGATGCGACTCATCGTCCTCTCGAAGGTGGGACGACGGAACTTAGCGCGAGATGAGGGCCGCGGCGACGGTCAGCGCGGCGTGACGACCTTCGGGACCGGGGGATGGGCCGCCCCCGGCCGTTCCAGCCGGTTGGTGATCACCCGGCTGAGAAATTCTTGCGCGCTCGCGATCTGTTCGATCTGGACGGTCAAGCCCTCGACGACCTGCTCCAGGCGCGCGGCGCGCTCGTCGCGGTCATCGGAGTCCCTGGGCGATCCGACGTTGAGCACGCGCTCCTCGAGCCGGCGCAGCCGGCGCTTGCTGCCGAGCCAGGCCACGAGCAGGCCGACATTGGCGGTAATGGAGATGCCGAAGAACAGCAGCAGGATTGCGAAATCGTCGTTCATGGCCCGTTCTACGGAATCCGGCCGGACGGCGTTTCGTCTGGCGCTCCGCGACGCCCCCCGCTACCATCCGCGCCATGACCTCCCCCGGCACCCGCCTGCGTGCCGCCTGGCGGCGGCTCCGTCCCCTACCCGGCGGCCGCCGCTTGTTTTCCTGGCTGCTCGACCGGATGGTGCCGTACTCCGCCACCATCCGGCCGCTGGTGCTCGAGCTCGAGCCGGGCTTCGCCCGCGTCCGCATCGCCGACCGCCGCCGCGTGCGGAATCACCTGAACTCCGTGCATGCCGTGGCGCTCGCCAACGCGGCGGAGCTCGTGAGCGGGCTTGCCATGACGGTCGGCTTGCCCGACGGCGTGCGCGGCATCGTGACCGGGCTCTCGATCCGCTACCTCAAGAAGGCGCGCGGCCCGCTCACCGCCGAAGCGCGGTTCACGATTCCACCCGTGGCCGCGGAAGCCGAGCACGACTTCGAGTCGGTGGTCACGGACGGCGCCGGCGACGTCGTCGCCCGCGCCACTGTTACCTGGCGGCTGGGCCCGATCCCCTCCGCGTGACGCCGCTCGACACCCCGCTCACGCGCGACGCGCGCGTCGCGGTGCCGCTCATCTGCGGCGCCATGTATCCTTGCTCCAATCCCGAGCTGGTCGCGGCGGTCTCGGCGGCCGGCGGTATCGGGATCGTCCAGCCGTTGTCGCTCACGTACGTGTACGGGCACGCCTTCCGCGACGGCCTGCGGCTGATCCAGCGCCTCAGCGACAAGCCGATCGGCATGAACGTGCTGATCGAGCAATCGTCCCAGCGCTACCTCGACCGCATGCGACAGTGGCTCGACGTCGCCCTGGAAGAGGGCGTGCGCTTTTTCGTGACCTCGCTCGGCAAGCCGCGCTGGGTGGTGGATCGCGTGGCACCCGCGGGCGGCGTCGTTTACCACGACGTCACCGAGCGGAAGTGGGCCTTGAAAGGGATCGAGTCCGGCGTGCGCGGGCTGATCGCCGTGAACGACCGCGCGGGCGGCCATGCGGGCCCCAAGAGCGCCGCGCAGCTCATCGGCGAGTTGGGCGATCTGGGTGTGCCCCTGGTGTGCGCGGGCGGGGTGGGCGCGGCGGCGGATTTCGTCGCGGCGCTGCGCCTGGGGTACGCGGGCGTGCAAATGGGCACGCGCTTCATCGCGACCGCCGAGTGCCGCGCCCACCCCGATTACAAGCGCGCGATCGTCGCGGCCGAGGAGCAGGACATCGTGCTCACCGAACGGGTGACCGGCGTGCCGCTCGCCGTGATCCGCACGCCGTACGTGAACCGGGTCGGCACGCGCGCGGGCCCGCTGGCGCGGTGGCTGCTGCGGCACGCGCGCACCAAGCATCTGATGCGCACGATCTACGCGCTCCGCTCCATCTGGAGCCTGAAGCGCGGCTCGCTCGAAGGCACGTCCTCCAAGGACTACTGGCAGGCCGGCAAGAGCGTGGCGGGGATCGATCGCATCGAGCCGGCAGGCGAGATCGTGCGCCGGTTCGCCGCCGCCGCGCGCGCCGCCACCTGACTAATTTGCGTCACGCATGCTGAAGACATACTGGAACGCGACGCGCGCGCCGCGCTACAGCGTGATCATCGCGCTGCCGCTGTTCGTCGCCTACGAGGTGATGGCGGCGGCGGTCTCGGGCCCGATGGGCGTCCGCAACGCCGCCGAGGTCATTCTCGACTGGCCGTTTCTCGCGCTGTTCGGGTGGCGCGGGCCGCTCGTGCTGTGGACGCTCCTGATCGCCTTCGGGCTGTGGCTCGCCGCGCGCGACCTGCGCGCCTCGGGCCCCGTGCGGACCACGTTCTTCGCCTTCATGCTGTTGGAGGCCGCCACGCTCGCGCTGGTCTCGGGGATCCTGGTGAGCGCGCTGACCGCCCGGCTCGTCCGCCCGGGCCTGCTGGCGGGAGCGCCGCAGCTCGAGACGCTGAGCGTGCCGGCGCGGCTCATGCTGTCGCTGGGCGCCGGGCTGTACGAGGAGCTGTTGTTCCGCGTGATCCTGGTGGGTGCCTCGCGTGGGCCGGCCGGCGCCTGCTGGGGTGGCGGCCCGCCGTGGCCGCAGCCGTCGCCGTGGTGGCCGGCGCCGCTGTGTTCTCCGCCTTTCATTATGTAGGCCCCTTCGGCGACCGCTTCGGCGCCTACTCCTTCTTCTTCCGGGCCCTGATGGGCGTATTCCTGAGCGCGCTCTACGTCACGCGCGGCTTCGGGATCACCGCGTGGACGCACGCGCTGTATGACGTGTTTGTGGTGCTGCTCTAGGGATCGGACGAGAGGTGCAGGTTGAGCACCGGCAGGACCCGCCTCCAGCCCCGATTGTTTCGCGCGATGTTGATCACACCGACCTGCACGCCGTGCAGCTCAGTCGCGTCGTTCACGACGCCGATGGCGAGGCCCACCTGCAACGACCGCACCCGGTTATATGGCGCCACCACCACGCCGGTGAGGTCGCGCGTGCGCGTGTACAGCGCCGACACGAAGAATCCCTCCGCCTCACGCGCCTTGACGCGATAGCCGCCCACGCCCAGGCCACGCAGTCGCCGTCCCGCCTCGACGTCGCCCGCGCTGAGACTCACGCCGTCGACCGTCTCGCCCCCCACCACGGCCAAGCCGCCCACGTTGAGCCAGCGCAAGGCCTGTCCACTGACGAGGGCGAGTCCGCCCACGTTGATACCGGTCATGTCCTGCCCCGACACGGTCGCCAGACCGCTGACATTGAGGCCGCGCATGTCCTGACCCGACACGGCCGCCAGCGCGCTCACGTTGATGCCCACGAGCTCGTTGCCCGATACCGTGGCGAGCCCGCCCAGATTCAGGCCGTGCATTCCCGCGCCGGACACCGCGGCCAGGCCACCCACATTGATGCCGCGCAGCCTGCCGCCCGAGACGATGGCGGCGCCGCCGATGTTCAGCCCGGTGACATCGCCGCCGCCCACCACCGCGAGCCCGCCGACGTTCAAGCCGCGCGTATCGCCGCCCGCCACGAGCGCCAGCCCACCGATGCTGATGCCGGTGGTGCTGCCGCCCGCCACCGTGGCGAGGCCCGCCAGCGCGATGCCGCGCGAGCGCCCGCCGGTCACCACCGCCAGCCCGCTCACGCCGATCCCCGTCAGTCCATCTTCGGCAATCACGGCGAGCGGGCCCACGGCGATGCCGCGCAGCCGGCCCGCGCCCGGGCCGAAGAGTCCGGTGGCTAGGCCCCTGATCTCGCCGCCCACGTGCTCGTCCGGCTTCCACAGGGTGATGTTGATGCCGGTAATGCGATCGAGGCGGTAGTCGCGCCAGTTGAGGCGCAGGCCGGTGAAGCGGGTCGAGTTGCCGATCGATAAGCCGGTGTTGTGAATCGCGAGGTCGAAGTGCCAGGAGGGCGGCGGTCCGTGCGCGTCCGAGTCCCAGTCTTGGGCAAGGACCGCGGGGGCGAACGTCGCGAGCAGGGCGAGGGCGAGGGCCGGCGTGCGCGGGATCATATCCCCTGCTCTACTGCGGCCGCGCGGCCGAGGTTTCGGGCCGGCACCGCGCCCCTTCCCCTTATCCTTAGATAGGGCAGTTTTCCCCCGTCCTCCGGAGGAGCCGTTCATGCGGGTATCGACCGTAGCCATCTTCATCGCGGGCGGCGCCATGCTCGCCGCCGCGTGTTTCCGAGTGAAGTCAGCCGCCGCTAGGCGGAAGGATGTGCTGGCGTGCAGCGCGATTCATCCGCGGGCCGCCGAGATGGCGCTGTGCCTCGAAACCGATCACCACTGGCCCACGAGCGACGCGGAGCGCGCGGCGCACGGGCGCCAGCATGAGATCGACAGCTTGGCCAACGTGGCCCTGGATTCGATGAATCGCGCCGATGCGGGCTTGCACCGCAAGCAGATCGCGCAGTGCAAGGGTGACGACGACCTGGGCGCGTGCCTCGAGAGCCTCGGCTGGACGCCCCAGGCCGCCGCGCAGGCCGCGGAGTCGACCTGGCACGCCTCCGACGTCGCGCACCGTCGCGACCTCCGCGCCTGCACGGGACAGACCAAGACCAGCGTCAGCTCCTGCCTGATGCTCTACTACCGCTGGCCGCCGGCGCGGGCGCTGCAGACCAACGACTCGATTCAGCGGGCCCGGATGCGCCGCTAGCAGGCTTCCTCGTCCTGGGCGGACGGCGGATCGGCGTTGCGCTCTTCGTGCGCGCTGCGCTCCAGCGCGCGCCGTACCGCCCGCTGCTCGGCGGTGCATTGCTCCACCGACTCGATGCGCTCGCTCCGCAACCGGATCCGCGCGCCGCTCAAGTCCACGAACCGGACCCAGCGCGGCGGTGGCCGCCGGTCGAGACAGCCCTCGACGAACCGCGCCATCTCGAGGCTCACCACCCAGTGCGCGTTGTGGGAGCACACCACGAAGTAATCGTTCGCTTGCATGGCTCGCTCCTTCCTTGGTGGATGCCGGAAAGCGAAATCGCCCCACTCGTACGCGGCACGAGTGGGGCGATGGCGGTCGCTCCGCGGTCCGGAGCGTTAGCGGCTCATGCCGCCCTCCGGGCCCCCGTACCGAGCGTCCTCACGTGTTGCGTACGACCCTGCATTGCGTACATACACTCCGAACGGACAAAAGGACTGAAAAAGAAAAAGCCGCACCACCGAAGATCTTTACCGCGCTGACTGCCGCGGGCCTCACGTCGTTCAGACATACGCTGCGCCGACGGACGGCGAACCCCGAGATGCGACTCCTGACCGGAACCCTAATGCGGCCCGCGGAAATGTCAATGGCTACCGCATGTTCCCTGTGTGCCCCAGCGAGTAACGCCCCGGCTGCGGCCACACGGTCAGCCCGTGCGGCCCCCGTCCCACGGGGATGCGGTGCGTCAACGCGCCCGTCGCCGTGTTGAAGACGTATACCTCCGCGTCGAAGCGTCCGGACAGCCAGAGCTCCTTGCCGTCGGCGGTGACGTTTCCCATGTCGGGACTGCCGCCGCCGGGGACGCTCCACGTCGCGACGATGCGCCACGTCTTGGGGTCGAGCACGGTGACGCTCCCCGGGCCGCGCGGCGGACCCCACACGTGGTTCGAGCCGCGGTTGGAAACGTATAGCACCTGGCCGTCACGGCTGGGATAAATGCCGTGCGTGCCCTTGCCCGTGGGAATGAACGCCACGCGCCGGAACGCGATCGGATCCACGACGTACACGCCGTTCGCCATCATATCGGCCACGTAGAACAGCCGGCCGTCCGGCGCCGAGCGGACGTCTTGCGGCGCGCCCTTCTTGCCGAGGCCGCCGGGGTCGAGCTCGAGGTAGGCCACCACTCGGTGCGTCGCGACGTCGAGCTTCAGCAGCTTGCCCGAGAACTCGCAGGTCGCGAGCGCCCAGCGCCCATCCTCGGTGAACTCCATGTGATCGACGCCCGGGCAATCGACGTGCACGGTATCGTGCAGGGCCAGCGTCTGCGGATCGCGGAAGTCGAGCCGCTGCAACCGCTCCGCCACGACCAGCGCGTAGCGGCCGTCCGGCGTGAAATAGAGGTTGTAGGGGTCGGCCACCGGAACGTTCTTTCCGGGCGTCGCCGTGCGGGGATCAATGGGGGTGAGGGAATTGCCGCGGTCGTTGGCCACCCACAGCCGGCGCTGGTCGTATGACGGCACCACGTGCTGCGGCACGGCACCGGTCGCGAACGTGCGCACAACCTTGTAGGTGCGCGGGTCGATCACCGCCACCGCGCCCACCCCGCCCAGCGGCACGTAGACGGCGGGCCGGCCGAGGGCCTCGACCGAATCGACCATGCCAGCGCCGGCCGCGGCATAAACGTCGGTCGAATCGGCGGCCGGCGGCATGCCCGCGAGCGGTGCGGCGGCGGATTCCGCCGCCGCCCGGGCGACGGAGTCGGCGCGGGCCCGGGCCGCCGCGGCCTGGCGCTCGGCCGCCGTAGGGCCACAGGCAAGCGCGAGCACCGCGAGCGCGAGGCACGGGAAGGGCAGTCTCATAGGGTGTTCAATGTAGAGTTGACCCGGACGGCGCGCCGGGCGTCACGCGGGCAATGCCGCCCGCGACCCCGCCCGCTTAGATTCTCCGCCCCACCCGGAACGCACCTGGTTCGGGCGGCGGCGGGACCTTCACGAACGGGACGACGGTATGTCGATTGTCGCAACGAATCTCCGGCGGGGCATGACCATCATGTTCGAGGGCGAGCCTTGTCGCGTCATCGAGTTTCACCACCACACGCCCGGCAACCTCCGGGCGATGGTGCATGCCAAGCTGCGCAAACTGAGGAGCGGCGTCACGATCGAGCATCGCTTCCGGGCGAGCGACCAGATGGACGAAGCGGTCATGGAGACTCACAACCTGCAGTACCTCTACCATGCAGGCGACACGTACCACTTCATGAACACGGAGACGTACGATCAGCTCGAGATGGACGGGGAGGCCCTGGGCGACGCCGCCCAGTGGATGACCGACGGGATGCAGATCGTCGCCGAGTTCTACGCGGGCCGGGCGGTGGCGGTGGACATGCCCAACGCCTTGACGTTCGAGGTGGTGGAGACCTCGCCCGTGATGCGGAGCGCCACCAAGACCGCGTCCACCAAGCCGGCCAAGCTCTCCAACGGTGTCACGGTCAACGTGCCGGAGTTCATTCAGACGGGCGAAAAGGTTCGCGTGAACCCGACCACGGGCGAGTACCTGGACCGCGCCAAGTGAGCGCGCAGCCGTCCCGCTAGGGGCGCCCGCCCGTCAGCTGACGGATGCGGAAGCGCGCGGGGCCAAACGTGGAGTCGCGACTCAGCGACGTGCGGTAGTTGGCCAGCGCGTTCACCGTGTCCCCCTTCGCCAGGTAGGCATCCCCCAACGCCGCCGGAATGCGCGCCGACTGCGGGTTGAATTCGGCGTTGAGGTTGAGCAAACCGACGGCGTTATCGGGCCGTCCCGCGCGCGCTTCGTCGCGCGCCACCTCGGTCAGCACGTCCTCCCGGAAATCATAGGATCCACTGCCGTAATAGCGCTCCCGCAACGCGCGGTAGCGGCGCACGGCGGCGTCGAGCCCGCTGTCCGCCAGCGTCAGCGTCATCTCGTCGTCCAGCAGGCGCGGCCGGGCCACGCCGCGGTGGCAGGTGGCGCAGCGCACCTCGAGCAGCGGCTTGGGGCGGTCGGGGACTTCGTGCAGGTGCTCGTCGTTGATGTGCATCACCATGTGCATCATCACGCGGGCGACGCGCTTGGTGCGCTTGTCGTCCTTGGCGAAGGCCACCGAGTCGAGCGGCGCGTCGTCGCGCGGCGCCACGTGGCAGTAGGTGCAGCGCACCCCCAGTCCCGTGGCGAACCCGCGCATCGTATTGATCAAGGTGCGCTGGTCGATGGTCTTGGGCAGCACCTTGAGATTCGTGAACGAGTCGGGCGGAAACTTGCCCTGGGCTGGCGCGGTGGCCGGCAGGAGGGCCACCGACGCGATCACCACCAGTGCATGACGAACGCAACGCATCGCAAATCCCCGGAAGAGGGTGTTGGAGATTCTACGCGCGGACCTGCCCGGGTGCTGCCCGAGATCCGTCCGGGAAGCATGAAGCCCCGCCGCCATCCGCTGGCGACGGGGCTTCGTGTCGGCGCGAGGGCCGCCCGGCTCAGGACCGCGTGACCGTAAACGTGCCGCAGGCGGTGAAGGCGATCGTCACGTTGGACGTGGCGCCGTTCTTGGTCACCGTGGCCTTGAAGGTGCCGGCGTCGAACTTGGGCCGTACGGTGCAGGCCGCGTTGTAATGCAGCACCGGATCGGTGGACACCGTCAGCGCGAAGGAATTCGTGTCGCGCGTGAAGGTCGCCGTGCCTGCGATATTCACGGTGCCGCTCGGCAGCGCGGCGTCCGGCTGGATCGCGCCCGGCACGTCAGCCGTGAACGTGGCGCTCCAGTTGCGGGCCGACGTCGCCGTGTCGCCGTCGCGGAACACGAATACGGTCCGGAAGTCGGTTTCGCTCTGCGAGATCTCATTCACGTCGCGCAACGACTCGCGCGCGCCGTTCACCAGGGTCGAGCGCGTGCGGCCGTGCTCCACCTCGACGCGCCGGAAGTCGGTGAACACCATCTTCCTTGCCCGGTCCGTGACGGTAGGCGTGGGATCGATGATGTCGATGGAGCCGCTGATCGTGTCGGCCTCGTCACCTTCGGTGAACGCGCAATTGGGGAACGTGATGCGGACGGAGTCGGGCACGCGGTCGCCGTCGGAGTTCACCACCGGCGCCGGACTGCGGTCCGGAATGCAATGCAATCCTTCGTCGGCCAGCGGCCCGACCGGCGCCGCCAAGGCGGGCCCGAGTCCCGCGCCCGAGAGGGTGATGCCGTCGAGCTCGCTCTGCGCCTCGGCGACCATCACCTGACCGAGCGACTCGGCTTGCACGCGACTGAGCGCGGGCACCTGGTTCTGGGGAGCCATGTTATCGGTGCGGCACGCGGCGACGAGCGCGAGGAGCGCGGCGGCGCCGCCGACGAAATACCAGCGATACGTGGGAATGAACATGACGACAGTCTCCTGAACGAAGCGGATTCGGGTCGGTGATACACCAGCATACGTGAGACGCCCCACGTCCGGCAACGTTAGGAAATGAAGATGCTGAAGACGTCCGACCCGCCGCGGTGTGCGCTGCGTCACGCTCGCCGCGGGCGACCGTGTTCGCTACTCGCCGGCGGCCACCAGTTCGCTTGGCCGGGCCCACGCGACGCGGCGGGCGGGCCACAGCGCCCCGGCGAGCGTCGCCGCGGCGAGCAGCGCTCCGAAACGCAACGCCGCACCCGTGTCCCACTGCGGCAGGCCCGCCACCACTGACGTGAGCCCACCCCACAGGAACCCGCCCAGCCACAGGCCGATCACGATGCCCAGGGCACCGACGGCGAGCGCGCGCACGATCACGAAGCCGAGCACGTCGCGCCGCGTCGCGCCCACGGCGCGGCGCACGCCCAGCTCATAGCGCAGGGCGAGCACCCACAGCCGCATCACCACGAACGTGCCGAGCGTAGCGAGGAGCAGCACCACCCAGCCCTCGGCAGCGAACATCCGGCCGAACCATCGGAGCGGCGCCGCTTCCGCGGCGATCACGTCTGCTTCGCTCACGCGGGCGCCGGCCACCACGTCGCGGGAGAGCGCCGCGAGTCCCGCGCCCGCGCCGCGCCCGCGCACCAGCAGCTCGAGCGCCGGCGCCGGGTGTTGCAGCACGCTCAAGTAAACCGCGTCGCGCGGCTGGACCTTTGCGCCGAGCGCCGTAGGGAATTGATCGGCCACGACGCCTATCACCGTGTACCACTCGTTGGTGCCGCGAATCACCTGGATCTTCCGCCCCACGACCTGGCCGCCTACGAAATTGTTGGTCGCCAACGCGTGACTCACGACGGCGACGCGCGGCGCGTCCCAGTCGTCGCCGCTGGTGATGCCCCGCCCCGCGAGCACACGGAGGCCAAGCGTGCGGAACGTGTCAGCGCTGATGAGATAGTGCGTGGCGAAGACGGGGTGCTCCGGGAAGAAGAAGCCGCCCCACTCCGCGATGACCACGTCGTTCATCCCGAGCCCGACGAGCGCGCCCGGGCTGGTGAGACTGGCGGCCCGCACGTCTGGCTGTCGCGCCAGGCCGTCGAGCAGGGCCGCGTAGGCGGCGGAGCGGTCGGCGGGTCGCGGCGCAGTGTTCGCGATGGCGAGCATCTCGCCGTCCGCCGTGCCGGTCGCGGGCGTGGCGACGAGCTCGCGCGCGCGGAGCACCAACAGGCTCCCCGCGGTGAGCACGGCGAGACTCAGTCCCAGCTGCAAGATGGGAATCACGAGCTCCAGCCGCCGGTCGGTCACTTCGCGCACCGCGCGATGCCGAACGGCGACGTAGGGCAGCATCGCACCGACCAGAATCGGCAGCAGCGCGAGCGCCATGGCCACGGCATTCCAGCCGGGGCTCGACGCGTGCAGCGTGCCCGGCCAGCGTGCCAGCGCCAAGCGGGCGCAGACCGTCCCGGCGACCCCACCCACGAGGAGGGCGGCGCCGGCGATGCCGGCGCCTTCGAGCAGGCCAGTCGCGAGCAGGATGCGGCGCGACGCACCCACCGCGCGCCGCACGGCAATCTCGCGGGCGCGCGCGGCGGCGTGCGCCGTGGCCACCGAGATGATCGTCAGCGCGGCCACGGCGAGGACACCCACGGTCACGCCCGCGAGCAGCCGGAACAGCAAGTGCACGCCCCATTGCCGCATCGCGGTGGGCGTCAGCGCGTAGGGTCCCCATGCCATCCCGAGCGTTTCACCACCCTGCATGGCGCCTGGCACGCCGAGCCGCGTGGCGAAGCGGCCGGCGTGCGGCGCCACGAGCGACGTCACCGGCAGCGCGGCCGCGAGTCCCACGGCGCCCGCGGTCACGAGCAGGAGGACGGTGCCGCGATAGGCGCGGAGGGTCCAGAGGGCGGGGTCCGTGGCGCGACGCAAACTCATAGCACCGCTCAAGCTGCATGAGATTCGCCGCATGGGCCACCGGCGGGTACTCGATCTAGCCGCGGCGGCGGCGCCCGCGCCTGCCGCTCGCCCGCGCGACGGCGAGCGCCTTTTCCACCCAGGGACGGAGGGCGTCGGGGTCTTCGAGCACGTCTTCGGGGACCTGGTAGTACTGCATCGGCTTCGTGTCCTTGCCGTACGGGCGGAAGGGCTCGAGGCCGAGGGCTTCGTATTCGCGGCGGGTAGCGTCGTCGACCTTGAAGTAAAGGGTGTCCTGCGCGATCAGGGCGAAGAACACGTCGCCCGCGTAGATCCCGATACCGCCGAACATGCTGCGGCCGGTGACGCGCGGCAGGACGCGGCCGAGCTGCTCCAGCACGAAGACGCGGAACGTCGGGGTGACGGCCATGAGGTTAGCGGCGCGGAGCCCCAGCACCGGAGTCTCCGATGCTGGGGCTCTGTGGTACCGCTATGGGCCCGGGAGGAGTTGAACCTCCGACCTCACGCTTATCAGGCGTGCGCTCTAACCACCTGAGCTACAGGCCCCATATCCTTCCAGCCGCGGCCCTAACTTAGCCGCGCGCCGCTCGACGCGGTACTCCACGGCTACGCCGTCAGCTCGGGAGCCGGCGGATACGTGATTACCGTGCCGCTGACCCGAGCGAAGGGCGTCAGCCTGTGTGCCTGGCGGCGGGTCCCGCTGATGATCTCCTCCACGTTCAGGCCGTGGACCACCAGCGCGTCGGCGATCAGTGAGCGATGGCAGCGCCATGGCACGGCCTCGGCGCACATCAGCGCGATGCGCTCGGTGCGCGCCTGGGCGATCAGCTCTGCCAGGTGCTTCGCGAATTCCGGAGTCTGCATGTAGTCGGCGTAACCGCGGAAGGAAGCATTGCGCCATCCCGTATTCACGGACCCGGGGTGCGTACGGCGGAATCCTCCCAGACCGGCCACGTGCTCATAGTCGATGCCGCCCTCCGCGAGCGCCGCCGGCAGCGTATCGCGGTCGAACTGCGGGTTGTGGCGCGAGCGGGGGACGGTACGCACGTCCACGAGCCGGGTCACTGCGTGGGCCTGCAGCAAAGCGATGAACTCGGCGAGGGGCCGGGTCGAATGGCCCACGGCCAAGATGACGGGCGCGGCATCCGGCGTGGTCATGAGGCGCGGCGGCTCCCGCGTTCGTTGAAGCACGATGCGGGAGCACGCTGTCGTGCTCCCGCATGTCTGGTTGCCCTGGTCAGGCGTGCGCCCTAACCACCTGAGCTAGAGGCCCCGCTCCTCACTCCCAGTCGCGGCGGGGGCCCTTCTTGGGCTTAAACTCCTCGTCCTCGTCTTCGTCGAATTCATCGTCCAGGTCGTCGTAGTCGTCGAGCTCGTCGAGGTCCTCTTCGTCCCCATCATCTTCGTCGAGCTCGTCCTCGAAGTCTTCGTCGAGCTCCTTGTCCTCCTCGAACTCCTCGAACTCCTCTGCGTCGTGACGGTCGCTGCGGCGCTTGAGCGACCAGTCCATCGACGTCACACGGGCCAACATCGTTACCTCCGGCTCAGGTTTGTCGCCGAACGACTGACTGCATCTCCGACGCTACGACTCCGACGCCCGCGCGCTGCGGGCCCGCTTGCGACGCTCCGTAGCGCTCAGGGCCCGCTTGCGGAGCCGGATCGACAAGGGCGTAATCTCGATCCACTCGTCGTCCTCGATATACTCGAGCGCCAGCTCCAGCGTCACCTGGCGCGGCGTCTCGAGCAGGATCATCTCGTCCGAGGCCGTCGTCCGCATGTTCGTCAGCTTCTTTTCCTTGGTCGCGTTCACTTCCATATCGCCCGGGCGCGCGCTCTCCCCCACGATCATCCCCTCGTACACCGCATCCCCCGGCTTGACGAACATCGTGCCGCGCTCCTGGAGATTAAACAAGGCGAACGCCACCGCCACCCCCTCCCGGTCGGCCACCATCGCCCCGCGATTCCGCCCCGACAGGGGGCCGGCCCAGACGTCGTAGGCCAGGAACCGGTGGTGCATGGTGCCCAGGCCGCGCGTGTCCGTCAAGAACTCCGAGCGATAGCCGAGCAAACCCCGTGCCGGAATCTTGAACCGCAGCCGGATGGTGCCCACCCCCGGATTCCGCATATCAAGAAGAGTCGCCCGGCGGGGGCCGAGTTTCTCCATCACCACGCCCATGGCCCCCTCGGCGACGTCGATCATCAGCTCTTCGTAGGGCTCCAGCAGCTCGCCCTTGGGGCCCTCGCGCGGGATGATGCGCGGCCGGCTCACCTGGAACTCGTAGCCCTCGCGGCGCATGGTCTCCATCAGGATGCCCAGGTGCAGCTCGCCGCGCCCCGACACCGTGAAGGTCTGCGGATCGTCGGTGTCTTCCACCCGCAGCGCCACGTTGCGCTCCAGCTCCTTGTACAAGCGCTCGCGCACCTGCCGCCCGGTGACGAACCTGCCCTCGCGCCCGGCGAACGGCGAATCGTTCACGCGGACGTCCACCGAGATCGTGGGCTCTTCCACCGCGATGCCCGCGAGCCGGTCGAGGTGGTCCACCGCGCACACCGTCTTGCCGATCTCGACGCCCGGGAGCCCCGCCAGCGCCACGATCTCGCCCGCCGTCGCTTCCTGCAGCTCGGCCCGCTCCAGGCCTTCGAACCCGAACAGTTTCGCCACGCGCGCCTGCTCGAACGGCCCGTCGAACACGGGCCCCGGCTCGCCGATCGGCAACAGCGCCACCGTCTCGCCCACCCTGACCGTACCCCGCTCGATCCGGCCGATCCCGATGCGGCCGAGGTAGGAGGAGAAGTCGAGCGTCGAGATCAGCATCTGGAACGGTCCGTCCGCGTCCGCCGCGGGCGGCGGGATCTCCGACACAATCGTCTCGAACAGCGGCCCCAGCGTGGTGCCGGGCTGCGCCAGATCGCGCGTCGCGATCCCCTGGCGGCTCGACGTATAGAGGAACGTGCAGTTGAACTGCTCCGCCGTCGCCTCGAGGTCGATCAGGAGCTCCAGCACTTCGTCGTGCACGCGCATCGGCTCGGCATCCTGCCGGTCGATCTTGTTGATCAGGACGATCGGCTTGAGCCCGAGCGCCAGCGCCTTGCCCGCCACGAATCGCGTCTGCGGCATCGGCCCCTCGGCCGCGTCCACCAGCAGCAGGAAGCCGTCCACCATCCGCAGAATGCGCTCCACCTCGCCGCCGAAATCGGCGTGGCCCGGCGTGTCCACGATGTTGATCTTCACGCCGTGCCAGTGCACCGACGTGTTCTTCGCGAGAATCGTGATGCCGCGCTCACGCTCCAACGGGTTCGAGTCCATCACGCGCTCGGCCACCTGCTGGTTGGCGCGGAATGCCCCCGACTGGCGGAGCATTTGATCCACCAGGGTGGTCTTCCCGTGGTCGACGTGGGCGATGATCGCGATGTTGCGGATCTGCAAGGGGCTACGTCCAGTTCAGGTCAGTTGTGAGGGGCGCAGTATAGGAGGGCGGCAGACTGAATACAAGGCTCAATCGCACGTCGGGTCCTGCTCCATCTGGACCGTCACGTGCTGGATGCCGAGCGCCGTCATCCGCTCCTGCGCCGCCTCGAGGATCCGCTGGTTGGCGGCGGGGTCACGCACCACGAGATGGCCGCTCATGGCCACCACCCCGCTCGTCACGGTCCAGACGTGGAGGTCGTGCACGGAGCTGACCCCGGGGACGCTGGCGAGCCGATCGTGCACGCCCGCGAGCGGGATGTGGGCGGGCGCGGCCTCGAGCAGGATATCCACGCTCTCGCGCACCAGGCGCCACGCGCTCACGAGCACGAGCCCGGAGATGGCGACCGACAGGATTGGGTCGGCCGGCGTCCAGCCCGTGGCGAGGATGATGCCGCCCGCTACGAGCGCCGCCAGCGAGCCGAGCAGGTCGCCCACGACGTGCAGGAAGGCGGCGCGCTGGTTGAGCGAGTGATCGTGGCCGCGGTGCAGGATGCGGGCGGCGACGACGTTGGCGGCGAGCCCCAGCGCCGCGATGCCCAGCAGCACCGGTGCGTTCACGGGCGCCGGATGGCGCAGCCGGCCCACGGCTTCGATGGCGATTCCCACGACGATGGCGAACAACACCGCGCCGTTGGCCAACGCCGCGAGGATCTCGATGCGGAGGTAGCCGAACGTCCGCTCGGGGGTGGCGGGCAGCCGCGCGATGCGCGTCGCGAACAACGCCAGGCCGATGGCCGCGACGTCGGCGAGCATGTGACCGGCGTCGGCCAGCAACGCGAGGGAGTGCGCGACCACGCCCCCCGCCGCTTCGGCGACCATCACGACTGCCGTGAGACTCAGCACCCACGCCAGTCGGCGCGCGCTCTCGCCGCGCCCCGGCGCCCGGTGCGTGCATTGCGCCCCAAAGGGAAGAACCAGTCCGTCCGCCATCTCGGCCGAAAACTAGCGCGCCGTTCCGCGCCCGGGCAACACATCGTAGCTTTCGCGCTCCATCATGCCGCCATTTTCCATCGGTTCGATCGGCCTACGCCTCGCGGCGGTGGCCGTGCTGGTCGCGGCGAACGCCTGTTTCGTGGCGGCGGAGTTCGCGCTGGTGGCGTCGCGGCGCACGCGCCTCGAGGCGCTGCGCCGCGCGGGCGATCCGCGGGCGGCCGTCGTCCTCAAAGCCCTGCAAACCCTCACGCGCTACATCTCGGGGACGCAGCTCGGGATCACGCTCACGAGTCTGGGGCTGGGGTGGATCGGCGAGCCCGCCATCGCCGCCTCGCTCGAGTCGCTGCTCGGCGGACTGCCGGTGGCGCTCGCCGTGGCGGCGGCGCACACGATTGCGGTCCTGGTGGCGTTCGCCCTCATCACGTTCCTGCATGTGGTGCTGGGCGAGCTCGTGCCGAAAGCCATCGCCTTGCTCTACCCCGAGACGCTGTCGCGCTGGCTCACACCGCCGCTGGTGCTGTTCACCACGGCGACGAACCCGTTCATCTGGCTTCTCAACACGTCGGCGACCGAGCTGCTGCGGATGTTCAAGCTGCGGCCCGTGACCGAGCGCGAGCGCGTGCATTCCCCCGAAGAGATCATGATGCTCGTGGAGCAGAGCCGGAAAACCGGCAAACTGGGCGCGCAGGACGCGCGCATGATCGAGGGCGTCTTCGAGTTCAGCGAGAAGAACGCGCGCGACGTGATGACCCCGCGCACGCAGATGGTGGCGCTGCCGGCCGACCTGTCGCTCGACGAGGCCGCCGACCGCGTCGCCCAGACGGGCCGGTCGCGCTACCCCGTGTACGGCGAGTCGCTCGACGACATCGTCGGGACCGTGCACGCCAAGGATGTGCTGCGGGCGCTGCGCGCGGGCGGCGCGGGCGGCGTGCAGAGCGTGCTGCGCGCGCCGCTGTTCGTGCCGGGGAGCCGCGAGGTGGAAGACGTGCTCGCCGACATGAAGCGGCAGAAGGTGCACCTCGCCATCGTGCTGGACGAATACGGCGGGACGGCGGGGCTCGTCACGATGGAAGATCTGCTGGAAGAGATCGTCGGCCAGATTTACGACGAATACGACCGCCCGGTCGAAGCACCTGCGGTGGGCGCCGCGCCCGTGCTCGACGGTGCCAGCGAGATCAAGGATGTGAACGAATCCTACGGCTTGGCGCTGCCGGCGGCCGACTACACCACTATCGGCGGCCTCGTGTTCGGCACGCTGGGACGTCTGCCGAAGTCGGGAGACCGCGTGACGGTGGGCGGCGCGGGCTTCGAAGTCGTTGAGATGGCCGGTCGAAGAGTCGCGAAAGTGCGACTGCTCACTGCAGGTACAAGAAATCCGTAACTGAGAAGCTAGTGTAGTTCCCAGACGCCAAGTTGCCAGTGGTTCCCAGCCGCCAGCCTCAAGCCGCGCTCATCTTGCGAAGCAGCCCATACACCGTCTTGGCACACTCATCGCGGACGGCTTCGATCTTCGCGAGCTCTTCCGGGCGGAAATACTGGAGCGCCACCACTAGGTCGAGAATCGCTTCGATCTCGTCGAGCGACGAGCGCGCAATGTCGAGATGGCGCCGAAAGTCCTTCGGGCCTTTGCGACTCGCGCCTTCCGCCACATTGAGCACCACGCTGTAGGTCGCCCGACGCCACTGATCGACGAGCGCGTCGCGCTCGGATACCGGCAGTCGCTTGATCGCTCCTTGCGACAGCACCGCCAGCGTCCGTGCGTGTTGCCATGCCTTGAGATTCTTGAAATGGCCCACGTGGGACGTTAAGACGAGACACTGCAGGAGTGCTAACCGAACCTACGCACTACAGGGCTTTTTCTTGCGGCCTAATGCTTGCAACCACTGGTAACTTGGCGTCTGGGAACTTCTCTGGCGGCTACAAGACTGACTTCTTGTCTCTGCTGGTGAGTTGGCACGCCAGCTCCAACGCCGCCCGCATCGATCCGAAATCCGCCGTCCCCTTCCCCGCGATATCGAACGCCGTCCCGTGATCGGGCGACGTGCGCACGAAGGGCAGTCCCAGCGTGACGTTCACGCCCTTGCCGAAGCCCGCCACCTTCACGGCCGTCATGCCGACGTCGTGATAGGGCGCCAGGACCGCGTCGAACTCGCCGCGCAGCGCGCGCACGAAGACGGTGTCGGCGGGAAGCGGGCCGGCGGCGCCCAGGGCGAGGGCGGCGGGGCGCAGGATGCGCTCGTCTTCGTCGCCGAACAGGCCACCCTCGCCGGCGTGCGGATTGAGCGCGCACAGGGCGAGCCGCGGCTGAGCGATCCCCCACCAGCGCGTGAGCCCCGCGGCCGCGATCTCGCCTACCCGCACCACGCGCTCGCGCGTCAGCTGCGCGAACACGTCGCGCAGCGGCAGGTGGGTGGTCACGAGCGCCACCCGTAACGCGCCTGCCACGAGCATCATCACGGTCTCCGCGCCGCCGCTGAGCTGCGACAGGAATTCAGTGACGCCCGGATACTTGAACCCGGCGAGGTGCAGCGCCCGCTTGTGAACCGGCGCCGTGACGATGGCGTCCACGTCGCCCGCCCGCGCGAGCCACACGGCGCGCTCGATGGCGCGGCCCGCCAGCTGGCCCGCCAATGTGGCGCGGGCGGCGTCGTCCCCTTCCCCTGTCCCCTGTCCCCATTCCCCCACACCGATGCGCGAGCGCGCGGGAACCCCGGCGAGCAAGTCGTCGGGACCAAGGAGTACGAGATCGGCGTCGAGGGAGCCGGCGGAGACGGCGGCGGCGACCACTTCCGGGCCGATGCCCCGCGGGTCGCCCAGCGTCACCGCCAGACGGGGGCGGCCGGACGCGGGGGGGGCGGCGGGCACGGTGCTAGAGGCGGATGTCCACGTAGGTCATGCGGCGGAGCTGCTCGAGATAGTGCTGCTCCGCCAGGTCCTGGCTCAGCTTGTCGCGAATGCGGTCCTTCATGTCTGCGAACGTGTAGTCGCCCGGCGGCTGGCGATCGATCACGATCAGCAGACCGAACCGCGGCCGCTTGCTCGCGGCGTCGAGCGCTACCACAAGCTTGAGCCCGCGGGTCGTGTCGTCGCCGATCGCCCTGCGGTAGTCGGGCGGCAGGTCGGTGAGTGCGACCTGCTCGGCGAGGCGCGGCTCGTTGGGGTCGCCGTAGCGCGTGGCGATGGTATCGAACGACGCGCCCGCGGCCAGGGCGTCGTGCAGGGAGTCGGCCAGGTGCCGCGCGGCGGCGACCTGCGCCGGGGCGATGACCGGGGCGATGAGAATGTGGTGCGCCTGGATTTCGCCCGGCTGGATGCGTTCCACCTGGATGATGTGGAAGCCGAAGTCGGTGCGCACGAGCGGCGACAGATCGCCGGGCCTGAGCCGGAAGGCGACGGCCTCGAACTCCGGCACCATCACGCCGCGCCGGAACCAGCCGAGCTCCCCGCCCGACTCGCGCGTGAGCGTGTCGTCGGAGAAGCGCTTGGCGAGCGTGGCGAAGTCGGCGCCGCGGCGCAGCTCGGCCAAGAGCGAGTCGCCCTTGGCGCGCGCCACGGCGACCGCCTGCGAGTCCGGATGCGGCACGATCACGATTTGGCGGAACGACACGATCGCGGGCCGCTTGGGCAGCGTGGCGTGGTTATCCTCCCAGTACTGCCGCATCTGCGCGTCCGTGGGTGGGATGGGCCGCAGCTTGCCGCGCTGGTGCAGGCTCTCGAGCAGACGGTCGCGGAACGTGCTGCGGCGCTGTTGATCGGTCATCCAGCGGCGCCATTCCTCTATTGAGGGGAAGGCCGCGAGATGCAATTGGTTGATGAACTCCTGCTCCGAGGCGAACTGGCCGCGCACGGTTTGCACCCGCTGCTCCACCACGTCCTGCACTTCCCGCTCCGTCACCTTGATGGTCGTGTCGCGCTGCGCCTGCTGCACCTCCATCTCCTCGTTGATCATGTTGTCGAGGACTTGGCGTTGCAGCTTGGCGTGGCCGGCGGAGTCACTGGGGACCGCCTGGCCCTGTGACTGCAGCAGGGCGATCTGCTCTTCCACCTCCGACATCAGGATGGGCCGCGTGCCGACTACGGCGACGATGCGGTCGATGATGCCCGCTCGGGACTGGGCCGTCGCCACGCCGCACACGGCGACGCACAACGCGGCCACGCCAAGGAAAAGCCCCTTGATCATTGCAGCGACTGCTTCGGCGGTGTGACGGTCGGGGCGGGCCCGGGGGCCGGGCGGATCGGACCACCACCGCGCGCGCGCAGCGAGTCGGCCGCGGCGCGCAGGCCCTTGGCGCGGTCCGCCGCGCGCTGCACGCCCGGCGAGCTGAGCGACCAGGACGCCCCGTGTCGCAGGGCATCACTGAAGAAAGGGCTGATCGGCACATAGGACGCGCGCTGCTGGACCAGCCTGTCCATGTAGTCGTTCACGTGACCCGCGGCGAACGCCGCGCGCTGGGCCGGTGTGCTGGCGGAATCACGCAGCGCTTGCTGCGTGAGCCCCAGCGCTCCCGCGAGCCCCGCGACCAGCGTGTCGTGCTGGGCGATGATCTGGTGCCAGTCCTCGGGCCGCAGCTGTACGTGTGCCGAGTCGGCCTGCAACAGCAGGATTTCGCGCTGCGCGATGATCTTCAGGAACTGCTTGATCTGATCGTCCGAGGCGTACGGCAGAGCCTGCGCGTTCTCCGGCGGCAGCGAGTACACCCACCGCATCATGTCGCGCACCCGCAGCTTGCCGCCGCGGTAGGAGACGAGTGACGTGCCGTCGCGTCGGGCGCTCGACGGATCGCCCATCGCCTGGCGGACCACGGCGGGCGCGTCGGCGGCCGCGGACAGCTTGCGATTCTTGGCGAGATCGTCGAGGTACAGCGAGTCGAACCGCGTAGCCACGCGGCTCTGGAGATCGAAGCGGAACGAGTCCTTCACCTCGGCGAGCGGCGGGCGCCGGATGATGTGGAAGCCGAACGGCGTTCGCACCACGGCGGTCACGCCGCCCGGCGGCAGCTGCCACGCGGCGTCCTCGAACTGCTGCACGAACTGGCCGCGGATGGAAAGACCGAGGTACCCCTGATTCGCCTTGGAGCCCGGGTCTTCGGAGTACTGCGCGGCGACCTTACCGAACGCCGCTCCGCCGCGCGCGCTCGCCTGCGGCAGCAGCCGCTCGATCTGCGCACGCTTCTGTTTCTCGACCACGGGCGACGCGCTGGGCGGCACCATGATGAGAATGTGCTGGAACAGGCGCGTGTCGCCCGCATTGTACGCGGAGTCGACCTGGGCGGCGGTCAGCGTGGTGTCCTTGGCCAGCAAGCGCTCGTGCAGGTGCTCCCAGCGCAGCTGCGCCACCATGGGCCACATCGCCGCGGCCGCGGTCGCCGTGTCGGTCAACGTGTTGCCGCCGGCGAGCTGCTCGGCGAACAGCATGTTGTCCACCCACACGTTCGCGATCTGCTCCACCGCCGGGTACTCGAGCTGCAGCTGCTTCACCTGAGAGGCGAGCTCGGCCAAGCGGTCCACCGTCAGCTCCTGGCCGTCGGCCATCGCGGCGACGTCGGCGTGGGTGGAAAACGCATCGCGCAGCGCGGCGCAGCCCGTCACGCCGAGTACCCCAATGAGCAAAGCCAACCGACGCATTCGATCTCCTACTCGTGAGTGTCGTCCAGCACCGCCGTGAGCGCGCGGGCCAGGCCGGGACCGATCGCCTCGCCGCCGGTGCGGCGGAGCCGCAGATGCAGCGGCACCGCCCGCCGCACGTCGGCCTCGAATTGCACCGCGTCGAGCGCGGCCGTGAGGTTGGCCAAACGCGGCTGGGCGTCCCGCCGAAACGTGAGCCGCGCCTCATCGCCCTTGACCAGGACCGTCTCCAGTCCCGCCCGGGCGCCGAGCGCGCGGAGTTCCGCGACGAGGAGGAGGCGCTGCGCGGGCTCGGGCACGGGGCCGAAGCGCTCGCGCAATTCCTCGCGCAGGGCTGCAATCTCGCATGGCCGCACCGCACGCGCCAGCCGCCGATACACGTCGAGCTTCGCCGCCGCGTCGGGCACGTAATCGTCCGGCAGGTGCGCGGCCTGATCCAGCACCACATCGGGCGGCGCCCACTCCCCGCCGCCCGCTCCGCGCTCCCCGCTTTTCAACGCCGCGACGGCTTCCTGCAGCCAGCGCAGGTACATGTCGTACCCCACGGCGTGCGCGTGCCCCGACTGCTCGCGACCCAGCAGGTTCCCGGCGCCGCGAATCTCAAGATCGCGCAGCGCGATGCGGTAGCCCGACCCCAGATCGGTATGATGCTCGAGCACCCGCAACCGTTCCTCCGCGTCGGCATCGAGCAGATCGGGCACGAGGAGGTAACAGTAGGCGCGGCGGTGGCTGCGGCCCACCCGCCCGCGCAGCTGGTACAGCTGCGCCAGGCCGAGCTGATCCGCCCGGTGCACGATCATCGTGTTGGCATTCGGCACGTCGAGTCCCGATTCGTCGATCATGGTCGAGACCAGCACGTCCACCTCCCCGCGCACGAACCGGCTCATCACGTCGTCGAGGCCGCGCTCGGGCATCTGCCCGTGGGCCACCGCCACGCGCGCCCGCGGCGCCAGCGTCTGCACCCGCGCGGCGATCGTGTCGATCGCCTCGATGCGGTTGTGGACGAAGAAGACCTGACCGCCCCGGTCGAGCTCCCGCGCCATCGCCTCCTCCAGCAGGCCGTCATCCCAGGGCTCCACGAACGTCAGCACCGGCGAGCGGTCTTTGGGTGCCGTCTCGAGCAGCGTCAGATCCCTCAGTCCCGCGAGCGAGAGGTGCAGCGTCCGCGGTATCGGCGTGGCGGTGAGCGTGAGCACGTCCACCGCCAGCTTCAGCGCTTTGAGCCGCTCCTTGTGCCGCACACCGAAGCGGTGCTCCTCGTCCACGATCAGGAGGCCGAGATCGTGGAATCCCACGTCGCGCGACAGCAGGCGATGCGTGCCGATCACCACGTCCACGTCGCCCGTGCCCAGGCGCCGTCCCACGTCCGCCGCCTCCCGCACGGTGCGAAACCGCGACAACACTTCGATGCGCACCGGGTAGTCGGCCAGACGCTCGCGGAACGTGCGACCGTGCTGCTCGGCCAAGATCGTCGTGGGCACGAGCACCGCGACCTGTTTGCCCGCCTGCACGCTCTTGAAGGCGGCGCGAATCGCCACCTCGGTCTTGCCGTAGCCCACATCGCCCACCAACAGGCGGTCCATGGGCCGCGCCCGCTCCATGTCGCGCTTGACTTCGTCCGTGGCGCGCCGCTGGTCGGGCGTGTCCTCATAAAGGAAGGCGGACTCGAGCTCGCGCTGCCACGGCGTGTCCGGCGGGAACGCGAACCCCGGGGCCAGCTGGCGGCGGGCGTAGAGATCGAGCAGCTCGGCCGCCAGCGCGCGGATCGCCGTGCGGGTCTTGTCGCGCTGGCGCTGCCAGGCGCTGGCACCCAGCCGATGCAGGCGGGGTGGCGGCGCATCGCCGTCGCCGCCGGTGCGATACGGCTCGAGCTGGTCGAGCCGGTACAGCGGCACGTTGAGACGGTCGCCGCCTTCGTACTCGACCACCGCCACCTCGAGGGTGCCTCCCCCCACCTCGAGCAGCTGCAATCCCCGGTAGATGCCGATGCCGTGCTCCAGGTGCACGACGTAATCGCCGGGCTGCAGCGATCCCGCCGCGGCGCTCGTGGCGGCGGAACGGTAGCGGCGCGGCCGGCGCAACCGCCGGGCGCGCCGGAACACTTCGTGATCGGTCAGGACACGCAGCGCCGGCAGCAGGAAGCCGCCGTCCAAGGCGCCCACCACGAGCTGCGCCCGGTCGCCGCCGATCAGCTCGTCCAGGCGCTCCACCTGCCCCTCGTTGTCGCACAGGATCACCGTGGGCGGCGCGCCCGCCACGAGCTGGCGGAGATAGCGCAGGTCGCGATCCACGGGTTCGGGCGGCGCCAGCGGAAAGCGCGTCAGCCCCTCACCCGTCTCCTCACCCAGCGTGAGCGCGCCGAATCCGGCGAGACGCGCGCGCCACGTCGCGGGGTCCAAGAACAGCTCGCCGCGCTCGGGAGGCTCCTCGCCCAAACGCCGGGCTACGTCGAGGTGGTGGGCCGCCTCGGCCCAGGCACGATCCACTTCCTGGCCGATCGCCCGCGCGCGATCGAGCACGAGCAGGGCCCCAGCCGGCAACAGCTCGAGCAGTGACGTGCGGGTTCGCTTCCCATCTCCCGTCTCCCGTCCTTCGGTTTTCACAGGGAGGATCGTCACGCGCTCGATGGTCTCGCCCGAGCGCTGGGTGTCGAGATCGAAGCCGCGCAGCGACACGACCTCGTCGCCCCACCACTCGATCCGCGCCGGCGCGGCCATCCCGAAACCGTACACGTCGAGGATGCCGCCGCGCACGCTGAACTGCGCCACTTCCGTGACGGTGGGCACGCGCGTGTACCCCATGCGCTCGAGCCGCGCCACCGCGTCGCTGAACGGTGCCGCCGCGCCCGTGGCCAAGCTCAAGCGCGACGCGGCCAACGCGGCCGGTACGCCCGTACGCTCGGCGCTGGCGCGGGCGGTAGTCACGAGGACCCGGATGCGGCCCGCGACGAGCGCCGCCAATGTCTCGACCCGCTCCCCCGCGATCTCGAAATGCGGCTCCTCGGCGCCTAGCGCCTCGCGCTGGGGATACAGCGCCGCCGCGTCGCCCACCAGCAACCGCAGGTCCGCGAGCCAGCGCTCGGCATCGGGCGGCGTCGCGGCAACGACGACGGCCACGCGCTGCGGGTGGCGGCGCAGCAGCGCGGCGGTGAGCACCGCGGCGCCCGAGCCCGGCAGCCCGGCGAGGGGCGTGCTCCGGCCCGCACCGGGGAGTGCGTCAGCGAGGGCCGCCGTGGCGGGCAGCTCGTCGAAGCGATCCAACAGGAAGTCGAGCGGCATCAGCGGGTGACGCTCGCCACGCCGAGCTCAGCGCCGGCGAGACACAGAGCGAGGACCAGCAGGAGGCCGGACAGGTCGGCGCGGCGCGTGCCCGTGAACCGCGCCGCTCCGAAGCCCGCATCGCTCAGCACGCGGGCGCCCAAGGTGCGCGCCGCGAGCGCCGGATCGGCGGGCGTCAGGTCCGACTCGCGCGGGTCGGGCGCGTACACCGTCGCGCCGATCGTGTCGCCGCCCACCACCCGGAACTCGACGTGCGGCGATCCCTCCGCCGTGGTCACGCGCGCGGCGCCTGCCGCCACCCGGTTGACCAGCGCGTCCAGGAACGGCACGAACCCAGGCCCCGCCGGCAAGGCGGTCCACGCCGTGTCGAGCCGGCTCGCCACGAGCAGCACGTCGCCCGAGCGGACGAGCCACGGCTCGCCGTTCACGGTGGCGAGGACGGCGGCGGTGTCACTCGGCGGGCCCACGAGGCGCAGACGCCGAGCGACCGCCACGCCCGCGAGCATCGGCAGGTCGGGCGAGGCGAGCGCCCCCGGCGTTCCCGGTCCCGCAAAGCGCCACGTCGCGCCGCGCCCCGCGAGCGCGCGGTCGAGGGCGCCCACGAGCGCGGGATCGGCGGGCGGGAGGACGATCGCCGTGCGCCCCGCCGGGCGGTCGCCGATGGATACGTCACCGCCATCCACCACACGGTGCGCATCGCGCAGCACCGCGAGCCCCGCGGCCACGAACGGCCCCGCCGCCGCCGCGGCTGTCACGCGCGCCGGCGGCGCCACCCGGCGCACGAACGCACGACGGTCGTCGGCACGCAGCTCGTCGGGGTCGAGCGCCGCCTCGCCCACCCACCATCCGGGCGCGGCGGCGGGGAGCGGCAACGTGAGCGTGGCCCCGGGCTGAGCCAGCGTGCGCGCCACCGGGCGCCCGCCGAGTGTCACGACCAGCGGGCCCGGACCGGTGCCCGCGGTTCCCACGACGCTCATCTGCAAGGCGCCGTCGATCGCGGCGACCTCCCCGAGCCCGCGATTGGCGGCAGCGACGCCCGCGGGCGCGAGCGCCAGCACGAGGACGCCGGGGGGCACATCGGCGCGGCCTGCGCCCAGGGCGCTCCGCTGCAAGTCGCTCACGACGTGCACTTCCCGTCCCGGCAGCGGCTCGGCGTCGACCAGACGAGCCGCGCGACTCACCGCCGCGACGAGGTCGAGCCGGCGTTCGCCAACGGTGGCGCTGTCCACTGCGGCGAGCAGCGCCGCGCGCGATCCCGCGCGCAGCACGCCGTCCGCGAGCATCAGCCACACGCGGTCTCCCGGCGCCGCGCCCTCGAGGGAGCCACGCGCGCCCGCGCGCAGCCGGTCGAGCACCGCACGCCCTTCCACCACCGCACCCGCGGACGGGCTGTTGTCGAAGATGACGACCAGCGCCGTCGCTTGGTGCGCGCCGCCCGCGCGCGCCGGAACGAGCGGCCGCGCCGCGGCGAGCGCGAGCGCCGCAATCAGCGCGGTACGCAGCAGCAGGAGCAGGACGTGACGCACCCGCAACCGCCGCGCGCTGCGGCGCTCGGCCTCGGTGAGGTACCGCAGCGCGGGGAAGTCGACCTCGGGAGGGGTGCGGCGTTGCAGCAGATGCAGCAGCGCCGGAATCGCCGCGGCGGCGAGACCCGCGAGCGCGAGCGGATGCAGGAAGGTCACGCGATCAACCGCAGCGCCATTCCGAACGGCAAGTCGGTCCGCACGTGATGGTAGCCGATACCATGGCGGCGGCAGGCTGAGCGCCACGCCGCGATCTCGCGCTGCACCGTTTCCCCGTAGGCCCGCGCCAGTTCGCGCGGGCGCACCACCACGCTCGCCGCCGACTCGGGGTCCTTGAAGCGAACCTCGGGCGGCCCGGTGAGCTCGAGCTCCGCCGGATCCGACAAGTGCACGACGATCACCTGGTGGCCGCGGTGGCGCAGATAGCGCAGGGCGACGAGCGCCAGCGTCCGGTCGAACAGTAAGTCGGACACGAGCACTACGAGTCCGCGCCGAGTCAGGAGCGCGGTCACCCGCTCGAGCGCCGCGCGGGCCGCCGTGCCATGGCCGTCCGGCGTGTCGAGTAGACCGCGCACCAGTCGCGCCCACTGCCCGGTCTTGACGCGGGCGGGCACGAGCTGGCGCACGGCGTCGTCGAAGGTGATCAGCCCGGTCGCGTCGCGCTGCCGCAGGAGGATCAGCGCCAGCGCCGCCGCCAAACGATCGGCATAGGCGCGCTTGGTCAGCCGCTCCGGTGCGCCCCGCCACGCCATCGAGCGGCTCACATCGACGAGCAGCATCGCTCGCAGATTCGTTTCTTCCTCGAACTGCTTCACGAACAGCCGGTCGGCGCGCGCCAGGATCTTCCAATCGAGGTAGCGCAGCTCATCACCCGGCTGGTACGCGCGGTGTTCGGTGAACTCCACCGAGAAGCCGCGGAAGGGCGAGCGGTGCAGGCCCGCGAGAAACCCTTCCACCACTCCCGCCGCCACGATCTCGATGCCCCCCAGTCGCGCGACGTCGGCGGGGTCGAGCAGGTCGATGCGGGTCGCTTGTGCCATAGGGTGGCGGAAGCTAACGGCCGGACATTTGTCCGTGGTAGAGGACAATACTGGCTGCAAGTTCCCAGACGCAAAGTTGCAAGTGGCTGCAAGATAATCGGTTACAAGATGCTGCTCCTGGCACGTTCCCTGCCTTTGTACAGGCCAGGAGGCACCTATGCTTACGACCGCGATGCTGAGCCTGCTGACGCTGGTGGGGACCACGGGTGGCGGGGCGACCGACCGACCCAAGGTGGAGCTGTGGACCAACCGGGGCGACGCCACCTATGCGCGTGGCGACGCCGTGCACGTCAATGTGCGCAGCGATCAAGACGGCTACGTCACGATCCTGCGCGTGGACACCGACGGCCGAATCCGCGTGTTGTTCCCCCGCGATCCGTGGGAGGACAACTTCGTGCGCGGCGGCCGCGAGTTCGAGCTGCTGGGCCCGCAGGCGGGTGACGCGTTCCGCGTGGACGACTATCCCGGCGTGGGCTACCTGTTTGCGGTCGTCTCGCCCGAGCCGTTCGTGTACGATCCGATCGAGAGCGCGGACCACTGGGACTACCGTGCCATCGCGGATGTGCGGGGCGACCCCTACGTGGCGCTCACTGATCTCGCCGGGCGCATCGTGCCGCAGGGCGAGAGCGATTGGGACTACGACGTCGTCCCCTACTACGTCGAGCAGCACTACGACTATCCCCGCTTCCTGTGCTACGATTGCCACCAGTACGTGAGCTACCGGACGTGGGACCCGTATGACTATTCCTGCGTGCGGTTCCGCATCGTCGTGTACGACGACCCGTTCTACTACCCCTACCGGACTTACGGGGGCACGTCGGTGGTGTTCACGCGGCCGTACCGGCCCGGCCCGCGCTTCATCTTCAAGGATCAGGACGGCCGGAGCCCGTTCATCTCGCGCGAGCGCGAGCGTCCCGTGAACGACAACGGCCGGCGCGGCGTAGGCGGCGACGGTGGCGGCGGTACGGGGACCGGTGTGATTCCTCCGCCGCGCGAGCGGCACCCTGACGGTCGCCCTGGAGACCAGGGCGGCGGCGGCAACGGTAACGGTGGTGGCAACGGCAACGGCGGCGGCCATGACGGCAACGGTGGCGGCCGCGACAGTACGGGCCGCGGCCACGACGGCAACGGTGGTGGCAACGGCAACGGCGGCAATAACGGGAACGGCAACGGTGGCGACAATAACGGCCGGCGGCGGCGCCCCGGCCAGGATGGTCACCCCGATCAGCCCGGTCGTCCGAGCTG
>JBGPOE010000012.1:0-51020 GCA_041487875.1 Gemmatimonadota bacterium | reverse complement strand
GGTCTTCTTGCCGTCCACGGTGAGCTCGATGAGCGTGCTCTCGGGATCGACGCCCGAGAGCGCCTGCTCGAGCGACAGCGCGTCCACCATCAGCGGCTGGGCGGGACGCCCATGGCCGTAAATGACGGCGGGGACTTGCTTCGCGAAGCGGGCCTGCCGCGCCGCGCCCTTGCCGGTCTTCTCCCGCGGGCTGGCCGCGAGACTCACCATGTGTGCCATAAGTTCCTCAGCGAGAATTCAATCGAACAGAGCGCTGACCGACTGGTTCGAGTGCTCGTAGCCGATGGCTTTCGCCATCAGGCCGGCGACCGACAGCACCTTCATTTTCTCCCACTTCCGCTCGTCCGGGAGGTGGATCGTGTTGGTGACCGTCACTTCCTCGATCGGCGAGGCCCGCAGCCGTTCCACCGCGGGGCCCGACAGCAGAGCGTGCGTCGCGAAGGCGAAGATCCGCCCCGCGCCGAGCCGCTTCAACGCCGCCGCCGCTTCGGTAATCGTCCCCGCCGTGTCGATCATGTCGTCGGGGATCAAGCAGTCCTTGCCTTCGACTTCCCCGACCACGTTCACGACCTCGGCGACGTTCGCCGAGGGGCGCCGCTTGTCGATGATGGCGAGCGACGCGTTCAGCCGTTTCGCGAAGCCGCGCGCCATCTTCGCCGATCCCACGTCCGGCGCCACCACCACCGGATCGCGCAGCCCCTTTTGCCGGAAGTGGTTCACGAACACCGGCGCCGCGTACAGGTGGTCCACCGGGATGTCGAAGAATCCCTGGACCTGGTGGGAATGGAAGTCGATTCCCAGCACCCGGTCCGCGCCCGCGTGGGTGATCACGTTCGCCATCAGCTTGGCGCTGATCGCCACGCGCGGCTGATCCTTGCGGTCCTGGCGCGCGTAGCCGAAGTACGGCAGCACCGCCGTGACCCGCGCGGCGCTCGCCCGCCGCACCGCGTCGATCAGGAGCAGCAGCTCGATGTAGTTCTCCGCCGGCGGATTGGTGGGCTGGATGATGAAGACATCCCGCCCCCGCACGTTCTCGTCGATCTTGACGAAGATCTCGCCGTCGGCGAACCGCCGGATCGTCACCGCGCACAGCGGCTGCCCCAAATGCTGCGCCATCTCCTCGGCGAGGGGACGGTTGCCCGTCCCGGCGAGAAGCAGGAGCTGGCTGCGCGAGAGCGTCAGGTCCGCCATCGGAGCCCAAGAAACTAGTTGGCAACCTGCGCTAAGCCAAGGGAGGGTGTATGTTAGCCGCGCTGTGACGGACTTCTTCGCTCGCCTGCGCGATGCCCTGGCGGCGCGCTACCGGCTGGAGCGCGAGCTGGGGCGCGGCGGCATGGCCTTCGTGTTCCAGGCCCGCGACCCCAAGCACGAGCGCTGGGTGGCGATCAAGGTGCTGCGCCCCGAGCTGGCGCAGGCCTTGGGTCCGGAGCGCTTCCTGCGCGAGATCAAGGTCGCCGCGGGCCTCACCCATCCCAACATCCTGCCGCTGTACGACTCGGGCGAAGCTGGCGGCTTCCTTTATTACGTCATGCCGTACGTGGAAGGCGAGTCGCTGCGCCATCGCCTGGTAGCCCGCACGCGCCTGCCGGTGGAGGAGGCCGTGGCGATCGCGCGCGAGGTGGCGGACGCCCTCCACTTCGCCAACCAGCGCGGCGTCGTGCACCGCGACATCAAGCCCGAGAACATCCTGTTCCAGTCGGGTCATGCCCTGGTGAGCGACTTCGGCATCGCGCGTGCCGTCAGCGCCGCCGGCGGCACGCGCGTCACGGCGGTGGGCATCGCCGTGGGGACCCCGGAATACATGAGCCCCGAGCAGGCGGCCGGCGAGGACGACGTCGACGGCCGCAGCGACGTGTACAGTCTCGGCTGCGTGCTGTTCGAGATGCTCACGGGCCAGCCGCCGTTCGGCGGCACCACGCCGCAGAAAGTCCTCGCCCGCCAGCGTGGCGACGCGGCGCCCGGCCTGGGCGACCTGGGACCGGTTCCTGAAACGGTGGCGCAAGCCGTGGGGCGCGCGCTCGAGAAGAATCGCGGCGCGCGTTTCGCGACGGCGGGCGACTTCGCGGCGGCCCTGGGCGGGGCGCCGGCGCGCCCGGCGGCGGGCGCGTGGCTGCGGCGCCGGCTCGCGGCGGCGGCGTTCGTCGGCGTGGTGGCGGGCGCCGCGACATTCGGTTGGTGGTGGACGCACCGCAGGCCCGCGCACGCAACGCCCGCGGTCACGCGCGTGGCCGTGCTCTACTTCGAGGACTTGAGCGGCACCGGCAAGTTGCGGCCGGTCGCGGCCGGTCTCACCGAAGACTTGATCGACCAGCTGTGGCAGGTGCGGGCGCTGCAGGTGATTTCACCCGAGGGCGTCCGCCCATACCGCGACGCGAGCGTGGCGCCCGACAGCATCGCGCGCGCCCTCGGCGTGGGCACGCTCGTGGCCGGCAGCGTGGCCCGCTCGGGCGACGAGCTGCGCGTCAGCGTGCGCCTGATCGATGGCAGCGACGGGCGGCAGTTGAACAGTGAAACCGTGGAACGTGCGTGGGGCGACTTGTTCGCGCTGCGCGATCAGCTGTCGGTCGAGGTTGCGCAATTCCTGCGCGAGCGGCTGGGCCAGGAGGTGCGACTGCGGCAGCGACGCACCGGCACGAAGAGCGTCGCGGCCTGGACGACGGTGCGGGACGGAGACGAGATGGAAAATGAGGCGCGCGTGATCGCCCGGGGCGGTGACTCCACGCGCGGGCGCCTGCTGCTCGACCGGGCGGACTCGTTGTACGCGCGTGCCGAGACGCTCGATCCGCGGTGGGTGGTCCCCATCGAGGCCCGGGCTCGGCTGGCGTTGTACCGCGCGATACACGAGCTGCGGGCGAGCGCGATCTGGGTACGGCGCGGCCTGGAGCACAGCGAGCGGGCTCTGGCACTGCAGCCCGGCGTGCCCGAGGCCCTCGCGGTGCGCGGGCGGTTGCGGTACTACGTGTGGCGGCACACACCGGGAAGCCATCCGGATTCGCTGCGTGCGGCAGCCGAGACCGATCTGACGGCCGCGGTGGCGGGCGACTCAGCACTTGCGCCGGCGTGGTACACGCTTGCCGAGTTGTATCGCTACAGTGGGCGCTTCAGTCAGGCGGAGCAGGCCGCGCGCGAGGCGCTCGCAGCGGACGCGTTCTTGAGCGACGCGTACGTGGTCACGTCGGGCCTCTTCTTTACGGCGCTGAACCTCGAGCGCTACGACGATGCGCGGGAATGGTGCGGCAAGGGCGCCCGCCAGTTTCCGCGTTCGTCGGCGTTCGTCTCGTGCGCATTCCGCATCGTGGCTTGGTCGGGGCAGGGGCGCGCGGCGACGGCGGACGCGTGGCGGCTGGCGGCCGTCGTAGACCGCGTGGACACCGATCCTGAGATGCTGGGAGACCGGCACCTCCTCGTCGCTGCGGTCCTGGCGCGGTCGGGGCTCGGCGACAGCGCCCGCGCCGTGATCGGCCGCACGCGCGCGACGATCGCGAACCCCGCGGCACAGGCGACCCTCGACTACGACGAAGCCTACGTGCGGCTGCTCCTGGGCGAGCGTGACACCGCGCTGCACCTACTCGGCAAATACCTCCGCACCCGCCCCGAGAACCGCGCGTACGTTGCGCAGAGCGCGTGGTTCCGCGCGCTGCACGACGACCCCCGCTTCCAAGCGCTGGTCCGCCCCGCGCCCTGACGCGCGGTTCGCTCAGCGCCGCAGCGCCCGCAAGCTCCGCACGTAGGCCGCCCGCATGTCGGCCGCGTACTGGGCGCCGTACACCCGCGTGTAATAGGGCATCACGAACTTATCGATCGCCGAGAGCGTGAAGAAGACGGCGTCCACCTCGCCGGGCGTGAGGACGCGCTCGACGGCCGGGCCGGTCTTCGCGTGAATCGTGATCGTGATGTCCTGGATGTTTGCCAGGGGCACGGCTTGGTTGAGGCTGAACGTGGTGTCAGGACACCACGAGTCCGGCTCGTGCAGACCAGGGCACGGGCGGACAGAGTAGAGCATCATTTCGTTGCCGCTGTCGGGCGGTGCGTAGTACGGTCCGAACACCGCATAGTCCAACCCGCGCCGGCGCACGGCCTCCGTCGCCTGCGCCCGACTCGCGAACACGCCCGCCACGTCGTGGGGGAAATGCCACGCCGCCACGACCCACAGCGCGTCACCGCTGCGGTAGCCGTCCACCGCTTCGGCGAGCCGCCGCAGCAGCGACGCCGGCATGGGCCGCGCGGAGTCTGCCGCGGCCGGGGTGGGAGTAGGGGCCTTCTGCGCCGTGGTGGGTGCCGCGCAGGCCAGGGGCCCAAGGACCGCCAGCAGGATGCGGTATCGCATAGCGACCTCCAAAAGGGGGCGATAACGGGCCCAAGCGTGCGTCCCCCGGCGGCCAACGTCAAGTAATGGAACTCGAACGCCGCGCCAGGCCTGGGCGTATGGCTAGCAGGGCCGGTGTACTTCCGTGCCGAAGCAGTCCCGCTCAACCATTACAGGAGGTCCGTTCATGCGTGCTGTTGCCGCTCGTTTGTTGTTGCTGTCGCTGTGTGCCGTGCCGCTCGCCGCGCAACGTGGAATGGGTGGAGGCCAGTACACACCACCCCCCGATCACTGGATGACCGCCGATTCGCTCACCGCGGCGCTCGCGCTCACGCCGGCCGAAGTGCAGGCGATCAAGCCGGCGTACGACAGCATCAACGGGATGCTGAAGCAGGCCGCCGCCGTGCGCGATTCGGTTCGCACCGCGATGCAGGGGATGCAAGGGATGTCGATGGAGGACCGCCGCGCCAAGATGGCGCCGGTGCGCGCGCGGATGGAGGGGATGCAGGCCGCGATCGACGCGCTGGTGAAGACGATCCGCGGCAAGCTCACGGCCGATCAGGCTGCGAAGCTCGACGCGTTGCCACAGCCGCGCGCCGCGATGCGCCGTCCACAGCAGTCGGGGAGCTGACGCTTCAGCAGCCGCGCAACCGCCGGATCTCGGCGAGCGCGGCCGTGATCTTGTAGCCCAGGAAGATCCGGCCGAGCTCGGGCGACGCCAGACGGGGGTCGCCCGAGACGCCGTTCTTGCCGTCGCCCGGCGCTAGGGCGTCGGCGCGGATCCAGCGCTGGGTGGAGTCGATGGCCCACAGCTCCGAGGTGTCGTCGGGGCCCGCGTGCTCGCCCGGGTCGATGTGATGCGCCACCAGATAGGCCCGCGCTTGGTCGCGGGCCTTTGTGTATACGTCCCCCACGTAGAACACGCGCACGCCGCGCGGTCGCCAGGCCGAGTCGAGCCGCGCCGCGGCGCGCGCCAGGGCATCCTGCCCGCCGCCGTGGTCGCCCATCAGCACGATCGTCTTGAATCCCGCGGCGATGGCCGAGCGCGCCACGGCGCCCGCCACGTCGCCGAACAGCCGGTCGGAGATCGTCACCGAGCCCGGAAACCGCATGTGCTCGGTGGGCGGGCTCACGTCGCCGGTGGGCGCGAACGGTAGCGTGGGATACACCAGCGCGTCGCCGAGCGAGTCGGCGATTTGTCCCGCAACCCAGTGCGCGATAAACGTGTGCTTGCCCGTCACCATGTGCGGCCCGTTTTGCTCGGTCGAGCCCGCGTAAATGATGGCAGTCGTCTTGCCCGCGGCAATCGCGTCACGGATCTCGGGCCACGTCAGGTCTTCGATGTACACGGATTGCGGCGTTTGCGCGGCGAACGCCGCGGCGAGGAGGAGGGCGATCATGTGAGCGGACCTGTGGTCTTGCGCAGCAGGATTTCCGAATGGCCGGCGACGATGTAGTCGGTCAGCTCGCCCACCACCTGATAGCCCAGGCGCTCATACAGGCGGCGGGCGTCGGTGTTGAACGACGAGACGCACATGAACACGTTGGGGAACCGCTCGAAGATGCGCGCTTCGGCGAAGTCGATCAGCCGGCTGCCGATGCCCTGCCTGCGCCGCTCGGCCGCGACGCACACGGTCTGGATGTAGCCCACGAACGCGCCGGTGAGGCAGAGGATGAGAAAACCCACCAGCGCATCGCCCTCGTGGGCGACCCAGACTTCACGCGTGGGGTCGCGGATCACCGCGAGGGCGTGGTCGTACTTCCGGCCCAGCGTGATCCACGGATCGGTGCCCGACATCATCTGGGCACATGCCGCGGCTTGGGCGTCGCTCGAGAGGGGAGTGATGTTCAGATTGGCCCCCTTGGATTCGAACCAAGATTCCCGGATCCAAAGTCCGGTGTCCTGCCGTTGGACGAGGGGCCAGCGGCGGTGACGGGACAATCTAATGCGGTGCGGCGCGACGAGAAGCCTTACAACCTCAGCTCGAGCGACACGAGCGCGCTCGGTGTGTGCCGCGTCCCGCCGATGACGTAGCTTGGGTAGCAGTATTGGTCTGCGGAGCAGGGGATTTCCTGCCGCGGCACGAACGTGATCCGGTCTTGCAGCGCGCCGCGGAAGCCGACGGTAGGTGTCAACGCATACCAAAACGCCACGCCGCCGAGCATTTCGGGGACCGCGCGGTATGGGTTCCGGAATTCCCCACCCAGGCCCAGCAGCGCCAGCACCTGCGTGTGATACGGCCCGTCCGCCGTGAGGGCGTACTCGCCCTGCAGCGTTACGTCGGTGTGCACGCCGGCCGCGTACTCCTCGGTGTTGTAGCGTCGGAACGCGTGGTGCAACACTTCTACCGACAGGACGAAGCGCTGTCCGATCGTCCCGCCGAACGCCGCACCGACACCGCCGGTCATGCGACTCACGAGGCCGGGACTCGAGAGCAGCGCGCCTTCGAGACGGATGACGGCGGTGCCTTGATCTTCTTCCTGCGCTCCGAGTGGCGCGGCGGCCAGAACGATCGCGCAGACGAAAAGTGGCGTGCGGCTCATGACGCGTACGCTGCAGGGCATGCCCCCGCTACGCAAGCGTCAGGTCTTCATCGCCTCCGGCGGTGTGGCTGGGGCGCCACGGGTCGCCGTCTTGATCAGCGTGCCCTCCTTCGCCCCCAGCGTCATCGCGGCGTCGTCTCGGTCCCTTTCATTCTTATAGACCGCCGCCACGGCGCCGCCTGAGCCGCAGAGCCGCACCCACAAGGGCCGCGTGGCGGCGAGTCGCTCGTACAGCGCGCGCAGCGGCGGATGTTTGCCGAACACGGCACCTTCGAAATCATTGCCGCCGAGCCGTCCGATTGACCCCCAGCTCGAGAGGGCGTCGGCGTCGAGCACCACCGGCCCGCGCGCCGCCAGCTCAGGATGCAGCTCGTCCCACCACTGATAAGCGTCGGGGGTGCTGACGGGCACCGGTGGGACGACGACCAGGGCGGGACCAGAAGGCGGGGGCGCCAGGCGATACAAGCGCTCACCGCGACCCCACGCCAGGGCGAGCGGCGCGCCGCTCGCGAAGAACGCGACGTCGGCGCCCAGGCGCGTGGCGAAGTGATGCAGCTCGTGGCGCGGGACGGCGTTCGCGGCGAGTGCGTTGACGGCGTGCAGCGCAGCCGCGGCGTCGCTCGAGCCGCCGCCCAGTCCCGCGCGCGTGGGGATGCGCTTGGTCAGCTCGATCCGCACACCGAAGCGACGACCGGTGGCGTCGAGCATAGTGCGCGCGGCGCGCACCGCGAGGTTCTCGTCCACTGGGCCCAGGTCGGGCCCCGCGACGTGGAGCTCCACGCCCTGCGCGATGCGCGTCACCACCAGCTCGTCCGCGAGCTCGAGCAGGGCGAACGCGGTCTCGATCTGATGGTAGCCCGTCGTCTCGCGCGCCAGGATGCGCAAGAACAGGTTGATCTTCGCGTGCGCCGCGATGCGGACGGCGTCCGTCATCTCACGCCTCGGCGCCCGTGCCGCGCAGCTCGCCGATGCGTACGTGAGTCAGCGACAAGGACCACAGGCCGAGCAGGGTGATCGGCACGAACGTGGTGAGGTGATAGGCGACGGCGTAGCTCACGGCGCGCGTGGCGTCGATGCCGTAAATCCCGAGTGTCACGCGTGTCGCCGCCTCGAACACACCGAAGAATCCGGGGGAGGCGGGCACCGCCACGCCGAACCCGATGATGCCTTGCAGCAGCAGGGCACCCGATAGGGGGACCGGCAACGCGAAGGCCTTGAAGCACAGTGCGAACGATGCCGCGTTCACGAGCCACAGCACGAGCGACCACGCCAGGACGCCTGCGAACCGGCCCGGATTCTTGAGCACGGCCAATCCCGCCACAAGACCTTCGGCGATGCGGCCCACGCGCAGGGCGAGCCGCTCCGGCAGCACGCGCCGCGCCACGCGGTCGAGCAGTCTCAGCCACGGCGCCGGCCGATGCACGACCACGAGCGCGAGCAGCAGCGCCGCGCCGAACAGGACCGCGGCGCCCGTGGCCACGCGCGATACCGGCGCGCCGAATACGGTCGCCTCGCGCGGAAACGCGGGCGCCGCGATCGCCACGGCCATCAAGCCCACCATCACGAGTCCATCGAGCACGCGCTCGACGCCCACGGAAGCGAGCGCCGTGGTGAAGCGCACCGGCAGCTCGCGGCCCGCGATATAGGCGCGCGCCACCTCGCCGGCGCGGGCGGGCAGCAGGTTGTTCGCCATGAAGCCCACGGCCACGGCGTGCCACAGCGGCACCAGTGGAAAGCGGTGCCCGTCCACGTCGCGCAGGATCAGCTGCCAGCGCACGGCGCGGAGCGGGAAGGTCAGCGTGGCGGTGGCGACGGTGGCGAGGAGCAGCAGCGGATCGGCGGCGCGGATGTGGCCGAGCACGACGGCGAGACGCACGTCGCGCAGGGTCCAGATGAGCAGCAGGACCGTGACCGCCAGGCCCAGCACCCACGCCCCGCGCCACCCGCGGGACTTAGGCGCCGGGGGCGGTGGGCTCGAGGGCGAGCTCAACGAGGTCGCAGACTTCTTCGACGAGGGCGCGGAGCTCGTCGCCCGATGCGCCTTTCGCGGCGCGGCGCAGCTCCTGCGCGCGTGCCAGCGCGCGGTCGCCCCGGTACAGCAGCGTACGGACGTCGACCATCGGGAGCTCCGCGGCCGCGGAAAGCGGGGCGCGGGGCGGGGGCGGTCCCGCCGTATCGCGCGACGGCGGCGGTGGCGGGACGCGTGTCGCTCCCGCGAGCAGAGCTTCGAGCGACGCGGGCCCGACGCCCGCCGCGACCATCCGATGATACGTGACCCACGATCCGGTGAGATCCTGCGTTTCCGCCACCTCCTCCACATCCGCGGGAGTAGCGGCGCGCTGTGCGGGGGACGTTGTGCGTGGCGCGGGAGGCTCAGGACGTGGCGCGTGGTGCGTCGGTGCCGCCGGTGCGGGAGCGAGCGACTGGATCGGGACGATCGGTGGCTCATGCGCAGCAGGGGCGGGCGCCGCGGCGCCGCTCATGCCGGCGAGCGCGGCGGTGATCTGGTCGAGGCGGCCGGCGAGCGCTGCTTCGTCGCCCGAGGCGGACTGGGCGAGCAGGTCGCCCGCGCGCCGCAGCTCGGCGGCGAAGGCGGCGGGGTCGCGCACGGCCGCACCCTTCGCCACGGCGTCGCGCGCGCGTTGCGCGAACCGGCCCACCGCTTCCGCCAGGGTGCCCGAGCCCGCGTCTTCGAGGGCGCGGAACGTGCCGGCGAGCGTGTGGGCGCGCAGCTCACGCTGCGTGGTGCTGGGCGCGCGCTCGATCGAGTCCGCCGCCTGGCGCAGGTGATCGCCGTGACTCACCAGCTCGACGCGGCCCAGAGTGGCGGGGCGGGGGGCGGGGGTGCCGCGACGCACCATGTGCGGGCCGGCGTCGTCGTGATACAACGTGGTGATCGGCACCACGTCCGCGTCGCTCTCGAGGAACCGCATCAGCTGCGTGGCGAACGTGCGGAACGCCGCCGCTTCGGCGTCGGGGCGGCCGCGCTCGGCCACCTCCCGCGCCGCCTGGGCGATGGCCGCGCCCGCGGCGCTGAACAGCTCACCCGCGTGCTCGGGTGCGGGGCTCGTGGCGCGCGCCAGGTCGGCAATGACGCGCTCGATGCCCTCGAGCAGATCGGGCAGGGGCGGCAGATCGTTCAGCGCTGCGAGCCCGCGCAACGGCTGCAGCGCCTTCAGTACGTGCTGCAGCGGGTCGTGGGCCAGCGGATTGGCCCGCAGTGCCTGCCCCGCGCGCTCCAGCGCGCCCGCGATGGCCGCGCCCTCGCGCGCCACGAACGCGCGCGCGCCGGCGTCCAGCCCGGGCGGCTCCACGGCGCGCACCGGCGTCGACGGCCGCCCCGCGAGCTGCTCCAACTGGCCCCCGAGCGCGTCGGCCTTGGCGGTGTCGGCTTCGGTCCAGGTGGGCGCGCGCCGCACGAAGATCTTGAGATCGTCCACGGCGCGGATCGCGATCTGGCGGATGTTCTGATCCCAGGGGCGCCGCCCCTCGCGCACCGCGCGCGCCAGCGTCTCGAGCCCCGAGGCGGCGCGGGCGATGGACGGTTGGTTGCCCATGAGTGCGGCGCCGCGCAGCGCCCGGGCCAGACGCACCAGCTCGTCGGCGCCCTGACCGAGCGCTTCGGGCTGCACCAACGCGTCGAGCCGCTCGAGGTATTCGCCCGCCTCGAGCGCGAAGAAGTCGGACATGCCGAGCGGTTGGCCCGGCGTGGGGGTGGTCATGGCGAGAACAATCTAGGGCCTTAGACGCTAAGGGGCTAAGGGGCTGCGCACGAAACTACTTAGCATCTTTGCCCCTTAGCTCCTTTGCCTCTTGAATCAGTCCCCGCATGCGCCGTACCGCCTCTTCCAGGCCCCAAAACACCGCGTTCGAGACGATACTGTGGCCGATGTTCAGCTCTTCGATCTCCGCGATAGCGGCGACGGGCTGCACGTTGCGGTACGTGAGCCCGTGACCGGCGTGGACGGCGAGGCCGCACGCCGTGGCGTGGCTCGCCGCGGCGCGCAACGTGGCGAGCGCGCGGTCGCTGCGCTGCCAGGTGTGCGCGTAGCGACCGGTATGCAGCTCGACGGCCGGGACGCCGAGCTCGGCCGAGCGCGAGATGGTGGTACGATCGGGCCCGATGAACAGACTCACGCGGATTCCCGCATCGGTGAGCCGGCGGATGGTTTCGGTCAGCCGCCGGTCGCCGCGGCGCACGGCGAGCCCGCCCTCGGTGGTAATCTCTTGGCGGCGTTCGGGGACGAGCGTCGCCTGGAACGGGCGCAGGCGGCACGCGAGACGGACGATCTCCGGATGCTGCGCCAGCTCGAGGTTCAGCACGGTACCCGCGCGCGCGCGCAGGGCGCGCACATCGGCGTCCTGGATGTGGCGCCGGTCTTCGCGCAGGTGGACCGTGATGCCGTCGGCGCCGCCGCGCTCGGCGGCCGCGGCGGCCGCGACGGGGTCGGGCTCGTCGGTTTGCCGCGCTTCGCGCAGCGTGGCGACGTGATCAATGTTGACGTAGAGGCGCATGCCGTCTTACCTTCGCAGTACTCCGCCAACCTGAGGGACGATGCTCGCAACGCGCCGGCTTGCCGTGTACGCAACGCTCGTGACGCTCGCCTGCGGTCACGCCAAACCCACGGGGCCCGCGCCGACCACGGTGAACGAGGCGCTCACCAAGTTTCTCTCGGCCGTCAAGGCGAACGACCTGACCGCCCTAGGCAACGCTTGGGGCACCGAGCGCGGCCCCGCCTCGAGCTGGATGAAGCCGCAAGAGATGAAGGAGCGGCTCACCATCATCCAGATGTATCTGAATCACAGCGGCTATCGCATCATCGACGGTCCGAGCGGCGATCCGCGCGCGCCCGACCAGCAGACGTTCCACGTCGAGCTGCAGCGCCAGAACTGCAACGTGGTGGTGCCCATCGATCTGGTGCGCACCCGCGCCGGCGGCTGGATCGTGAAGGATCCGCATCTCGAGGCCGCGGGGAATCCCACGAGGCCGTGCCCCGGCCAGAGCTCAGGAACCGGACACTAACGGGGCGCGTTTCCTTATTCGGTCAGCTCGAGCAGCACGCCGGCCGTCGCCTTCGGGTGCACGAAGGCGATCCGCCGGCCGCCGGCCCCGCGCCGGGGCTGCTCGTCGACCAGGCGGTAGCCGGCCGCGCGGCAGCGCTCCAGGGCGCGATCGAGGTCGGCCACGCGGTAGCAGATGTGATGGATGCCGGGTCCACGCTGGGCGAGGAACTTCGCCACCGGACTCTCCGGGGTGCGCGGCTCGAGCAGCTCTACGTCCACGTCGCCGAAGGGCAGGCTGACGATGGTCGCCCCGTCCGCGGTTTCCGGGCGGCCGGGCGTGAGGTCCAGCACGTCGCGGTAGAATGCGAGCGCCTCGGCGATGCTCGCCACGGCGACGCCGACGTGCGCGATGCGGGCGCGCGAGTCTGACATGATGGTGGGAACTTAACGTTCGCGATTGAAGGAGTGGAAGGTCATATGGAAGGAAAGTTGACAGGAACGCATCCGCAGGCGGTCAGCGACGCCACGTTCGGGCCGGAAGTAGAGCAGCACAAGGGGCTCGTGCTCGTGGACTTCTGGGCCACCTGGTGCGGGCCGTGCCACATGGTGGCGCCGGTGTTGGAGCAACTCGCCACCGAGCACGCCGGCAAGGTGAAGGTGGCCAAGCTCGACGTGGACGAGAACCCGCAGACGGCCATGCGCTTCAACGTGCGGTCGATTCCGACCGTGCTGTTCTTCAAGGACGGCCAGAAGGTGGACCAGCTGGTGGGCGCCTACCAAAAACCGGTGTTCGAGGAGAGAATTCAGAAGCACCTGTAAGCCGGGCGTTCCACCCCCCGGTTTTCGCCGGAGGAGCATGCGCGCCAGCACTGCCCGACTGACGAATTCGCCGGTTCGGCTTGCGGAGTTGTCCTTTCCGCAGGTGAACCGGCTGATTCATCGTACCCGGCTGGCGTTCATCCACCTCGACAACCTGCTGGCGTTCGCCAAACGCGACCGCGACGGCCGCGTCGACGGCTACGTGGCGGCGTACCTCCCCGAAGAATGCCTGCTGCTGTTCTTCCGCAAGGGCGAGGCGGTGAACGCCGCGTCGATGCACCAGGGCGGGCGGCAGGTCATCACCATCACCGAAGGCCTCCGCCGCATGCGCGAGGAGGTGGAGCGCGGCGAGCTGGCCTACCACGCCGCGCCCATGGAGCAGCTCGCCTGGATGTACCAGGCGTGCGCCGCGCCCGCGGAGCCGCGCTACGTCGATCCCACGCAGCCGGCCGCGTTGTTTCCGGCGCTGGCGCAGGAGGCGTACACGGGCATCCTGGAGCTGATTTCCAACGGCCGAGTGTCGTACCTCAAGTTCACCGACGGCCACTACGCGGGTGGCTATTTCTGCGACCGGCCGGAGACCCAGGCCGTCCCCAAGTACGTCGAATCGCTGTTCCATGCCGCCCCCGATGGGACGCCGCCGGTGCTCGCGGCGAGCGTGTTTCCGGCGGCGGCCGACCTGCCGGCCCAGGCGCCGCACGCGCTGATCAACACGTACCGCGAGCTGTACTGGCGCATCGTCGACGCGACGGAAAAGGAATCCCCCGGCGACGCCAAGAAGCGCGCCGACCGGGCCGCCGTGAGCATCGCCCAGACGCACAAGGCGATCGGCATCATCAACGTGCCGCGCGCCTCCGACACGCCCGATGCCGTGGTGCGGCCCGACGAGCTGTCGCTCGCCCTCACCGACTGGGCGCTGCAGCTCCTGGAAGGGCTCGAAGTGGTGATGCCCGGAAGCGCGCCGAAAGTCTTGAAGGATGCGACGCGGGAGCACCGCTATGTGCTGCAGGCCGCGGGCTTCTACCAGCGACTCCCCTGGCCCGTGCAGTGGTGACGTGGCCGGCACGCTGTACGTCGTCGCGACCCCGCTCGGCAACCTCGGCGATCTCTCGCCTCGCGCGGCCGACACCCTGAAGCGGGCGGCCGTCGTCGCCGCGGAAGACACCCGCCACACAAAAACGCTGGTCGCCCACGTCGGCTCGCACGCCGAGCTGGTGAGCTTCCACGCCCATTCCTCCGACGCCGCGCTGCAGCGCATCCTCACGCTCCTGGGCGGCGGCAAGGACGTGGCGCTCGTCACCGACGCGGGCACGCCCAGCATCAGTGATCCCGGCGCGGCCCTGGTGGCCGCGGCGCGAGAGCGCGGCATCCCGGTGATCACCGTGCCGGGTCCGACGGCCGTCGCCGCGGCGCTGGCGGTCTCGGGGCTCGGGGCGGACCGCTATCTGTTCCTCGGCTTCCTGCCGCGCAAAGGCGGCGATCGCAAGCGGCTGCTCGCCCTCGTGGCCGAGAGCGAGTGGACCGTCGTGCTGTTCGAGTCGCCCAACCGCGTCGCCGATCTGTTGCAGGACCGGGCGGCCGTGTGCGGCCCCGAGCGCCGCGGCGCGGTCGCGCGCGAGCTGACCAAGGTGTTCGAAGAGACGCGGGACGGCACCCTCACCGAGCTGGCGAGGTATTTCGCGGAGGCCCCGGCGCGCGGTGAAGTGACGGTGGTGGTGGCGGGAACCGGTAAGGCGCCGCCGGGACCCGCGCCCGCGGCGGACCCCACGACCCTGGCGCGCGCGCTCCTGGCGGAAGGGATGACGCGCAAGGATGTGGTGGAGCGGCTGACGGAGGTGACGGGCATCCCGCGGAATACGGCGTATCGGTTGGTGAACGAGCTATGACTCGCCTGCTAGCACCCATTGTGGTCGTGCTGTTGTTCGCCGGCGCGCCGCGGTGTGCGGTGTGGAGTGCGGGGTGCGGGGTCGCACCGAATGGCACCCCGCACCCCGCACCCCGCACCGCCTTGCTTACCATCGCCCGCCTGCATTACGACGGCGGCGGCGACTGGTATTCCAACCCGTCGAGCCTGCCAAACTTGTTACAGGCGATTCGCACGCGCACGGGGCTCGCGGTGGCGGATCGGGAGCGTGTGGTGACGCTCACGGGACCCGAGCTGTGGGACGTTCCTTACCTCTATATGACGGGCCACGGCAACGTCCACTTCTCCGACGACGAGATCAAGAACTTGCGTCGCTATCTGGAGCAGGGCGGCTTCCTGCACGCCGACGACAACTACGGAATGAACGAGTCGTTCCGCCGCGAGATCGCGCGCGTATTTCCGGACCATCCCATGGTTGAGGTGCCGTTGTCGCACCCGATCTATCACCTGGTCTACGACTTTCCCAAGGGCATTCCCAAGATCCACTACCACGACGGCCTCCCCGCGCAGGGCTTCGGCATCTTCTTGGGGGAGCGGCTGGTCGTATACTATTCGTATCAGTCGGATCTGGGTGACGGTTGGGAAGATCCCGACGTGCACCACGACCCGCCCGAGCTGCGAGAGGCCGCGCTGCGCATGGGCGTGAACCTGTTCACATATGCCGTGAGCGCCGACCGGTGACGCGCACCGCCACGGGCCTGCGCCAGCTCGCCTTGCCGCACGCGCGCGCCCGCGTTCTGGGGGTGGCGCTCGTGGGCGTGGGCGCCGCTCTGGCTGCCGCGGCGGGCGCCATCGCGCTGGCCCCGCGGCCGCTCGCCGTGGCGGCGGGCTGGCTGGCGCTCGCGGGCGTGGCGGTCACGGCGGTGTGGGCGGCGCGGCGCGCGATCGCGGCGGCGGCGCCGGGCACCGTGGGACGGTTAGTGGAGCGCGCGGCGGGTCTGCGCGCCGGCAGCGTGGTGACGCTCGTGGCCCCGCCGCCCGACGCGCAGACCGCGAGCCCGGCGCTGTTCGCGGCCGCCGACGAGCGCGCGGCTCGTCTCGTGGCAGACTCGGCGCCGGACGTGCGGCGCGCACTCGCCGCCGCGGCGCGCCGCCGCCTCGTGGCGGGAACGGCGGCGGCGCTTCTGGGTGCGGCGCTGTTCGTCGCCGCGGCGCCCGCGTCCGGCCGCGCGGCCGCGTTCTGGCATCCCCTCGCGGCGTGGCGGGCGGCGCGCGCGCCCGTCCGCTTGAGCGTGGACCGCGTCAGCATCCGCCGCGGCGAGGCCGTGACCGCGAGTGTCGCCGCGCCGGGCGCGACGCGCGCCGTGCTGTGGACGCGCGGGCCGGGCGAGCCGTGGCGCGCCGCCGCGCTCCAACTCGACTCCACCGGGCGCGGCGCTCGCGTCTTGGGGCCGCTCGCCGCGGATCTGTTCGTGAAGGCGACGAGCGGCGGGCGCACCAGCGCCGAGCTGCGCATCGCCGTGGCGCCGCGGGCGTTCCTCGCCGACCTGGCGCTCACCGCGCGCTATCCCCCCTACCTCGGCCGTCCCGACGAGCCGCTCGTCCCCGGTCCGGACACCATCCCGCTGCCCGAGGGCACCGCCGTGATGGCGCAGGGGACGGCGAGCGTAGCGCTCGTGCGCGCGGCGTGGCAGGCGGGCTCGCGGGCCGCGACGCTGCGCACCGACGGCGCGCGCTTCTCCGGCGCGTTCGCGCCGGGCGCGGGCACGTGGCGCTTGGCGCTCGCCGCCGCCGACTCGCAGGCGTTCGAGGGCGACGCGCCGGAGCTGCACGTGCGTCTGGTGGGCGACTCGGCGCCGGTCGTGACGCTGGCGCTCCCGGCGGGCGATACGACGCTGCCCCTGTCGCTGCACCAGCCCTTCGTGGTCGACGCGCGCGACGACCACGCCTTGGCGCGGCTCGCGCTGATCAGCTGGCGGGTGAGCCAGACGGGGCGGATCGAAGCCGCAGTGCGGGAGTCGCTCGATGTGGCGGGCGTGGGCGAGCGCGCCATCGTGCAAGGCGACCTCGACGCCGAGCGGCGCGGCCTCCTGCCGGGCGACACGTTGCGCCTGTACGTCGAAGCGTGGGACGACGCGCCGGCCCCGCATCGCGGGGTGAGCCGTACGATCGCGCTGCGGGTGCCCGGGAGCGGCGAGCTGCGAGCGGCGGCGCGCGCCGCCGCGCGCGACGTGTCGGCGGCCGCGGAGTCGGTCGCCGCCGCGCAGCGCGACCTGGGCGAGCGCACCGCCGAGCTCGCGGCGCAGCGCGCCCGGGATGGGACCACCACGCCCACCACGCCCGACGCCACGCGCTCGGGCGCCCTCAACTACCAACAGTCGCAGCAGGCGCAGGCGGTGGCGCGCGAGCAGGCGCAGGTGCAGGATCGCATCCGCCAACTCACCGAGGCCGTGGAGCAGATTCAGCAGGCGGTGGCGGCCGCGGGACTGGGCGACAGCGCGTTCCAGGCGCGACTGGCGGAGGTCGCGCAGCTGCTCGAGCGCTCGCTCACACCAGACCTCGAGCAGCGGCTGCGCGATCTGCAGGACGCGCTCAGCCGACTCGACCCCGAAGCGACGCGGCAGGCCTTGCAGCGGCTGGCTGAGGTGCAGCAGCAGCTGCGGGAGCAGCTCGAGCGCATGCAGGAGCTGTTTCATCGGGCGGCCGTGGAGGGCGAGCTCGCGACGCTCGCCGCGGATGCCGACGATCTGCGCCGGCGCCAGGAGGAATGGAATCGGACGGACGCGCCCCGGGCCGACTCCGCCGCGGCGGCGCGCGAGCGCGAGCTGGCGACGCGCGGCGACTCGCTCGCCGCGGGTGTGGCGCAGACCAATCGCGACTTGCACCAGACGGGCGGGGCGACTCCCGCGGACAGCGCGTTGCGCGCGCTGCAGCAGGCCGCCGAGGGCGCCGCGGGCGCGATGGACACCGCGAGCGCGGCGGCAGGCCGCCGCGACGCGGGCGGCGCGGGCCGGGCGGGGGAGGAAGCGGCGCGGCTGCTCAAGGATCTGCCCAACTTCCTGCGCGCGCAGGGCGATGCACTCGCCGTGCAGTGGCGCCAGGAAGCGCTCGCGTCGCTGGACCGGGCGCTGTCGGAGACGGCCGCGCTGGCGGCGCGCCAGCGCGACGTGGGCGACGCACTGCGCGGCGGCGCCGGGGCCGCGACCCGCGGCGAGCAGGCGTCGATCGAGGAAGGCACCAACGCGATCGCCGCGCAGATCCGCGAGGCGGCGGGCCGCCATGCCATGATCCCGCCGGAGCTCGAGCAGGCGCTGGGATTTGCGCAGCGCCAGATGACGGCCGCGCGCGATCAGCTCGACCAGCCGCAGCCCAACACGACCGCCGCCGCCGCGCTCGCCGACCAGGCGCTCGAGGCGCTCAACGCCACCGCGTACGCCCTGCTCAACACGCGCAGCCGCGTGCAGCAGACGCGTTCGGGCAGCGGCTTGGCCGAGGCGGTGGCGGAGTACGCTCGGCTGGCGGCGCAGCAGCAGGGGCTGAACGGCGACGCGCAGGGGATGTTGCCGCTGTTCGGGCCGGGGATGGCGCAGCAGCTGCGTGCGCTGGCGGCGCGCCAGCAGGCGCTGGCGCAGCAGCTCGAGCGGATGCAGGCGCAGGGGCAGGGCAGCGGCGCGGCCGCGCTGGCGCAGGAAGCAAAGGACATCGCGCGCCAGATGGACGCGGGCCGGCTCGACCGCCAGACGATCGCGCGCCAGGAACGCTTGTATCGCCGTCTGCTGGACGCCGGCCGCACGCTGACCGGCCAGGAGCCGGACGAGCAGCGGGAGCGCGTGTCCCGCCCCGCCACGGCCGACAGCGTGCACATCCCCGCGGTGCTGCGGCCGGGAGCGACCGGCGCGGCGCCCGCGCTGCGGTATCCCACGTGGGAAGAGCTGTCCCGCCTCACCCCGGACGAGCGCCGCCTCGTGCTGGATTACTTCCGGCGGCTCAATGTTCCGGCGCCCAAGCCTTAGTCTCGCGCTCGCCGTATTCGCGGCGTTCGCCGCGGCGCCCGCGCTCGGCCAGGGGATCGGCCGGGGCTTCGAGCTGGAGCGCGCGGGGCGCTACGCCGACGCCGCGCAGGCGTACGCGCAGGTCCTGCGTGTCGAGCCCGCGAACCTGCCGGCCCTGCTCGGGCTCGAGCGTGCGCTCGACCGGCTGTCACGGGTCGCGGACGTGCTCGCTCCCGCGCGCCGCGCGCTGGCGATCGATTCGGCCAATCCCGCCATCCTCGATATCCTGATCCGGACGTTCGTCGCCGTGGACGAAGCCGATTCCGCCGCGGCGCTGGTGGCGCGGTGGTCGGCGCGGTCGCCGAGCGACGAGTCGCCGTTCCGCGAGTGGATCGTGTCGCTGGAAGACCGCGGCCGCTTCGACGACGCGCGCGCCGCCATCGCCCTCGGGCGGCGGATGCTGGGGCGCCCCTCCGCGCTGGCGATCGAGTCGGCCGAGTTGGAGCAGCGACAGGAAAACTGGGAGGGCGCGGCGCGCGAATGGACTCGCGCGCTCGCGGCCGAGCCGGCGCAGGAGCCGAGCGCGCTCGCGCAGCTCGAGGACACGCCGGCCGACGCGCGCGGCAAGGTGACCGACGCGCTCACGGGCGCCGACGCCCCGCGGGCGGCGCGGCGCGCCGGCGCCGAGCTGCTGCTCGGCTGGGGCGAGGCGGCGCGGGCCTGGACCGTGTTCCAGACCACGGTGGGCCCCGACGTCCCCGACGCGCCGTACGCATTGCACCGCTTCGCCGAGCGCGCGCTGGGTGTGGGCACACCCGCGGCGCGGCGGGTGCGCGCGTACGCGCTGGCGCGCTTCGCCGAGGTGTTGCCCGCGCGGGTGGCGCTGCAGGCGCGCGTGGAGGCCGCGCGGGCACTGCTCGATGTGGGGGACGGCACCGCCGCGCGCGCGATCCTCGCACCCGCCGCCGCCGATTCGACCGCGGCGCCGGCGGCCCGCGCGCTGGCGCACACCGTGCTGGTGTACGCGCTGCTCGAGGCGGGCCAGCTCGATAGCGCGGCGGCGGAGCTGGCCCGCCTGCGCGACGACCTGCCGCTCGAGGAGCACGAGCAGCTATACCTGGGGCTCGCGCGCGCGCGCATCGCGCGCGGCGAGCTCGCCGCCGCCGACTCGCTGCTCGCGGGCGATTCGAGCGTGGCGGCTGTGTCGCTCGCGGGCTGGGTGGCGCTGTACCGGGGCGACGTGAAGGGCGCGATGGACCGCTTCCGCGAGGCCGGACCCTACGCGGGCGATCGCGCGGAGGCGACCGAACGCACCATCATGGCGGCGCTGCTCGATCGCATCGCGCGCGACACGTTCCCCGAGCTCGGGGCCGCGTTGTTGCGGCTGGCGCAGGGGGACTCGGTCGCCGCGGCCGCGGCGCTGCAGCGCGCCGCGGGCCAACTGCCGGAGCGCGGCGGGCGGCTCGACGTCCTGCTACTCGCGGGGCAGGCCGCGGTGGGAACGGCGGCGGGCGAGAAGGGCGCAGCGGACATCTTCGCCGAAATTGTGCGCACCGGCCCGCCCGCGGGTGCCGCCGCCCCCGCCGCCGAACTCGCCTGGGCGCAGCTCCTGGTGCGGCAGAATCGCCTGGCTGACGCGGTGAGTCATCTCGAGCATCTCATCCTCACGTATCCGCAAAGCGCGGTCGTGCCCGAAGCCCGGCGCCTGCTCGACAGGGCGAAGGGAGCGGTGCCGCGGTCATGAGGCGGAGAGAATTCCTCCAGAGGCTGAGCGGCTACGGGGCTGCGATGCTCAGTGGCCCCGCGTTGGCGTCCTTAGCCCCTTACCGCTCCCGCACCCTAGCCTCTTTGCTGATCCCCATGGACGACGCCCAAGGCGATCACCTCAAGGCGTACGGGGTCACCTACCGGATCGTGCAGGCCGGGCTGCGTGCCGAATGGTTCCTCAACTACCGCGGCGGCGCCTTCTTGCTGCCCGACGGCGACGCCATCCGGCGCGACGCGGCGCTCGCGGGCGTGACCGTGGAGCCGGTGGACGAGACGGCCGTAACGGCGATCCGCGGCGAGATCGCGGCGACCAACGCCGATGCCGTGATCCTCGAGAAGGCGCCCAAGGTCGCGGTGTACGTGCCGCCCAATGCGCCGCCTTGGGACGACGCGGTGACGATGGCCTTGCAGTACGCCGGCATTCCCTTCGAGAAGGTGTGGGACCCCGACGTGATCGGCGGCGGGCTCAAGCGCTACGACTGGCTGCACCTGCACCACGAGGACTTCACCGGCCAGTATTCCAAGTTCTTTCTGGTCTTCCCGGGCGCGCTGTGGCTCGCCGACATGGTCCGCACCAACGGCGCTGCGGCGCGCCAGTTGGGATTCGCTTCCGTCCCCGACCTGAAGAAGGCTGTGGCGCGCGCCATCCGCGGCTATGTGGAGGACGGCGGGTTCTTGTTCGCGATGTGCACGGCGACGGAGACGCTCGACTTGGCGCTCGCGGCGGAGCAGGTGGACATCGCGGCGAGCTACGCCGACGGGACGCCCGCCGATCCGGACGCCGACGCCAAGCTCGACTGGAGGCAGGCGCTGGCGTTTCAGGGCGCGCACGTGGAGCCCAACCCCCAGCTCGCGAGCTTCTCCGACATCGACGGCCACCAGGTCAACGTGCCGGGGCGCCGCCAGCCGTTGGGCGCGTTCACGCTCTTCAATTTCAGCGCCAAGATCGACCCCGTGCCCACGATGTTGGTGCAAAACCACAAGCAGGTGATTCCTGACTTCTACGGTATCACCAGCTCGTTCGTGCGCGAGCGCCTCAAGGCGAGCGACATCGTCCTGGCGGACGAGGCCAACGCGCCCTGGGTGAAGTACATCCACGGCGACCACGGCAAGGGGACGTGGACATTCTTCGGCGGGCACGACCCCGAGGATCCACAGCATCAGATCGGCGACCCGCCCACCGACTTGTCGCTGCACCCGCATTCTCCAGGGTACCGGCTCATCCTCAACAACGTGCTGTTTCCGGCCGCGAAAAAGCGCGAGCTCAAGACGTGAGCGTCGAGCGGCTCGCGCCCGCCGTGATCGCCCTGCTGCGCGCCGAGATCGCGCGCGCGGGCGGGCGCGAGGTGTCGTTCGTGGCCGCCACCGACGGCGACGGGCTGCTGGTCGCGGCGCGGGTGGTGGCGCGCGGCACGGTGGACGCCGTGCTGGCGCTGCCGGGCGTGGCTGAGCGGGGCGAGCTGCTGTTGCACAACCACCCGAGCGGCGTGCTCGACCCCTCGGGCGCGGACTTGGCGGTGGCGGCGCGGTTGCACGACGGCGGCGTGGGGTTCGGGATCGTGGACAACGATGTCACCGAGCTGTACGTCGTGGTCGAAGTGCCGCGCGCGCGCGCCGCGGCCCGCCTCGATCCGGTGGACGTGGCGGGCCTGCTCGCCGAGGGCGGCGCCATCGCGCGGGCGTTGGGCGGGTTCGAGGACCGTCCCAGCCAGCGCGACATGGCGGCCTACATCGCCGACGCGTACAACGACGGCGGCATCGCGCTGCTCGAAGCCGGGACCGGCGTCGGCAAGTCGTTCGCGTATCTCGCGCCGGCGCTCTTGTGGGCGCGGGAGAACGGCGAGCGCACGGTCGTCTCGACCAATACGATCAACCTGCAGGAGCAGCTCGTCGGCAAGGACCTGCCGATTCTGGCGCGGGCGCTCGCCACGGGCGACCACGTGCCGAGCTTCGCGCTGCTCAAGGGCTGGCGCAACTATCTCTGTCTCGCCCGCCTCGATCACGCGCGCAGCGGCCAGGACTCGCTGTTCGAGGACGAGCGCCGCGCCGAGTTGGACACGTTGGGGGAGTGGGCGGCCCGCACGGGCGACGGCAGCCTGGCCGATCTCGCCGACGCGCCGTCGGACGACGTGTGGGACGCGGTGGCGGCGGAGTCGGACCTGTGCACGCGGCTCAAGTGCCCGCACTTCGAGCGCTGCTTCGTGTTCCAGGCGCGGCGGCGCGCGGCCGAGGCCGACGTGGTTGTCGTGAACCACCACTTGCTCGCCTCGGACCTCGCCGTGCGGATGGCGTCGGAGAACTGGCAGGACGCGGCCGTGCTGCCGCCCTACCGGCGCTTGATCCTGGATGAAGCGCACCACGTCGAGGACGTCGCCGCGCAGCACCTGGGCACGCAGGTGTCGATGGTGGGCATACAGCGCTTGTTGTCGCGCCTCGAGCGCAACGGCCGCGGCCTCCTCCCCACGCTCGATGCCGATCTCCACGGCCACGACGATCTGCTCTCCAAGGCGAGCCGCGACTTGGTGCGCCAGCGCCTGCTCGACGCCCTGCGGGCGGCGCGCGCGGGCGCCGAGCAATTGTTCGTGCTGCTCGACCGGCGCCTGTCGAGCGTCGATCCGGTGCTGCGCCTGCTGGAGGACTTCGCGGGCGATCCCATCTGGAGCGAAGGGCTCGACGTGGCGCTCGACAATGTGCTCACCGCGTTCGGCGAGCTGCGCGACGGCGTCGAGACCATCGCCGACCGTTTGGCGCTCGACGATCCGGCGGAACGGCGGGTGCAGCTGATCGGCGAGCTGCGCGGCGTGGTGCGCCGGCTCGATTCGGCCGCGGCGGCGCTGACGGCGACGCTCCAGCCACCCCCCGGCGGGCCGCCCGCCGTGCGCTGGCTGGAGCGCCGCGGCCGCCACACACCCAATATCGCGCTCGCCGCCGTGCCGCTCGACCTCGCGGCGCTGTTGAAGGAGAACCTGTTCGACCGGGTCGAAACGGTCGTGTTGACGAGCGCCACGCTCGCCGCCGCGGGAGAGTTCTCGTTCCTCGAGGAGCGGCTGGGTCTCGATTTGCCGCCGTCGCGCGTGGTGGTGCGGGAAGCGCTGCCCTCGCCGTTCGATTTCGCGTCGCAATGCCTGTTCGGCATCCCGACAGATGTTCCCGAGCCGCGCGACGACGAAGCGGGGCACGACGCCGCCGTCGCCCGCGTGCTGGTGGAGCTGGCCCACGCCTCGGACGGCGGCATCTTCTGCCTCTTCACGAGCCACGGCGCGCTGCGGCGCGCCGCCGAGACGGTGCGGCCCCAGCTCGCCGGGCGGTGGCCGCTGCTGGTGCAAGGCGACGCGCCGCGCGATCTCCTGCTGCGGCGCTTTCGCGAGGCGGGCTCCGCCATCCTGCTCGGCACCGATTCGTTCTGGGAAGGCGTCGATGTCCCGGGCCGTGCGCTGCGAGTGCTGATCCTCGCCAAACTGCCGTTCAAGGTACCCTCCGAGCCGCTCACCGCCGCGCGGCTCGAGCGCCTCGCGGCGCGCGGGCTGGACGGGTTCTCCCACTATCTGCTGCCGCACGCGGCGCTCAAACTGAAACAGGGATTCGGCCGCTTGATCCGCTCGCGGCTGGACGTGGGCGCCGTGGTGCTGCTCGACCGCCGCGTCGTCACGAAGCCGTACGGCCGGACCATTCTCGCAGGTCTGCCGCCCGCGACCAAGGCGATCGGCCAATGGGACGACGTGCGCCGCGCGTGCGAAGAGTTTTTCGCGCAGCACGGCATCGGCGTTGCGGTGTAGAACGCTTAACGATTCGAGGCTTGCGGGCGTAGGTGTGAAAGACACACGACACGCGAAAGGACGGCTGCAGATGACGGGAAGTCGCTGGATGCTCGGACTGGGAATGATGACGCTCGTGGGGTGCGCGGCACCGCGGATGGGTGGAGGGCCGCAGGGGACGGGACCGGCGCCGGAAGGTGCTCGCTACATCAACCCCGGAACGGCCTCCGGCATCGACGGCTTCACGCACGCCGTGAAGACCGGCTTCACGACCTACGTCGGTGGGGAAGTGGGCCTCGATAGCGTCGGTCACCTCGCGGGACCGGACCTGGCGGCGCAGGCGCGCCAGGCGTTCGCCAATCTCACGTGGACGCTGCATATCGCGGGCGCGGAGCCCAGCGACGTGGTGCGACTCACGGTCTACGTCGTGAATCTCAAACCGGGGGACGTGGCGGTGATCCGGGAGGCGGGCGCGGCGTACTTCCCCCAGCGCAATCCGCCCACGGGTCTGATCATCGGCGTGCAATCCCTGCCGCTCGACGGGCTGCTCGTTGCCGTGGACGCGCAGGCGCAGACGCGGTCGCTGTTCCGGGCGCGCAATTGAGGGCTAGATTGCTGGCATGACCACATTCTCCCAGCGGCTCGGGCGGCTGCCGAGCTATCCCATGGCGGAGCTGCCGGCCATCAAGCGCCGCCTCCTCCAGCAGGGCGTGGATCTCATCGACCTGGGCGCGGGAGACGCCGACTTCGCCCCACCCGCGGTGGCCGTCGAGGCGCTGCAGCGCGCCGCGCAAGATCCGGCGATGAGCCGCTACGGTTTTCAGCTGGGCCACGTGCCGTTCCGCGAAGCCGCGGCCGCGTACTTGAAGCGGCGCTTCGGCTTGTCGGTCGATCCGCTCAAGGAGCTCTTGCCGCTACTCGGCTCGAAGGAGGGCATCGCGCACCTCGCGATGGTGATGCTCGAGCTCGGCGACGTGGGGCTCGTGCCCGAGCCCGGATACGCCGTCTATCACGGCGGCACCGTGCTCGCGGGCGCCGAGCCGTATTGTTACGCGCTCACGCCGCGCACCGAATTCCTGCTCGAGATGGAAGAGATTCCCGCTGCCGTGCTGCGGCGCACCAAGCTCGTGTACCTGAACTACCCGAACAATCCCACGGCCGCGGTGGCGCCGCGCGACTATCTCGAGCGCACGGTCGAATTCTGCCGCCGCCACGGCATCGTGATCGCCTACGACAACCCCTACGTCGAGATCACGTTCGACGGCTACGTGGCGCCCAGCATTCTGGAGATTCCGGGGGCGATGGAAGTGGCCGTCGAGTTCCACTCGCTCTCCAAGAGTTTCTGCATGACCGGCTGGCGCCTGGGGTTCGCGGTGGGCCGTCCTGAGACCATCGCGGCGCTCACCCGGGTGAAGAACTTTGTCGACACGGGCCAATTCCTCGCGGTGCAGGCCGCGGGCAAAGCCGTGCTCGACCGCGCCGAGACGCTGGTGCGGCCCTACGTGGAGCAGTTCCGCGAACGCCGCGACGCCATCCTGCCGGCGCTTGTCGCGCAGGGTTTCGAGCCCGCGACGCCGCGCGCCACGATGTACGTGTGGGTGCCGCTGCCCGAAGGACTGCCGTCGGCGGCGTTCCAGAAGAAGGCGCTCGAGGACGTGGGGGTCGTGACGCTGCCCGGCAGTGGGTTCGGCGCGGGCGCGGAGGGATTCTTCCGCCTCGCCCTCACGGTCGCGACGCCGCGGCTCGTCGAAGCCGCCGAGCGCTTGGGGAAGGTGCTTGCCGCGGTTTGAGCTGAGTCCCGCGCTGCGGCGCCGCCCGGCGGCGTGGCTCGTGAGCGCCGTAGCGCACGCGGCGGCGGTCGCCGTGTTGCTGGGATTGTACTGGAGCGCGCCGGCGCGGCGCACGCAGTACGTCACGCTCAGTCCCATCGAGCCGCAGTTGCCGGTCTACGGTGGATCCTCCGTGCGGGCCAGCCGGCGCGGCGGTCGCGGCCGCCCCGCGCCGCTCACACCGCCGCTCGTAGCGAGCGCCGGCCTTTCGGGCGTGCGGGACACCGCGGCGGCGAAGCAACCCGCCGCCGTCGGCCCCAGCTTCTTCATCCAGCCGCCCACCGGCGGCGACGCGCGCATTTGGGTGAGCCCGCTGCCCGCGATTCCCGCCGACGTCGCGGACGCCGCCTACGGCGATCAGGACGTGCGCGATTCGGTCGCGGTGGGGCGCCTGCGGGCGATGGTGGACACGTTGAACCGTATCATGGTGGAAGCGCAGCGCGCGGGGAAACCGCCGTCCTGGACCACCGACGTCGCCGGCAAGAAGTTCGGGCTAGACCAGCAGTTCATCTACTTGATGGGCATCAAGATTCCCACGCCGGTGCTGGCGCTCCTGGGGAACAGTCTACCGCAGGGGAATTACGGCGAAGCGCTGCGCGCGCGGGAGATCGAGTACATGCGCCAGGACATCATGCAGGCGGCGCGGCGCGCGGAGAACCTGGAGCAGTTCCGCCGCTTCGTGCGCGAGATCCGCGAGCGCAATCAGGCGGAGCGCGACTTCCAGCGGCGGCAGCGCGGCGACACCACGCGCGTCAAGGCGGATACGGTCATCCAGTAGCGCCGCTCTGCGCCGCGGCCTGCAGTCGCTTGAGCGCCTCTTCTTTCCCGACGACGTGCAACAACTCATTCACCGGCTCCGACACCGTGCCGCCCGTCAAGGCGATGCGGATCGGCTGAAACACCTTGCCCGCGGCGACGCCCTGGCGCTCCGCCAGCGCGCGCAGCGTTTTCTCGAGCGCCTCGGCCGTCCACTCGGCGCCCGCGAGCACCGCGAGGCTCGCCGCCAGCGACGCCCGATAGCCTGCGGGGTCCTTGGCGATTTCCTTCGTCGCTTTCTCGTCCAGCTGCACGAACTTCGCGTCGAGGCGCACCGCCACCTGGCGTGCGATGTCAAGCGTGGTGCGCGAGCGCGTCTTCACCGCGGCGATGGCCTTGAGCACGGCGTCTTTTCCGCCGTCAAGACCGAGCTGGGCGAGCTGCGGCTGGACGATGGGGTAGAGATCGGCGGCGCTCTTCGCCGAGAGATACTGCCCGTTCATCCACTCGAGCTTGGTGGTGTCGAACACGGAGGGCTTCTTGAGGATGCCCTCGAGTGAGAACAGGCGCACCAGCTCGTCCATGTCGAGGATCTCCCGGTCCTCGCCCGGGCTCCACCCCATGAGCGCGAGGAAATTCCGCATCGCGTCGGGCAGGATGCCCATGTGCTGGTAGTCGCCCACGGCGGTGGCACCGTGGCGCTTGGAGAGCTTCTTGCCGTCGGGGCCGTTGATCATCGGCACGTGGCCGAACACCGGCGGCGCGGCGGCCAACGCGCGGTAGATCGCGATCTGCTTGGGCGTGTTGGAGATGTGATCGTCGCCGCGCAGCACGTGCGTGATCCGCATGTCGATGTCGTCCACCACGACGGCCATGTTGTACAGCGGCGTGCGGTCGGCGCGCAGGATCACAAAATCCTTGATGTCCTCGCCCTGAAAGCTGATCGGGCCGTGCACCGCGTCGGCGAAGGCGATCTCGCCCGGCGGCATGCGCAGCCGGATGGCACCCTCGTCGAGGTACGCCTTGCCCTCGGCGAGCAGGCGATCGGCGGTCTCCTGGTGACGCGCCAGCCGGGCGCCCTGAAACACGAGGTCCTCATCCCAGTCGAGGCCGAGCCAGGTGAGGCCGTCGAGGATCACCTGGGTGTGCTCGTCGGTGGAGCGTTGCTTGTCGGTGTCTTCGATGCGCAGCAGGAACGTGCCGCCCGAGTGGCGGGCGTAGAGCCAATTGAACAGCGCCGTGCGGGCGCCGCCGACGTGGAGGTAACCCGTCGGGGACGGGGCGAAGCGGACGCGAACGGTCATGGGACGGTTGAATTAAACGGGGGCCGCGCGAACCGAGCAAGGGTCGTAGCTACCCGGCGCGAGACGCGCTACGTTTGCGCGCCATGGCGAACCAGCGCGACCTCGACTTCACCTACACCCTGATCGACAAGATTTTCCGGCTGTCGATCGGCGAAACCGCGAGTTTCTCGGGCGCCAAGTACGACGGCGACTTCTCGCTCACCCTCGAGCAGGCGCAACAGAAGAAGCACGACTTCGTGTGGGAGCAGCTCCGGCTCAAGCCCGGCCAGCGCGTGCTCGACATGGGGTGCGGGTGGGGCTCGCTGCTGCATTACCTGCGGGCTCGCGGCGTCACGGCCGTGGGCGTGACGCTGTCGCGGGGGCAGTGGGCGGCCTGCCGCCGCAACGGCCTCGACGCGCGCCTGGTGGACTGCCGTACCATCACGCGTGACACGTTCGGTCCCTTCGACGCCGTGGCCAGCCTGGGCGCCTTCGAAGCCTTCTGTTCGCCCGCGGAGTTCCACGCGGGCCGGCAGGACGAGATCTACCGCGGCCTGTTCCACGCCGCAGGCGACGTGCTGCCGCCGGGCGGGCGCTTCTGCGTGCAGACGATGGTCTTCGGCCGCAACATGGTCCCTGCGGAGCAGGTCGACGTGCACGCGCCGCGCGGCTCCGACGCCTGGGTGATGGGACTGCTGGCGAAAACGTTCCCCGGGACCTGGCTGCCCTACGGGGCGGAACAGGTCGAGCGCGCCGCCGCAGGCGAGTTCCGCGAGTTGTACAAGGAGAGCGGCAGGCGCGACTACATCGAGACCATCGCGCAATGGGAGAAGCGGTTCGGGCGGTTCACGTGGCGCAAGGGGCTGCTCTATCTCACGCTCCTGCCGCGCTATCTCCTGAGCGCCGATTTCCGCTACGCGTTCGTTTCGGGGGTGTCGGCTAATTCGCTCGCCTTCCAGCGCGAGCTGTTGGATCACTTCCGGATCGTGTTCGAGAAGATGTGAGTACGGAGAGGGGGGGATTCGAACCCCCGATAAGGCTTTTGACCCTATAACGGTTTAGCAAACCGCCGCCTTAAGCCACTCGGCCACCTCTCCCAGGACCGGGGAACCTCGCGAGTCACCTCGCCTTCTGCAACCCCCGGCGCTCACGGACCACGGCGACGCCTGTCGGGGTATGCGTAGTGTTCCGTTGGTCGCCCATTCCCCACATGCGGGACGGTCCATGCACTGTGTGTTCTGGCTGATCGCGGCGAGCGGCGTGCTGTCGCCGCCGCTCGCCACCCGGGATACCCTGCCGCACGCCGCCGGTCGCGGACCCGTGCTGCCGGCGGCATTCGCGAGCTACACACCACCGCTCTGGTCCCCCGACTCCGCGCTGCCCCAGCGTCCCAAGGCGGTCGAGTTCAGTAACGCGTACTACATACGCCTGGCGATCCACCGCTACGCGAGCTACGCCACGGTGCCGCTCTTCGTGACCGAATACGTGCTCGGCCAGTCCCTGTACAATCAGACCACTCCCGCGGATACCACGCGGCCATCCCGCTCGCTCCGCTCCTGGCACGGACTGGCGGCGGATGGGATCGCCGGCCTGTTCGTGGTGAACACCGTCACGGGCACGTGGAATCTGTGGCAGAGCCGCCACGTGGCGCCGGGCCGGACCCGGCGCTACGTCCACGCCGCGCTGATGCTGGTGTCCGACGCGGGCTTCGTGGCGACGGGAATGATTTCGCCCCACCACCGCGAGCTTGGCGGCACGGGGATCGATCCCCATCGCCGGACGCTGCACCGCACCGTGGCGATCGCCTCGATGAGCACGGCATTGATCGGCGATGTGATGATGTTCTTCTGGAACAAACATTGACGGGAGCATGACAACGATCGCGGCTGGGGTCGTCGCGCAGGTGGTCGCCCGGTGGGCGCATCTCTACAACGACACCAAAACGGTCAACACGGCGGTGACGTACGTGCACTTCGCGGGAATGCTCGTGGGTGGCGGGTTCGCGGTCGTCGCGGACCGCGACGCCTTCCGCCTGTCGCAAGAGGCGGCCGCCTCGCCGGCGGGGCTCGCCGACCTCGCCAGCGTCCACGCGTGGGTGCTCGGCGGCCTGATCCTGGTGTTCGTCAGCGGCTTCCTGATGATGTTTGCCGACCTCCACACCTACATGACTTCCCCGGCGTTCTGGACCAAGATGGGCTTGATCGTCCTCTTGCTCGGCAACGGGTACGCGCGGGTGCGCGCCGAGTCGGCTCTCCGCCGCGGCGCGCCCGCCGCCTGGACGTGGCTGCGGCGGACGTCGGTGGCGAGTCTCATCCTGTGGCTCGCCGTGTTGCTCGCCAGCACGATTCTCAATGCCTGATCCGATGCCCCGGGACCATGCGCCCGTCCCCGACCAGCCCGCCACCTGCGACACCTGTCCTCTCGAAGGGCGCCGTGCATTCTTGCGGGACGCACTGCTCGCCGTGGCGGGCGCCTACGCCGCGCTGGGCGCGGCCCCCGCCCGGGCCGCCGCCCTCAGCGTGCGCTTCGGCCGCGCGCTCTCGAGCGGCGACGAGGAGCACACGTACCCGCTGCCCGCCACCGACGGCGCGCTGATCGACAAGGACAACCAGATCATTCTGGTGCGCTACGAGCAGAAGGTGTATGCCTTCAACCTGTCCTGCCCGCACCAGAACACGGCGCTGCGCTGGCACGAGGAGGACGGGCAGTTCCAGTGTCCTAAACACCATTCCCGCTATCGCCCCGACGGCGTGTTCATCTCCGGACGGGCGACCCGCAGCATGGACCGCTTCGGGCTGCGCCGCGACGGCGCGACCGTGGTGGTCGACGTGGACAAGTTCTACCGCCAGGACAAGAACCCCACGGAGTGGGACGCCGCGTTCCTCACGCTGTGACCGGTCGCAGACGCCAGGGTGCGCACCCTGGCCGCTCTCCTTATGTTTGCCTCGTGGTTTGTCGGTCGACGGTGCTCCGCCCGCGGCCGCACGCTAGCCGTACGTCCGAGTTCACAACGGGGTGAAATTGCGTTGGACGCAATGACGGCCCGATGCAGCTGACGGTTCGTGAGGCGGCCTCGTATCTGCACGTCGACGAGGCCACAGTCCGTCGCTGGATTCAGCGCCGCGGGCTGCCCGTCCACCGGGTGAACGAGCGTCTGCATCTCAACGCCATCGAGCTGTGGGAGTGGGCGACCGAAAACGGTATCGCGGTCTCGCGCAGCCTGTTGGAACAAGCGCGGCGGCAGCCGGAGCAGGTCCCGCCCCTGTCGGCGTTGCTGTCCACCGGCGGCATTCATCATGACGTGGGCGGGCGGGACAAGGCGGGCGTGCTGCGGGAAATCGTCACGCGTCTGCCGCTGCCCGCCGACGTGGATCGCGAGTTCCTCGTGACGACCCTGGAAGCCCGCGAGGCGATGGGATCGACGGGGATTGGGGACGGCATTGCGATCCCCCACGTGCGCAACCCGATCCTGTTGCACGTCGACGCTCCGTTCGTGACGCTGTGCCTGCTACGTGACCCAGTAGACTTCGGTGCGATGGACGAGAGGCCCGTTCACGTGCTCTTTACCGTGATCAGCGCAAACGTCCCTGGGCACCTCCGCATTCTGGGCGAACTTGGCTTCGTGCTGCACGATGACGCGCTGCGGGCCCTGCTGAGCCGACACGCAAGCGCCGAGGAGATCCTCGTCCGGATCCGCGAGGTCGAAGCCCGGCGAAGTGGCGTGTATCCCGCGCCGCCCGAGCCGGGCGCGTGACGTTCCTCTTCAGCGGGCTCGGTCTTATCGGCCTCGGCGCCCTGGCGGCGTGGCTGCTCGAGGGGCGCAGCCGCGCATCGGCCGCGTTGTTCCAGGTGCTCGCCGTCGTGGGCTGTGCGCTCGGCGGCGGGGCGGCTGTGCGCGTGTTGCTGGGGACTCCGGCCGAACAGATCCGCTACCACGCGCAAGTGCTCGGCGGCGACTGGGTATGGGGCCTTGACGCGCTCTCCGCCGCGTTCGCCCTCGCGGTGTTCGTAGTCGGCGCCGCCGCCATCGTGTTCGGCGTGGCATACCTGGCGGCGGAGGCGCGGCACCGCCGCGTGGGTCCCTCGCACGCTTTCGTCGGACTGCTGATCGTGGCGATGGCACTGGTCGTGACCGCACGGGCCGCCGTCCCGTTCCTCATCGCCTGGGAAGTCATGGCCCTGTCCGCCTACTTCCTGGTGGTGTTCGACGATACGCAGGCTGGCGTGCGCCGGGCCGGGCTGATCTACCTCGTCGCCACCCACACCGGGACTCTCGCTCTCTTGGCACTGTTCGCGCTGTGGGGCGGTCGCTCGGGCTCGTTCGAGTTCGACCGCATGATGGCTGCTGATCTCGGCGGGCCGCTGCCGAGCGTGCTCTTCGGCCTCGCGCTCGTCGGGTTCGGCGTCAAGGCTGGGTTCGTGCCCCTGCACTTCTGGCTGCCGGAGGCGCATCCCGCCGCTCCCACGCACGTGTCCGCGCTCATGTCTGGACTGATGATCAAGACGGGAGTCTACGGCCTGCTGCGGGTCATCACGATGGTGCCAGGAGCGGTGGCGCCGTGGTGGGGCTGGACGCTGCTGCTGCTGGGCCTCACGTCCGGCGTCCTGGGCGTGCTGTGGGCGATGGTGCAGCACGACCTCAAGCGTCTGCTCGCCTACCACAGCATCGAGAACATCGGCATCATCCTGATGGGCGTCGGCCTGGGGACGCTGGGCCTGGCGTACGGCCGGCCAACCCTGGCGGTGCTCGGTTTCAGCGCGGCGGTGCTCCACAGCTTCAACCACGCGTTGTTCAAGAGTCTCCTCTTTTTCGGTGCGGGCGCGGTCGCTCGGGCGACGGGGACCCGCGAGATCGAGCGGCTCGGCGGGCTCGCGCGCCGCATGCCGGTCACCTGGATCGCATTTCTCGTCGGGGCCGCGGCGATCGTCGGTCTGCCGCCGCTCAACGGGTTCGTCGGCGAGTGGCTGCTCTACAACGGCCTGTTCGGCAGTGCGCTCGGGCAGGCGACGACGCCCGCACGGTTCGCGGTGTGGGGCGCCGCCGGGCTGGCGCTGATCGGCGCGCTGGCGTTGGCGTGCTTCGCCAAGGTGGGAGGGGTCGTCTTTCTCGGGCACGCGCGGTCCCCGCACAGCCGCGAGGCGAGGGAGGTGGGCCTGGGCTTTCTGGTGCCGATGATCGCGCTCGCCGTCCTGTGCTTCGCGCTGGGACTCTTCCCGTTCGCCGCGGTGGGCCTGGCGTGGCCCGCGGGAGCCCTGGTCGCGGGGCTCAGCTCCGGCAGCGCGGCGCAGGTCGGCTTTCCTGTGATTGTCGGGCTGCCAGCGCTCTGGCTGTTTACGCTTGCGATCCCAGCGGTTGCCGTGCTCCTGTGGATCTTGCGCGCCGGTCTGCTCCAGCGCCGGGCGGTGACGCGCGGCCCCACGTGGGGATGCGCGTATGCCGCGACGACTCCCCGCATGCAGTACACGGGCTCCTCCTTCGTGGCGCCGCTCGAGGCGGCGTACCGGGGCGTAGTCGGTCTCGAAGTGCGCCGCGCTCCCGGTTCGTTCGTCACCGAGCCGATCGACCGAGTGCTCGAGCACGTGCTCCTGCCCGCCTGGCGGGTAGTGCTGGACGTCTCCGGTCGCTTCCGCGCCCTGCAGCACGGGCGCCTGAATCTCTACCTCGTATACGTACTCGCGACCGTGCTGGCGCTACTGGTCTGGCTGTATGCGGCGGGGACCGGAGCGGGGATTCGGCCGTGAGCTCCGCGCTCGCGTCGCTCGTCGTGGTGCTGCTCATGGCTCCGGTGCTCCCAGGGCTCAGCGCGCGGACCAAGGCGATCCTGACCGGCCGGCGCGGTCAGCCCGTCTTGCAGCTCTACTCCGACCTGGGTCGGCTACTCCGCAAGGGCGCTGTCTACGGCACGGCCACGACATGGATGTTCGCGCTCGCGCCGGTCGTCGTGCTGGCGACCGTCCTGTGCGCCGCGCTGCTGCTGCCGCTCGACGGGCGGGCCGCGCTGATCCGTTTTTCCGGCGACGCCGTGGCGTTCGCCTACGTTCTGGCCCTGGGTCGGCTGGCGCTGGTGCTCGGGGCGATGGATACGGGCTCGAGCTTCGAGGCCATGGGGGCGAGCCGCGAGGTGACCATTGCGAGCTTCGCCGAGCCGGCACTGTTCCTCGCGCTGGTGGTGCTGGCCGTCCTGACGGACAGTCTCTCCCTGAGCGGCATGCTCGGCAGCCGGCTCGTGCCTGGCTTGGAGGGTTTCCAAATGGCGGCCGCGGCGCCGCTCGGGCTCGTGGCCATCACCCTCTTCGTCGTGCTCCTCGCTGAGACGGCGCGGGTCCCGGTCGACGATCCGGCGACCCATCTCGAGCTCACGATGATCCACGAGGTGATGATCCTCGACCATAGCGGCCCGGACCTCGCGTTTCTGCTGTACGCCGGCGCCGTGAAGCTGGCGCTTTTCGGCTCGATCTTGGTCGGGGTCGTCGTGCCGCGCGCTCCGCTCGCGCCCTGGCTGGCCCTCGTCGTGCTGGTGGGCGGCTTGGTGGTGGTGGCGGTGCTGATCGGAGTGATTGAATCCGTCACGGCGCGCCTGCGGCTGAAACGGGTGCCGCAATTCCTCGTGGCTGCGGCGACCCTCGCCGCGCTCGGCGTCATCCTCGTCCTGCGCTAGCCGTGATGACCCAGATCTCCGACCTCCTGCTGCTCGCGATCGTGCTCGTCAACTTTGCGCTGCTGGGTGCCACCCGGCTCAGCACGACGATTCGTGCGGTCGCCGTCCAGGGCGGCCTGCTCGGCTTACTGCCGCTGGTGCTGCACGGCGGGCCCTCACTGCACGCAGTGGGCCTGGCCGTCGGCACCGTCGCGATCAAGGGCGTCATCCTCCCGCGCTTTCTCACCTGGGCGATCCGGGAGGCCGCACTGCGTCGTGAGGTGGAGCCCCGGATCGGGTTCGTGGGATCGCTGCTCCTGGGTGTGGTCGCCGTGGCGGTTGCCTTCGCCGTGGCCGCGCGGCTCCCCCTCCCACCCGAGCTCGCGCGACCGCTGCTCGTGCCGGTGGCGCTCGCCACGGTGATGGTGGGATTCATCATTCTCACGACCCGCGCCAAGGCGGTCACCCTGGTCGTCGGGTACCTGGTGCTCGAGAACGGCATCTATCTCTTCGGGCTCACGCTGACCGAGCAGGTGCCGTTCCTCGTCGAGATTGGCGTGCTACTCGACGTGTTCGTCGGTGTCTTCATCATGGGCATCGTGGTGTTCCACATCAATCGGGCCTTCGACTCGCTCGATGCCGAGCAGCTGGCCCAGTTGACGGATTGATGCTCCTCGTAGCCCTAATCCTCGTGCCCGTGCTCGCCGCTCTTGGTGCGGCGTTCCAACCGCGCCGCGCCGGCCGGCTGGTGTGGCTTCTGGTGGGGACGGGGCTGCATGCCGCGCTCCTCGTCGCCACTTGGACTATCGGGCCTCCGGCGGTCCCGGGCGGGTGGCTCGCCTTTGACCCGCTGGGCGGTCTCGTGCTCTCGCTCGTCAGTCTCCTTACGGTGGGCGTCGCGACGTACACCGTAGGCTTCGTCCGCCCGGGCGATCCGCGGGCCGGGCGCGCCTTCGAGAGTTGCCTCCTCGCCTTCCTGGCGGCCGCCAGTCTCGTCGCCCTGAGCCATCACCTGGGCCTGCTCTGGGTGGGGATCGAGGCCACGACGCTCGCGACGGCGCCCCTCATCTACCAGCGGGACGATCCGCACTCCCTCGAGGCTGTCTGGAAGTACTTGGTGGTGTGCTCGGTGGGCATCGCCCTTGCGCTCCTGGGGACTTTTTTTCTCGCCACGGCCCAGGTTGCAGGCGCCGTCGCCGGGCGGCCTCTCGTGCTCGACGACCTGATACAGCACGGCGCGGGACTCCATGGGGCCTGGGTCCGTGCCGCGTTCCTGTTCCTCGCGGTGGGGTTCGGAACGAAGATGGGGCTCGCGCCGCTGCACACCTGGTTGCCGGACGCGCATGGCGAGGCGCCGGCGCCCGTATCCGCGCTGCTCTCGGGCGCTCTGCTCAACTGCGCCTTCCTTGGCGTGCTGCGCGCTTTTCAGGTGGCCAATGCAGCGGGGGAGGGCGACTTCGCGCGCCCCGTGCTGCTCGGGCTCGGCCTCTTGTCGCTCGCCGTGGCCGCGGTGTTCGTGGTCCGGCAGGACAACTATAAGCGCCTGCTCGCCTATTCGAGCGTCGAGCACATGGGGATTCTGGCGCTCGGCACCGGCATGGGCGGCCTCGCGATGTACGGCTCGCTCCTCCATATGCTCGGCTCTTCCATCGCCAAGGCGGTGCTGTTCCTTCTCGCCGGCAACATCCTCGCAGCTTACGGGAGCAAGTTGGCGCACGACGTGCGGGGCGTCGTGCGCCGGATGCCGATTTCGGGCGTGCTCTTCGTGCTGGCGTTCCTGGCGATTACCGGTTCGCCGCCCTTTGTGCCGTTCATGAGCGAGCTCGCGATCCTCACCGGCGCCTTTAAGAGTGGCCACGCCGTTATGGCCGTCGCGATGCTGGCGCTGCAGGCGGTGGTGTTCGTCGGCATGGGCTCGGCGTTCTTGGGCATGAGCCTCGGGGCTTTGCCTGAGCGCGCGCCGCGGATTCGCGAGCGAGCTTGGCTGGTGGCGGCGCCGGCGGTGCTGGTGACGGTCCTGCTCGTGCTCGGCCTCCATATCCCGGCGGCGCTACAGCGCGCCCTCGTGGCCGCCGCTGGCAGCTTGGGGGGGGTGGGCCCGTGAGTGCCTTTGACTCCCTCGGACTCCGCAACCGACGGGCCGTCCCGCTCGACGCAGTGCCCGTCGAGCCGGCGGAGACATTCGGGGCCACCGTGACCGGAGCCGTGCGAGACGGCTGGCGCCTCGTGTCGTTCTTTGGGATGCCCGAGGGGGCGGACCACGTCCGGTTGCTCGCCGTGCTCGCGGCGGACCACCGCGGCGTGCTGGGCGCCACCTCCACCCTGGTGCGCGACGCGTTTCCCTCGCTCACGCCCCAGTGCCTGCAGGCGGAAACCTTCGAGCGGGAGATCGCGGAGCAGTGCGGCGTCTTGGCCGAGGGGCATCCGGGCTTGAAGCCGTTGCGGCGTCACCCAGTCGATCACGCGCCCGCGGGGCGATCGCGCCTTTCCCCGCCTCGCGACCGCGAGGACTATCCCTTCGCCCGCTTCGCCGGTGGTGAGGTCCATGAGGTCGCCGTCGGGCCGGTGCATGCGGGAATCATCGAGCCGGGGCATTTCCGCTTCCAGGCGCACGGAGAGGAGGTGCTCGGGCTCGAGATCGAGCTGGGCTATCAGCACCGGGGGGTCGAGCGCCTCCTCGAAACCACGGAGCCGGACCGCACGATGCTGGTAGCTGAATCGATCGCGGGAGACACCGTCATCGGCCATGCGGGGGCGTACTGCGGCGCTGTGGAGGCCCTCGCGCGGAGCCGCAAGACGCCGCGGGGACAAACGGTGCGCGGTATCGCGCTCGAGCTGGAGCGCCTGGCGAACCACATCGGGGATCTCGGCGCCATCGCCGGGGACATCGCCTTCCAACCTGCGGCCGCGTACCTGGGCCGCATGCGGGGAGAGTGCCTCAACCTGTTGCTGACGCTCTCGGGCAACCGCTACGGCCGCGGCCTCGTGCGGCCCGGTGGAGCGGCCTTCGACATCACGCCGCCCATGGCCGCGGAGATGCGGGACCGGCTGCAGCGCCTCGAGGCGGAGCTCGGCCCGGTGCTCACCCTGCTGTTCGAGAGCGCATCGGTCCAGGCCCGGCTCGAGGGCGTCGGCGTCGTGCCGCGCGCGGCGTGCGCCGAGTACGGTTTTGTCGGACCCGTCGCGCGGGCGTGCGAGCTGCCGCGTGACGTGCGCTACGATCACCCCTGGGGGATCTTCCGGTTCGCCCACATCCCGGTGGCCACGATGTGGGCCGGCGATGTGCTCGCCCGCGCGCTCGTCCGGCGTCTCGAGATCCAGCGGTCGCTCGAGTTCACGATCGAGCAGCTGGGCGCGCTGCCCAGGGGCCCCGCCCGCGTGCCGTGCGGCCCGCTGCGCGCGAACGAATTGGCGGTTGCGATGGTGGAAGGCTGGCGCGGCGAGATCGCGCACGTCGTGATCACCGACGCCGACGGACGCATCCGCCGGCACAAAGTGACCGATGCGTCCTTCCACAATTGGGCGGCGTTGGGATTGGCGATGCCGGGGAACGAGATTTCCGACTTCCCGCTGTGTAACAAGAGCTTCAACCTGTCCTACGCCGGACATGACCTCTGATGGAAGGGCGTAAGCCGTGCTCGATTGGCTGAGAACGAGGCTGCAGCAGGGGATTCGAACGTCCCGCTTTCCGCGAGACGGCGCCGATTTTCCCGAGCGCTTCCGGGGCCGTCCGGTGCGAGATCCGGCCCGCTGCGCGGATGGGTGCCGGCAGTGCGTGGCGCGGGCGCCATCGGCCTTTCTCAGGAGCGACCGGCAGGGGCTCGTCCAGCTCGATGCCGAAGCGTGTCTCTTCAGCCCGGAGGAGGCCGCCGCCTGTCCCAATGGCGCGGTCACCTACAGCCGAGACTATCGCATGGCCGCGTCCACCCGAGATGCGTTGGTCACGCCCACCGGTGAGATCGAGCTTGCACGGGCCCTCGAGGAGCGCACGCGCAAGCTGTTCCGGCGCTCCCTGCGGCTGCGGTCGGTCGTGGCGGGCAGTTGCAACGGGTGCGAAGCCGAGCTGGCGGCGCTCGGCAACGTCGTGTTCGACCTGGCCCGCTTCGGCATTCAGTTCGTCGCCTCGCCGCGGCACGCCGACGGCATCGTGGTGACGGGCGCGGTCAACACCAACATGCGGGGCGCGCTCCAGATGACGTACGACGCGGTGCCGTCTCCGAAGCTGGTGATCGCCGTCGGGGCGTGCGCGCTCAGTGGCGGGCCCTTCGCTGGCAGCCCGGAAGTCGCGGGCGGCGTCGGCGATATCTTACCCGTCGATCTGTGGGTCCCGGGGTGTCCTCCCCATCCGCTGACCACACTCGACGGCCTGCTTGGCCTGTTGGGCGCCATCGAACGCGGCGAGCGGAGCCAGTGAGCCGCTAGCGCTGGCGGCTGTTACCTTGGCAATCGTCGGATTACACGTCGGGCAGCGATCATTCCCACACAGCCGGAGCGTCACATGGCGGAGAGCGTCTACAAAGTCATCGACTTGATCGGTACCAGCACCGAGTCCTGGGAGAAGGCGGCCGCGGCGGCCGTGAAGCGCGCGGCGAAGACGCTGCGCGACTTGCGCGTCGCCGAGATCTCGCAGCTCGACATGCAGCTCAAGGACGGCAAGGTCGAGAGTTATCGGGCCAAAGTCAGGGTGTCGTTCAAGTACGAAGGCGAGTGACGGCGCTGGCGGCGCTCGCGCGCCGGATTGTCCGGTGCCGGCGCTGCCCGCGGCTGGTGCGCTGGCGCGAGCGCGTGGCGCGGGAGAAGAAGCGCGAATTCAAGAATTGGGATTACTGGGGCAAGCCGGTCCCGGGCTTTGGCGATGCGCGCGCTCGGCTCTTGGTCGTGGGCTTGGCTCCCGCGGCGCACGGCGGCAACCGCACCGGGCGCGTGTTCACGGGCGACTCGTCGGGCGATTGGCTGTACGCGGCACTGCATCGCGCGGGATTTGCCAATCAGCCAAGGTCGACCGCCCGCAACGACGGCCTGCGCCTCTCCGACTGCTACGTCACCGCGGCGGCCCGCTGCGCGCCGCCCGCGAACAAGCCGACCGCGCGTGAGCTGGACCGGTGTCGGCCGTACCTCGAAACCGAGATCCAGTTGCTGCCGCGCGTTCGCGTCGTCGTGACGCTGGGCCGCGTCGCCCACGAGTCGTGGCTCAAGGCCGCGGGCTGGTGGCAGCGCATCGCGCCGCGGGCGCGGCCGCGGTTCGGCCACGGCGTCGAGTCGCTGCTGCCGGACGGGACCATCCTGATCGCGTCGTATCACCCCAGCCGGCAGAACACGAACACCGGAAAGCTGACGCGGGTGATGTGGCACCGCGTGTTCCGGCGGGCGCAACGGCTGCTGGCGTGACCTACCGCTCGAACCGCTGCGGCTCCATCCGTGCCAGGACGTAGAGTTTGCGCGCGAAGCGCCCGACCAGGAGCAGCAGCATGCCGACCGTCAGCGCGCCCACGATGCGATCCGCGATCACGATGATCGGCAGCCGGCCCGGCGCATTCACCGCGAGCCACAGGGCGGCGTTGGCGAGCACGAGAATCAGCCGCACCTCGGTGGGGCCGAGCTTGCCGTAGGAGATCTTGAACTTCCCGAACACGTGCGACTCGAGGTACACGTTGATCGAGAGCACGAGGTAGAGCACCACCAGGCCCAGCGCCAGGCCGAAGTGCACGAACGGCGACAGCCCGATCCCCAGGCCGATCACCGCGGTCGAATACGCGTCCACGATGTGGTCCAAGTAGTAGCCGTAGCGCGGCCGCTCGGCCCCGCGCACCCGCGCCAGCGTGCCATCGAGTGAATCCCCGAACCAGTTGACGACGAGCATCACGCTCGCCGCCCACAACCACCCCGGGTGGTGCCCGGCGAGCGCGTAGGCGACCCCGGCGCCGGTGGCGCCCAGCACACCCAGCACGGTGAAGTGATTGGGCCGCCAGCGCCGCGGCACGCGCACCGCCACGGCGCGCAGCAGGCGTTTCTCGGGCTCGGCCAGCAGGAACGTCAGTTCGCGGTTGGACGTGGCCATACGAGCATCCTCAGGGAAGGGATGAGCAGCAGGACGAACAGGAGTGCCAACGCCCAGGCCGGTACGTGGACCACGATGCCGAGCCAGGCGAGCAGGGCGTAGCGCGGCAGGCGACCCGCGGCGACGGCCGCGATGTAGCGGCCGAGCGGGTAGCCGTGCGTGAAGGCCATCGCCTTGAATGGGAAGAAGGGCAGGGGCGTGAGGCCCGACAGCGCGATGATGGCGAACGGGGCGCGCGCGAACGCTTTGAGGATGCCCCGGGGCGCCGCCCCGGGGTCAGCCGCCCGACGCCGTGCGGCGAGGCGCTGGATCAGCGGCAGGAACAGGCGGTGGTCCACCCACGCGGCGGCCACCGTGCCGGCCGTCGCCACCAGCGCCGTCACCCCGATGCCGAGCCGCGGTCCGTACCACACGATTACCGGCTCGTGCGGCACCACGGCCAGCGCCACGTTCGAGACGAACGCGAGGGCGAAGAGCGCGAGCACCATCAGCACGTGCCAATGCAAGAAAGACGCCGCGACCCCGGGGCACCGCCCCGGGGTCAGCTGCGCGTCACAGGCCCTGATCGTGGAGAAGCGACACGCCGTTCGTACACGACGGCGGTCGAAGCGACACGCGCTAGCGGCTCAGCGCAGCTCCGGCGGGCCGCCGATGTTCTGGGACGTGTTCCGGAAGATCGAGTCCTGGATCGCCAGCGCGCGCGCCGCGAGCGCCGGGTTGTTCTTCTGGAGCAGCGGCGCCGTGTACTCGAAGGTCAGCCCGTACAGAGTCAGGATGCCCTCCGACGGCCGGTCCACCCAGCCCTGCGGGCGTCGCCGCGCGGCGGTGTGGGCGTGGTACACCTCGAACAGCAGGGAGGCGGTGCGGTTCACGTTCACGAACCCCAGCTGCGGCACGAGCTGAATCGAGTCGTTGGGCACGAGCGCCTTGTCGTTCAGCTTGCGCACGAACCCTTGGCCCTCGAGGTAGCCGGTCAGGTTGAATTGGTCGGCGTAGCCGCCCACCGTGCGGGAGAAGACGATGGGCCGGGTGCCCAGGTGGTCCTGGATGATCTTCAAGACGGCGAAGTCGGCCTGCTCGATCCAGGGATGGCCGATCAACTGGGGATCGAGCGTCACCTGGATCTTGCCGAGATTGGCGACCGCGGGCTTGTCCAACGGATAGGCGAGCTGCAGCGAATCCATTTGGGCCGGGGTCATGTGGAACAGCGGATCCGCGGGCTTGGGCCAGTCGCGGCCGCGGTAAATCGACGGCGCATTGGCGGGATTGAACGTCGCGAGCGGCCGGCGCTGCAGCTGCTTCAGATACCACGGCGTGTTGGCGAGCGAGAGATTCAGGACCGTCACGTCCTGGCGTACGCCTTCCACTTCCTGCGCGTACCACAGGGGGAATGTGTCGTTGTCGCCCGCCGTGACCAGGATGCCGTAGGGCTCGACCGACTGCAGGATGTCCCAGGCGAAGTCGCGCGCCAGGGTTTCGCCCGCGCGTGACGCCGTGACGTGATTGCCCACCAGCGGAATGAGCGCCACCGCGGCGAGCGGCGTGGCCACGGCCCAGCGGCGCGCGGCGTCGGGCACACGCTCGATCAGCCCTTCCTGCAGCCATTCCATCAGCGTGGCGATGCCCATGCCCACCCAGATGCCCCACACGGCGAACGACGCGATGTAGAAGTAGTCGCGCTCGCGCACCTCGCGCGCCAACTGGCGCTCGGGATACTGTGAGAAGCCGTACTTGAAGTTCAAGTAGAAGATGAGGGCCAGCGTGAGCGTGAACACGAGCGTCGTCATCGCGGCGGCGGAGCGCCTGTCGGCGCGCCAGTGGCGCACCGCGCCGACGCCCGCGAGGAAGGCGAAGATCACCGCCAGCCCGCGCTGCACTTCGCGGCTCCAGTCGTGTCCCCACTGCCAGGAGAAGTACTGAATCCACATGCCCACCTGCGCGGGCAGCGTGGCCTGGCGGAAGGTGATCGGCGGCTTGCCGTACTGCACGCGGTGAATCACATCCCAGAAGGCGCTCCACGTGGTCGCTTCGCCCTCGTTGATGCCCGGGTAGTGTACGGCGCGGATCGGCAGGAACACATACGCCGACACGCCGACGAGTGCCACGGCCAGGGCCACCAGCGCGAAACGCGCGTTGCCCGCGTACATGGCGTAGCCCAACGCGACCACGTAACAGAGACTGAAGACGATGAGGGGTGTCCAGCCCTCGAGTCCGAGCCCCACCACCATCAGGAAGACCGTGCTGACCGCGAAGAACTGCGACCACTCGAGGCGCCGTTCGGGTTCCCCCGCCGGGCGCTCGGTCCGCAGCGGCGGGAACAGGTACACCATCACGACCGACCCCGCCAACACCCCCAGCATGTGGTTCGTCGCCGTGAGCGCGAGCAGGTAAAGGATGACCAGGAGGTGGTGATCGTGCGACTCACCGGCGGTTTGGTCGTCCCAGCGCACGATGAGCCACAGGGTCAACGCGATCGAGCAAACCGCCAGCGTGTAGACGTGCTCGTTCACGATCGACTGGTTCCACACGGTGAAGGCCGTGGCGCCGCAGATCGTGCCCGCCAGCGCGGCGATGCGCCGCGGCCAGCGCGCCGGCACGAACGCCCGCATCCAGCGCTCGCTCACGAGGAAGAAGAACCCGGCCGCGGTAGCGCTCGCCAGCGCCACGAACAGGTTGATGCGCGCGGCATAGGAGGCGTAGAACGGGATCAGCGCCCACGTGTGCGCCATCAGCGTGAACAGCGGATTGCCGGGCGGGTGCGGGATGCCCAGGTCGTAGGCGGCGGTGATGAACTCCGACGTGTCCCAGAACTGCGTCGTGGGCGCGAGCGTCGCGACGTACAGCGCCAGGGTGCCGAGGGCGACGAACGCGGCCATCAGATACGGCGGGCGCTCGGCGAGGATGGCGGAACGGTCGTTGGTCATCGTCTTGTGGTTAGTGTCGGAACTTGCGTGTGCCTGTGAACACCATGGCCAGCCCGTGCTCGTCCGCCGCCGCGATCACCTCCGCATCGCGCACCGAACCGCCCGGCTGGATTACGCCCGCGACGCCCGCGGCCGCCGCTTCGTCCACCCCGTCGCGGAATGGGAAAAACGCGTCGCTCGCGAGCGCCGCGCCCTTGGGATCGTGGCCCTGCTGGCGCGCCTTGTGCACCGCCAGGAACGCAGAATCGACCCGGCTCATCTGGCCCGCGCCGATGCCGATCGCCGCTTCACCCCGGACCAGCAGGATCGCGTTCGACTTGACGATCCCCACCGCCGCCCAGGCGAAGCGCAGATCGCTCCATTCTACACTGGTCGGCTGCCGTTTGGTCACTACCTTCCAGCCCGTCTCGTCCACCGCGTCGTAGCGGAAGCGGTCCTGGGCGAGAAATCCCCCGCGGATGCGCTTGAAATCGAGCGCCGGCGTGCCGTCGGGGCGGGGCAGCCGCACCACCCGCAGGTTCTTCTTGGTCCGGAACACCGCCAGCGCCTCATCCGCGAACGCCGGCGCCACCACCACCTCCACGAACAGCTCCTGCATCGCCTCGGCCGCCGCCCGATCGACGGCCGTGTTGAACGCGATCACCGAGCCGAAGGCCGACGTCTTGTCGGTGGCGAGCGCGCGGGCGTAGGCCTCCGCGGGCGAACCGCCCAGCGCGATGCCGCACGGCGTCGTGTGCTTGATGATGACGCACGCCGGCCGCTCGGGCCACGGCGAGACGGCCAGCACGGCCGCATCCACGTCGAGCAGATTATTGAACGACAGCTCTTTCCCGTGCAGCTGCTCCAGGTCGCGCACGCCGTGCGGCTCGTCGGTGGCGTACAGCGCGGCGCGCTGGTGCGGATTCTCGCCGTAGCGCAGGGCCTGCCGGCGCTCGAGCACCAGCGCCAGCCGCTCGGGCAGCGCCTCGCTCGACCGGCTCAGATACGCGGTGATGGCGGCGTCGTAGGCGGCGGTGTGCGCGAAGACCTTGGCCGCGAGCGCCCGCCGGCGCGCGGGCGCCACCACGCTGCCCGTCTGCAGCTCGGCCAGCACGCCCGAGTAATCGTCGGGGTCGACGATCACGATCACGTCCTCGTGGTTCTTGGCGGCGCTGCGCAGCATCGACGGTCCGCCGATGTCGATGTGCTCGATCGCCTGGGCGTCCGTGACGTCCGGCCGGGCGACGGTCTCGCGGAAGGGATAGAGATTGACCGCGACGAGGTCGATCGCGGTGATGCCGTGCTCGCGCATGGCGCGCTGGTGGCCCGGGTCGCTGCGCCGGGCGAGCAGGCCGCCGTGCACTTTGGGGTGCAACGTCTTCACGCGGCCGTCCATCATCTCCGGGAACCCGGTGACCTGCTCCACGGGCACCACGGGGAGCCCCGCCTTGCGCAGGGTCTCGGCGGTGCCGCCCGTGGACACGAGCTCCCAACCCAGCGCCACGAGGCCGCGGGCGAACTCCTCGAGGCCGCGCTTGTCGGAGACGGAGAGGAGCGCTCTCACCAGATCTCGGCGATGATCAGCGTCTCACTCCGTCGCATTCGTTCTCAGCTCCACCGTCGGTTGTTGTGCGATCGCGAATCCCTCACCCGCCGTCTCCAGGCGCACCGGCTCCGCGGGCACGCCGAGCCGCGCCAGCGCGAGGACGACCGCAGGGAGCAAGCGGTGCTCCGCGACGAGGACGCGCGCCGCGAGCGTCTCAGGCGTGTCGCCGGCGCGCACCGGCACGGGCCATTGGGCGATGATCGCGCCGCGGTCGTAGTGCTCGTCCACGTAATGGATCGTGACGCCGGACACGGTGGCCCCGCTGGCCAGCACCGCTTCGTGCACGCGGCGGCCGTAGAAGCCGGGCCCGCCGAACGCCGGCAGCAGCGCGGGGTGAATGTTAATCATGCGGCAGCGGAAGCGCGCCACGACCTCGGCGGGCACCAGTTTCAGGTAGCCCGCGAGCACGACGAGGTCCGCGTCGTTGAGGGCGCGCAACACCGCGGCGGCATTGGTGTGATCGGCGAGGACCGCGGTGGCGACGCCGGCCTGCCGGGCCCGGTCCAACGCGCCGGCGTCGCCGCGGTTCGAGACCACGACGGCGACCCGGGCGGGCGAGCCCGGGGCCGCGGTCGCGTCCAGCAAGGCCTGCAGGTTCGTGCCGCCGCCCGAGACCAGGACGGCGACGCGGACCGGCGTCACCGCCGGCTGCAGCGCTGCAGCGACTTGGGCTTGGCGCCCGCCGTCACGCTGAGCGTGTACGAGCCCGTCTCGTACTTGTTGCGCGTGTTGACCATGATGCGATACGCGCCGCTCTGCGGGAACGTGATCGTGAGCCGCGAGTTACAGTTGCCGCCCGAGTCGTCGTCCTGCGAGCCGTCGTCCGAGAGGCCCGGGCCAAACAGGAACAGGAACGCGTCGAAGGCGTCCGACTCGAGGTCGAAGGTCACGGTCTGGCCCGCGGAGCCCGTGATGGCCCACTGCTGGGCGTAGCTCGAGTCGATGCGGCGCAGGTAATCGTTCGTGGTGAGCTGGCCTTGAACGGACTGGCCTACGGACACGCTGCGTCCTTGCAGCAGGTCGGCGCCGCCGCCGCCACCACCGCCCACCGGCACGCCGCCCGCGCCCGGGCAGTCTGCCGTGATGAGGGGTTCCAAGCCGCGCGTGATCGACAGCGTGAAACGCCCGGTCTGGCGGATGGGGGTGTTGGTCGTGTTCACAAGGATCGTGTAGGGGCCGCTGCCCGGGAAGACGATGGCCGCGCGGGAGGCGCAGCCCGGACCGCCGTCGTCGTTCACCACCGACGAGTCGAGCCCGCGCACGATCAGCACCGGATCGAAATCATCCGACGACAAATCGATCGTGAGCGCCGTGCCCGGCTGCGTGGTGAACTGCCACTTCTGATCGTAGGTGGTGTCCGGGTACAGGTCGTCGTTGGCGGTGAGCGTGCCGTTGACGGTCTGGCCCACCTGAATCTGACGCATCTGCCCGCTGCCCACCGGCACGCCGCCCGCGCCGGGGCAGTCCCCCGGGATCAGTGGCTTCAGGCCGCGCGTAATGGAGAGCGTGAAACGCCCGGTCTGGCGGAGTGGTGTGTTGGTCGTGTTCACGAGGATCGTGTAGGGGCCGCTGCCTGGGAAGACGATGGCCGCGCGGGAGGCGCAGCCGGGACCGCCGTCGTCGTTCACCACCGACGAGTCGAGTCCGCGCACGATCAGCACCGGATCGAAATCATCCGCCGACAGATCGATCGTGAGGGCCGTGCCCGGCTGTGTGGTGAACTGCCACTTCTGATCGTAGGTGGTGTCGGGGTACATCTCGTCGTCACTGGTGAGCGTGCCGTTGACGGTCTGGCCCACCTGAATCTGACGCATCTGCCCGCCGCCCGACGGCGCGACGCCGCGCGGGGGCGCGGCCGCGCTCGCCTGGCTCGAGAAGAAATTCTGCGCCTCCGCCACCGCGGAGGGACTATTCAGCATGTAGCGCACCGCGTCGGTGGCGGTCGCGAAGTTGAGCGACTGCCCCTCGGTGATGGTGGAGCGCACGATGCCGATGACTTGACCGTGACTGTCCAGCACCGGCGCGCCGCTCGAGCCGTGCGAGATCGCGGCCGAGATCTGCAGCAGCTTGGTGCCGCCCACCACGCGCGATGCCGACACGATGCCCCGGGAAACCGTGCCCGGCAGCTCGCCCAGGGGATTCGACACGACCGTGATCTCGTCGCCGTCCTTGGCGTCGTCGCTCGTGCCCCAGCGCAACGTCGCGGGCGGCTGGCCGCCCACGAGCAGCATCACGACGTCCTTGGCGCTGTCCGAGGCGGCCAGCGAGCAGCGCATCGTCTGACCGTCGGACAGCTCCACCGAGCAGCCCGCCGCTCCCTGCAGCACGTGCGCCGCGGTCACCACCGATCCGCCGGTGACGAAGAATCCGGTGCCGCTCGCGATCGCCTCGCCGCTCGCATCGAGGGCGTGGATCGTGACGACGGCTTTCTTGACGGTGGGGAGGTCGACTCGCACGGGCACGGGCTTCTGCGCCGCGGCGGCGATGGGGAGCAAGGCGAGCAACGTCAGCGAGCGGGCGAGGACCACGGGGCAGCTCCTGTTGGGGCGGTTTTCGCAGACCCAAATCTGTCCGTGTCAGCCGCCGCGCACAATCAGTCCCAGGGCGGCGGCGAGGTCGGGCGCGGTGGTGAAACCTGCGGCGCGCGCGGCGGCCACGTGGTGACGGCCATCACCGGTCTCCACGAGAACCGCCCGCCCGCCCAACGCGCGCGCCGGCTCCAGATCCGACAGGCGGTCGCCCACCCACCACGAGCGCGCGAAGTCGATCCCCAGCGCCGTGGCGGCGTCCTGGAACAGCTTGACGCCCGGCTTGCGGCAGGCGCAGGGGCCGGTGACGTCGGGGTGATGGGGGCAGAAATAGGCGCCATCCAGCCTGGCTTGATGCGACGCCAGGAGCTCGGCCAGACGCCGCTGCACGGCTTCATAATCGGCGGCGGTGTAGCGGCCGCGCGCGATGCCAGACTGGTTGCTGACCGTGACGACGAGAAAGCCCGCCTGGTTGAGCTGGCGGATCGCCTCGGCGGCGCCCGGCAGCAGCCGCACTTTGCCCGGCTCGTGCAGGAATCCGGAATCTTCCACGATGGTGCCGTCGCGATCCAGGAAGACGGCGGCGCTAGCCATCGACGCTCGCGCGAATTGCGGCAGCCGCAGCGTCTACTTGCTCCGGCAGCACTGTCCGCGGGTCGAGCACCACCCGGTCACGCGCGATGCGCGCGATGACGGGTGGTGTCGCGCCGCGCAGCCGCTCGAGCAGCGCGTCGGCCGATACGCCCGGCACCGACAGCTCGACCAGCACCGTCGCGAGCGTGGCACCCGGGAACGAGCCTCCGCCCACTTCGGAGAACCCGTCGGCGAGCGTGGCCGTTGCCTTGCCGTGGACGCCGTTCTTCAACGTCTCTGCTCGACGTCTTACCTCGACGATGTCGTCTGTGAGCATCCGCAACACCGGAATCTCCGCGCGGGCCGTTGCCGCGTCGCGGTACAGCGCCAGCGTCGCCTCGAGCGCCGCCAACGTGAGCTTGTCGGCGCGCACGGCGCGGGCCACCGGATCGCTCTTGCACGCCTCGATCGCCGCGCGGCGGCCCACCAGGATCCCCGCCTGCGGCCCGCCCAGCAGCTTGTCGCCCGAGAAGACGACGACGTCGAATCCCGCGGCCACCGCCTGCCGCACCGTCGGCTCGCCCGTGAGTCCCCAGGGCGTGAGATCGAGCACGAGTCCCGAGCCGAGATCGAACACGCTCGTGAGTCCCCGCGCGCGCGCGAGGCTCGCGACCTCTTCCGGGGCGAGCTCGGCCGTGAACCCCGTCACCTGGAAATTCGAGCGGTGCACCTTCAGGAGCAGGCGCGCCCCGGCGGCGATCGCTTGTTCGTAATCCTTCTGATGCGTGCGGTTGGTCGAGCCGATTTCCAGGAGGCGGGCGCCCGAGCGCGCCATGATCTCGGGGATGCGGAACCCGCCGCCCACTTCCACCAGCTCGCCGCGCGACACGGCCACATCGGCGCCGCGCGCCAGCGCCCCGAGCGCCAGCAACAGCCCGCCCGCGGCGTTGTTCACGACCAGCGCGTCTTCCGCGCCGGTGAGCTCCGTCAGCAGGTCGCGGCACAAGGCATGGCGCGAGCCGCGCGCGCCTTTGCCCAGGTCGTACTCGAGGTTGGAGTACCCGGAGGCGGCGGCCGTCAGGGCGCGCACCGCGGCGGCCGCGAGCGGCGCGCGGCCGAGGTTCGTATGCAAGACGACGCCCGTGAGGTTGATCACGGGCTCGAGCCGCGGCTCGGCCAGCGCGCGCAGCCGCGCGCCGACGGCGGCGCCCCAGCCGGCGGCGGGCGGCTCGCCGCCGTCGGCACGTGCCGCGACGAGCGCCGCGCGCGCGGCGCGCACTGCCACACTGCGCGGGTGGGCGGCCACGAGCGGCGCCACGTCCGCCAGCGCGAGCAAGGCGTCCACGGAGGGGAGGCGGCGGCGCGGGTCGCTCACGTCGTGTCTTTGCGCACGCGCGTGGTGTCGCGCGGCGCCCGCGTGGTGTCCTTGGCCACGGGCTTCGGCACGGGGACAGCGAGCACCGCCTGCCCGTCGGCCCTGGCGCCGTTCAGGTTCGTGGCGCCGCGCACGCGCGCCAGGTACTTGCTCCCGGGCTTGAGCGGCGCGCCGACCCGTACCACCAGGCGGTTGGTGGGGACCGGCCGCCGTTTCAGGAGTTGGCGCGCGAGCGACGTATCGGCGGCGGCGGGCCCGCTCGGTCCGCCGGGGCCGCGGGCACCGGGCCGCCCCACGGTGGGCGGCGGCGCGCGCCTGGTGGTGTCGGGAGCAAGACCGCGATGCGTCGTGTCGGCGGCGCGCTTGAGCGAGTCCTGCAGGGCGCGCTCGCGCGCATGCGCCGAGTCGTAGGCCGCGGCGGTGGAGACGCCCAGCACGGGGACGGGCGTCGTATCGGGCAGAAGGAAGACGTGCACGGCGCTCGTATCGAGCCGGGCGGCGGGATCGAGCGGCGCGCTGAACTCGAGCCGCAGGGCGAGTGAGTCCGCGAGCTCGGCGCTGCGCAGCCGCGGGCCCGCCGTGTCGTGCACGAAGGTCCACAGCACCGTGGTGGCGGCGGAGTCGACGTGCACGGCGACCGAGTCGTAGGCTTCGCGCCGGTCCAAGCGGCGATTGCTGTTCTGGTCGGCCACGGCGTAGACCATGTAGTCGCCGGGCGGCACGCCTGGCAGCCGGAAGTTACCCGCCGAGTCGGCGTAGGTGACGTAGGCGGCGGTGTCGGGGCGCAGCGCGGCGAGGATCAAGCCTTGGGCAAGCGGGCGCTGCTCGACCCAGGCGAGCGCGGTGCCGGTGAGCGTGGCGTGCGGCAGGGCGGGGCCGGTCGAGAATTCTACCGTGCGGCCTTGCTTGAGCGTGTTGCGACGCAGATCCGCGATGCCGGGATACACCTCGACCCGGTACACGCGGCCGCGCTTCCACCCTTCGGCCGGACGCAAATGAATCGCGCTGCGATGCCAGGAAACTTTCACCTCGCCCACGACGGGCGAGAGCGCCACCAACTTGGCGAGGCCCGCGATGGCCGCGGCGCCGCCGCCCGACGAGCCTGGCATCTCGTCGATCACCTCGTCGAACTGGATGACGAGGTCGCCCTTGAGCTCGGGGACCACCGCGCCCGAGTCGGGGCGCACCGAGACGATGCGCGGCGGCGTCGTGTCGGGCGGCCCGCCCGGCGGGTCGCCCTGACTGGCGCAGCCGGCGCAGGCGAGGGCTACGAGCAGCCCAGCGCTTTGAGCTTGTCGGCGAGCACGCCGCGCTGGGTGCGCCACGTCTGCTCCTTCTCTCGCTCCTTGGCGACCACGTCCGCGGGCGCCCGGGCAACGAAGTTCTGGTTCGCCAGTCGCGCCGTGAGCGCGGTGAGCTG
>JBGPOE010000011.1:0-60136 GCA_041487875.1 Gemmatimonadota bacterium | reverse complement strand
CGGGCGCGGCCGAGGGAGCGGTGGACGCGTCGAACTTGCTCAAGCCGGCGCTGGCGCGCGGCGAGCTGCACGTGGTGGGCGCCACGACGCTGGACGAATACCGCAAGCACATCGAAAAAGACGCGGCGCTGGAGCGGCGCTTCCAGCCGGTGTTCGTGGGCGAGCCGTCGGTCGAGGACACGATCGCCATTCTCCGCGGCTTGAAGGAGCGCTATGAGGTGCATCACGGAGTACGGATCACGGATAACGCGCTCGTTGCCGCCGCGACCCTCTCGCATCGCTACATCGGCGACCGCTTTCTGCCCGACAAGGCGATCGACTTGGTGGACGAGGCGGCGAGCCGCCTGCGCATCGAGATCGACTCGCTGCCGCAGGAGATCGACGAGGTGGAGCGCAAGATCATCCAGTACGAAATCGAGCTGGCGGCGCTCGCCAAGGAAAAGGACAAGACGTCCAAGGAGCGTCGCGCCAAGGTCGCGCAGGAGCTCGCGCAGCTGCGCGAGCGCTCCACCGCGATGAAGGCGCAGTGGCAAGCGGAGAAAGACACCATCGGCGGCTTGCAGGGCAAGAAAGCGGAGCTGGAACAGCTGCGTGCGGAGGTCGACCAGGCGACGCGCCGCGGCGATTTGCAGAAGGCGGCGGAAATCCGGTATGGCACGCTGCCGGCGCTCGAGAAGGACATCGCCGCCGTTGAAAAGCGGCTGGGCGAAATCCAGAAGACGAGCAAGTATCTGAAGGAAGAGGTGGACGCCGAGGACATCGCCGAGATCGTGGCGAAGTGGACCGGCATCCCGGTGACCAAGATGCTCGAGTCGGAGCGCGAGCGGCTCACCAAGCTCGAAGCCGAGTTGGGCCACCGCGTCGTGGGCCAGCCCGAGGCGCTGGCCGCCGTGTCGAACGCGGTGCGGCGTGCCCGGGCGGGGCTGCAGGATCCCAATCGTCCGACCGGGTCTTTCATCTTCCTCGGACCCACGGGCGTGGGGAAGACGGAGACGGCGCGCGCCCTGGCGGCGTTCCTGTTCGACGACGAGCGCGCCATGGTGCGGCTCGACATGTCGGAGTACATGGAGAAGCACGCCGTCGCGCGTATGATCGGCGCGCCGCCGGGGTACGTGGGCTACGAAGAAGGAGGCCAACTCACCGAGGCCGTGCGGCGGCGGCCGTACGCCGTGGTGTTGTTCGATGAGATCGAGAAGGCGCACCCCGACGTGTTCAACGTGCTGCTCCAGATACTGGACGACGGTCGGCTCACCGACTCGCAGGGGCGCACCGTGGACTTCCGGAACACGGTCCTCATCATGACGTCGAACCTGGGCTCGCAATACATCCTCGAGCACGGCACGTCGAACTGGGAGCAGGTGGAGACCAAAGTGATGGAGCTCCTGCGCCAGGCGTTCAAGCCCGAGTTCCTGAACCGCGTGGACGACGTGATCATCTTCCGGCCGCTCGGCACGGTGGAAATCGAGCGCATCGTCGACCTGCAGCTGGAAGGCGTCAAGCGGCTGCTGGCGGACCGCAAGCTCGGGTTCGAGATCACGCCCGCGGCGAAGCAGGTGATCGTGGCGGAAGGTCATGACCCGGTCTACGGGGCACGGCCGCTGAAGCGGGCGATCCAACGCCTCATCCAGAATCCGCTGGCGCTCGCGGTGCTGGAGGGCACCTACGTCGAAGGCGACCGCGTGCGCGTGGACCGGGCCAAAGACGGCGTCTCGCTCAGTTTCGAGCGGGTCCCGGCGCAGCCGCAGTCCGCGGCGGCGCATGCCTGAGCCGGCGCCAGCAGACACGGCGGCAGGCATGGCGGCGGCGCTGCGTCTGGCGCAGCGCGCGGCGGCACTCGGGGAGGTACCCGTGGGTGCCGTGGTGTTCAAGGACGGCGCGGTCATCGCCGAGGCGCACAACGAATCCCTCGCGCGGCGCGATCCCACCGCGCACGCGGAGCTGCTCGCGCTGCAGCGGGCACTGGCGCAGCTCGGCAGCGATCGCCTCACCGATTGCACGCTCTACATCACACTCGAGCCCTGCGCGCAATGCGCCGGCGCGATCGTGCTCGCCAAGGTGGGTCGCGTGGTGTTCGGCGCCTACGATGACAAAGCGGGCATGGCGGGCAGTGTGGGCGATATCCTGCGCCACGCCCGGCTCAATCACCGGCCCGAGGTGAGTGGCGGGGTCCGGGCTTCGGAGTGCGGGGCCCTGCTGGAGGAGTTCTTCCGCAAAAGGCGGTAGATTCTACCGCCATGCCCTTCAAGACGATCATCGAGCCGTTCAAGATCCACGCCACGCAGGCCATTCATTTCACGACCCCTGAGCAGCGCGCCGCGGCCCTCGAGCGCGTCGGTTACAACCTGTTTGGCCTTGCCGGCGACGAGGTCCTGATCGACCTGCTCACCGATTCGGGCACGGGTGCGATGTCGTCGCGGCAGTGGGCCGCCATGATGGATGGCGACGAGTCCTACGCCGGCAGCCGCTCGTTCTACCGGTTTCAAGACGTGGTGAAGGACCTGACGGGGTTGGCCGAGATCATCCCCACCCACCAGGGGCGCGCGGCCGAGCGGATTCTGTTCGCGACCGTGGCGCAGCCCGGGATGGTCATCCCCAACAACACGCACTTCGACACGACCCGCGCCAACATCGAGTTCACGGGCGCCGAGGCGCGCGATCTCGTGATCCCCGAAGGCCGGGAGCCGGCCAACCGGCATCCCTTCAAAGGCAATATGGACGTGGCGGCGCTCGAGGCCACGATCAAGGAAGTGGGCCGCGAGCGCATCCCGCTCGTCATGGTGACGATCACCAACAATTCAGGCGGCGGCCAACCCGTCTCGCTCGAGAACGTGAAGGCCGTGCGCCAAGTCTGCGATCGCCACCGCATTCCGTTGTTCCTGGACGCCTGCCGCTTTGCCGAAAACGCCTACTTCATCAAGCTGCGCGAGCCGGGCTACGCCGATTGGTCCGCCAAGCAAATCGCGCAGACGATGTTCCGCCTGGCCGACGGCTGCACCATGTCGGCCAAGAAGGACGGCCTCGCGAACATCGGCGGCTTTCTGGCGCTGAACGACCGCGACTGGGCCGGGCGCTGCCGCAACCTGCTGATTCTCACGGAGGGATTCCCCACCTACGGGGGACTCGCGGGCTACGATCTGGAGGCGGTGGCGACGGGGCTCGTCGAAGTGCTGGACGAGGATTACCTGCGCTACCGGTTGCGGTCCACGGCGTACCTGGCGGAGAAGGCGGTGCAGGCGGGCGTGCCGGTGGTGCAGCCGCCGGGCGGCCACGCGGTCTATCTCGACGCCAAGGCGCTGCTGCCGCACGTGCCGCCGGCGCAGTACCCGGCGCAGGCGCTGGCGGTCGAGTTGTATCGCGTGGGCGGCGTGCGCGGCGTCGAGATCGGCTCGGTGATGTTCGGCCGGACGGGCGCGGACGGACGCGAGACGCCCGCGGCGATGGAGCTGGTGCGGCTGGCGATTCCGCGGCGCACCTACACGCAGAGTCACGTGGATTATGTGGGCGAAGTGATCGCCGAGGTGGCCCGGCACAAGGAGGCGATCGGCGGTTACCGCATCGTGGAGCAGGCGCCGTGGCTGCGGCACTTCACCGCGCGGTTCGCGCCCATTAAGATGTAAACCCGCAGCCGGATGGGTGTCCGAGTGGCTGAAGGAGCCGGTCTCGAAAACCGGTATGCCTGCAAGGGCATCGTGGGTTCGAATCCCACCCCATCCGTCGGATAGGTGGCCGAGTGGCTGAAGGCACGCGCCTGGAGAGCGCGTAAACGGGTAACCGTTTCGTGGGTTCGAATCCCACCCTATCCGTGGAGAGGTGGCCGAGCGGTTGAAGGCGCCGGTCTTGAAAACCGGTATGCGCGCAAGCGTATCGTGGGTTCGAATCCCACCCTCTCCGTTTGCCAGACAAAATCGCACCAATCGATTCCGCAGGTGCCGCGCGCGCCCTCCGTGCGGCGGATCCGAAGTTCCACGCGCTGATCGAGCGCGTCGGGCCGTGTCGCATCGAGCTCGGCCACATGCAGAGTCCATTCCAGGCACTCGCCGAATCCATCGTCTATCAGCAGCTCACCGGGAAAGCGGCGGCCACGATTCACGGGCGCCTGGTGGACCTGTTCCCCCGTAAACGTCTCACACCCGAGCGGCTGCTCGACACGCACGCGCGGCGGTTGCGCGGCGCCGGCCTGTCGCGCGCCAAGGTCCTGGCCTTGAAGGATCTCGCCGCCAAGACGCTCACCGGCGTCGTCCCCACCCTTGCCCGGTTGCACGCGATGACGGACGCCGAGATCGTCGAGCGGTTGGTCCAGGTGCGCGGCATCGGTCGCTGGAGCGTGGAGATGCTGCTCATCTTCCGCCTCGGCCGGCCCGATGTGTGGCCGTAGACCGACTATGGTGTGCGCAAGGGCTACGCGCGCGTGTTCGGCGGCGGCAAGCTGCCCTCGCCCAAGTACCTCGATCGGCGCGGCGAAGGGTGGCGACCGTACCGCACGGTGGCCGCCTGGTATTTGTGGCGCGCCAACGACGTCCCGGGCGGCCGGGCCTAGCGTGCCGCAGCCCGTTCTCATCGCCGCCGAGCTGCGCGAACTGCTCGCGCCGGCCGATCTCGCAGGCCTCGACGTTACGTGGATGGCGGCGGGAGCGCCCACACCCCGGGGCGACTTCGTCGCGATCGTGCCCCTCTTGTCGCGCTGGGTGGGCGGCACCGAACTGAAGTATCTGCCCGCGCTGCGCATCATCGCCAACTGCGCCGCGGGTTACAACAACGTCGATGTGGTAGCGGCCGAGCTGCGCAAGGTCGCGGTCACGAATACGCCCGACGTCCTCACCGACGCGACCGCCGATCTCACGTGGGCGCTCATTCTCGCTTGCACTCGTCGGCTGGCGGAGGGCATCGCCCTGGTCAAGAGCGGCGGCTGGACCGGCTGGCACCCGACCGAGCTGCTGGGCCTCGAGCTGCGCGGCAAGACGCTGGGGCTGGTCGGGGCGGGGCGCATTGGCCAGGCGGTAGGCCGGCGCGCGACGGGATTCGGCATGCGCGTCGTGTACGCCGCGCGCACGCCCAAGCCCGAGTTCGAGCGCGACACGGGCGCCCGCCGCATGGAGCTGGGCCCGCTGCTGCGTGAGAGCGACGTGGTGAGCCTGCACGTGCCCTCGACGCCCGAGACCAAAGGTCTGATCTCGAGCGACACGCTGGCTCAGATGAAGGCGGGAGCCGTGCTCGTCAACACGGCGCGCGGTGACCTGGTGCGGGAAGAGGCGCTGGCGTTGGCCCTCGAGGAGGGGCACCTGGGCGCCGCCGGCCTCGACGTCTACGCCGACGAGCCGGCCATCCACCCGCGGCTCCTCGCGGCGCCGCGGACCGTGCTGCTGCCGCACATCGGGTCCGCCACGGGCGACACCCGGCGCCGCATGGCGGCCCTCGCCCTCGCCAACGTCCGCGCGGTGGTCGCGGGCCAGCCCCCTTTGACGCCGGTGTTCGGCTAGGTAAGTTTCCGCCTCGAGATGCCTCGAAGCGAGCGCACCACCATCCTCGACGCCCGCGCGATGTCGCGGGCGCTGCAGCGTATGGCGGTGGAAGTGCTTGAGCTGGCCCACGGCACCGACGCGCTCGTGCTGATCGGCATCCAGCGGCGCGGCGTCGAGCTGGCCGAACGGCTCGCCAAGCTCATCGAGAAGGAAGAGGGCGTGATCGTCCCCCGCGGCGCCCTCGACATCACCCTGTATCGCGACGACCTGGAAACCGTGGGCCCCCGCCCGGTGGTGGGCGAGACGCACCTGCCCGGCGATCTCACCGGCAGGCACGCCGTGATCGTGGACGACGTGCTGTTCACCGGCCGGACAGTCCGGGCGGCGCTTGACGAGCTGGCGGACTTTGGGCGGCCCGAGCGCATTTCGCTGTGCGTGCTGATCGACCGCGGCGGGCGCGAGCTGCCGATTCAGGCCGACATCGTGGGCAAAGTCGTCAAAGTGGGCAACGACGAGCGAGTCGACGTGCTGGTGCAGGAGCTGGACGGGCACGACGAAGTCGCCGTCGTGCGGAGGGCCCCGTGAGCGCCACGCTCGGCAAGGACCTGGTGGGCCTCGAGGCGCTGTCCCCCGAGCAGATCCGCCTGATTCTCGACACCGCCGAGCCGTTCAAGGAAGTCTCCGAGCGCCCCATCAAGAAAGTGCCGGCGCTGCGCGGCAAGACCATCGTCAATCTGTTCTTCGAAGCCTCCACCCGCACGCGCATCTCGTTCGAATTCGCCGAAAAGCGCCTCTCGGCGGACACGGTCAACGTGGCCGCCTCGGGCTCGTCGGTGTCCAAGGGTGAGACGCTCGTGGATACCGCCAAGAACCTCGAGGCGATGCGCATCGACATGGTGGTGATCCGCCACGGCGCCTCGGGCGCGGCGCAGTTCCTGGGCGACCGCATCCGCTCGAACGTCATCAACGCGGGCGACGGCAAGCACGAACACCCCACCCAGGCGCTGCTCGACCTGCTGACCATCCGCGACAAGCTCGGCAAGATCGCGGGCGTGAGGGTCTGCCTCGTGGGCGACATCCTGCACTCGCGGGTGGCCCGCTCCAACATCTGGGGGCTCACCAAGCTGGGCGCGCAGGTCGCCGTCTGCGGACCGCACACGCTCATGCCGCGCGGCATCGCGGAGCTCGGCGTCACCGTGTTCCGTCGCATTGAAGAAGCGATCGAGTGGGCCGACGTGCTGAACGTCCTGCGGCTGCAGCTCGAGCGCATGGAGGGCGGGTTCATTCCGTCGCTGCGCGAGTACTTCCGCGTGTTCGGCGTCACCCACGAACGGCTGGAGCGTGCGCGCCATCCGCTCGTCATCATGCACCCGGGGCCCATGAACCGCGGCGTGGAGATCGAATCGCGCGTGGCCGACGGGCCCCACAGCGTGATCCTCGACCAGGTGACGAACGGCGTCGCCGTGCGCATGGCCGTCCTGTACCTGCTGGCGGGCGGCAAGCCCGAGCTCGCCGACGCGGCGAAACGCGGAGCGGCGGACTGATGCGGCCGCTCGTGCTCGCGGGCGGGCGGGTGATCGACCCCAGCCGCAATTTCGATCAAACGGCCGACGTCCTGATCGAGGACGGCAAGATCGCGGGCGTCGGCAGTGCCGTCGGCCGGCCGGACGGCGCGGACGTGCGCGACGTCGCGGGCCAGGTGGTGGCGCCCGGCCTCGTGGATATCCACGTCCACCTGCGCGAGCCGGGCAACGAAGACGAAGAGACGGTCGCGACCGGCGCGCGCGCGGCGGCGGCGGGCGGGTTCACCGCGATCTGCGCCATGCCCAACACCGATCCCGTCACCGACAACCAGGCGGCGGTGGGATTCATCGTGCGGCAATCGGTGCGGGCTGGGCTGGCGCGCGTCTACCCGATCGGCGCCGTCTCGGTGGGCCAGAAGGGCGCGCAGCTCGCCGAGTTCGGCGAAATGGTGGGGGCGGGGGCGGTGGCCGTCTCGGACGACGGCCGGCCCGTTGTGTCGGGCCACCTGATGCGCACAGCGCTCGAGTACGCGCGCACGTTCGAGATCGCCGTCGCCGACCACTGTGAGGAGCCCACGCTCGCCGCGGGCGGCGTCATGCACGAGGGGCTGGTCTCCACGCGTCTCGGGTTGAAGGGTATTCCCTCCGCGGCCGAAGAGATCATGGTGGCGCGCGATGTGCTGCTCGCCGAGCTGACGGGCGGCCGGGTCCATCTGTGCCACATCTCCACGCGCGGATCGGTGGAGCTGATCCGCCGCGCCAAGGAGCGCGGCGTGCGGGTCACGGCGGAAGTGACGCCGCATCATGTGGCGCTGACCGATCATGCCTGCGAGAACTACGACACGCACGCCAAGATGAACCCGCCGCTGCGCGAGGCGGCCGACGTTGCGGCACTGCGCCAGGCGCTCAAGGAGGGCGTGATCGACTGCATCGCGTCCGACCATGCGCCTCACGCCTACGATGAGAAGGAGGCGGCCTTCGACGACGCTCCGTTCGGCATCGTGGGATTGGAAACGGCATTCGGTGTGGCGCACACGGAGCTGGTGCTGGGCGGCGTGCTGACATTGCCCGAGCTGGTGGCGCGCATGAGCACCATCGCCGCCCGCGTGTACGGGCTGCCGGGCGGCGCGCTGCAGCCGGGCGCCGTCGCCGACGTGTGCGTGCTCGATCCGGCGCGGCACTGGACGGTGGACCCGGCGCGATTCTTCACCAAGTGCCGCAACACGCCGTTCGCCGGCCGGGAGCTCATGGGTCGGCCGACGCTGACCTTGGTGGCGGGCAAGATCGTGCACGATGGGGCGGTGTGACCTTTCCCCGGTCGACCAAGTCTAGGCTCAATGCTGGATTGGACTTACCGTGATGAGACGGGCTCGTCCGGACGGTGCTCGATCGCTCGCACCGGCGCGGTGCGGGTGGTGTGACTTGGTAAATTGGCGTGGGGCGGGCGTATTTTGATCGCCGGAACACGGGAGCGGCATGCCTAAGGGATCCTCCAAGAGCACGGCGGCGATCCAGCGATTGCTGGAGGAGCGACGCCAGTACCAGGCGTGGATCGCCCGGCTCGACGCCGCGGGCGATGCGTCGCCGGGACAGGTGCGCGGGCGCGTGCGCGCCGATTACGAGGCACGCCTCGCGGCGGTGACGGAGGAGCTCAAGGCACACGCCGACGCCGCGCGCCAGCTCATCGAGCAGCGCAAGGATTTCTTGAACGAGCTGCGGCAGAAGGAGAAGGCGGCCGCCGAGCGGCTGTCGGAGACCGAGTTGCGCCACGCCGTGGGCGAGTACGACGAAGCACAGTGGGGCCAGGTGCACAAGGACGCGCTGGCCGAGTTGGTCTCGGTACGAGAAGAAATTCAAGGCGTGGAGCAAGACCTGGAGAAGCTCATCGAGCTCGACGGTCTGGTGCGCGAGAAGCCGGGCCCCAAGGTCGGGTCTCCACCCAAGCCGCAGCCTCGGTCCGACGACAAGAAGGACGCCAAGCGGCCGGTGGTGGACGAGCTGGCGTTCCTGAAGTCGGTGACCGAGGACGAAAAGGGCGGGGCGCCTTCACCCAAGCGGGCGAGCGGGGCGCAGTATCAGCCGGCGGATGTGAGCGCGCTGCCGAAGGCGGCGGCCCCGGTGTCGCGCGAGCAGGAGGCCGACGAGGAAGAGGCCGCCAAGACGCTGAAGTGCAAGGAATGCGGCACGATGAATCTGCCGACGGAGTGGTACTGCGAGAGTTGTGGAGCGGAATTGGCGGCGTTGTAGCCGCTGCGCGCCTACTTGGACGTCTTGGTCTTGACGAACGCCGCCAGCCGCGACTTGTGCCGGGCGGCGTTGTTCTTATGGATCAGGCCTTTGCGGGCGGCGCGGTCGAGCAGCTGCACGGCGGCGGCGTAGGCCGTGGCGGCGGCGTCGCCCGAGGCGGCGGCGCGGACGCGCTTCACCGCGGTGCGGAGCGCCGAGCGCTGGTCCTTGTTGCGCACGGTGCGGGAACGCGCCTGGCGCATCGCCTTCTTTGCGGACTTGATTCTGGGCACGTCTGGTCTCCTGTCGAGGGGCGCAAGTTAGACGGTAAGTGCAGGGTGGTCAAGGCGCTACGCCGTTGACCGGGGGGGCGGCCGTTCATTATCTTAGGCCGTCACCGACCCCGGATTGCGCTATCTCGTCCGAGATCCTGCTCTGGGCGCCCGTCTTGTTGTTTTCGATGGTGGCCCACGAATACGCCCATGCCGAAGCCGCCTATCGGCAAGGTGATCCCACCGCCTACATGCTCGGGCGGCTGACTCTGAACCCCCTCAAACACATCGACCCGTTCATGACGATCCTCCTGCCGATCGGCTTGTGGGTCGCGTCCCACGGGGCGTACACGTTCGGCGGCGCCAAGCCGGTGCCCGTGAACCCGCGGAATTATCGCCAGTTCGTCCGTGGTGACGTGATCGTGAGCCTGGCGGGGATCGTCGTGAACCTCGGCTTGTTCGTCCTGTTCTGTCTCGCGTTCGCGCTGCTCGGCCTTGTGGCCTCCGCGGTACCGGGGCTCGCCGGCACGTTCGCGATTCTGCAGCGCATGGCGGTGTGGGGGATGTGGTTGAACTTGGTGCTGGCGTTCTTCAATCTGATTCCGATTCCGCCGCTCGACGGCAGCCACGTCTTCTATCACGTGCTGCCGCCCGGGATGGGGGCGGGCTACCGGCAGTTGTACCGCTACGGTTTCCTGCCGATTCTGGCGTTGAGCTACCTCTTGCCGGGCGTGATCAACATCTTTCTCTGGCCGGCGATCGCGTTGCTGCACGTCGGACAGGTGTTGATCGGCCCATTCGCCATTGCGACGGGGGTCTCGTGACGTCACCGCTCCGTACCGACGCGAATGCGTTCATCGTCGAGCTGGAGCAGTTTTCCGGCCCGCTCGACCTGCTGCTCCATCTCATCCACGAGGACGAGGTCGACATCACCGACCTCCCCATCGCCAAGATCGCCGATCAGTTCCTGGCGACGATCCACGAGCTGGGCTTGAACCAGGCGGCGGACTACCTCGAGATGGCGGCGCGGCTGCTGCGTATCAAGGCGCAGATGCTCCTGCCGCGGCGCTTGAACGACGACGAATGGGAAGATCCCCGCTCGGAGCTGGTGCGGCGGCTGCTCGAGTATCAGCAGATCCGCGAGCTGGTGGATTGGCTGCACAAGGCGGCGGCGCGCCGGGCCGAGCAATTCGGCCGCGGCTACGAGGCGCCGCCGCCGGCGCTGCCGCCCGCGCCGCTCGTGATCGAGTTGAACGAGCTCCTGGCCGCCGCGGAGCGGGTGATCGCGATGATCCCCGAGACCGAGCTGCACCGCGTGGTGCCGCGGCCGCTCGACGTCGAGGGCGCCAACGCCAAGATCCACGGGTTGCTGGCGGAGCGGGAGACCTTCGGCTGGTACGACATCGTGGGCGAGCGGCCCACGATCGTGGACGTGCTGTCCGCCTTCATCGCCCTGCTCGAGCTGGCCAAGCGCGGCTCCCTGCGCCTGGCGCAGCCCGAGCCTTTCGCCCCCATGGTGATCCATCGTGAGTCCCCACGCGAAGCTGCTTGAAGCGGCGTTGTTCGCCGCCTCGCGACCGCTGACGCTCGAGGAGTTGGCGACGCTCGAGCCCGAGGCGGGCGAGGGCGGTGCGGGCGCGGCGCTCGAGGAGCTCGTCGCGGCCTACGCGGGCGACGACCACGGCGTCGAGCTGCGCGAGATCGGCGGCGGCTGGCAGTTCCTCACGCGCGGCGAGTACGCGGCGGCGATCGAGCGGGCGCAGTTCGCCCTGCGGCCGCGGCGGCTCTCGCCCGCGGCGCTCGAGACGCTCGCGGTGATCGCCTATCGCCAACCCGTGGGCCGCATCGAAGTGGACGAGATTCGCGGCGTCGATTCGGGCGCCGTGATCGACAAGCTGGTCGAGCGCGGACTGGTGGAGGTGTCGAGCCGCGGCGAGGGAATGGGCCGGCCGCTCTTGTACGGCACGACGCCGCAGTTCATGGAGATTCTCGGTCTCAAGACGCTGGACCAGCTGCCGCGCCTGGAGGAGCTGTCGGTCGCGCTGCGGCCCCCGCTGCCCGCCGAGCCGGAATGACCCTCATGCGCCTGCAGCGCGCACTCGCGCGCGCGGGCGTCACCTCACGCCGCAAGGCCGAGGAACTGATTCGCGCGGGACGCGTCCGCGTCGACGGTCGCACGGCCACCATCGGCGAGAGCGTCGACCCCGATCGCCAGAAAGTCACCGTGGACGGCCGCGCCGTCCGCGCCGCCGCGCAGACCGTGTGGTACGCGCTCAACAAGCCGCTCGGCTATGTCGTGAGCCGCGGCGACCCCGAGGGGCGGCGCACGGTGTTCGACCTCCTCCCCAAGGTGCCCGGCCTCACGTACGTTGGGCGTCTCGACGTCATGACGTCGGGCTTGCTGCTGCTCACCACCGACGGCACGGCGGCCCATCGTCTGATGCACCCGCGCTTCGAGGTGCCGCGCACCTACTGGATGCGGGCGCACGGGCGGCCGCCCCGTGAGGTCGCCGCCGCCCTCAAGGCCCGCGTGATGATCGAAGGCCGCCCGGTGCGCATCACGCAATCGCGCGTGCGCACGGTGGGCCCGAGCGTGGAGATCGAGCTGACGCTCGCCGAGGGTCGCAACCGCATCGCCCGGCGTTTGGCCGAGGCGCTGGGGCTCAAGGTCGAATGGCTGCACCGCGTGGCCTACGGCCCGGTGCGGCTCGGCAAATTGCCGGAGGGCAAGTGGCGCGTCCTCACGGCGCGCGAGATCGAGGCGATCGGGCGAGAGCATGGACCTGCGTGACCGCACGGCGATGATCTTGGGCGGCAGCGGGCTGGTGGGCCACGCCGTGGCCCGCCGCCTGCTCGCGGCCGAGCCCAAGCGCGTGGTGCTGGTGGCGCTGTACGAAGACGAGGTCCGCCGCACGGCGGAGGCGCTCGCGCCCTACCGCGGCCGCACGACGGTCGACGTCGAGTGGGGAAACGTGTTTTTGCCGGCGGCGGAGGCGCGGCTCGAGCGCGGCGCCGTGCTCGCCAATCCCACGCACCGCGCGGCACTGCTGCGCGACTTGCTCGGTGACCTCACCGACGAAGTGCTGGGGCGCAGCCTGCTGGCGCAGCTCCTGCTCAAGTATCGGCCCGACGCCGTCGTGGACAGCATCAACACCGCGACGGCGTTCGCCTATCAAGACATCTTTCAGAGTGCGCGCGACCTGCTCGCCGCCGCGGCGGACGGGCGTGCCGATCGGTCGGCCGTCGAGGCGCACGTGCTCACGTTGACCATGCCGCAGCTGATCCGGCACGTGCAGATTCTGCACGAAGCGCTGCGCCGCGCCGGCACGCGGGCGTACGTGAAGATCGGCACCAGTGGCACGGGCGGGATGGGGTTGAACATTCCCTACACGCACTCCGAGGAGCGGCCCAGCCGCACGCTGCTCACCAAGTCGGCGGTGGGCGGCGCTCATTCGCTGCTGCTGTTCCTGCTGGGCCGCACGCCGGGCGCGCCCGCCACGATCGAGATCAAGCCGACCGCGACCATCGCCTGGCGGGACGTGATGATGGAGCTGGAGGGCCGGCCCACGGGGAAGGACATCGTCGCGGCCCTGGACGGCGCCACGGCCGGACCCACGTATCGCGCCGGCATCCTGCGCCGTCACGCGCTCGACCGGCTGCGGGAGCTGGAGCGCAGCTCGGGCGAACGCTCGGTGGCGTTCGAGATGCTGGGCCCGCCGCGCCTGACCAAGCTGTTGTTCGAGGCGTATCTCTGCGGCCGGCTGCGCCCCAGCGTGCGGGCGCTCGCCACGAGCGCCGCCGCGGCGCTGGCGGAGGAATCTCACGCACTGGTGCGCGCCGACGCCACATTGCGCCAGCGCATTCTTTCCGTGGGAATCCCGATCCTCGCGCCGGACGGCGTCCGGTTGTACCGTGGTGCGCACGTGGTGGTGCCGCCGGCCGCTGGCGATCCGTGCGTCGCGGCGCCGCGCGGCTGGGTGGACCTGCGGCCCGATGCCCTGGGCCAATGGATCCGCCGGGCGCAGGTGATCGTGGCGCAGGCCGAGCAGCGGCAGGCATTGACGCAAGAGTCCGGGAGCGACGTCGCTTGGACGGCGCCCGGGGCAGACGACCCCGTGTCCCCCGCGCGGCTCGCGACATGGGTATTCGCGGTCGAAGACCAGGGAGAGCGCATCAAGCGCTGACGTCATGGATACCAGCAGCATCGAGCGGGCGCTCGGCGCCATCGGGAGCGCATTCCGCCTCACGCGACTGTACCCGGCCACGCATCCCGCGGTCGCGGAAGCAATGCGCCAGGTGTCCGCGGCGCTGCCCGGCCTTGCCGCGCAGGGGTCGCTCGAATGGAAGGTGGGTGCCACCGGTCTGCACTGGCAGGGTCAGCACCTGCTGCCGCGCAACTCCCAGCTGAGTGAGATCGCGGGACTGTTGTATGCGCGCAGCGTGCGGGCGGTGCAGTTCAATCCCGGCGCCACCGGCGAACAGGTCATGGCCCTGTTCGGCGTGGCCACCGGCAACGTGGCGCCGGACGATGCGTCGCTCGGGCGGATCACGCTGATCCTCGGGCGCCGCGCGAGCCAGCGGCTGTCGACCATACGGGGCGATCCGCCCCCGCTGCCTGCAGCCGGCACGCCACCAGCGCCGCCCCCGTCTCCCCCGGCACCCGCGCCCCCAGCGGCGGAGCTGGCGCCCGTCGCCGCACCGCCGCCTACGGCCGCGCTGCCACTTCCGACCGCGCCCGCCAAGGCTCTGCCGCCCGCTGCGCCCGTGGTGCCACCGCCCACCGCTTCGCTGTTTGGCGGGCTGCCCCACGACGTGGAGGCGCGACGCAACGTGCAGGCGCTCGCGGCGACGGAGCCGCTCGAGACCCGGCGCGCGGCGGCGAACCGGTTACTGGAGCTGGTGCCGCAGCTGCTCGCCTTACGCGACCTCGGCACGGTGGCGGACATCATCGCGTCGCTGGACCGGGCGCTGGCTCAGACGGATGACGCCGAGATGGGAGAGCGCATCGGCGCCGTGGCCGGCGCGCTGGCGGATCAACCGATGGTGGAGCGGATGGTGGCGCGTCTGGGGGAGCCACGCGTACCGCCGACCGAGCGGGCGGCGCTGGTGGGCGCCGTGGGCGCGCTGGCGGCCATCTCGACGGGACTGGTACTGGACCGCTATCTCAACACGCCGGCCGAGATGCGTGAGCCCTATCGCGCGGCTATCCGAGCGGCCGGCGAGCGGGCGATCGAGCCGTTGCAGGCGCGGCTGCAAGATCCGCGGGAGGACATGGTCGCCGGGGCGGCGGAATTTCTGGGGCTGACCGGAGCGCCGCAGGTGGTCCCGCTGCTCACGCCCCTGTTGCGCCACCGCGCCGAACAGGTGCGCGAAGCGGTGCTGCACGCCTTGGCCGAGATCGGGGGTCGTGAGATCACGCGGCCGGCCATCCCCTCGCTCAAGGACGAGAGCGTCGTCGTGCGGATCGCCGCGGCACGGGCGGTCGGCGTGGGCGGCGACGCGTCGGCCGGTACCGTGCTGGTGCGGCGGCTGGACCACGAAACAGATGAAGGGGTACTGGCAGAGTTGTTGCGGGCGGTGGGGCGGCTGCGGGCGCCGGACGCGCTGCAGGTGCTCGCCAAGTATGCCGAGCCCGGTAACATGTTGAAGCGCCGCTCGGTGTTGGTCCGGGTCGCGGCGATCGAAGGACTCAGCCACATCAGGAAACCGGAGGCACGCGCCTTGGTGGAGCTCTACGGGCAGGACAAGGACACGACGGTGCGGCGGGCGGCGGAGGCGGCGCTACGATGACCACGCGCGCGGCGAAACAATCGGACGCAGCGCTGGCGCAGGGCATCACGCGCGAAGTCGCCAAGCGCATCGTAGGGCAGGAGGTGATGGTTGAGCGCCTGCTCGTGGGCCTGCTCACGGGCGGCCACATCCTGCTCGAGGGTGTGCCGGGGCTCGCCAAGACGCTGGCGGTGCGCACGGTGGCGGAGTGCCTGCGGATCGCGTTCTCGCGCATTCAGTTCACGCCCGATCTGCTGCCGGCGGACGTGATCGGCACCATGGTGTTCGACCAGCGCTCCCAGGAGTTCTATCCGAAGAAAGGCCCGCTGTTCGCGAACCTCGTGCTGGCGGACGAGATCAATCGCGCGCCCGCGAAAGTGCAATCCGCCTTGCTCGAGGCGATGCAGGAAAAACAGGTGACGATCGGGGGCGAGACCTTCTACCTGGGCGAGCCGTTCCTGGTGTTGGCGACGCAGAATCCCATCGAGCACGAAGGCACGTACCCCCTGCCCGAGGCGCAGCTCGACCGTTTCATGTTGAAGGTGCGCGTGGGGTATCCGACGCGGGAGGCCGAGAAGGAGATCGTGGCGCGCATGGCGACGGGCCGGCCCATCGAAGTGCAGCAGGTGGCCGCGGCGGAGGACCTGCTGGCGGCGCGCAGCGCGGTGGCCGAGCTGTTCATGGACCAGAAGGTGGTCGACTACATCGTCGACGTAGTTCGCGCTACGCGCGAGCCGCAAGCCGCCGGCCTCGCGGAATTGAAGCCGCTGATCGCTTTCGGGGCATCGCCGCGGGCCTCCATCTATCTGGCGCAGGCGGCGCGCGCGCACGCGTACCTGCGCGGCCGCGCGTACGTGGTGCCGGAAGACGTCAAAGCCATGGCGCTCGACGTCCTGCGCCACCGCGTGCTGCTCACGTTCGAGGCGGAAGCCGAGGACCTCGATTCCGATCGGGTCATCGCCAAGATCCTGGAGGCCGTGGACGTGCCGTGAGGTACGAAGGCAAAGACCGCCGGCGCGCCGAGACGTCTCCGCTGCAGGCACGCCGGCGGGCGGTCACTTCCGAAGTGCTGCGGCAGGTCAAGGGGATCGAGCTCCGCACGCGCGCTCTGGTCAACTCCCTGTTCACGGGCGAGTACCGGTCGGTATTCCGGGGGCAGGGCATCGAGTTCGCGGAGGTGCGGGCTTACCAGCAGGGCGATGACTTCCGCGCGATCGATTGGAACGTGTCCGCCCGGATGGGGAGTCCCTTCGTCAAGACGTTCCACGAGGAGCGGGAGATCACGCTGCTTCTGGTCGTCGACCAATCGGGCTCATGCCAGTTCGGGCGGCCGTACAGCAAGGCGGGGCTCGCCGTCGAGGTGGCGGCCGTGCTCGCGCTCGCGGCGGCGCGCCACAATGACCGCGTGGGCGCCCTGATGTTCGCCGACAAGGTCGAATACGTCGTGCGTCCCGCCAAGGGTCGCCCCCACGCGCTGCGCGTCATTCGTGATCTGATCGCGTTCACCCCGCGGGCGCGCGGCACGAACCTGGCCGAGGCGCTGCGCTACGCGGCGAAGCTGCTGCGCCACCGCGCCATTGTCGTGGTGCTCTCCGATTTCCGCGCCGAGGGCTGGGAACAGCCGCTGGCGCAACTCGCGTCGCGGCACGACGTGGTCGCCGTCACCGTGGACGACCCGCGCGAGCGCCTCCTGCCCGACGCCGGCTGGCTGGAGCTGGAAGACGCCGAGACCGGCGGGCGCGTGCTGGTCGACTCGGGCCATGCCGCCACGCATACGCGCATTCTCGCCGCTGCCGAGCGGGTGCTCCAGGAGCGCGCCCGCCGGCTGGTGCAGGCGGGAGTGGACCGTGTCACGCTCGAGACCAACGTGCCGTACGCGGGCCCGTTGCGGCGCGGCTTTGCCGAGCGCGCGCGGCGGCTGTCGCGATGAAGGCGCTTCTGGCCCTCGCCCTGCTGCAAGGCAGCCTCACCGTCACGCCCGAGCGGCCGGCCGTGGGCGATACCGTGTGGATCGCGTGGACCGTGGCGGCGCCGCCCGGCTGGCGGGTGCGGCCGGGCGCCCTCACGAGCGACGCCACGCTCGCGTCGCTGGGGGATCCAATCGCCACGCGCACCGCCGACGGCTGGGTCGTGCGTTACCCCGTGGCGCTGTGGACGCCCGGCGCCGTGACGATCCCGCTGCCCGCACTGTGGCGTTCGGGACCCGACGGCAGCGTCGACTCGTTGCCGGGGCCGGTCGCGTCCCTCACCGTGGCGAGCGTACTGCCCGACACGGGCCGGCCGCTCCCGCGCCCCGCGCTCGCGCCGTTGCGGCAGTCGCGCCCGGTGGCGTGGCCGGTAGCGTTGGCGGCAGCGCTCGCTCTCGGCGTGCTCGCAGGCGGCGTGGCATGGCGGCGGCGTGGGCCGGCGCGTGCGGCGCCGCCCGCGGAGGCCGCTGCCAGCACCGCGGTGGCGGACGCGCGGTGGCTCGCGGCGGGCGAGCCCAAGGCGGTGGCGGCGCGCGCCGCGGCACGGCTGCGGCAGGCGATCGGCCGGGTTGACGCGAATGCCGTGTCGCGCGACGCGGTCACGCTGCTCGCACAGCTCGAGCGCGTGGAGTTCGCGGCGGCGCAGGGCGAAGACACCGCCGAGCTCTCGCGGCGGGCGACCCGGCTCGCGCGCGAGATGGGCGCATGAGCTTCGCGCGGCCGCTGGTCCTCCTGCTCTTGGGCGCCATCCCCGCGTGGTGGTGGTACCGCGGGCGGCGGCTCGCGCGCGTGCCGGGGACGCGGATGAGCGATCTGCGGCCGTTCAGCGGCACGAGCGGGCGCGAGTGGCTCGTGCGGCTGCCGCCGGGACTGCGCAGCGCCTGTCTCGCGGCGTGGATTCTCGCCGCGGCGGGCCCGCGCTTGGGCTCGGGGCGCGCCGAGGTCCGCAGCGACGGCATCTCGATCGTGCTGGCGCTCGACGTGTCGAGCTCGATGCTGTCGCTCGACTTCGCTCCATCCAACCGGCTCGATGTGGCGAAGCAGACGGCGATCGACTTCGTGCGGGCGCGTACCTCCGACCGCATCGGGCTCGTCACGTTCGCGGCGCAGGCGCTCACGCAGGTGCCGATCACCACCGACTACGCGGTGCTGGAGGCGGCGATCGGCGATACGCGCGTAGGCGCGCTCGAAGATGGCACGGCGATCGGCACGGCCATCGCCACGGCCGCCAACCGGCTGCGGCGCGCGCCGGGCAAGAGCAAGGTCATCGTGCTCCTCACCGACGGCGAAAACAATCGCGGCACGGTCGACCCGCGCACCGCGGCGCAAGCCGCGGCGGCGTTCGGCATCCGCATCTACACGATCGGCGTGGGCTCGCAGGGCGAAGCACCCGTGCCCACCGGCCAGGGCGTGCAGGGCCTGCGGTACCAGACCATGCCCGTCGAGATCGACGAGCCGCTGCTCACCGACGTCGCCAACACGACGGGCGGACGGTTTTTCCGCGCCATCGATCCCCAGTCGCTGCGCCAGGTGTTCGAGGAGATCAACCGCCTCGAAAAGAGCACGGTCCAGCGCGTGGTTTTTCGCCAGTTCGACGAATGGTACCGCTGGCCGCTGGGCATCGGCCTGCTCGCCCTGGCGCTCGAAATCGTGCTGTCGGCCACTCTCGTCATCCGCGTGCCCTGATGAGCTTCGACGCCCCGATGGTCCTGCTGATCGCGCCGCTGGTGGGTGGTGCGGTGTGGTTTGCGGCGGCGTGGGCGCGCCACACGCGGTTGCGCCGCGCGGCGCGGTGGTCGCCCGAGACCGAGCGCACCGCCCGTGCGGCGGGCCGCTGGGGCCCGACGACGGTGAGCGTCGCCGTGTTCCTGGGCGTGGTGGCGCTCTCGGGCCCGCGCTGGGGCGAGGACCGCGTGGTGGCGGAGACGCGCGGGCTCGACCTGGTGATCGCGATGGACATTTCCCGCTCGATGCTCGCCGAAGACGTGGCGCCCAGCCGGATGGCGCGGGCGCAGCGCGAGGCCCATCGCCTGGTGGAGGATCTCGACGGCGACCGCATCGGGATCGTGGCGTTCGCGGGCGCGAGCTATATCCTGGCCCCGCTCACCGTGGACGGCTCGGCGTTGACCCTGTACCTCGACGCGATCGACCCCGACATCGCGTCAGCCGGGGGCACGGACCTCGCCGCCGCGCTGGTGCAGGGCAGCGAGCTGCTGCAGGCGGGCTCCGATCTCTCCGACCGGGTGCTGGTCGTGTTCACCGACGGCGAGGCGCATGACACGTTGCCCGGCATCCTCGACGCGGCGCAGCGGTTGGGCGCCCAGGGGATCCACCTGATTCTGGTGGCGGAAGGCGGCCGGACGCCCACGCGCATCCCGCTGCGTGACGATCACGGCACCCTGCTGGGGTGGCAGCGGGACGCCGACGACAACGTGATCGAGACCGCCCGGGACGACGCCGTGCTCAGCGGCATCGCCGACGCCGCAGAGGGGACGTTCGTCGCGGCCGACCTCCCCGACCAGGCGGGCGCGGTCCGCGACCTGGTGGCCTCCTACAAGCGCACCCGGGCGAGCGAGACCCGCACCCGCCAGGGCCGGCCGCGGGCGTGGCTGCCGCTGCTCGCGGCGGTGTGCCTGCTCGTGGGGCAGGCCGCGACGCGGCGTACGGCGGCACTGCTCGCCCTGGCGTTGCTCGCGGGCGTGCCGCTCACCGCGCGGGCGCAGGGACAGCGCCGCCGCGCCCCGTCGGACCGCGCGTGGGACGCGGGCGATGCGGCGCGCGCGCTGCGCGTGTACGAAGCGGCCCTTGCCACCGGCGCCCGCGGCGACACGACCTACTACAACGCGGGCACCGCGGCGCTCGCCGTGGGCGATGCCGAGACGGCGCGCGCCCGCCTGGCGCAGGCCGCCGCGTCGCTCGATCCCGCGTTGCGGTTTCGGGCGTTGTTCAATCTCGGGGTGCTCGAGCTGCACGCGGCGCGGACCGATTCGAGCAACCGCGATGCCCACCTCGCTGAAGCCGGGCGCGCCTACCGGGAGGCGCTGTTGCTCGAGCCGCACGACAGCGCGGCCAAGTGGAATCTGGAGCTGGCGACGCACGAGGCGCACGGCGGTGGAGCGAGCTCACCGTCGCCCAAGCCGTCGGGCGGCGGCGGAGCGCCGCAGCCCGCGCCCTCCGGCGGCGGCGGCGACCAGGGCCAGCGCAACGCGGGTGGTGGCGGTGCCGCGGCGGGCGCGTTGTCGCCCGCGCAAGCGGAGGACATTCTGCGCTCCATCGGTCAGGAGGAGCTGCGCACCCGGCGCGACCGGCTGGGCCGCACCCGCCGCGCCACCGAGCCGCAAGTGAAGGACTGGTGAGCGCGCTCCTCGCGTTGCTCTTGGCCCTCCAGAGCCAGCGGCCCGACGTCACCGCCAGCGTGGACCGCACGCGCGTCGCGCTCGGCGAGGAGCTCACCCTCACCGTGCGTGCGCGCACCCGGTCGGCGGTCCCCCTGCAGTTCGAGCTGCCGGCCCTCGATGGGTTCTCGGTGTTGTCGGCGCACGACGTCACGGATGTGTCCGTCACCGGTGCCGCGGGGCCGCTGCGCACCACGGTGCGCGAGCTGCGTCTGCGCGCCGATCGCGCGGGCACGCTCGTGATCGGCCGGATTCGCGCGCGCCAGGGCGCCGTGGAGATGTCGACCGCTCCCATCGCCGTCACCGTGGACAGCGGCGCTCCGGGCGTGCTCGCGGGGTTGTCGCCGATCGCGCGGACGCTGCTCGACGCGGCGCCACCGCCACGCGATCCCGACCGCGTCTCCCTGTCCATCGTGGTCCCGGCGGACACGGTCACCGTGGGCCAGCAGGTGGACGTCGTGGCCGCCGCCTGGTTTCCGCGCGAGCTCCGCGCGCGCCTCACGGCGCCGCCCGTCCTGACGCTGCGCACACCAGATCGCGTGTGGGCCTATCCGCTCGTGACCCCGGACGACGTGGCGCTGTCGCGCTCGGTGCGGGGGCGCTGGATGGACTTGTACGTGGCGCACCAGATCGTCTTCCCGCTGAGCGGTGGCGAGGTAGCGGTGCCGCCGGCGTCGCTCGCTTACGCCGTGCGCACGGCGTTCTCGCTGTTCGCGGGTGAGGCGCGCTATTCCCTCACCAGCGATTCGGTGCGCATCACGGTGTTGCCGCTGCCGCCGGTGGGGCAGCACGGCGACGACCAGGGCGTGGTGGGCGAAGATTTGGCGCTCGACATCGCCGTGGACCCGCTGCCGTTGCGGATGGGCGAGCCCGCGGAGGTCCGCGCCACCGTGCGCGGCACGGGCAATGTCGCGCTGTGGCCCGATCCTGTGGTGCGATTCCCACCGGGGTTGCGCGCGTACGCGGAGGCGCCGATCACGACGCCCGACCCGCGCGATGGCCGCGTGGCGGGAGGGAAGACCTTCCGCTGGCTCGTGGTGCCCGATTCGGCGGGGACGGCCACGCTGCCGGAGGTCCGCTATTCCTATTACGATCTGGCGCGGGGCGCGTACGCGCTCGTGCGGGTGCCGCCGCGCCTGCTGGTGATCGCGCCGGGCGACGAGCCGCGGGCCGCGCGCCCGCTGCCACCGCTCGAACCGGGCGCGGCGCACTCGTTCACCGACGCCCTGGTCCAGGGTCTCGGCCCCGGGGCCTGGCTTGCGATCCTCGTGTTGCCGCCGCTCGCGGCCTGGGCCGCGCGCCGCCGGCGCCGGCCGGCGGCCGCCGCCCTGGCACCGCGGCATGCGCAGTTGAGCCGCTTGGGCCGTCTGGAGCGCGACTTCCACGGCGTGCTGGCAAGCCACGTGCCCGACGCGGGGGCGCGTGATGGCGATGGCCTGGCGCAGGCGTTGCGCGCTGCGGGCATCGAGAGCGCCGTTGCCGATCACGTGATGCGGTTGCGCGATCGGCTGCGCGCCTCGCGCTACGGACCGCGCGGCGTGGGCGACGGAGCGGAGCTCGAGGCCGAGCTGCATCAGGTGCTGGGCGTCCTGGGCGCCGAGCGCAGCGTATCGCGCCGGCGCCGCAGCGGAGCGCTGGTGGTGGTGTTCTTGTGCGGCCTCGTTCCGGCGGCCCGGGCCCAGGCGGCGAGCGCCGAAGCCCTGTACGAAGCAGGCGCCCTGCGCGCGGCCGCGGACTCGTTCGCGCGGCGCGCGGCGCGCGATTCACTCGCCGCAGCTCACTGGTACAACCTCGGTGCCGCGCTGTATCGCGCGGGCGCGGACGGCAAGGCCGTGGCGGCGTGGACGCTGGCGGCGCGGTTGGCGCCGCGCGACCCCATGATCCGTCGCGCGCGCGCGCTGCTGCCGCCCGATGTGTCGAGCGAACCACTGCTCGCCGTGGGGCCCGCGTCGCCGGGAGAATGGGCTCTGCTCGCGGGCGTCGCGTGGATCCTGTGTTGGGGGGTGGCGGTGAGCGGACGGCGGCGGCTCTTGGCGCTGGGGTTCGCTGGCGCGGCGTTCTTGGCCGCGGCCGCCGGTGTGGGGGAGTGGCGCCGGCGGGCACGGCCCATCGCCGTGATCGTGACACCGGCGACGGCCGTGCGCGCGGCCCCGTACGCGTCGGCGAACGCGAGCACGACGCTCGATCCCGGTGCCGCGGCGCTGATCGTAGACACGTTTGCGGCGGGGCGATGGTTGGAGTTGGCGCGCCCGGACGGCGTGCGAGGCTGGGTGCTGGCGACGGAGGTGGTGCGGTTGTGAGTCCCAAGATCGCGGTCCTCGCCGACCGGGTGGCCGACCAGATCGCCGCTGGTGAGGTGGTCGAACGGCCGGCGTCGGTGGTGAAGGAGCTGGTCGAAAACGCGCTCGACGCCGGTGCCCGCGAGGTGCGGGTGGAGCTCGAGGGCGGCGGCCGCACGCTCATCCGCGTGAGCGACGACGGCAGCGGCATGGACCGGGACGACGCCCGGCTTGCCCTCACGCGCCACGCCACCAGCAAGATCACGGACGCATCGGACCTAATCGGCGTCGCGACTTACGGGTTCCGCGGCGAAGCGCTGCCCTCGATCGCCGCGGTGTCTCGCTTCGAGTTGGAGACGTCCCCTGACGGCACGTCGGGCACGCATCTGCGTGTGGCGGGGGGCAAGGTGGAAGCGGTGGCAGACGCCGTGCGGCGCCGCGGGACGACGGTGACCGTGCGCGCGCTGTTCTCCAATTTGCCGGCGCGGCGCAAGTTTCTTCGCGCCCCGGCCACCGAGACCCGCGCCGCCGTCGAGGCGCTGACCGTGTTGGCGCTGGCGCGCCCCGACGTGGCGTTCGCTCTCACGAGCGACGAGCGGTCTCTCCTCGACGTGCCTCGCGTCGAGCGGCTGATCGACCGCGTGCACGCCCTGTGGGGCCGCGAGCTGGCCGACACCCTGCTGCCGGTCGAGTTCCGCGAGGCGGCCGTCGAGGTGACGGGGTTCGCGCAACGGCCCTCGCAGGCGAAACCCGCCGGGCGCAAGGGTTACGTGTTCGTGCGCGGCCGGCCGATCCGCGATCCGTTCATCCTGCGCGCCGCCGAGGCGGGCTATCGCTCGACCGTGGCGCCCGGCGACCGGCCGTCGCTCCTCTTGTTTCTCGACCTGCCGGGCGACGCCGTGGACGTGAACGTCCATCCGGCCAAGCTCGAGGCGCGCTTCCGCGACAAGTTCTTCGTCGAGCAAGTGGTACAGGAAGCGGTCCGCCGCTCGCTCGTGCCGCTTGCGGCGGCCGCGCCGATCGGCGGGCCGGGCGGCGACGCGGGGCCGTGGCAGGGGCTCGGGGGCGAGCTGGGCATCGGCACGCCGCTCGAGTTGTTCCCCGGCAACGGCAATGCCGCCGGCACGCGCGGGCCCGAGCTGCTGCAGGTATTCGACAGCTACATCCTGTTCCAGACTGATGGCGGTGTGGCGATCGTGGATCAACACTCGGCGCACGAGCGCGTGCTGTACGAAGGCGTCCTGCACCAGCTGCAGGGCGATGGCGCGCCGGCACAACGGCTGCTGCTGCCGCTGACGCTCGACTTTACGCCCCCGGAGCTGGAGGCGATCGACGAGCACCGCGAGCTCTTGCGCCGCGTGGGCTTCGAGCTCGAGCCCTTGTCGGGACGCAGCGTGATCGTCTCCACCGCGCCCAACCCCCACCCGCGGTTCGAGGCCGCGCGCTGTCTCCAGGAGCTCGTGGCGGATCTCGCGGGCGGGCGCTTCGGCGGCTGGGCCAACCGGCTGGAGCGATTCGCCGCGACGTATGCGTGCCGCGCGGCCATCAAGGCGGGCCATCATCTCGATCCCGAGGAGATGCGCCAGCTGGTGGTGCGGTTGCTCACCGCCACCTTGCCCGCCCACGATGTCCATGGACGGCCCACCATCGTACAGCTGCCGCGCGCCGAGCTGGAGCGACGGTTTGGGCGTAGCTGAGCGCCCGTTGGTCCCCGTCATCGTGGGACCCACGGGCGTCGGCAAGACGGCCGTGGCCGCGGCGCTCGGCGCGCTGCAACCCATCACCGTCATCTCGGCCGACGCCCGCCAGGTCTACCGCGGGCTCGACGTCGGCACCGCCAAGCCCGATGCGGCGGTCCTGGCCCGGGTGCCGCATCGGGGGATCGATCTGATCGAGCCGGGGCGCCGCTACAGCGCGGGGCAGTTCGCGCGCGATGCCGCCCTCTGGCTCGAGCAAGCGCGCCGCGATGGTCGCCGGCCGGTGGTGGTCGGGGGGACGGGGTTCTACGTGCGCGCTCTGGCCGAAGGGTTGTTCCACGAGCCGCCGCTCGATACCGCGCAGCGCGAGCGGATGCGGGCGTGGACCGGTGCGTTGGAGTCGAGTCTCCTGGCACGCTGGGCGGCCCGGCTCGACCGCACGTACCGCGGCGGAGGACGCCAGCGCGCGGCGCGCGCGCTCGAAGTGGCGCTGCTCACGGGCCGCAGTCTGTCGTGGTGGCAACGCGAAGCGCGTGCCAGCGGTGTGATGCGGCCGTGGTACATTCACCTGACGCTGCCGCGCGAGGCGCTGCGCCGCCGCATCGCCGAGCGGGTGGAGCGGATGCTCGCCGCGGGGCTCGTGGCGGAGACGCGGCGGGTGCTTGCGACGGGCGTGGCGCCCGACGCACCCGGTCTCGACGCCATCGGTTACCGTGACGTCGGGGCGATGCTCGCGGGGCGGCTGCCCGAGGCCCAGCTGGCCGCAGCCATCGCCCGGGCCACGAGTCAGTACGCCAAACGGCAGGAGACGTGGTTCCGGAATCAACTGCGTCGTCCGTCCTCCGTCGTCCGTTCTCCGGAGGAAGCGGTATGGACGCTGGACGCTACCGCGTCTCCGCAGGACCTAGCGGCGGCCATCGCCGAACGCTGGAGTGAGCTTTCCAGCGCCAGCGACGGATAACGGACGACGGATAACGGAAGACGGTCTCAATGCGCATCGGCATCACCTGTTACCCGACCTACGGCGGCTCCGGCGCGGTGGCGACCGAGCTGGGGCTCGAGCTCGCCCGCCGCGGCCACGACATCCACTTCATTTCGTACGCCAGTCCGTTCCGGCTCCGCGGTGTCGCCGAGCGCGTGACCTTCCACGAAGTGGTGACCGCGAGCTATCCGCTGTTCGAGCAGTCGCCGTACGCGCTGGCGTTGGCCGTGAAGCAGCACGAGGTGGCGCTGCGCGAGCAGCTCGATCTGATGCACGTGCACTACGCCATCCCGCACGCGACCACCGCCTGGCTCGCGAAGCAGATGCTCGCCGACGACCGCGATCTGAAGGTCGTGACGACACTGCACGGCACCGACATTACGCTGGTGGGGCAGGACCCGTCCTACTTCAGCATCACCAAGTTCTCGATCGAGCGCTCCGATGCGGTGACCGCGGTATCCACCTACCTGCGCGACGAGACCTACCGCTCCTTCGGCTGCGTGAACTGCGACGTGCGGGTCATTCCCAATTTCATCACGCCCGCCGAGTACCATCCGCCCACGGACGACCGCTGCCGCCGCGCTCTCGCGGCGGGCGGTCGCAAGGTCCTGGTTCATATCTCCAACTTCCGGCCGGTGAAGCGGGTGCTCGACGTGGTGCGCATCTTCGCGGGCGTGCACAAGACGTTGCCGGCGATGCTCGTCATGGCCGGCGACGGCCCCGACCGCGACGCTGCCGAGGCCGAAGTGGACCGGCTCGGCCTCGCCCGCGACGTCCGCTTCCTCGGCCGCGTGGACGACGTGGCGTCCGTGCTGCGCGGCGCGGATTTGTTTCTGCTGCCTACGCAGAGCGAGTCGTTCGGCCTGGCGGCGCTCGAGGCGATGGCGTGCGGCGTACCGGTGATCGCGACGCGCGCGGGCGGCATTCCGGAGGTGGTCGTGGATGGCGAGACGGGCGTCCTGGCGGAGCCCGGCGCGGTGGACGCGATGATCGACGCGGCCCTCGGCATTCTCCAAGACCCGAAGCGCCACGAGCGCATGCGTGCCGCGGCCGTGGCGCGCGCGGGCGAGTTCACCGCCGATCGCGTGGTGCCGCTGTACGAGGCGCTGTACCGGGAAGTGCTCGGTGCGTGACCTGCTGCGCCTGGTGCGCGCGGGGAATCTCCTGATCGCTGCCGCCGGTGTGTGCGCCGGCGGTTGGATCGCCCTCGCCGCGTTGGCCCTGCCCAAGCTGCTCGTCTTTGCGGCGTTGTCGGGGGTCGGGTTGGGCGCGGCGGGCAATGCCCTCAACGATCTCGCCGATGTCGCCGCCGACCGCGTGAACCGTCCCGGTGCGGCGCGGCCCCTCGCCGCCGGGCGCGTCTCCCGTCACACCGCCGAAGGCGTCGCGTTTGCCGGCGCGACGTTGGGACTCGCGGCAGCGGCGCTCGTCAGCGGCATTCAGGTCGCGGTGGCGTTCGCTGCCCTGGCCGTCATGGCCGTCTACTCGCCCTGGCTCAAGCGACGCGGGCTCCCCGGCAACCTCGCGGTCGCAGTGGTGGCGGGGTTGCCGCTCTTCTACGGCGCGCTGGCGCTCGGCGCGCCCGCCGCGGGTCTCGTGCCGTGGGCGCTCGCCGCCTGGCTGCATTTCGCGCGTGAGCTGGTGAAGGATCTGCAGGACGAGCCGGGCGACCGCGCCGCCGGACGTCGCACGCTCCCGGTCACCGTCGGTGCCTCCCAGGCGACCCGCATCGCCTGCTGGGTCCTGATTGGGTTTATCCCGGTGAGCGAGTTGCTGCCCTGGGCAGCGGGCTACGCGGGGTGGTACTTCGGGTTCGCGATCGTGGCGCAGCTGATCACGCTGTGGACCGCAGTGCAGCTACGGCGCGGCCGGCTCGCTGGCGCGAGCGGCTGGCTCAAAGGCGCGATGGTCGCGGGGCTCGCCGCCCTGGTCCTGGGGAAGGTCGCATGACGCTGTGGGAGGGTGTGCTGCTGGGGTTGGTGCAGGGCCTCGCCGAGTTCCTGCCGGTGTCGAGTTCGGGGCATCTCGTGCTGGTGGAGCACCTGCTGGGCGTGAAGATGCCGGGCGTGTTCTTCGAGGTTTCCTTGCACGTGGCGACCCTCGGATCGGTGCTCGTCGTGTACGGACGGCGCCTGTGGCAAATTCTCATGGGCGTGGCGCGGCGTGATCCGCCCAGCGTGCGGTACTTCTGGATGCTCGTGCTCGGCACGATTCCCGCCGGGATCGTGGGCGTGGTCCTGCACCGCCGGGTGGAGGAGGCATTCAGCTCGCTGGCGTTCGTGGGTGGGGCATTCGTAGTGACCGGGCTCATCTTGTGGTCCACGCGGCGCCGCGCGGGCCAGCTGACGGAGCCCCGCGCGCCGGACGCGCTCGCCATCGGCTTGGCGCAAGCCGTCGCCATCCTGCCCGGGATTTCGCGCTCGGGCTCGACGGTGTCTGCGGCGCTGTGGCGTGACCTGGGGCCCGCGGCCGCCGCCGAGTTCAGCTTCCTGCTCGCCGTACCCGTGATCGCAGGCGCCGCCCTGCTCGAAGGACGGCACGCCGTCGCGAGCCTCGACGCGATTGGCGTGGCGCCGTTCGTGGCGGCATTTGCGGTGGCGTTCGTGAGTGGGATTTGGGCGATCCGCTTTCTCGTGGCGCTGCTCCGGCGCGGCCGCTTCTACGCGTTCGCGCCGTATTGCTGGGCGGTGGGCGCGCTGACGATCGCACTTGCGCTGTGGCGTCGCTAACCCTCGACGACGTTCCCGCCAGGCAGCTCGCGCAGCGGTGGGGCGTGCCGCAGGCCGGTCTCTTCCGGCGGCTCGGCTCGACCTTCGATGCGATCCACGATTTGGGCGCCCAGGGCGCGCCGCACGGCACGGTGGTCCTGGCTGAGGAGCAGACGGCGGGGCGGGGGCGCGAGGGGCGCACCTGGCATTCGCCGGCGGGTGGCGTGTGGCTCGGCGTGCTGCTCCGTCCCGCGCGGGCCGAGCTGGGTGCGGTGTCGCTGCGGCTCGGCTTGGTCGTGGCGGACGTCGCCGACGAGCTGGTGGGGCGCCCGGTGGCCCAGCTCAAGTGGCCCAACGATGTGCTGCTCGACGACCGCAAGCTCGCCGGGATTCTGTGCGAGGGCCGCTGGCAGGGTGATACGCTGCAATGGCTCGCCGTGGGCGTGGGGATCAACGTCGCGAACGAAATCCCAGCCGCCGTGCGCGCCAGCGCGATCGCGTTGGCTGAGTTCGCGCCGGGCGTCCGTCGCATCGACGTGCTCGACCGGCTGGTGCCGGTGTTGCCGCAGCTCACCACGCACCACGCGCCGCTCGCCGAGTCCGAATGCGCCGCGTTCGCGGCGCGCGATTGGCTGCGCGGCCGGCTGCTGCGCGCGCCCGCGTACGGCCGTGCTTGCGGCGTGCGGGCGGATGGCGCTTTGCTGGTCGAAGGGGCGGGGGGCACGATCGGCGTGCGCGAGGGCCACGTCGAGCTCGCCTGACCTGTCGCGGCGCGCGCGCCCCGCGCTATCTTAGGCCGCTCATGCTCCTCGCCATCAATATCAACAACAGCGAAACGAAACTCGGCCTGTTCCGGGGGGACCGGCTCGAGGCGCATTGGCGCGTGACCACCGGTCTCTCGCGCACGCCCGACGAGTGGGCCGCCGCAATCACGAGCTATCTCACCCAGCGCGGCCACTCGCCCCAGGAGGTCCGCGCGAGCATTGTGGCGTCGGTCGTGCCGCCCGTGACCCAGGCGGTGTGCGACGGCGTCGAGTTGGCGGTCACGCACCGGCCGGTCATGGTGGACGGGCGGTCAACCCTGCCCATCACGCTCGATGTCGACGAACCGCTCACGGTGGGCGCGGACCGCATTCTCAACACGTTGGCGGCCACTCATCTCTTCCGGCAGGATACCATCGTGGTCGACTTCGGGACCGCGACCACGTTCGACTGCATTACCGGTGACGGCCGCTTCATCGGCGGCGTGATCATGCCGGGCCTGCGCACTGCGGCCGACGCGCTCATCGCCCGGACGGCCAAGCTGCCCGCCACCGAGCTCACACCCCCCGACAAGGTCATCGGCCGCCGCACTGAAGACTGCATTCGCGCGGGCGTGTTGCTCGGCACGGCCGACGCGGTGGACGGCCTGGTCAAGCGCATCAAGGCGGAGTGGCCCACCAAGAAGGTCCCCAAGGTCGTGGCGACGGGCGGGCTCGCGGGGCTCATCGTCCCGCTGTCGCGCGAGATTGAGGCGGTGCACCCTGACCTGACGTTGACGGGCCTGCGCCTCGCGGCGACGGCGCTCGGGCTCACCTGGTGAACGACGCCCGGGCGCTCAATGCCTGGCGGCGTTGGGGCTACCGCCTCCTCCCCGGCGACCTCTTCTCCTACATCCTGCATCTGCGTCCCGCCGAGTGGCCGATCATGGCGGCGCACACGGCGCTCGGATATGTCTTGGCTGTCGGCCTGCGGGGAGCGGGGAGTGGGGAGCAACTGATCCCGGCGCTCGGCGCACTCGCTATCTGGGTGATCTTCCTGAACGGCGGGACGCTCGCCATCAACAGCGTGTTCGACAAGGACGAAGGCGACATCGGCTACTTGAACGCCCCACCCCCCTTGCCGCGGCGTTTGCTCGCGTTCAGCGTCGCCTTGCTGGTGGGCGGCCAGATCCTGGCCGTCGCGCTGCCGCCCACGTTTCAGATCGCCTACGCCATCTGCTTCGCCCTCTCGGTGCTGTATTCGGTGCCGCCGTTCCGCTTCAAGGCCGTGGCCGGCGTGGATTGGGTGATCAACATGTGGGGGTTCGGGACACTCACGCCGTTGGCGGGCTGGGCCGCGACCGGCCGGGCGCTCGACTTCGGGCACGGCCTCGTGCTGCTGGCGTTCTGCCCGCTCTTTGCGGCGCTGTATCCGCTCACGCAGCTGTATCAATTCGATGAAGATCGCCGCCGCGGCGACCGCACCCTGGCGCTGATCCTAGGGATGCGGGCGAGCCTGTGGGTCGCTTTGGGGTGTACCATGCTGGCGTTCGCGCTGTTCGGCTGGGCCGCGGTGGTGCTGCGCGTCACGGGTCTGGCGCTGGTACTGCCGCTCGCCTTGTGGCTCGCGGTGCTCGTGCCCTGGTACATCGCGCGCGAGCGTTACACGCCCGCCCAGCATCAGCGCGGGATGTACCGGGCGCTCACCGCGTGGGCGGTGACGGATCTCGTGGTGCTCGTGGTGTTTGCCCGCTCGGGCGGCTGAGCTAAATTAGGGCCACCACCTCTCTTCAGAGGAGCGCAACAGGATGTCGGCCAGCGCGGCACCGGTCCTCACGGATCGCTCGGATTTTCGTAACGTCACCGCCAGCGGCGCCAAGCTGGGCGCGCTCACCGGCGCAGTGGTGGTCGTGTTCTTGGTCGTCTCGCGGCTGCTGTCGCCGGGCGTGGCGCGGGAGGCGGTGCAGGCGCTCGTCGTGATCATCGCGGCGCCGCTCGTGAGCTTGCTGCCCGCCCGCTGGACCGCGCCTCGCAGCACCGAGGGGATCGCCGGGGCCGCGGCCGTGGGACTCGTCGGCACCGTGGTGTTCTCCATGGTCGACATCGTCGTGCTGCGTCCGTTCCACGCCTACCCGTGGACCTGGGACGCCGTGGGCGGCGGGTCCACGTGGTGGTACCTGCCCATCTGGTGGATGCTCGGGACGTTCGTGGCGTGGATGGGCGGCATGCTGTCGGCGGCGCGCGCTGCCCGCGGCACGACCGAGTTCGCGCCGCTGGCGATGCCGCTCGTCGCGTCCGCCGTGATCGTCACCATCGTCGCCCGCCTGGGCGGGTGCCCGGTGATCCTTCCGGTCATGGCCGGTGCCGCCTACGCTCTCACGTTGACCGTGCTCGCAGTCGCGGGCATCGTGCGCAAAGGCTAGCGCCCAGGTGGTGGTGGGAATGCCGCGCTGGCTCGCCCACCTCGTGGTCGTCGTCGGCTGGCTCTGTACCCCCGCGCTGGCGTGGGGCGCATCGTATGTGGGGATGTGGTTCGGCGCGATCCTCGGCGCCCGGTTTTCCGCGCCCCTCGCCATGGTGGGTGTGGCCGCCCTCGTGACCGCCGTCGCGGGGTTCGGCACCCTGTGGCTCTGGGTGCGTTTCATGCGCCGCGTTCCGCACCTCTTGTCTCACCACATGGCGCCTCGGGCGTCGCAGCAAGACACGGCTGTTGCCGCGGCCGATTAGCGTCGTCGCGCTGCTCGCGCTCGGCGCCCCGGGTCTCGTCCGGGCGCAGACGCGAGACGTGGAGGTGCACTATGGTCGCTGGTACGGCGGCAACGACGCCGCCACCTACGAGCTACGCACCAGCTATCCCCTGGGCGGCGCCTTCACCCACGGCATTGCGGCGGCCGTGCTCCTGAATGACAGCTTGGGACGTCGCCGGGCGTTCTACGGCGTGGGCTACGAAGTTCAGGCGTTCCGCCGCCGCGCGACCATCGGCCCGTACGCCCTGGTGGGCGTGCTGATGGGCTTGTCCACCGACACCACCACACAAGAGATCGCCGCTCAGTGGAACCTCGGCGGCGGTGTCGAGTGGCGTCCGTTCTCGCGCTTCGCGCTCGGTGCCGAGGCGCGCTATCGCCTTGAAGATCGCGGCCCGCGCGGATTTTGGCGTCCCCGGGCCGACGCGCGCAAAGGGATCAGCGTCTCGGCGGGCGTGACGATCGGCCTGGGGCGGGGCGGGGAGGGAAATGGGCGGAGCGCGAGCCGGTCCGTCCCCCTCGAGCCGCCGGCGCACGTGACCGGCACCGCGGCGGACGTCGTGCGCACCGCGCTCGACGCCATTGGCACGCCCTACCAGTGGGGCGGCACGGCGGCCAACGGCTTCGATTGCTCCGGCCTGATCCAGTACTCCTACGGGCAACACGGCGTCCGGCTTCCCCGCACCAGCCGCGACCAAGCTCAGACGGGCACGACCGTCACACCGGTGGTGGAGGCCCTGCAGCCGGGGGACATTCTGCTGTTCTCGGCAGTCCCGGGCGCCGGTGTCACGCACGTGGGGATGTACGTGGGCGAGGGGAAGTTCATCCACAGCTCGAGTACGGGTGTGCGGCTGTCGGCGCTCGATCCCCACGACCCCGAAGGTGGCTACTGGCTGGCGCGCTGGGTGGGGGCGCGCCGCGTCATGCAATGACCGCGCGGCTCGGGACGGTGTGCGTGCTCGTGGCTGCGCTCGCCTGCGCCCGCGCGACGGCGCGGCGACAGCCCACGTCATTACGCGACTATGAGCTGGTGGTCGAGGGGCGCGACTCGCTCCGGGATGCGATTGCCCTCGCGCTGCGGCACGCGCGCTTTCACGTCCGCCGGGCGCTCAAGGGGGCCAGTCCTCCCACGGCGGCGTTGGTTCTCTTCTCATTCCGCGACGATTCCGCGAGTCACGACTGGCTGCACGCCCGGTTCTTCGACACCCGGTCTGGCGTAATCGTCGCGGCGGCGTCGATCCCCGTGGATTCGACCGTGCGGGACGGGCGGGGCCGCGCGCGCGCCCTGGTCGACGCGTTGGTGGTGGTTCGCCACGCCCCTTGACCAGGGACCTGGCCCGCGCTATATCCCTACCTTCAGCAAGCACTCGTCAGGTGAGAGTGCTAATCGCGTAGTAACCCAACGATTTACAGTACGTTATACCGGTGGAGGCATGGTACCATGGCAACAGCAACCGCTAGGCAGTCGAAGCTGAAGGTGTTTCCGCTCGCGGATCGGGTGGCGATTCGGCCCCTCGAGGAGACGGAGACCATGAAGGGCGGGCTCTACATCCCCGACACCGCCAAGGAGAAACCGATCCAGGGTGAAATCCTCGCGGTCGGTCCCGGCAGGCGGGAGAAGGGTGAGACGGTCCCGATGGAGTTGAAGGTGGGGGATCGCGTGGTCTACGGGAAGTACAGTGGCACGCAAGTCGAGCTGGACAATGAGGAAATCATCCTCATCAAGGAAGCCGACGTCATCGCCAAGCTCGCCTGAGCAAGGCTCGAGGAGGATAGCAAACCATGGCAAAGTATCTGGAATTCAACGTCGAGGCCCGCGCCCGTTTGAAGCGGGGCGTCGACAAGTTGGCCGACGCGGTGAAGGTCACGCTCGGTCCGAAAGGGCGCAACGTCGTCATCGAGAAGAAGTTCGGTAACCCGACCGTCACCAAGGACGGCGTCACGGTTGCCAAGGAGATCGAGCTCGAGGACGAGATCGAGAACATGGGCGCCCAGATGGTGAAGGAAGTGGCGACCAAGACGTCCGATCTCGCGGGCGACGGCACCACGACGGCGACTGTGCTGGCGCAGGCGATTTTCCGCGAGGGTTTGAAGTCGGTCACTGCGGGCGCCAACCCGATGTCGTTGAAACGCGGCATCGACAAGGCGGTCGAGACGATCACCGAAGAGCTGAAAAAGATTTCGGTGCCGACCGCGGGCAAGAAGGAAATCGCCCAGGTGGGCGCGATCTCGGCGAACAACGACGCCGAGATCGGCAAGCTGATCGCGGACGCGATGGACAAGGTGGGCAAGGACGGCGTGATCACGGTCGAGGAAGCCCGCGGCCTGGAAACCACGCTGGAGACGGTGGACGGGATGCAGTTCGATCGCGGCTACCTGTCGCCATACTTCATTACCGATGCGGAGAAGATGGAAACCGTGCTCGAGGATGCCTACATCCTGGTGCACGACAAGAAGATTTCGACCATGAAGGACCTGCTGCCCGTGCTCGAGAAGGTGGCGCAGACGGGCCGTCCGATGCTGATCATCGCGGAGGACATCGAGGGGGAAGCGCTGGCGACCCTCGTGGTCAACAAGCTGCGCGGCACCCTCAAGGTCTGCGCCGTCAAGGCGCCGGGCTTCGGGGATCGCCGCAAAGAGATGTTGATGGACATCGCCGTGCTCGTGGGTGCCGGCGCCGATCCGCGCGTGATCTCCGAGGAGATGGGGTTGAAGCTCGAGAACACGGTGCTGGCGGACCTCGGTTCGGCCAAGCGCATCGTCGTGGATAAGGACAACACCACGATCGTGGGCGGCAAGGGTAAGAAGGACAACATCCAGGGCCGCATCGCCCAGATCCGGGCCACGATCGAGAAGTCCACGTCCGATTACGACAAGGAGAAGCTGCAGGAGCGGCTCGCCAAGCTGGCCGGCGGTGTCGCCGTGATCAACGTAGGTGCCGCAACCGAGACCGAGATGAAGGAGAAGAAGGCCCGCGTCGAGGATGCGCTGCATGCGACTCGCGCGGCGGTCGAGGAAGGCATCGTGCCGGGCGGCGGCGTGGCTCTGCTGTGGGGCCAGCGCGCGCTCGACAAGATGAAGACGCAGGACGAGGACGAGCAGATCGGCATCGCCATCGTGCGGCGCGCGATCGAGGAGCCCATCCGGATGATCGTCCAGAACGCCGGTGCCGAGGGCGCCATCGTCGTGGGCAAGATCAAGGAGTCGAAGGACAAGAACTTCGGCTTCAACGCCCAGACGGGGGAGTTCGAGGATCTGGTCGCGGCGGGCGTCATCGACCCGACCAAGGTCACCCGTACCGCCCTGCAGAATGCCGCGTCCATCGCGGGCCTGCTCCTCACCACGGAGTGCGTGGTGGTGGAGAAGAAGGAGAAGGACAAGGCTCCGTCGATGCCCGGTGGCGGCGGCATGGGTGGGATGTACTAACAGCTAGGCGCCTAGGCGCTGCGACGCCTGGGTTGAGTCGGACCAACGCCCCGGAACTCACGTTCCGGGGCGTTGTTGCACTTCGCCCTCATCCTCGCGCCGGTGACTCGGCGCACCGCGCGGCAGCGTATCTTTGGGGCATGCCGGAGCCGTCGGCGTCATCGGGGCGCGCCGCGCTGTCGCGTGAGCTCAGTGAGTTCCTCATTGAGCTCTCGATTGCGTTGCACCGTCACGCCATGTATCCGGAAGGGCACCCGTCGCTCGAGCCGGCGGCCACGGGCGTTATCCGCCGCGCCGACCTCCTGTTCGTGGACCGTCCCACGATTTCGCTCGGCGTGGCTCGCAACCAGCTCGTGATCGAGGGTGTCGCCACCGACCCCAAGCATCCCGTCCTCCGTGAGCTCGCCGGGCGGCTGCACCGCCACCATCTCGGCGCGGTGACGTTCAGCCGTGGCGTGGATGCGGCGGAGCTGACGGCCGTGCTACGAACCCTGGCTCTCGACGCCGAACGCACGGGCCAACCCCTGGGCCTGGGGCCACCCGAGCGGCTGCGCGCCTGGCCGCACGCACTGCTGCACCCACTCACTTACGAGCGCCTCGAGCTGGTGGACGACGGCGACGGCGGCGGCGCGCCCAGTGGGGGCGGCGAAGCCGCGACCCGCAGCGCGCAATTGTGGGTCGGGCTGGCGCGCGCGGCCCTCGCCACGGGCCCCACCGACGAGGCGCCCTCCACGGAGCCCGCCGCGGTGGCGAAATCGATCGACGAGCACCCCCGGGTCTCGGGCTACGATCAGGTGATCGTCGGCTACCTCTTGCAGATCGCCGACGAGCTCAAAGCGACGGGAGGGCAGGAGGCCGTGGCGCTCCGCCGCCGCACGTCCAAGCTGATCAAGAACCTCCGTCCCGAGACGCTACGCGCCCTGGTGGACATGGGCGGCGATCTCGCGCAGCGCCAGAAGTTCGCGCTCGCGGCCACGAGCGGCATGGCGGTGGACGCGGTGCTCGAGGTGGTGCAGGCCGCCGCCGCGGCGTCGGGGCAGCATATCTCTCACAGCTTCTTGCGTCTGTTGTCGAAGCTCGCGGCCCACGCCGAGGGCGGCGCCATGGGCGCGCGGCCGCAGGCCGACACCGCGCTGCGCGAGCAAGTGAGCCGCTTGATCTCGGGTTGGGATCTCAGCGATCCGAATCCGGGCGAGTACGGCGCCGCGCTGCAGCACATAGCGGCGTCGCGGCCGGTGGCGCGCGCCAGCACGGGGATACGTTACGAGGCGGAGCCGCTGCGCGTGCTGCAGATGGCGCTCGAGACGGACCAGGGCGGCCCGGGGGTGCGGCGGGCGCTCGACGACCTGCTGGCGAGTGCCGAGGACGCGACGATCCTCGATCTGCTGGAACGGGCGCCCGACGGCAGCGTGGCGGCCACCGTGTGGGCGCGCGTGGCGACCCCCGAGCGGTTGGCCGCGCGGCTCGCCGCGGAGCCCGTGGACTTTGCGGTGGCTGACCGCGTGGCGGCGCGACTCGAACCGGCGGCGGCGGGGGGGCTGTTGCTCGACGCCCTCGCGACCGCCGAGGCGCGGGCCACGCGTCGTGCGCTGCTCGATCGCCTGGCGCGGCTGGGCGCGCCCATGGTGCCGGTCGTGATCGCGCGGCTGGGCGACGAGCGGTGGTACGTCGTGCGCAACCTCCTGAGTTTGCTGCAGGACCTCCCCGGCCTGCCCGCGGACTTTTCGGCGGCGCCATTCGCCGCGCACGACGACGCCCGTGTGCGGCGTGAAGCGCTGCGCCTGCAGTTCCGTCTGCCCGCCGAGCGCGACCAAGCCCTGGTGGCGGCGCTGCGCGACGACGACCCCCGCGCGCTGCAGTTCGCGTTGCATGCGGCGCGCCAAGGCTGCCCGCCGGCCGCGCTGCCGGTCGTGATCGCCCGGGTGCGCGATCGCGCGCTCGACTCCGACCTGCGGGTGCTCGCGATCCGTGTGCTCGGGAATACGCGGGCGGCACAGGCGGTGGCGCCGCTGCTCGAGTTGTGCGACGGCGGCAAGACCTTCTTCGGCCGGTCCAAGCTGCGGCCCAAGTCGCCGGAGCTGCTCGCCGCCCTGGCCGTCCTTGCCACCGGCTGGGCCGCCAATCCGCGCGTGGCGCCGTTGCTCGGCCGCGCCGCGACGTCGGAGGACCTCGAAATCCGCGCCGCCGCCGTGCGTGCGGCACGCAAGCCGTGAGCGAGCCCGCCCGCTTCCTCGCGTCGTTCGCCCAGGCGCTCGCCGGCATGGCGCTGTATGCCGACGGGCACCCCGCGCGCGAGCGCGCCATTGACGTGGCGTACGAAGAGCTGCGCGGTCTGCAGCAGGACAGCGCGCAGCCGCTGTTCACGTTCCTGGGGGACGAAGTCGTGTTCGGCCAGCAGCCGCTGCGCGAAATGAAGGCGTGGGACTGGGGTACCCGCCTCGCCAACGCAGGGATCCAACGTCTCGAGTTTCAGACGGCGGTGAGCCGGGATGACTTCGAGGAGTTCCTCGAGGAGGTGCTGGCGCGCCTTACGCTGTCGATGATCGACACGTCCGAGGCGCGCCAGATGCGCCGCACCTCCATCCGCTTCGGCTCCGTGGGACTGCGGGGCGACACCGCCGAGTCGCGCGAGGCCGAGCCGCTCCCCACGGCCACGCTCAGCTTCTCCTTGGGCGAAGAGGCGGACACCCTGCGGTGGCTGCAGACAGAGGTGCGCGAACGCGGCACGGTGCCGTTGGTGGAGGCGGAGGCCATCGTCCGCTCGCTGTCCGTGGCGATGCACGGCGGCAGCCAGGTGATGCTGCCGCTGCTCCAGCTCAAGGAATTCGACCAATACACCACCACACACTCGATGAACGTGGCGGTCTTGAGCATGGCGCTGGCCGAATACATGGGACTCGCGCCGAGCGACGTACGGTCATTCGGGATCGCGGGGCTGCTGCACGACGTCGGCAAGGTCCGCATCCCCATCGAGGTCCTCACCAAGCCGGGGAAGCTGACGCCCGAGGAGCGGGTGCTCATGAACCAGCACCCCGCCGACGGCGCCCGCATCATTCTCGAAACGGACCAGCCGCTGGACCTCGCCGCGATCGTCGCCTACGAGCACCACATCATGCTGAACGGCGGCGGCTACCCCACGCTGCGCTTCGCCCGCGACTGCCATCACGCCAGCAAGCTGGTGCACGTGTGCGACGTGTTCGACGCCTTGCGCACGCGCCGTCCCTACCGCGAGGCGTGGCCGCTGGAAAAGGTGCTCACCTACCTGCAGGAGCTGGCGGGGGCCGAGTTCGCCCCCGATCTGGTGCAGGTCTTCACCCGCATGATGCGGGAGTCGGAATCACGCGTGGCGGTGCTCCACGACACCGCCGAGCCCGTGCCCGCCGCGCCCGAGGCGGGGTCGCCCGGGACGGCGTGACTTTTCGCGTCGCCGCGGGGTAAGATTCAGAGCCATGATGACCCGTTGCGTTCGCACCGTCGTGCTCCTCGCGGCCGTCGCCGCGCCCGCCCTCGCGGCGCAAGACGCCAGCCCCCCCCGCCGTCCCCGCCTCGAAGGCAATTGGCAGGCCAAAGTCGACGACGGCATCCGCAACATCATGGTCCGCAGCGACAGCTCCGCGCAGTTCGGCGAGCAGGTGGCGCGCTGGCGGATCGTGGGCGATAGCCTGTGGATCACGCTCGGCGATGGGGTGTGGCAGGTGTACGGCTTGAAGCTGGAGAGCGACAGGCTGACGCTGTCGGGTGGGGACCTGGACAAACCGGTCACGCTGCGACGCAAGGGGCCCGCGCTGCCGCGTGCCACCGGCGTCGACATTCCCGATCCGCCGCCGCCCACGGCGCGGGCCTGGGACTGACGGCACGGGCGCGGGCGACCGCGCCCGTCGTCATTTCGGCGGCAGCTCGCGCAGGGAAGCGATGCGCCAGCCGTTCGCGGTCTGGCGGAAGGTCATCGCGAAGCGCGGCCGCGCCTCCTGGTAGACGCCGCCGCCCCGCCGCACGTAGGTGTACAGCGCGTCCACCGTGGCGGCCGCCGTGGCGCCGTGGACCGCGATGTGGGCCGTCGTGAATTTGACCTTGAGCTGCTCCACGGACCGAAAAAACCGTGACCACGCCGTGGGTGAGACGGACGGATACAGCGCCCGGAGATTGGTGACGCGCTCGCTCGCGATCGCGCGTGCGAGATCGTCCAACAATACGCGGATCGCCTCGTGTGGTTCCTTCGGTTGGGGCGAGGGCGGCGCGATCCCGGCCGAGACGCCCGTCTGCTCCGCTTCTTCGGCCGTCATGCGGGCGAGTGTGTAGTCCTGGGCGGTGAGCAGAGAGTCGGCCCGCGCGAGGGCGGACGTGGCGCGCAACGCCTGCGGGTGGCCGGCCAACGCGTGCACGACGGGCGTCGCACGTTCGATCGCCCGGACCGCGTCGGCCCGCATGGCGTCCACCTCGGTCATGGCCTTGTGATACTGGTCCGTGGCGCCCTGGTAGCCGGTGGACGCGCGCGTGACCGCACCGCGGCGCGCGGCTTGCTCCGCATTCTGCCACATCGTTTCGGCGACGAGCATGGCAGGCACGTTGTTGCGCAACGCGCCGGCGCGCAGCGCGCGCGCGCGTGCGGCCGCCGCCGAGTCGCGCAGTACCCGGATGGCGGGGTTGAGCCTGGCCGGCGGTCCCGTGTCGGCGCTCGCGACGGGCACGACGGGTGCGGGTGGCGGCGTCGTCTCGGCGAGGTAGGCGACGGCCACCACTGTCAGGCCCAACAACCCGAGCACCGCGACGCGCCACTTCATCGGCGCGTGCTGCAGCATCCGCAAGAGCGGCACCGGAATGCGCGACCAGCCCGCGCCCAGGCGCTGCGTGGTGCTGTCGCCCGCGCCCGACAGAGCCGCCCGGATCCCGATGAGCGCCTGCTGCAGCTGGCGGGCGCTGTCGTAGCGGTCCTCGGGCACCTTGTTCATCGCCCGCGCCACGACGCGCTCGAGCGACGCCGGGATGGACGGCGCCACGTTGCGCAGCGGCTTAGGCTCGGTCGTGAGCACCTGATACAACACGCCGTGCAGCGACTCGCCCGTGAACGGCTTCTGGTAGGTGAGCAGCTCGTACAGCAGGCAGCCCACGGCGAACACGTCGGTCACCCGCGTGATCGGGCCGTTGGTGATTTGCTCCGGCGCCATATAGCTGGGCGTGCCCACCAACGCGCCCGAGCCCGACTCGTCGGCCGACTGCAGCCGCGCGATGCCGAAGTCCATGATTTTCACGCGTCCGTCGGAGGTCAGCCGGATGTTGGACGGTTTGATGTCGCGGTGGATCACGCCGCGCTCGTGCGCGTATTCCAGCCCCTCCAGCATCTCGATCGCGATGTCGAGCTTGCGCTCGAGCGCGAGCGGTTCCTGCGAGGCGATCAGCTCGCTCAGATCGTGGCCCTCCACGAGCTCCATGGCGATGAACATCTGGCGCTCGTGCTCGCCGAGGTCATAAATCGTGACGATGTTGGGGTGCTGCAGCGCGGCGGCGGCGCGGGCCTCGCGCAGGAAGCGCTCGTGCGCCTCCTTGGTCTTGCCGATCTGGGGGCCGAGCCGCTTGAGGGCGACGTAGCGGCGCAGCACGGGGTCGTAGGCCTTCCACACGACGCCCATCGCGCCTTCGCCGATCAGGCCGTGCAGCTCGAACTTGCCGATGCGCTTGTACTGTTGGGGCGCGCCGCCCTCCGGGTTGCCCGCGCTCATCGGGTGGCCCAGTCGTAGATGCGCCCGAGGGCCGCGCGCGTGGCATCGTCGAACGGCACGTCGCGGCGGGGCAGCACGCGCGCGGCGACGGTGAGGAATCCCTCACGCGTCATGCGGGTGCCGTCGGCGCCGCCCCAGGCGAACGCCGGGACGTACTTGGGTGGGCGCACGGCGTCGAAGACGTTCGCGCCGGTCTCGAGCACGGTGCCGGTCCCGAGCAACGTGCCGATCGCCGTCTTGACGTGGTCGCCGATCAAGCTGCCGAGGAACTGCAGGCCGGTGTCGATCGTGGCCGCGCCGACCTTGAGCCGCACCGGGCCATACGTGTTCTTGAGGTCCGACGTGGTGGTGCCGGCGCCGAGATTTGCCCAACGGCCGATCACGCTGTGTCCGACGAACCCCTCGTGCGCCTTGTTGGCGTAACCCAGGAACACGCTCGCGGCGATCTCGCCGCGCACCACGCAGTGGGGGCCGATGGCCGAGCCGCGAACGGGCCCGCCCAGCAGGCGCGTGTTCGCTCCCACCCACAGCGGACCTTCCAGCCGCGCGCCGCTCCGCACTTCTACGCCGTGCTCCAGCACCACCGGACCGGTACGCACGTCGCAGACCACACCGGGCTCGACGTTCGCATCGTGCAGCGCGAGCTGCGCTGGGTCGCCCAGCACGTGACAGGCGGCAGGCACGGGGTCGCTCTCGCCCAGCAGGGCCGCGACGTCGCCCGGCAGCAGCCGGTCCAGAGCGCGAATCAGGTCGGCGGCGCCGTGCAGCACCAGCCCCTGGACCTCGACCGCCGGCGCGGGATGCGGCGCGCTCCAGGTCTCGCCCGTGCCCACGCCCCAGCCGACGGTGACGCCGCCGCAGGTGAGCCGAAACGGACCGGGCGGCAGCGGCGGCGCGAGGCCCCACGGCGCGAACGTGGATGAGCCCACGACCGCCGGGCCGCGCACCGGCTGAAACGCCGTCACCGGCGGCAGGCGCGTCTCGGCGAACCCCGCGAGATGCGGCAACGCGAAGATCGTCGTGGTCTCGATCCCGAGAAACTGCTCCCAGCGCTCGCGGATCAGGTGCGCGCCCGCGCGCAACTCGCACAGCGGCCGCGCGCCGGCGAAGGGCGCCCAGGCCGGCGCCGGTTCGGGATCCAGGAGATAGAGGGCGTGCGTCATCGGCGCTGGACGAGGGCCTTCAATGCTTCGGCGCGGCCGAGCGAGGTCACCAGCGTGTGCCCGTGGGCGCGCACCACGATCATGCCCCGCGCACCCAGCACCGTGAGGTCCTCGTCTTCGGCCCACAGCACGGAGTCACGCACGTCATCGCCCAGGGTGACGCGCCCCACCACCACGTTGCCGCGGGCGTCGCGCCGCCGAATGCGGAGTAGGGCGTCCCACGACCCGATGTCGTCCCAGGTGAACGTGCCGGCGACGACGGCGAGCCGTTTCGTGCGCTCCAGCACCGCGACGTCCACCGCCACCGGCTGGACGGCGGCGAAGAAACCGGGCACGTCGCCCGCGGCGAGGGCCGGCCACGCGCGGCGCAACTCGCGGGCGCAGGTCCGGGCCTCCGCGAGGAAGCGCTGCACGCCCCAGGCGAAGAGCCCGGTATTCCACAGCGCGCCCTGTTTGCGCAACGCCGCGGCGCGCGCGGCGCTGGGCTTCTCCACGAAGCGCTTCACGCGCCGGGCGCGGCCGAGCGCGGTGCCAGGGACGATGTAGCCGTAGCCGGTCTCGTCACGCACCGGCTTGACGCCCACCGTCACGAGCACGTCGTGCTGTGCGGCGAGCGCGAGGGCGCGCTCCGCCGAAGCGCGGAACTTGGCGTCGTCGCCCACCGCCCAGTCGGCGTGGAGCGACAGCATCTGGGCCGCGGGATCGCGTCGCGCGATCCAGTCCGCGGCCCAGACGAGCGCGGGGGCCGTGGAGGCCGCGCGCGGCTCGGCGAAGATGTTTTCGCGGACCGCCGGCACCACCGCCGCGATCTGGTCCACGAGAAACGGGCCCGTCAACACCACGATGCGCTCCGGCGGCACCAGACCCGCGAGCCGCGCGACGGCCTGCGCCAATAGCGGGCGGTCGCCCGCCAGGGGCAGGAGCTGCTTGGGGCGCTCCGGCGTCGACAGCGGCCAGAACCGCGTGCCCGAACCTCCTGCGAGGATCGCCGCCCAGACGCTCATGCCGCCGCGCCCTCCCCGAACAGTCTCTTCACCTGCGCCACGAGCTTGGAGGGACTGAACGGCTTGGTGACGAGGGTGGCCCCGGCACGCTCGATGTCATCGAGCACCCGGTCTTCGCCCTCGGCAGTCAGGACCATCACGGGCAGGCGGGCGCTGGCGGGATGGGCGCGCAACTCCAACAGGAAGTCCAGGCCGGAGCCGTCGGGGAGATGGAGATCGAGCAGCAGGCCGGTGATGCCCGCCGCCGGATCGGCGAGGACGGCGCGCGCCTGGGCGAGTGTGCGCGCCAGCGAGACGGCGTAACCCTGCGCTTCGAGGACGGGGCGGAGCACCAGCCCGATGTGCGGCTCGTCGTCCACCAGGAGGAGATGCGGCGGGGAAGGGGCCACGGGCCGCTTCCGCTCAGAGCAGGCCGGCGATGGCCGACCGATGTCGACGCAGATCGAACAGCAACCCGCCCACGTTGGTGGTGGGTTGGACGAGGACGACCAGCAGGGCGTCGGCATTGAGCACGGCGACGACGGCGATGCCCTCATCGAACTCGAGCACGGCGGTGCCGAAGTCGCCGCGGCCGCCCGCGCCGCCGAGCTGGCTCATGCTGTTGATGACCGAGGGGAGCAGGGCGGCGACGCTCTCGCCGTCCACGCCGTCCTTCACGCGGGAATCGATCGCGAGCCCGTCGCGCCCGACCACCACGACGGCGTCGACACCGGCGCGCCGGTTGAGCGCTTCCACCACGTCGCGGATCGTCGCCATAGGCGAGGGCAACCTAGAACCCGACACAGGCGAAGTCAAGAACTGGCTGTAGGTTGACGCACTCCGACAGGGTCCGGTATCTTCCCCCACCGATGAATTCTCCGCGCCCTCGCCTCAGCTTCGTCGTCGTCGCCATGTGCGCCGCACTGCTCGCCGGCGCGTGCACCCAGCCGCTCGGCCTGCCGGCTGCATCCGAAGAGAACGTGGTCGATACGATCTCACTGTGGGCCTTGGACGGCACGACGCTGCCATTGCCGTCCGGCTACCAGCTCGTCCCCAAGGGCACGGTTCGCACCGATCGCTCGTCGTCGTTCGACTTCGCGTTCGACGTCGACACCTTGGGACGGCCGGTGTTCCTGCCGACGGGCGCGCTGGGGTTGGCGGTTGCGTCGGGGTTCCGGCGTGAGACCGCGGCGTTCGACTCGATCAAGACCGCACCCGCCGGGACCTACATCACGGACAGCGCCTTCGTGATCGACAGCGGCACCGTGGCGACCGTGCGTTCACGGCCGGTGACGTGCTCGTTCGGTGCGACCGTGTTCTATTACGCGAAGCTCAAGATCCTCGCCTACGACGCGGTGGACCGCCGCGTCGACCTCCAAATCCTGGTGAACCAGAACTGCGGCTACCGCAGCCTCCAGCCCGGCGTGCCGCGCTCGTGACGTGATCGATCTCAAGCTGCTGCGGTCCGCCCCCGGCCAGGTGCGCGCCGCGCTGGGGCGCCGCGGCGACCCCGGGCTCACCCGCTTGCTGGATGAGCTCGAAGCCCTCGACATGAAGCGCCGCGCGCTCACCGCGCAGCTCGACCAGCTCAAGGCGGAGCGCAACGACAGCGCCAAGGCCGACGCGGCGCTGATCAAACAGCACGGCAAGCTCCCCACCGACGTGGTCGATCAACGCAAGCAACTCGGCCAACGCATTACCCAGCTCGAGAGCGAGCAGCGCAACATCGAATCGGTGCTCGACGCCAAGGCGCTGTTCGTGCCCAATCTGCCGCTGCCCGAGCTGCCCGACGGCGACGCCGCGCACAATCGCGTGGTGCGGAGCTGGGGCACGCCGCGCCCCGCCGATCCCGCGCTGCAGCCGCACTGGGTGCTGGGCGAGCGGCTGGGGCTGTTCGATCTGGCGCGCGGCGCCAAACTCTCCGGCTCGGGATTTCCGCTGTTCATGGGCGCGGGCGCGCGCCTCGCGCGCGGCCTCGTCAACTTCATGCTCGACCTGCACACCCGCGAACACGGTTACACGGAGGTCGAGCCACCGTTCCTCGTGAAGCGCGAGACGATGCAGGGCACGGGCCAGGTGCCGAAGTTCGAGGACGATGCGTATAAGACCGTGCCCGACGACCTATTCCTCATTCCCACCGCCGAAGTGCCGGTCACCAACATTCACGGCGACGAGATCCTGGACGGCGCGCGCTTGCCGCTCAGTTACTGCGCCTACAGTCCCTGCTTCCGCCGCGAGGCCGGCGCGGCCGGCAAGGACACGCGCGGGCTGCTGCGCGTGCATCAGTTCGACAAGGTCGAATTGGTGCGCTTCGTGCGCCCCGCCGACAGCCCGGCCGAGCACGAGCGGCTCACGACGCACGCCGAAGTGGTGCTGCAGCGCCTGGAGCTGCCGTATCGCGTGGTGCTGCTCGCCACGGGCGACGTCGGATTCGCCAGCGCCAAGACGTACGACCTCGAGGTGTGGGCGCCGGGCGCGAAGCAGTGGCTCGAGGTCTCGAGCGCCAGCACGTTCACGGACTTCCAGGCGCGGCGCGCGGGCATCCGGTTCCGGCCCAAGGCGGGCGAGAAGCCGGAGTTCGTGCACACGCTCAACGCGTCCGGCGTGGCGTTGCCGCGCACCATCGCCGCGCTGCTCGAAACACGGCAACAGCCCGACGGATCGGTGACGATCCCGGCCGCGCTGGTGCCCTACGTGGGCGTCGAGCGGCTCGCGCCGCCCGCGGCCGGCGGTGCGTAGCCAAACCCTCCGCCGCGCCGGGCCGGTCGCCGTGCTGGGCTTGGCACTCGCGTTCGGCGCCCTCTCCGTCGGCTACGCCTGGGTCGTGGCGCGCCACCTGCGCGACGACGCGCGCGATACCACCCGCCTGCTCGGCCGGGTGTTCGCGGGGCTGAACGATCCGCGCCCCGACGCCGCCGCCGACGCGCTGCTCGATCTCGCCCGGCAGGTCCGCGCGCTGGGCGTTCCCATCGCTGTGACCGACACCGCGGGCCGCGTCACAGCCACCGCCAACGCGCCCTTCGACGACCGCGCGGACTCCGCCACCGTACGCGCCTGGGTCGCCTCGCTCGATCGCGTCAACGCGCCGCTGGTGCAGCCGGGCGTGGGCACCATCCATTACGGGGCGTTGCCCGTCGCCCGCCGCTTCGCCTTGCTCGCCGCGCTCGAAGGTGGCGTGCTGCTCTGTCTCGTCGTGCTCGCCGCATGGGCGTACCGCTGGCGCATGGCCGCCGAGGGCGATCGCCTGTGGGTGGCGATGGCGCGCGAATCCGCGCACCAGCTCGGAACGCCCCTGATGAGCCTGACCGGCTGGATCGCCTATCTGCGCGACCAGGGGATGGCGGGTCCTGATCTCTTGACCCACCTGGAAGCGGACACCGAGCGCCTGCAGCGTGTGGCCAAGCGGTTCGAGCGCACCGGCCGCCCGGCGCGCCGCGAGCCGGTAGGCCTCGGCGCGGTGGCCGAACGCGTCGTCGAATACTTCCGACCGCGCCTGCCCACGCTCGCGAGCCCCGTGCGCTTGACCCTCACGGCGTCCGGCCCCGGGCCTACCGCCCTGGGGGATTCCGTGCTGCTCGAATGGGCGCTCGAGGCGCTGGTGAAGAACGCGATCGACGCGCTGTCGGGGCAGGGCGGCCAGGTGTCGGTGCAGGTGGAGATGCACGGCGCGGCGGTGCGCGTGAGCGTCGCGGACGACGGCCCCGGCGTTCCGGCCGACGTCCGTCGCCGCCTGTTCCAGCCCGGGGTATCCACCAAGCCGGGCGGCTGGGGGATCGGCCTGGCGCTGGCGCGGCGTATCGTCGAGCAACAGCACGGTGGCCGTCTCACGTACGCACCCGGCTCGGGCGGCCGGGGCAGCGTGTTCGCCGTCGAGCTGCCGCTCGCGCCGGCGGCCTGATGCTCGCGCTCAACGACGCCCAGCGCGCGGCGGTCGAGCACCCCGCCGGGCCCCTGCTCGTGCTGGCGGGCGCGGGCTCGGGCAAGACCCGCGTGCTCACGGCACGCATCGCCCACCTCATCAAGCACCGCGGCGTGCGACCCGAGCGGATCTTCGCCGTGACGTTCACGAACAAGGCGGCGGGCGAAATGCGCGGCCGCGTCGCCGCACTGCTCGGCGCCGAGCCCACCGGTCTCTGGATCGGCACGTTCCACTCGCTCAATGCCAGGCTGCTGCGCCGCGAGGCGCCGTTGCTCGGCTTCGGCCCCAACTACACGATCTACGACGAGGACGACTCGCAGGCCCTGGTCAAGCGCCTGCTCGAGGCGCGCGGCCACTCGCCCAAAGCATACCCGCCGCGCGCGGTGCACTCGCTCATTTCCGGCGCCAAGAACCGGATGGTGACGCCCGAGGGCTTCGCGGCCGACGCCGACAGCCCGCTGGCGCAGGTCACGGCCGAGATTTACCGCGCTCTGGCCGCGTCGCTGCAACAGGCCAACGCGATGGACTTCGACGACCTGCTGCTGCATCCGCTCACGCTGTTCGCGCAACATCCCGAGCGGCTCGCCTACTGGCGCCGCCGCTTCGATCACGTCCTGGTGGACGAGTTTCAGGACACCAACGTCGCGCAGTACCAGCTGGTGAAGTCGCTCGCCCAGGACCACAAGAATCTCTGCGTGGTGGGTGACGACGATCAGGCGATCTACGGCTGGCGCGGCGCCGACGTGCGGCACATGCTCGCGTTTCAGGACGACTTCCCCGGCACGACCCTTGTGAAGCTGGAGCAAAACTACCGGTCCACGCAGGTGATTCTGGATCTCGCCAACGCCGTGATCGCCGAAAACGCCAACCGCCTGGGCAAGACGCTGTTCACCGCCAAGCAGGGTGGCGAGCGCGCGGTCCTGCTCACCGCCGCCGATGAGCGCGACGAGGCGCAGTGGCTCGCGGGCGAGCTGGCCCGCCTCGCGGCCGGCACGGACCTTCCGTATGAAGGAATGGCGATCCTCTACCGCACCAATGCCCAGTCGCGACCCCTGGAAGAGGCGTTCCGCTTCCGCGGCATCCCGTACCGGATCGTTGGCGCGGTGAGCTTTTACGAACGGCGCGAGGTCAAAGACCTGCTCGCCTACTTGCGCCTCATCGCCAATCCCAAGGACGACGAAGCGTTCCTGCGCATCGTGAATGTCCCGCGGCGGGGCATCGGCGACGCATCACTCGCGCTGTTGGCGCAGCACGGGGCGCGCTGGACGCAGCCGCTGCTCGAGACCGCCCGCGGCGCCGAGCGCATTGCCGAGCTGCGTCCCAACGTGCGTGACGCGTTCCGGGGCGTCGCCGACCTCGTGGACCGGCTGCGTCAGGCCGCCGCCGCGGCCGACCCCGCCATGGTGCTCGAGCAGGTCCTCGCCACCACGGGATACGAGCAGTACCTGGCGGAAGAGGGGCCGGAGGGAGTGGAGCGGCTGGACAACGTGCGCGAGCTGATCGCGGGCGCCGCCGAGTGGGCGGAGGTGCAGGATGCGACGGCCGGTGACGACGCCGACGACGGCGGCACGGCGCTGGAGCGCTACCTCACGCAGGCGGCGCTGCTCACGCCCACGGACGAGGCCGCGCAGGGCCCCGGCGTGACGCTGATGACGATGCACATGGCGAAGGGGTTGGAGTGGGCCGTCGTGGCGCTCGCCGGGCTCGAGGACGGATTGTTCCCGCTCGGGCGCTCGGCGGCGCAACCGGGCGGTCTGGAGGAGGAGCGCCGCTTGTGCTACGTGGGTCTCACGCGCGCCCGCGAACGGTTGTATCTCTCTTGGGCGCGGACGCGCTATCGCGGCGGGCGCCTCGAGCTCGCCGAGCCGTCCCGCTTCCTCGAAGCGCTGCCCCCCGACGTCGTGGAGGAGCGCAGCACCACGCCGTTCTGGGAGCGTCCCGAGCGGCGCGGCCGCGGCAAGCCCGCGCCGCGCTTCCGCGTGGAGGAAGAGCCGGCCGAGGATGTGTCGCAGGACCGGCCCCGCTACGTGAAGGGAGAGCGGGTGCGGCACCGCAAGTTCGGCGTGGGCGTCGTCACGGCGGTGAGCGGCCGGGGGCGCGAGCTGAAGGTCACGGTGACGTTCGACGATAGCGCGGTGGGAACGAAACAGCTGCTCGTGGCTTACGCCGGCCTCGAGCGGGACTGGGAGAGCGAAAGCGCATGAGCGTATCGCGTGAGGAGGTGCTCCGCATCGCGCAGCTCGCGGAGCTCCACGTGGAGGAAGAGCAGCTCCCGATGCTGGTCGAGCAGATGTCGCGCATCCTCGACTATGTGGCGCAGCTGAGCCAGCTGCCGGCGGGCGAGATGGTGAAGCCGTTTCTGGCGGGCCCCGACGCGACCGGCTTTCACGCCGATGAGGTGAGACCGGCGCCGCTCGCCCGCTCGCCCGCGGAGATGGCGCCGGCGTTCAAGGACGGCTACTTCCTGGTGCCGAAACTCGGGCAATTCGGATCAGTCGACGACGTGCCGGAGGAGGAGTGACCACCGTCGCCGAAGCGGTCGCCACCGCGCGCGCCACGGTGGAGCGCCTCACCAAGGCGAAGCGCCTGCACGCGCTGCTCACGCCCGCCACGGAGCTGCGGAAGTCGCTGCTACAGCAGGCGCAGGCGGCGCACCCCTCGGGCGTGCTCTATGGCATGCCGGTGGTGGTGAAGGACAACATTTGCACGCTCGATTTCACCACGACGTGCGGCTCCAAGATCCTGGCGGGGTGGCGCGCGCCGTACGATGCCACCGCCGTGGCGCGGTTGCGCGCCGCGGGTGCGCTCATCGCGGGCAAGAGCAATTGCGACGAGTTCGCCATGGGCTCCTCCACCGAGCACTCGGCCTACGGCCGCAGCGTGCACCCGCTCGACAAGACACGCGTGCCGGGCGGCTCCTCCGGCGGCTCGGCGGCGCTGGTGGCCGCAGGCGTGGTCCCGGCGGCGCTGGGCTCGGAGACCGGCGGCTCGGTGCGCCAACCGGCGTCGTTCTGCGGCATCGTCGGCATCAAGCCCACCTACGGCCGGGTCTCGCGCTACGGCCTGGTTGCCTTCGGCTCCTCACTCGACCAAATCGGCGTGTTCGGCCGCAGCGTGCACGATGCCGGGCGCGTCTTGTCGGTGATTTCGGGCCGCGACCCGCGCGACGCCACCTGCGAGGAGCGCGACGCGCTGCGCCTGCCGACCGTGCCCGAGAGCTTGAACGGCTTCGTGATCGGCATCCCCAAGGAGTACTTCCCGTCGGACTTGGACCCCGGGGTGCGGCGGGCGTGCGAGCGGTCGATTCGCCTCCTCAAGGACCTGGGCGCCGCCGTGCGCGAGGTGTCGCTGCCGCACACGGCGCACGCCGTGCCGGCCTACTACATCGTGGCCCCGGCGGAGGCGTCGTCCAACCTGGCGCGCTACGACGGCGTGCGGTACGGGCCCCGCGCCGAGGACGCGGGCGACGTGCGGTCGCTGTACCGCAACACCCGCGGCGAAGGCTTCGGGCCTGAGGTGCGTCGCCGCATTCTCGTGGGAACGTACGTGCTGTCGTCGGGCTACTACGACGCCTATTACCGCAAAGCGCAGCAGGCGCGGGCGCTGATCGCGCAGGACTTCCGCAACGCCTTTGATCGCGGCGTGGACCTGCTGTTCACGCCCACCACGCCCACCACGGCGTTCAAGGCGGGCGAAAAGCTGGCCGATCCGGTGGCGATGTACTTGTCGGACATCTTCGTCTGCACCGCGAACCTCGCGGGGCTCCCCGCCATGTCGCTGCCGATCGGGCGGGTGAAAGGCCTGCCCGTGGGCGGGCAGTTCATCGGCCAGGCGTTTCTCGAGGACGAAATGCTCGAAGCCGCCTACGCGCTGGAGCGGGTCGTGCCCGCCACCGAGGAGGCCTGATGGCGGGTGGGGGCGGGTGGGAGACGGTCATTGGCCTCGAGACCCACGTGCAGCTCGGCACCGTGTCGAAGATGTTCTGCGGCTGTTCGAGCGAGTTCGGCGCCAAGCCCAACACCAACGTCTGTCCCGTATGCCTGGGACTGCCCGGCGCCTTGCCGGTGCCCAACGAGATGGCGATCAAGCTCGCGGTGCGGGCGGCGCTGGCGCTCAACTGTACCGTGCACACGAAAAGCGTGTTCGCGCGGAAGAATTACTTCTATCCCGACTTGCCCAAGGGCTACCAGATCTCGCAGTACGAGCAGCCGCTGGCGACCGGCGGGAAACTGTCGTTCTTCTCACCCGAGCGCGGCGTGGTCACGGCGACCATCGTGCGGCTGCACGTGGAGGAAGACGCGGGCAAGTCGCTGCACGACAAATTCGCCAAGTCGAGCGCGGTCGATCTGAACCGCGCCGGCGTGCCGCTCGCGGAAATCGTCACCGGCCCCGACTTCCGCTCGCCCCAGGAAGCGCGCGCCTATCTGCTGACCTTGAAGCAGGTGCTCGAGTACATCGGGGTCTCCGACTGCGACATGGAGAAGGGCAGTCTGCGGGTCGATGCCAACGTGTCCGTGCGGCGCGCGGGCGAGAGCGGCCTCGGCACGAAGACCGAGGTGAAGAACATCAACGCGTTCTCTTTCGTGGAGAAGGCGTTGGGGTTGGAACGCGACCGCCAAGTCGCCCTGCTCGAGACGGGTGGCACCATCCTTCAGGAGACGATGCTGTACGACTCCAAGGCGAACACCGTCCGGCCGCAACGGTCCAAGGAGGAGAGCCACGACTACCGCTACTTCCCCGACCCCGATCTCCCGCCGCTCGTGCTGAAGCCGGAGTGGCTGGACGAGCAGCGCCAGATGCTGCCCGAGCTGCCGTCGGCCAAGCGCGAGCGCTTCGTGGCGCAACACGGCTTGCCGCAGCAGGACGCCGCGGTGCTCACCGCGAGCCGCGCCGTGGCCGACTACTACGAGGGCGTGGTGCACGCGGGCGCGGAGGCCAAGGCCGCGGCCAACTGGGTGATGGGCGAAGTCCTGGCGGATGCCAAGGATCACGCGGACGCGCTGCGGGTGCCGCCCACATCGCTGGCGCAGCTGATCGGGCTCGTGAAGGGCGGGACGGTGTCGAACCAGGCGGCGAAGCGCGTCTTCGCCGAGCTCGCCAATCGCGGCGGCGGCGATCCGCGCGCGGTGGCGGAGTCGCTCGGCCTGATTCAGGTGGCCGATTCAGGCGTCCTGGCGGCGTGGGTGAACGATGTGCTCGCGGCGAGCGCCGCCGAAGTCACACGGTACAAGGGCGGCGAGACGAAGTTGATGGCATTCTTCATCGGCCAGGTGATGAAGGCGTCGAAGGGCAAGGCTGATCCGAAGCTGACGCAGAAGCTGTTGGAGGAGCGCCTCGCGGGTTAGCAGGCGCTCCGCCGCCACGGTCGCTGGGCCTGCGACTCCCGCCAGAACGTGAGCGACGGCGTCGGCAGCCCGAAGTGTTGCTCCGCAGTCTCCGCCACGCGCTCGGGTTCCGCGCGGCCGCCCTCGCGCAGTGCCTGGCGGCGCATCTGCTTCGCCAGCTTCAACGCCTGGTCGCCCGCGGGGTCGAGCCGCCGCGCCGTCGCATCCTTCTCCCCCAGCAGCTCCATCACATACTCGAACGCCACGGCCATGTGGCGCTCGACATCGGCGTTGGGCAGATCCCACCGGGTGTTCTCGAGAATGAGCTGGAAGGCGAACTGCCAGCTCTGACTTTCCGTGAGATGCACCATTCCCCGGAACAGACGGCGGTTGATGCCGTGACTGAACAGGGTGGGCGAGAGAATCTGATCGAGGTGGGCGTCGCTGGTGCCGTGATCCTTCTGAATCACTTCCTTGGCCGTGCGGGCGTACGCGTCGCCCAGGTGCGTTTCGAACCGGCTCTCCCAGTAGCTGTGGCCCAGCGCCGCCGTCGAGGACGTGAGCACGAGCTGGCGCGGCACGAAATAATTGTGCGCGACGCTGTCGGCGGCGAGGTGCGACAGATACCCCCACCCGAACGCGCGCAGCGCCTCGGTATGCGCCAGATCGTAGATTTCCTGGCCCACGTGCCAGGCATGGCAGTGGCGCCCCACCGGCGCGTACTTCTTCGCCATCGAGGTGTCCGCCGCGATGTTGCCGTACAGGAAATCGAACGGATAGGTGCGCAGCAGGTCGGCGACGGCCGCGGGGAGCTGATCGAGGTTGGCGAGCACGGACTCGCCCAGATAGATGTGCGTGCCCGGCGTCCACGCGTGGGCGGTGCCGGGCAGCAGGACGAGTAAGACGAGGGCCAGGGCGACCCCCGCGACCCAGAATCTCACTTCTTGCGCTTCTTCTTCTTGCTGGGAAGCAGCAGCTTGCCGAGCGAGAACACCGACGCGCCGCGCCGGATGGTGCGGACGGTGGCGGCGAAATCCACCGTGGCGCCCTCCACTTCGTCCTGCACCACATCGAGCAGCGCGTCCAGGTCGGCAAGGCGCACCTGGGCCGCGTCGGCCGCACGGAGGATCCGCCCACGCAGGTCCCTGGACGTGCCTGTGATGCCCTCGGCCTCGGTGCGAATCGCGGCGATCAGGCGCTGCACGTCCTGCAGCGCGGGCCCCGCAAACGATTCGAGCGTATCCAACAGGCGGCGGACCTGGATGCCCGCGATGTGCAGCTGCGCCGCGACGGTGAGCCCCGCCAGCGCGATGAGCACCAGGGAAAGCGCACTGACCACCGCCACCCAAGTTGGAATCATCCTGCAACCTCAGCAGGGCCGCGACGGGAGGCAAGGCCGCTCAGGGGCAACGCCAGTGCAACGGTGCCCAGGAGAGCCGCCCCGCCGGGCCCACCCATCAGGGCGGCGTTGACGCCGATGCCCAGAGCCAGGATGTCGAGCGGCGGCAGCGGGACGTTTGCGCCCCGCGCGGCCCGCGACAGCGCCCAATCGGCCGCGGGCCGGAGCAGCGCCACGGCCGCTGCGAGCGCGAGTAGCCAGACGCTCGGCACGCGCAGCCACAGCCCGGCGCACAGCCCCAGCACGGCGCGCCACACCGGCGCGTGCGCCTCGAGCCGCAAGCGCAGCGGCGTGTTGGGCGCCGCGGTGGCGGCCGCTCCCGCTGCCAGCCCGCACACGACGAACGGCGACACACTGGTCGCGGCGCCGACGCCCGCGGCGAGCACGAGGAGGCCGGCGTCGGCGAGGCCGCGCGGCAGCGACAGGGCGGGCGCGAGGCGCGCTGCGCCGACGCTCGCGAGACCGAAGACGGCGCCCAACGTCGGCGTCAGCACTAGCCAGTAATGCCAGCCGACACTCGCGCCGCTCACACTCTGGCGGGAGTGAAAAAACACCCCCACCAATGTGACCGCGACAACAGTCATGCCCGCGGCCATGCCCCGCTCAGCCACGGACGCGGTGTCGCGCCGGTCCCCGGCGGCGGCGGCCGCGAGCGTCGCGGCTGTGGCTGCAAGAGGGACCCACGCCGCGGCGAGCGGCGCCACGCGCCGGGCGGCGAGCCAGACGAGGACTCCCGTGGCCACGGCGAGCGCCGCCCAGCGCGCCGCGGCGATGATGAGCGGTTTGACCGGAGAGCGTGCCAGCGCCCCCCACTCGCCCCGGGCGCCGGCCGTGGCGCCCGCCCACCCGGCGGCGATCACGGCCGCCGGCGCCAGGACGCGCAGGGTCGCGGCATCGATCACGTGTAGGACCGGGCTCAAGAGCGCGCCCAGCGCCAGCGGGACGAGAACCCCCAAATCGCCAAGGTGCCCAAGGACGCGGGCCGGCGGGCGCCACCGGGGCGCGGCGAGCGCGGCGACGCCCGCGGCGGCGACAATCGTGAACGACAGGGCCGGGTGCACGAGCGCCAAAGTTCGAGAACGCTTGACGCGAAAGCAAGCCGCGCCGTAGCTTGCCCCACCTATGGCTCCGATGTTCTGCGTCACGGGCGGCCGGCCGCTGAAGGGCACGATCCGCCCCGCCGGCAACAAGAACGCCGCCCTCCCCATCCTCGCCGCCACGCTGCTGGCGGAGGGCGCCTGCCGCATCGACAACGTGCCGCGCATCAGCGATGTCGAGACCATGCTCGACCTGCTGCGCCATCTGGGCGCGGACGCGCGCTGGACGGGGACCAACACGGTCGAGGTGAACACGGCCTCGGCCGAGCTGCGAGCGCTCGATCCGGTCCTGTGCGCGCGCATCCGCGCCTCGATTCTGCTGGCGGGCCCGATGCTGGCGCGCTTCGGCCGGGTCACCCTGCCGCCGCCCGGCGGCGACGTGATCGGCCGACGCCGCGTGGACACGCATTTCCTGGCGCTGGAGCACTTGGGCGCCGAGGTGAGCGTGGGCGAGGAGTACAAGGTCGAGGCCAAACATCTGGTGGCTGCCGACATCTTTCTGGATGAGCCGAGCGTCACGGGCACGGAAAACGCCCTGATGGCGGCCACGGCCGCGCAGGGTACCACCGTTCTGCGCAACGCCGCATCCGAGCCGCACGTGCAGGACCTGGCCCGCTTCCTTGCCGCCATGGGCGCCGACATCGAGGGCATCGGCACCAACACTCTGGCGGTGACCGGCGCGCGGCCGCTCAAGGCGGCGGCCTACACGGTGGGCCCCGACCACATCGAAGTGGGCTCATTCATCGGGCTCGCGGTCGTGACCAACGGCGCCGTCACGATCGACGGCGTGCGCGGTGATGACCTGCGCGCCGCCCTCTTTGCGTTCGACCGCCTGGGCGTGCACCCGCGGCTCGACGGCTCCCGGCTGATCATCGATGCCGACCAGGAGCGCCGCATCCGGCCGGACTTGGGCGGCCACGTGCCCAAGCTGGAGGACGGACCATGGCCCGCATTTCCGGCGGACCTCATGTCCATCGCCATCGTCGCGGCCACACAGTGCGAGGGGTTGTTGCTGATCTTCGAGAAGCTGTTCGAGTCGCGGTTGTTCTTCGTCGACAAGCTGATCGGCATGGGCGCCCGCATCGTGTTGTGCGACCCGCACCGTGCCGTGATCGCCGGGCCGTCGGCCTTGCGGGGCGGGGTGGTGGAGAGTCCCGACATCCGCGCCGGGATGGCCATGCTCCTCGCGGCCCTGGCCGCTCAAGGCGACTCCGAGATCCACAACATCGGCCAAATCGAGCGCGGCTACGAGCGGATCGACGAGCGGCTGCGAACCCTGGGCGCCCAGATCGAGCGGGTCGATGGCGCCAAGTCGGACAAGCGCTAAGGTCTTCACCGTCGCCGAGACGGTCGCCGGGACGGCGCCCCCTCGCCGCGAGCTGGCCCCGTGGGCCGAGCGCTACGGCCTCACTGCCGGTATCACCACCGCCGATGGCGGGTACAGTCTGGGTCTCGGCGTCCCCGAGCCCGCCGACGTCGTCATGGCGCGGTGGTCCGCGTTCCGCCAGGCGTTCCAGCCCACGTTCACCACCACCGTGTTTGGCCGGCAGATCCACGATCGCGCGGTCCGTTGGTACGAAGATCTGCCCGCGGGTTGGCTCATCGTGGATGGCACAGATGGTCACGCGACCGCCCAGCCCGGTGTCCTGCTCACCATTTCGGTAGCCGACTGTACGCCGGTCTACTTGGCGGATCCCAGCCGCGGCGCGGTGGCACTACTGCACGCCGGCTGGCGCGGTACGGCGGCGGGCGTGCTGGCAGCGGGCGTGACGCTGTTGGTCGAACGAGCAGGGTCTCGTGTCTCAGATATTGTAATGCATTGTGGCATCGCAATTTGTGGCACGTGTTATGAAGTAGGTTCTGAAGTCGCTGCGGCGTTGGGTGGCGCAACGGTGCCCGGTAAGACGCACGTCGACATCCGCGCCGTGCTCGTCGCGCAGGCCGCGGCACTGGGCCTGCGGCAGGTGAGCGTGTCGCCGTTCTGTACGGCGCACGACACGGGTTTTCATTCCCACCGGGCAGCGGGCGGGCGCGCCGGGCGCATGATCGCGTATCTCGGTCGCGCGCCTTGACATATGTCGGTCCGGGGATACATTCCGGTCGTGTTGCGGGCGAAGTTCGGCCCGCGCTTTTTTTTGCATGCTCTCCGACACCCTCGTCGAGTCGTTCCGGGTCCGGCTGGAAGCGCTGGGGCTCGATCTGGCGGACCTCCGCATCGGTGGAACGCCGGGCCGTCCGCTGGTCCAAGTGCGCATTGACTGGCCGGCGCAGGATCCGCCACGGGATGTCACCGTGGACGACTGCGCGCTGGCGAGCCGGACGCTCGAGAGCTGGCTCGACGCGGAGCGCACGTTGGGCGAGCGCTATGTGCTCGAGGTCTCGAGCCCGGGGATGGAGCGGCCGCTGCGCTGGCACCGCCATTGGGTGCGGTTTGTGGGCCGGGAAGTCCACGCACGGCTGCAGGGGTTGGGTCGGGTGCGGGCCCGCATCGTGAGCGTCCCGGACGACCAGACCGTCGTGTTGGAGGTCTTGGAGCCAGGGGTGCAGGCCCCGCGCCCGGTGCCCTTGGCGGACATCCGCGACGCGCGGCTTGCCGTGGACTGGTAGCCCGTGGTAACGGATAACGGATGACAGAAAACGAATGACGGACATCGAATGACCAATGCCACCGAAGTCGTGACCGCGCTGCGCGAGCTGACCAACGCGAAGCAGCTCGAGCGCGGCGAGCTGCTCGATCTGTTGAAGGACGGCATTCACGCCGCCCTGGTGAAGAAATATGGGCCCAACGTGCGGTCTGAGATCACGATCGACGAGATGAAGGGGGCCATCCGCGTGGTGATCCTGCGCACCGTGGTGGAGGCCGTGGAGGACCCGGGCTCCCAGGTGTCGCTCGAGGAAGCGCGTTTCGAGGATTCCAGCTTCCAGCCGGGCGACGTGCTCGAGGAAGAAGTGCCGTTCGAGACGTTCGGGCGCACGGCGGTGCAGGCGGCGAAGCAGCGCATCATCCAGCGCGTGCGCGAGGGCGAGCGGTCCCGCATCCGCGAGGAGTTTGCCGACAAGGTCGGCGATCTGTTGACGGGCGAGGTGCAGCAGATCGAGCGCGGCAAGATCGTCATCATGCTGAACAAGTTCCGCGAGGCGGAAGCGATCATCCCCTACCGCGACCAGAACCACCGCGAGCACTTCCATCAGGGCGATTCCATCCGCGCCGTGCTGAAGCGCATCGAGGAGACGCCCAAGGGCCCGCGCCTGGTGTTGTCGCGGGCGGATCCGCTGTTCGTGAAGGCGCTGTTCAAGCTCGAGGTACCGGAGATCCAGCAGGGTATCGTGGACATCCGGGCCACGGCGCGCGAGGCGGGCAGCCGCACCAAGATCGCCGTCGCGAGCCGCGACGATTCGATCGATCCGGTGGGTGCGTGCGTGGGCCTGAAGGGCTCGCGCGTCCAGGCGGTGGTGAACGAGCTATCGGGCGAGCGTATCGACATCGTGCCATGGTCGCCCGATCCCGAGCGGTTCGCGAAGCTGGCGCTGGCGCCGGCCCGCGTGGCGCGCGTGTTCTCCGATCCCGACGCCAAGACCATCCAGGCGATCGTGGACGAGGACCAGTTGTCGCTCGCCATCGGCCGTAACGGCCAGAATGTGCGGCTCGCCTCCGAGCTCACCGGCTGGAAGATCGACCTCTACTCGAGCCGCGAGTGGCTGGAGCGCGGCGGCGAAGGCCCGCTGTTCGCCCCGCTGCCGCCGGACGAGGAGAAGGCGGTCAAGGTGGCGCTCACCGAGCTGAAGGATTTTCCGGCCGACGTGCTGGCGGTGCTGGCGACGGCCGGGCGGCGTACCCTGCAGGACATCATCGATCTCGACCCGGACGAGATCGCGAAGATCGACGGCATGACGCCCGAGCTGGCGGAGAAGCTGAACGGCTTCCTGAACGAGCTGACCGAAGAGGGCGAGGACGAAGGCGCACCGAAGGTGGAAGGTGAGGCGCCCGCGGCTGAAGGGACGGACGCCGGCGGCGCGACCCCGTCGTGACCGCCGCCGCGCTCCGGCTGTTGGGGCTGGGGATGCGGGCGCGCACGGTGGTGATTGGAGTGAGCGGCGTGCGGGCGGCGCTGCAGCGCGGGACGGTATTCTGCGCCGTGGTCGCGGCGGATGCGAGTCCGCGGACCGAGGACAAGGTCGCCCGGCTGGCGCGCGGGCGGGGCATCCCGCTCGTGGTGGGGCCCGCGGCGGAGCGGTTGGGGCAGGCGCTGGGCCGGCCGCCGGTGCAGGCGGTGGGTGTCACCGACGGCGCATTGGCGCGCGGGGTGTTGGCGGCTTCTGGAGGAGTGTGAGTGGCAACAACGCGGATTCATGATCTGGCGGCGGAGTTCGGCATCTCCAGCGAGCAGCTGATGGCGATGCTGAAGGAGCTGGACATTTTCGTGCGCAGTCATCTGTCGCCCCTGAAGGACGAACAGGTGTCGCTGATGCGCGCGCGCTGGGAGCGCGAGAAGCGCAAGGCGAAGGAGCCTGCCGTCCCGCTCAAGCGGCGGCGCGTGGCCAAGGTCGCGGCCGACGTGCCCGCGCCGGTGGTGGAGGACACGCGGCCCAAGCGGCGCCGGCGTACCGCGGCGGACGTGGCGGCCGCCGACGCCGAGGCGCAAGCGGTGGCGGCGGCGCTCGAGGCGGAGCGCGAGCTCAAAGCCCGCCAGACGCTCGAGGCGTCGCTCGCCGAGGAAGCGGAGCGCCCCCAGCCGTCGCTGGAAGAGCGTGCTGCGGCGCTGTTCAAGGACATTCCCGCCCCCCAGGGCGCGACGGCGGCGACGGCGGAAGCCGGTGGCGCCACCGATGCGCCTGCCGGGCCACCCGCGGCCGCGCCGCTCGCGCCCCCGGTGATGCCGGGCGCCCCGTCGCGGCCCACGCCGGTGCGCCCGCGCCCCGTGGCGAGCGGTGTGCCCAGCTCGTCGGTGCCGCCGCGTCCGGTGGCCTCGGCCGCGCCCGGTTCCATCGATTTGGAGGAGCGGCGCCGCGACAAGGGCAAGAAGCGCAAGAAGGGCAAGAAGTCGGTCGATCAGGAAGCGGTGGCGCAGAACATCTCGCGCACGCTCGCCTCCATCAAGGGCCCGGTGGCCCGCAAGGGCGGCCATCGCCGCGAGGAAGGCCCGAGCTTCCGCGACATTCAGGACGAGAAGCGGCGCGAGGAGAAGGAGCGCGAGAAGACGCTGGTCCGGGTGACCGAGTTCATCACGGTCAGCGAGCTCGCCAACATCCTCAAGGTGCCGCCCACGCAGATCGTCACCTTCGCCTTCAAAGAGCTGGGGCAGATGGTGACGATCAACCAGCGCCTCGACTTCGACATGATCGAGCT
>JBGPOE010000010.1:0-71416 GCA_041487875.1 Gemmatimonadota bacterium | reverse complement strand
TGATCGCCGAGCCCGTCTCGACCTGCGTCCACGAAATGCGCGAGTTGGCGCCCTTGCACAGGCCGCGCTTGGTGACGAAGTTGTAGATGCCGCCGACGCCATTTTCATCGCCCGCATACCAGTTCTGGACCGTCGAGTACTTGATGGTCGCGTCATCCAGCGCCACCAGCTCGACCACGGCCGCGTGCAGCTGGTGTTCGTCGCGCACCGGCGCGGAGCACCCCTCCAAATAGCTCACCGTGCTGCCTTCTTCGGCGACGATCAGCGTGCGCTCGAACTGCCCCGTGGAAGACGCGTTGATGCGGAAGTAGGTCGAGAGCTCGAGCGGACAGCGCACGCCCTTCGGGATATAGGCGAACGAGCCGTCGGAGAAGACGGCCGAATTGAGCGCCGCGAAGAAGTTGTCGTTGTGCGGGACCACCGTGCCGAGGTATTGGCGCACCAGGTCGGGGTGCTCGCGAATCGCCTCGGAGATGGCGCAGAAGATGATCCCGTACTTCGCCAGCTCCTCGCGAAACGTCGTCGCCACCGAGACGCTGTCGAATACGGCGTCCACCGCGACGCCCGACAGCCGCTTTTGCTCCTCCAGCGGGATGCCGAGCTTGGCGAACGTCTCGAGTAGCTTGGGATCCACCTGTTCCAGGCTCGCGAGGGAGGGCCGTTGCTTAGGCGCCGAGTAGTAGCTCGCCGCCTGATAGTCGATCGGTCCGTAGTGCACGTTCGCCCACGTGGGCTCGGTCATCTTCGTCCAGCTGCGGTACGCCCGCAGCCGCCAATCGAGCATCCACTCCGGCTCGCCCTTCTTCAGGGAGATCAGGCGGACGATGTCCTCGTTCAAGCCGGGCGGAACGACATCCGACTCGATGTCGGTGACGAATCCGTACTTGTACGGCTGGAGAACCTGGGATTCGATCGACGTCATGCGGACTCCGGCGCCGGCGCGGGCAGGTTGAATGCGACGTGATACTGGCACGCGTTACACCCCTGCACGATGTGGGTCCGCCGCTCCACCGCGGCGCCCAACACGGTCTGCAGGAATTCCTCTTCCGCCGCGCACACCTCGGGGAACCGCTCCGCCACCGCCCGGATGGCGCAGTTGTGCTCCGACAACTGGAACGCCCCCGCTTCGGCCTGCCACTCCGCCATGTAGCCCAACTCCGACATCACGCGCACCACTTCCGTGAGCCGCCGCTCTGCGGGGACGCCCGCGAGCTGCGCCGTGAGCTGGCGCGACAGGTCGGCGTAGTGATCGCGGAAGATCTCGATCGTCGCTTCACGGCCTGCTCGCGTGGCGATCCGGTCGAGCACTTCGGTGAGCGTCTGCTCGTAGCGCCGCGGAAACAGCCCTTCGCCGTCGGCGCTCAAACGGTACGCGAACGTGGGCGCGCCGACGCCGCGTTGCTCCCGTCCATAGACGATCAGCTGCTCTGCCTCGAGCTCCTTCAAGTGGTGCCGCACGCCGTTGGGGGAGACGCCAAGTTTCGCGGCGAGGTCCGTGGCCGTGAGCGGCTGGGCGCGCTTGAGCTCCAGCAGGATCTGGCCCCGAAGTCCTTTGTGGGACGAGAGTTGAGGCAGTGGAGTACCCATGACGGCGAATCCTATCGCTCGCTCTGGGGATTGTCAACTAAATGAATGGATATTTGGACGAATTCATAACATACTGACAGCATGAGGCTTAGCTAGGCTATCCAGCGCTCGCGAGCCGCGCGGCGACGCGGACGAGCCCCGCCGTGCCCAGCCGCTCGCGGGCCAGCGGAAAGAGCGCCTCGTTCTCGCGGTGAATGTGGGCACGGAGCAGATCGACGATGTCGAGGGCCAGTCGGGCGGCGCGGTCGGGCTGAGGCGCCGTTATGGCCTGCCCCAATTCTTGCTCCAGCCGCCACAGCGTCTGGTGCTCCTCCAGAAACGGCGCGAGCGGCGCGTCGGGGCCCAGCTCCGGGAACAACGCTATCTCTTCTTTCTCATTGTGCCGTCGGACAGGCCCGGTCAGGAGCAGGTGCACCTCAGCTAACGTGGCAAGGTGGGCCTGCGCGGCGTCGCCGCGGCGGAGCGCCAAGGCCGCCTGCTCCAGCCGCTCGAGCGCCGCGAGCGCGACGTTGTGCTCGGCGATGAGGAGGTCGAGCGGATCGGTCATGGTGTTACCACCCAGCGAACGCCCTCCCCCCGGCGCAATCGATCGAAGCCTTCGTTGATCCGCTCGAGGGGGATGGTGCCGCTGACGATGGGTCCGAGTTGCAGACGGCCGGCGGCCACCAGGCCGAGGATTTCGGGGTACTCGCCGGCGCCACAGCCCAAGCTGCCGACGATTTCGAGCTCGTAGTACATGACGCGGGCCGCGGGCAGGATCGCCGTCTCGGCGGAGTAGCCGATGATGCAAAGGCGGCCGCCGCGCCGCAGCAGGCTGAGCGCCATCTCGATCGTGGGCGGCGAGCCCACGGCCTCGAATGCGACGTCCACGCCGGCAGTCGTGAAAGTGCGGACGTGCTTGTCCACGCGCCCGACTTCGCGCGGATTCACGGTACGCCACGCCCCGAGCTGCTCCGCGATAGCGAGCCGCTGGGGATTCGGGTCCACCGCAATGACGCGCGCCCCGGAGACGGCGGCACACTGGACCGCATTGAGCCCGATGCCGCCGCAGCCCACGACCGCCACGACGTCGCCCGCGCGTACCCGTCCGCGCCGCTTGACGGCGTGATAGGGGCTCGACACCGCGTCGGCAATGACGCACGCCTGCTCGAGGGGAATGCCCTGGGGGACGCGGATCAGCTCGCGCGCGGCGACGGCGACGAATTCCGCGTACGCGCCGTCCACATTGTTGCCGAGCATCACCAGGACATCGCACAGGTTCTCGCGCCCCGCGCGGCAGTAGCCGCACCGCCCGCAGGACAGCACCGACGGGATCAGCACGCGGTCTCCCGGGGCCCAGCCGCTCACGCCACTCCCGAGCTCGGCCACGACGCCAGCGGCCTCGTGCCCCAACACGAGAGGTGGCGTCTTGAACGTCTTGACGCCGTGATCGAGATAATGGAGGTCGGTGTGGCACAGGCCGCAGGCGGCGACGCGCACGAGCGCTTCGCCCGGCCCGGGACGCGGGGTGGGGATGTCCGCGAGCTCGAGCGGCTGGTTGGCACCGTGGAACACGGCGGCTCTCATGATTCCTCCGACGGCATCGCGGCCTGTGCCGCGCGCCGCGTGTAGATCACCTGAAACGCACCGCGCTGCACGAGCTCGCACGGCTCGCATCCGGTGTCGAAATCTTCCGGCCCGGCAGGCACCGTCCGCACCTCGAAGCCGGCCGCCTGGTACAGCGCAACCGCCTCCCGCGCGCGGTTCGCGTCCGCGACGAAGCGGCGCTCCCAGCCCTGGTCAGGCAACGGGCGCGGCATCACGGCCGGCCGCCAGACGCTCGAGGCGGCGCTGCCCCAGGAGCGCGGCACCCAAGGCCGCCATGAACTGCACGAGGTCCCCGGGCGGTGTGTTGACGGCGCCGCCGAGGGCGGCTCGCACGACGTCCACCATCCGCTCGAACCGGAGAATTCCGCCGACGAGGGTGAATTCAGGCTCCATGCGCACGCGCTTCAGAAGCTGCACGCAGCGGTCGACGAGCGACACGATGGCGCCGTGCATGATGTCGGCGGGTGCCGCGCCTTCGGACAACCAGTTGATCACCTCGGATTCCGCGAAGACGGCGCACACGCCGGAAATGGACACGGCCTGCTTGGAGGTCGCGACGAGCGGCCCGATCTCCGTGATCGAATACCCCATGTAGCGCGCCGTCTTCTCGAGGAACGCGCCGGTGCCGGCCGCGCACTTGTCGTTGAGCCGGAAACTCTGGACCCGTCCGTTCGGGCCTAAGCGACTTGCTTTCATCGTATGGCCGCCGACGTCGAGGACGGTCCGTGTCCCGGGGAACAGGTGGGTGGCGCCGCGCGCGGCCGCGGTCAAGTCCGTCACCGCGACGTCGCCGATGCCGACCTGGTGGCGGCCGAAGCCCGTGGTGACCAAATAGCCGAGGTCCTGGCGCGCCACGCCAGCGCGCTCGAGCGCCTCGGCCAGGGCGTGCTCCGCCGCCGCCGCGAGCTTGAATCCGGTCGGCTCAAGGGCCCGGCCGAGCGGCGTGCCCTCCGCGCCGACGATCACCGCCTTCACGTAGGTCGAGCCGATATCGATGCCGGCGGTGTAGGTCATGCCGTGCCGCCTGCGGCGGTCGGCGCGCGCCCCGCGAGGATCCGGTCCGTCGCGAACAAGGCGGCGCCAAGTGCGCCCATATAATGCGAGTCCTCCCCGACGTTCAGCTCCATGCCCAGCCGGCGGCTGAGGACCTCCACCATCGCGCGGTTCTTCGTCACGCCCCCGGTGAAGGTCAGGTCCGGCGTGATCCCGACGCGCCGCAGCAAGCCAAGCGACCGCGCGGCAATTGATTCGTGGACGCCCAACAGGATGTCCTCGATCTTCCGGCCCTTGCCGACCCACGACAGCACCTCGGACTCGGCGAACACGGTGCACGTGGTGCTGATCTTCACCGGCCGTTCGCCGCGCAGTGCCGTGGGCCCGAGCTCGGCGAGCGGCAGGTCGAGCGCCGCCGCGGCGGCGCCGAGGAAGCGTCCGGTGCCGGCCGCGCACTTGTCGTTCATGCAGAAGTCCACGATCTCGCCCGTGGGGGAGACACGAATCGCCTTGGTGTCCTGGCCCCCCATGTCGAGCACGGTGCGCGTGGCGGGGAACATGTGCACCGCGCCGCGGGCGTGGCAGCTGATTTCCGTGACCTGGGTATTCCCGAATGTGACCTTGTAGCGCCCGTATCCCGTGCCCACGATGTATTCGACCTGGTCTTCGCGGAGGTCGGCGTCGCGCAGCGCTTCCGCGAACGCCCGCTCGGCGGCCTGCATGACGTTGGCGCCCGTGTCGGTGAGGGCGCGGCCCACGATGCGGCGCGCCTCGTCCAAGACCACCGCCTTGGTCTGCGTCGAACCAACATCCACTCCCGCGGCGTGGGCCATGGCGTGCTCCTAGTGCGCGAGGGCCGGCTGCGCGCGGCGCGACGCAAGGCCCTCGAAGAACGCGTCGGCGCGGTTCTTGAGCTGCGCCTCCGACACGACGCGGCGATCCATCAGATCGGACTCGATGAAGAGGCTGGGCACGTCGCGCAGCTCCATCAGCGCGCGGCGCGTATCGGCGAGACCCGTGGACACCGTGCGGCAACTCTTGATCGGATGGAACACGACGCCGTCGATGCCGAACGGATCGATCATCTCGGCGAGCGCGGGCGCCTGGAAGAACATGCTGTCCATCGCCCCCCGCACGGTGCGCAGCACGCCCTCTGCGAGACTCTCCAGCGGCCGCGCCAAGTCGTATTCGAAGTCGACGTGGGCGCCGCCCGAGGCGAACCACAGGTAGGTCGAGTTGACGAACACTCCACCCCAGTGCGTAAACAGCTCCGCGAAGCGGCGGAAGATCGGGTAGCACGGCACGCCCACGAACGCGAGCCGCCACTGCTCTTTCGTGACCGTGCCGATGCCGTGGTCCACTTTGTACCGCAGCTCCTCGAGCAGGTCCCGGAAAAAGGCGGCGCCCTCGGCCGTGCCGCGGAAGCCGTTCACCACGCCAAGGTAGATGGTGCCGTCCGACAGCGCGTTGAACACGGCCGGGCGGCTGCGGTTGCACGCGATGAGCTCGCGCCATGCCGCCTGCATCGCGTTGGCGTGTCCCAGGTGCTCGCGCAGGCGGTCCACGTCGAAGGCGCGCCCCGACACGCGTTCGCACAGGGTGATCAGTTCGCCGAGCTGCCCCGCGACGTAACGGCGCTCGCGCTCGAAGTCCTCGCTCCCGGGCTCGGACGTCACGCCCGCGCCGCGCGAGCCCGGCACGTCGAGCGTGAACAGCGGCATGCCGTGCATCCGCTCCCACATCTCACCCCACTTGATGTAGGTGTTGCACGCGTTGGTGCACACGGCGAGCGCCGGCTTGGGGATGCGACCCATCGGGTGGGCGCCGCGCCGCAACTGGACCGCGACGTCCGCCTTGACGTAGCCGCAGATGTCGGGCGAGTAACCGTAGTTTTCCGCTTCATTCAGATACTCGTGCGCGACGTGGCGCACCGCGGTCTGCAGGGAGTTGATCTCGGGAAAGACGATCGGGAAGTCGAAGACGCGCAGCAGCTCGGTCACGCTGCCCATGACGAACACGTACGCCGCGCCGCGCCCCTCTTCGGCCGCGGCGGTGAGCCCGTCGAACCAGCTCCGAAACAACCGCCCCGCGGCTTCGCCGCCGCGCCCCACGATTCCGGCTCCTGCTTCCACCATGTGCGCCTCGCTCAGTCGAACAGCAGATTCTCGACGAATGTCTCCAGCTGGATCTCGAGCTGGTCGAAGTCCGTCATGTTCTCCTCGAACTCACTCACGAAGTAGGGCACCGAGCGCTGGTCGAGGGTGCGCGTATGCACGACCAGCTCCTCGAGGCCGGGCTCGCACATCTTGGCGGCGAGCAGGATCGCGGCCTCGGCGCCGGAGCGCTCCAGCCGCTCGGTGAGCATCCGCTCCTTGGGCTTACGGAGATCGTGCTGCACCGGGCTGTGCGCCGAGTGTTCCACGTAGGCGTGGGCGAGCGCGCGCCACGGATCGCCGTCGGTAGGGACGTCGGCGACGAGCCAGCGCAGGCCCACGAGCAGGTCGTCATCCACGACGTAGCAGGAGCGGCCGATGGCACGCAGCAGATCGAGCGGCGGCTGCTCGCAGAAGCCGCCTTCGAGAATCACCCGCACTTTGTCGCGCCGGGGCGCCGGGCGTTGCTCGATCAGCGGCAGCACGGCGCGCAGCAGCGCATTGTGCTCCTCCCGCGGCAACAGCCCCGCGAGGGCGACGAGTACGTACGCCTCGTCCACCGGCACCCGCCACGGCTCGGCGCGGCGCAGCGCGTACAGCCGGCGCAACAGCGCCCGGTTCTCATTGAACACGCCGATGGATACGCGCAACGCCTCCGCCGTCACCGGCTTGCCCGCCACCTCTTCTACCACCCGCGTGAGGCGCTCGTACTCATCGCGCAGGTAGTCCACCGCGAAGGCGGAGTTGGGATTCTGCGGCAGATACAGGATGCGGCAGGGGTAGGAGCAATTCCGCCCCCACACGCCCGCCAAGTTGCGGGCGGCGTCGCAGATCGGATGGGTGATGAACAGATCGAGCTCGACGTGCTTCGAGAGCGCGAGCTCGAGCGACGTCTTGAGGATCGAGCAGAGATACGATCCGAAATGCGAGTCCGCCTTCGCCGCCTCGATCGGCGCGCCACGCACCTTGAAGGGCAGCAGCCCCGCCGCGTGCGCGATCTCCTCGGGGAAATAGACCTGGAAGTGACCGAGCACCCGACCGCCCTGCTCGCGCCAGCGGCGCACGGTGGGAAAGTCCGGGTCTTCGAGCAGCTCGCGACAGCGGGCGAGGATTTCGTCCGCCGTGTCCGCGCGCCATTCGGGGAAGACTTCCGCGACGGTCGCGGCGCTCATGCATCGCTCCAGACGGCGGGACGCTTGTCCACGAAGGCGCGGAGGCCTTCGAGCGCGTCGGCTGTGGCCATCACGTCGGTGAGATAGATGCGGCCCGCGCGCTGGAGCGCGGCACGGCGCGCCCAGGCGCGCTCTTCCGAGAGAGTCTGCTTGGCGATGCGCAGCGCTGCGGCGCTGTGCCGCGCGATCGTGGCGGCCAGCTCGAGCGTGGCCGCCTCCACCGCCGCGTCGGGCACCACCTGAGCCACCAGCCCGGCGCGCTCGGCCTCGCGTGCGGAGATCGGTGCGCCGCTGTAGATCAGGCGCGCGGCGAGCCCCCGCGGCAACCACTCGGGCAGGAGCACGCAGGCCGCCGGCGGCACCACGCCGAGCGCGATCTCCGGCTGGCCGAACACCGCGCTTTCGCCGGCCACGATCAAGTCGGCCGCCTGCACCAGCTCGAAGCCGCCGCCGAGACACCGGCCCTGCACTCCCACGACCACGGGGACCGGGAACTCAGCGAGCGCGGCCACGGTCTCCAGAAACTCCGGAATGAGCGCGGCATGGTGCGGCGGCAGGTGCTCGGCGACATCGGCACCCGCGCAGAAGTGCTTGCCGGCGGCGGTGAGCACGAGGACCCGGAGGCCGCGCTCTTCGGCCAGACGGGCGAGCTCTACGCGCAGCTCATGCAGCCCGCCGCGCGTGAGAATGTTGAGTGGAGGATGGTCGAGCACGATCCGCCCGATGGGCTGGACGGCCGGCGCCGCGGTCATGCGACGCCTCCCGCCGCGCCGAGCAGCTGGCCGCCGTCGATCGGGACCACGGCGCCGGTGACAAACCCCGACGTCTCGCTGCAGAGGAACCTGACCAGCGCGCCCACTTCCTCGGGGCGACCCACGCGACCGAGGGGCGTTCGGGCCACTGCGCGTTCGCGTGCCGCGTCGCCCAGGACGCGGGTCATGGCGGTGTCCACCCATCCGGGCGCCACGACGTTCACCGTCACGCCGTCGCGCGCCAGCTCCTGAGCGAGCGACCGCGCGAGGCCCACGAGACCGGCCTTCGCCGCCGCGTAGTTGGCCTGGCCGAACATGCCGCGCAGGCCATTGATCGACGACACGAAGACGAGGCGCCCGCAGGGCGAGCGGCGCAGATGCGGCGCCGCGGCGCGCGCCACGCGGAAGGCCCCCGTCAGGTTCACGTCCAGCACCTCGCTCCACTCCGCGTCGCTCATCTTCCAGTGCACGCGGTCGCGCGTGATGCCGGCGGCGCACACCACCCAGTCGATCCCGCCGCGCTCCTGCGCGATGCGCTCGACACCTGCGTTCACCGCGGCCGTGTCGCGCACGTCCAGCGGGAGGGCGAGCTGCGCGGACCCTGGGCCGTCGGGGAACGCGCAATCGAGCGCCCCGACCCAGGCGTCCGGCGCGAGGGCCGCCGCGACCGCCCAGCCAATGCCGCGGCCAGCGCCCGTTACGACAGCCGTGCGCCGCATAGCCCGCAGTGAGTGTGTAATGCCGGCAGGTCCTGAGCACCGCAGCCGGGGCAATCGCGCACCGGCGCGCCCCAGCGCGCTTCCGACGGCTCGCCCGCCGCGGCGCGCGCCCGCAGCTCCGCGTAGCGCGCCGGGCGTTTCTCGGCGAACGCCCGCATGCCTTCGAGCGGCTCCCAACACGCGTAATGCAGGGACAGCCAGTCCTGAGCGTGGGGGACGGTTTGGTGCCACGCGAAATTCTTCCAGAAGTTCGTCTGCTGTTTCGTATAGCGCGTGCATTCGGGGAACGACGCGAGCAGTTTGCGCGCCAGCTCGTCCACGAAGCCGTCGAGGCGGGAGAGATCGATGGCGTAGCCGTCGGCGCCTGTCTGCGCCTGAGCGATCTCCGCCGCGCTCGCGGTCTCGATCCACACGTCGCCGCGGCGGACCGACGGCACGACCCAGTTGACGAGACCCCACTCGCGCGCCTGCGCGGCGGGGACGGGCTCGTTGAGGAGCAGCATCTCACGCGCCCGCCGGTCGCCCACGGCGATCGGCAGCCATTGCGTCGCGCCGCCACACGCCACCGAGCCGACGTGCGTGCCCACCTGCTTCAGGTACGCGTGCTGCGCGATGACGGAGAGATCACAGGCGAGCTGGCTCTCGTTGCCGCCGCCCACGGCCATGCCGTTGATCCGCGCGATGACGGGCTTGCCGGCGTTGAGAATGCTCTCGATGTAGGCGCGAAACAGCGCCATGTATTTCCAGTAGTCCCGCGGCACGCGGACGTAATCGCGGCCGTATTCCTTCACGTCGCCGCCGGTGCAGAACGCGCGGTCGCCCGCGCCGGTCAAGACGATCACGCCGACGGCGTCATCGAAGCTCGCGTCCTGGAACGCGGTGGCGAGCTCCTCCAGCGTCGCGGTGGAGTAGGCATTGTAATGGCGAGGGCGGTCGATCGTGATGTGCGCGACGCCGTCGCCCTTGGTGTAGCGGATTTCCCGGAACTCGAAGTCGTCGACGGGCCGCGAGGCGAAATGCCGGGCGGGCGCCGGATGCGCCGCAATGGTGGTCATGGCGTGCGAAGTCCTCGAATCAGATGGTCGGCGAAGTGAGCACCGAGTTGTTGGGGAGGCACAGAACCATCGGGACGGTACCAGCGAACCACCCAGTTGATCGCGCCGAGAATGGCGAACATCGCGAGCTTGGGGTCGACGCGCCGGAACTCACCCGCGGCCACGCCGTCCCGCACCAGCTCGCGCAGCGCCCGTTCGTAGCGGTCGCGCGCGGCGATCACTTCGGCGCGGTGCCGGGACGACAGCGCCGACACCTCGAGCGCGAGCGACGATCCCTCGAGTGTGTCTGTCATGACGCGCACGTGTTCGCGAATGACGTAGGCGAGGCGTGCGGCGGCGCTCGGGGAATGGCGGCGCGCCGCCGCCAGAATTCCCGTGACTTCCGCCAAGCCTTCGCGATGGCAGGCGTAGAGGATTGCTTCCTTGTCGGGGAAATAGTGATACAGGGCCGTCTTGCGCAGCCCCAGCAGCGCCGCGATGTCGTCGAGCGTGGTGGCGTGGTAGCCCTGGGCACGAAACGCCCGCAGCGCGGCATGCAGAATCTCGGTCCGGCGGCGCCGACGCTTCTCCCGCACGTGGCGGGTGGGACGCGATGCGGCGACAGCTGTGGCAGCGGCCATGGATGACCCTCCCGCACGAAAATTGAACGCCGGGTAAAAAAGATACTGTGAATTCAGTATGAAGCCCGAATTCCTAGGCCAGGGGGGCCCGTTCAGTACGCGTCCCGATTGATCTCGCGGATCAGGCGCTCGTAATCGGCGGGCGTGTTAATGAAGTCGATCACGGCCGGGTCATCCACGGCGACCTGGGCGACCGCACCGGCGTGGGCATGCAGCACGGCGCGCGCGCCCTCCCGGGTGGCGGCCGCGCTCGATTCCAGCTGCGGGAACAGGGCTTCGTCCCAGATCACGGGGTGGCCGCGCCGCTCGCCAAACACCGGGACGACGGCCTTGGGATGGCCGCGCTCGTGCGCTTCGATGAGCCGCTCGACGGTGGCGATCCGCACGTGCGGCAGGTCCACCGGCCAGACCAGGATGGCGCCGGGACGGACGGGCTGGAGGGCCTCGAGCGCTTTCCTCAGAGACGCGATGGGGCCGCCCTCCACGTCGGGGTTCTCGACGATCAGGCAGTCGTGGGCGGCGACAGCCGCACGCTCGCGAGCCGCATCGGGGCCTAGCACCAACACCCGGGTCTTGAGATCGAGGGCTTCAAGGGCCTCGAGGATGCGCACGACGAACGGCTGGCCGCGAAAATCAAGCAGCGCCTTCGGGGTTCCCATCCGGGCGGAACGACCGCCTGCGAGCACGACGCCGGCGAGTGACATGGGGGCACTAGCATAGTCCGCTTCCTGCTGGCGGGCAAAGGCGCGCCACCCCAGAATTAGGGCCCCTATGGCTGTCCGCCGCATCCGCCAACTCGGCGACCCGGTGCTCCGGGCGCGCTGTGAGCTCGTGCAAGACCCGACATCGCCTGCGATCCGGCTGGTGGCGGACGATCTGCGCGACACGCTCACAGCGGCAAAGCGCAAGTACAAGATGGGCCGCGCGATTGCGGCCCCGCAGATCGGCGCGCCCGTGCGTTTGCTGGTGGTAGACCCGGGCAAGATGCGGTGGATCATGGTGAATCCGGAAATCACCGACGTCGGCTCGGAAGACTTCCTGGTGTGGGACGATTGTTTCTCTTTCCCGAACCTGCTGGTCCGCGTGACGCGCGCCTACCGCATCACCGTGAGCTATCAGGACCTCAAGAACAAGGCGCGGACGGTCGAGCTGGTGGGACCGATGGCGGAGCTGCTGCAGCACGAGATCGACCACGTGGACGGAATTCTCGCCGTCGATCGCGCTACGGGGCTGGACCCGTTCGCGTTCCGGTCGGAATGGGAGAAGCTACACACGCCGGCCGAGCGCTACGGACCCCCGACGCCGCGCGCCGTGTAAGCAGGAGCGATGCTCGCGCTCGCTTGCGCCGCCCTCGCGGCCCTGCAGCAACCGGTTCCCGCGATCGCCACTCCGGCCCCAATCCGCGCTTGGCTCATCACCCGTCCCCTCCCCACCGATACCGGTGCGGCGCGCGTCACGCGCGATTACCTGGGCGGCGAGACCACGGCGTTTCCGGACAGCGATGCCGCCTGGCGACCCGTCGTGGCCGGCCCTGATGGCTTGGTAGACCTCAACACCGTCCTCGGCGGCGTCACGAATCACACCGCGGTGTATGCGTTCGCGTACGTGCGAAGTCCGCGCGATGAAACCCGCACCCTGATTCTCACCAGCGACGACGACGTCGAAGCGTGGCTCAACGGCCAGCTCATTCACCGCCACATCACGTCGCGGGGTGTGGACGTCGAGCGCGACAGCGTCACCGTGCGCCTCGCCGGCGGTTGGAACGCATTGCTTCTCAAAGTGGTGAATCGCCAGGGCGGGTTCGGCTACGGCGCATGGCTCGACGGCCTGGCGCCCGCCACGGCCAACCGCCGGCCGCCGGACGCGCAACCCGGCACGCTACCCGCGGCCACGATCACGCTCGGCGCCTTGCGCCTGACCGCGCCGTTCACGTGGAGCGGCGATCAACTACGCACGACCGGCGCCATCAGCGTCGCGGCATGGGGAGCGGGCGTCCCCAGCGCGGCGGCGGTCCGCGTCGTGCTGAACGGCGACACCGTCGCGCGCGGCAATGCCGACTCTCTCGTGCCGGGACAGCCCCGGGCGGTCGTCCTCCCGTTCTCGCTCGCGACGCTGGGGCGCCTCGGCACGAGCGACGCGGCGCAGTTGGTCGCCGTGTGGCCCAAGGCACGTGTCACGTCGGGCGGCGCGGCCGATGCCGCGACCACGCTTACGCTGCTGGGCGGGCGGCTCGCGCTCGATTGGCAGGTGTCCGACACAGTGCTGGTGGCACACGTCACCGTGCCACCCGCGCTCGCCGGGCTCACACTCGATTTGATTCCCGCGGAACTCGGCCCCGCGGCGCGCTACAGCGTGAACGGCGCGGCGCGGGCGTGGGCGGCGGGCACGGTCGCGCTGTGCGAGCCCTGCGGGGCGGGCGACACGCTGGCGATCCGGATTGGACGCCCGGCCGGCCACCAGCTGTGGGACTTGCCGCGCGCCCGCGTGCGGGACCGCACGTACGCCGACGTCGCGCGCAACGTCGCCCTGCTGCCCGCACTGGGAGACTCGAGCGGGCGCGTCGCGCTCCCGGACCCGCGCGTGTGGCTCGCCGCCACGCTGCAAGCCGACAAGCGTGTCTACCGCGTTCTGGTGGCGCGCTACGATTCTTTGCTCGCTCCGCTCGTCGCGCGGGTGCGCGCCGACACGATTCATCTGGTCGGCAACTCTCACATCGATGCGGCCTGGCTCTGGCCCTACGCCGAGACGTGGGGAGTGGTGGAGAACACCTGGCGCACCGAGCTCAAGATCCAGCAGAAGTTTCCGGGCGCGACCTTCGCGGCCAGCTCGGCGCAGTACTACCGCTGGCTCGACACGCGCGCGCCCGGGCTGGTCGACTCGATCCGCGCGGCGGCGAACGCGGGGACATGGAGCGTGGTGGGCGGGTGGTGGCTCGAGGCCGATCAGAACATCCCGGGCGGTGAATCACTCGTCCGGCAGGGACTGTACGGCCAGCGCTACTTTCAGCGGACATTGGGCCGGCGCTCGAAGATCGCGTGGACGCCGGACAGCTTCGGCTACCCATGGTCGATGCCGCAGATCTGGCGCGGCCTCGGCATGACGACATTCGTGACGCAGAAGATCCGCTGGAACGACTCCACGGAGTTCCCCTACGACGCGTTCGTGTGGCAGGGACGGGACGGGACGCGCGTCTTCTCCTACAATCCCTGGGGATACGACCACGACCTCGACGGCTCCCGCCTCGCCCAAGAGATGCGCAGCGACAACGCGCGCACCGACAGCGCGCACCAGATGTTGGTGTTGTACGGCGTAGGGGATCACGGCGGCGGGCCGACCATCGACATGCTCGACCGGCGCGACGACCTGCGCCGCCTCCCGGCGTACCCGGTGTTGATCGACGACACGCCGGAGCGCGCGCTGCAGACGGTGCGAGCCGCACATCCGGATGCGGCGTGGCCCGTGTGGTCTGACGAGCTATACCTCGAGTACCATCGCGGCACCTACACCACCCAGTCATGGATGAAGCGGCGCAACCGCCGCAGCGAGGAGCTGCTCGGCACAGCCGAGATGCTGGCCGCGCTGGACACGGCGCCGTACCCGCGACGCGACCTCGAGCAGGCGTGGCACCAGGTGTTGTTCAATCAATTCCACGACTTGCTGCCCGGGTCGGGCATTCATCGCGTCTACCTCGACGCGATGCGCACCTACGATAGCGCGCAAACCGTAGCGGCGGCGGTGCGCGACGCCGCCTTCGCGCGGTTGCGCGCGCAAGTGGACACGCGAGGCGAGGGCGTGCCAATCGTGGTATTCAATCCTTCTTCCTGGGTCCGCTCCTCCTACGCCGCGGTGCTGCTGGATAGTGCATTCGCGTCCCTCAAGAACAGCCGCTTCCTGCGGGCGGTGGACGCGGCGAAGCGCGCCACGCTCGCCGAGGTCGACGGGGATACGCTGCGCTTCCTGGCGCGCGAAGTCCCGTCGCTGGGCTTCAAGGTGTTCTGGATTCGCACGGGCAGCGGCTCGGAAGGGACGCTGACGAGCGGCCCGGCGCACCTCGAAAACGACTTCCTCGCGGTGGATGTCGATACCACCACGGGTCAAATCACACGGTTGTACGACAAGCGCGCCAAGCGGGACGCGCTCGCGCCGGGCGGCCGCGGCAACGCACTGCAGCTGTTCGGCGACCAGCCGCGCCAGTGGGACGCCTGGGACATCGGCTACACGGGCGAGCGCTGGCCGCTCGATTCGGTGCGACGGGTGCGCCGGGGATCCGACGAGATGAGCACGTGGATCGAGGTCGAGAAGCCCTGGAACGGCACGCGCATCGTCCAACGGCTGATCTTGCGGCGCGACGAACCGCTGTTGGTGGTGGACAACGCGATCGACTGGCACGAGACCCACCGGCTCCTGAAGGTAGCGTTCGACTGGAACGTCACGGCCGACAGCGCGACGTACGAGATCGCGTACGGCGCAATCGGCCAGCCCACGGCCCCGCGGACCCAGGCCGAGCGGGCCAAGTACGAGCATGCGGGCCATCGCTGGGCCGATTTGTCGGGGCCGGATTTCGGCGTGAGCCTGCTGAACGACTCCAAGTACGGCTGGGACACGCGCGGCCACACGATGCGATTGAGTCTCTTGCGCGCGCCCCTGTGGCCCGACTCGCTCGCCGATCGCGGACCGCAGCGTTTCCAATTCGCCGTCTATCCCCACACGGGCGACTGGCGCGCGGCACTGACCGAGCGGCGCGGGCAGGAGTTCAACTGGCCGCTGCTCGCCGCACCCGAGCCGGGACACGGCGGCGTGTACGGCCATTCGTGGTCGTTCGCGACCGTGGCGGCGGAGAACGTCTACGTCACCGCTCTGAAACGCGCCGAGGACTCCGACGCGTGGGTGCTGCGGCTGGTCGAGTGGCATGGGCGGCCAGCCACCACGACGCTGGCTATCGGGCGACGCATCGCGCGGGTGCGGATCGCCAACCTGCTGGAGGATCCGGCGGCGGCGCTTCCTGTGGCCCGCGACGGCCGCACGGTCACGCTCACACTGCGGCCCTGGGAGATCCTCACGCTGTTGGTGGAGGAGGCTAGATAGCGCCGGTCTCCCGCAGCTAGATTGCGCGGTGACAGGGGTGCCCGCTCGCGAGCGGGCTGAGAACAAACCCTCAACACCTGATCCGGATCATGCCGGCGAAGGGAGTCGCAATGAGCGTCAAGACGCAGATGTACTTGGCCCGCCAGAGTACGATCACGCCGGAGATGCGGCGGGTCGCCGAGCGGGAACAGCTCGACCCCGAGCTCATTCGAGAGGAAGTGGCGCGCGGACGGCTGGTGATCCCCGCCAACGTGAACCACCTGGCGCAGCGGCTGGACCCGATGGCCATCGGGAAGGTCGCGAGCGTCAAGATCAACGCCAACATCGGCAACTCGGCGGTCGGCTCGAACATCGACCAGGAGCTGGAGAAGCTCCACCACGCCGTGCATTACGGCGCCGACACGGTCATGGATCTCTCCACCGGCGGGGACATCGACGCGATCCGCGTGGCGATCATCGCCGCGTCCCCGGTGCCGATCGGCACCGTGCCGATCTACCAGGCAATCGAAGCCGCGGGCGACGTATCCACGCTGACGGTGGACCACATCTTCGACAACATCGAGCACCAAGCGCACCAGGGCGTGGATTATGTCACCGTGCACGCGGGCATTCTGCGCGAGCACATTCCCTTCGCGCTCGGCCGCGTGACGGGCATCGTCAGTCGCGGCGGCTCGCTCATGGCCTATTGGATGACGCAGCACGGTAAGCAGAACCCGCTGTACGCCCACTACGACCGTCTGCTTGATATCGCGCGCGAGTACGACGTGACGTTGTCGTTGGGCGACGGCTTGCGGCCGGGCTCCCTCGCCGACGCCACTGACAAGGCGCAGCTGGCCGAGCTCACCGTGCTGGGGGAGCTCACCGAGCGAGCGTGGGCCAGGGACGTGCAGGTGATGATCGAGGGCCCGGGACACATCCCGATGCACCAGATCGAGCTGAACGTGCGGCTGGAGAAGGAGATCTGTCACGAGGCGCCGTTCTACACCCTGGGCCCGCTCGTGACCGACATCGCTCCGGGGTACGATCACATCACGTCGGCGATCGGTGCGGCGATGATCGGCTGGTACGGGGCCGACATGCTCTGCTACGTGACCCGCAAGGAGCACCTCGGCCTGCCCAACGCCGAGGAGGTGCGCGAGGGCGTGATCGCCTACAAGATCGCGGCCCACGCGGCGGACATCGCGCGGCGCCGCCCCGGGGTGCGCGACCGTGACGATGCCCTGTCGCGGGCGCGGTACGGTTTCGACTGGAACGAGCAATTCCGCTTGTCGCTCGACCCCGACCGGGCGCGCGAACTGCACGACGAGGCGTTGCCGGCCGAGTACTTCAAGAGCGCCGAGTTCTGCGCCATGTGCGGGCCCAAGTTCTGCTCCATGCACATCACGCGGGAGATCGAGCGGTCGTTGGGTGTCCGTGACCCGCGGGAGAACGAGAAACGGGAGGCGGTGCCCGCGGACTAGGCCGGAGCGAACACACGGGCTAAGGCCTTGAGTAGCGCCCCATCGGCTGTGCCGCCGTCGGGCGCCTCGGCCAAGACGACGGGGAACCGCCGGCGCAGCAGTGGGTCGCGCAGCGCTTGGGCGGCGAAATGAATGGTGATGGGAATGAACCAAGAGGCTTGCCGTGCACCGGATCCCGCCCGGGCCACGGCCGCGTACTGCTCGAACAAGGCCAGCAGGAACGCTGATTTCGAGGGGAACTGGCGATACACTGCTCCCTTGGTGAATCCAGCCGAGTCAGCGATGTCGTCCAGTGTTGCGCCGTCAAAGCCTCGTTGCGCGAACAGGCGCAGACCAGCCTCGAGGAGCAGGGAGCGCGTTTCCGCCTTGCGGCGTGCACGGATAGTACCCATAGGTATCTATGATACCGATGAGTACTGAAATCGCTAGTATCTTGGTCGCCAGAACATCAAGTTAAGATACTGTTGGGTATCTTAACTGCGGATCTTGGCGGAGTAGGGATAGCAACTGGTCCAAGCGCAGTCTGGCGTGCGGGAGCGGTCGCGCGCAACGCGCTAACGTCAAGCGGCAAGCGCACCTCGAACCTTGACTGAGGTGGGGTGCTTTCTACTTTTGTGGGTCCACGCGCTCCTTGGAGTTGCGGGCGGCGCCTTCCGGAGAACCGCGGATGCCGTACATCATTGCCGAGCCCTGCATCAACGTCAAAGATCGCTCCTGCGTTGACGTGTGCCCCGTGGATTGCATCTACGAGGGCCCGGACATGTTGTACATCCACCCCGACGAATGCATCGACTGCGGCGCCTGCGAGCCGGAGTGCCCCGTCACGGCCATCTTCCCCGAGGAAGACACCCCGCCCCAGTGGAAGAGCTACATCGCGAAGAACCGCGACATCTTCCAGAGCGACACTCCGCCCGGCAAGCCCCTGCGTAAAGGCAGCTAGAGGGTCTCCAGGAAGTCCGCGATCAGCCGGGTTGTGGCGAGCGGCTGCTCCAGCGGTGCCAAGTGCCCCGCCGCGGCTACCGCGGCGTAGCGGGCTCCCGGGATCACGGCGGCGAGCCGCTTGACGACGTCGGGCGGTGTCACCGCGTCATCGCTGCCGCCCAACACCAGCGCCGGCACCGCGACCCGGCTCAGCGTCTCCGTAGAGTCCGGTCGATCACGCAGCACTCGCAGCGCTCCGACCAGCCCCGGAACCGTCCACCGGCCCGCCATAGCGCGCACCACATCGAGTAGCTCCGGCTGTGCCGAGCGGGTGGCGGGGCTCACGAGATCGGGCAGCAGGCGCTCCGCCACCGCCAACGTACCGTCGCGCTCGGCGAGGGCAGCGAGCTCGTCGCGACGGCGCCGGACGTCCGCGCTGTCGGCCTCGGCGCGCGTGTCGGCGAGCACCAGCGCGGCGATGCGATCGGGGTGACGCCGTAACAACTCGAACGCGATATAACCACCCATCGACAGCCCGCACACCACCGCCCGCCTCACGCCAAGCGCATCGAGCACCGCCACCAAATCGTCGGCGTATCGCGCCAGCGTGTAACCGTCCGCCGGGGAAGTCGAATCTCCCACACCGCGCATGTCGCATGCGATGCGCTTGCAGCGCGGCAACGCCGCGATCTGATGCCGCCACATCGAGCGATCGAACGGCATGCCGTGCACCAGCAAGACCGGGAGCCCTTCCCCACGTACCTCGACGGCCAGCTCGGCACCGTCCGCCGCCACGCGCAACGGGTCGCGGGCGGTGGCCCGCGACGGCCCCAGCACCCGGGCGACTTCCTCCGGCACTGGAGTGGGACGCCCCACGGCGTTGATGCAGACGAACACCATCTCGGCATCCGCCACGACGGCGTCGTCCGCGAGCCGGCGCATGACGTGCCGCATCGTGAAGCTCGTCGTCCCCCGGTCCACGATCGCAGTCTCCACCCGTAGCACGTCGCCGGGAAAAGCGCCGGTCTTGTATTCGATGGTGGTGCGGCGGACGGCGGGCCATACGCCGTTGCGTCTGAACAAGTCCATGCCGGGCCCCCGCGCCAGCGCGTCCCAGCGCGCCCGCTCGAGGAGCAGCAGGCACGCGCCCTGGTTCAGGTGGCCGAAGGCATCGCAGTCGTAGGGGTACACCGTCACATCGACGGTCGGGAACGGGCTCACGCGGCGGGCTCCGAGGCGTTCGGCCGAGCAAACGTATGCCAGAAGATGACGCGCCGAAACCCACGCCGGGCGCAGTCGGGCAGCACCGCGAACGCCTTACCGCCATACGTCGAGTCGAGCGCGAGCCCGTGTTCCGCCGCGAGCCGACATGCCGCCTCACCCGCCGGCGTCGGGTGGCCGTACCCCGGACCAAGAGCGTCGACGACCAAAACAGCGAGGGGGGAGCGGGAGGCGGGGAGCGGCGTGCCGTGGCGAGCGAGGAGGCGTCGCGCGGCGGCTGCGAGCCGGGCAATCCGCCAGCGGTTCGCGACGATCACCGGGGCGACGCGCACGGCGACAATGCGCGTGGGCCAGCCGAGCGCCATCGTGGCGAGCGCGAGACCCGCGGCCGTGCCGCCGGACCCGAGCGGGGTCACGATGGCGTCGGGTGGCGTCTCGATCTGCCCGGCGAGCTCGAGGCCCGCGAGCACCTGGCCCACGACGCCCGCCGCTGACGCGCCACCGCCCGGAATCCACGTGACCGGTCCGAGGCGACGCGCCGCGGCGAACGCCGTGAAGAGAGCAAGCGGGAACGTGGCATGGGTACGTGCCCGGCGCAGAATATCGGCGTGGGTCATCGTGGCGGCGGCCGTCGCGAGGGCGTTGTCGGTTTCGGGCTGCGGAAACTGCGCCAGGGCCACCCGGCAGCCAAGCGCGCGCGCGTGCAAGGCGGTAGCGAGACAGTGAGTGGAGCCGGTCCCGCCGATCGTGAGCACGACGTCGCCGGGCGACGCTCTGGCGAGCAAGAATTCGAGGGAGCGCACTTTATTGCCACCCAGGCGGTCTTCACGTTTCAGCCACAGGGCCTCCAAACCCGTCACCCGGGCGAGCGACGGCGCGTCTGCGAGGGGCGTGGGCCGCGCGCCGAGACTGCGGGCGTGGAGCCCGTCCCTTATCTTATCCGACAACCGCTTCGGATCAGGCATCATGTCAGTCGCCACCGACTATATCCGCCACGCCGCCCGGCTGGCGCGCAAGTGCGCCGGCGATCCATTCGGCGGCCCGCCGCAGGCGCCGGACCCCGAATTCTACAAGACGCTCGCCAAAGCGCTGGAGCAAATCGCGGCTGGTCTCGACCAGGTCGCCAAACAGGAGTGACTCCTCCTCCCGATCACTTCGTGCAGACGCCCGAGGCGCTCGGTGAGATCGTCGCCCGGTTCCGCCGGGCGCCGCTGGTCGCGGCGGACACGGAGGCGGCGAGCTTTCACCGCTATCGCGACCGCATCTATCTGATCCAGCTTTCGGCCGGCACGGAAACCGCCGTGGTGGACCCGCTGGCCGTCGCCGATCTAAGCCCAGTGGGCGCGCTGCTCGCCGATCCGCAGGTCGAGAAGATCTTCCACGACGCGGACTACGACCTCCGCATTCTCGACCGCGACTACGGCTTCCGCGCCAAGCGCCTGTTCGACACGCGCATCGCGGCGCAACTGGCGGGCGAGCCGGCCATCGGCCTCGCGTCCCTGCTCGAGAAGTACGCCGGCGTGAAGCTATCGAAAACTCATCAGAAGGCCGACTGGTCGCAGCGCCCGCTGCCGCCCGCGATGCTCGAATACGCCGCGGCCGACACGCGCCATCTCCCGGAGCTGCGCGCCGCGCTACGCGCCCGCCTGGAGACCCTCGGCCGTCTGGCCTGGGCAGAGGAGGAGTTCGTCCGGCTGGAAGCGCTGCGGTGGACGGGCCCGGGAGACGACGACTCTGACGCCTACCTCCGGGTGAAGGGCGCCAAGACGCTCGCGCCGCGTCAGCTGGCCGCGCTGCGCGAGCTGTTCAACTGGCGTGAAACCGTGGCCGCGCGGGAAGACAAGGCCCCGTTCCGCGTGGTGGGACCGGACGTGTTGTTGGGCGTCGCCAAGGCCCTGCCCGACTCGCCCGATGCTCTGGCGCGAGTGCGGGAGTTGCCGGCATCGCTGGCGCGGCGCCACGGCCCCGCCTTGCTGGACGCCGTGCGGCGCGCGCGGGCCATTCCCGAGCGGGACCTGCCCCAGCTCGAGCGCACCCGCCGCCTGCCCAAGGAACCCGGATTCGACGAGTGCGTCGAGCGGCTGAAGGCGGCCCGGACGCGTGTCGCCGAGAAGTTGGGGCTCGATCCCGGCGTGCTGTGCGGGCGCACCACGCTCGAAGCGGTGGCGCGCGCTAAGCCGGTGAATCGCGCAGGGCTGCTGCAGGTACCCGAGCTGCGGCGGTGGCAAGTGGAGGTGTTGGGAGACGCGCTGCTAACGGCACTGGGTCCGCGCTGACCTAGAAGCCGAGCAGGGCCCGCACTTTCGGATCCATCTTTTCGGGAGACCAGTAGGGCTCCCACACGATTTCGATGTCCACGTCCTTCACTCCGTCGATCTGTTTGATCGTGCGGTCCGCGTCGTGGACGATCTGCGGGCCCGCGGGACACCCGGGCGACGTGAGCGTCATTTTCACGCGCACCTCGCCCTGATCCACCTCGACGTCGTATACGAGACCGAGGTCGATGATGTTCAGGTCCAGCTCGGGATCCTTCACCTGCCGCAGCGCCGAGCGAATCGCGTCGGCGGTCAGCGTCTCAGTCACGACGGTTTCCCTCCCAGCGAACTCTAGCCCGCGGGTCGGCCACGCACCAGACAGCGCCGGCGTCGCGCGATCCAACCATACACCCGGCGCGCCAACGGCCGCGCCCCGGGGAGCGCGAACGGCGCCGCCAGCCAGCCCTTGCCCGGCAGCAATCGTAGGATCTCGGGCGCCGCATCGGCGCCCGCGTACACCCGTCCATCCGGCAGGACCAAGTGCATCGCGGCCGCGAGCGCGGGAAGCGGTACGCCGAAGCGCGCGACTCGGGCCTCGTCCTGAAACGGCACGTAGCGCAGACGATGTTCCCGGTCCCAGCGGCGCACCAGCTCCACGGCGCGCCGGCAAAAGCCGCACTCGCCGTCGTAGATCAGCGTCGGTGCGTCAGCGGGCATCGGACGCGCGCGCAGCGGCATCCGCCACGGCGCCCCGCACCGTCTTCACCACCGTGAACGACGTGCGCGTGCGGGGCTGGTACGCACGGTTCGTGAACAACAACACGAACAGGTCCCGGTCCGGATCGATCCACAGCGACGTGCCGGTCCAACCGGTGTGCCCATAACTCGCTGGTCCGAACAGCGTTCCGGCGCTCGATGTGGTTTCGCCGGTCGGCACGGCTTGCCACCCTAGAGCGCGGGCCTCGTGGCCGCTCGCGACGTCGCTCGCCTTGGTCGTGAACAGCCGCACCGTCTCGGCGCGGAGCAGGCGCCGTCCGTCAGGCAGCACGCCACGCGCCAGCATGAACTGCGCGAACCGCGCGATGTCGGTTGCGGTCGCGAATACCCCGGCGTTCCCCGACACGCCCTTCAGCTTGAACGCACTGCCGTCGTTCACGACGCCCGCCACCGGACGGCCTCGCCAGACACCGGTCGGGGCAATCCGGGGTCGGAGCCGCCCCGCGGGACGGAACATCGTCGCGTGGAGGCTGAGTGGGAGGAAGATCTCCCGGGCCGCGAACACGTCGAGGGGCTCGCCCACCACGCGGCGAATCACCTCGCCGAGCAGGATCGCATTCAAGTCGCTGTAGATGACCCGCGTGCCAGGCCGGACGCGCGGCGTTTCGGCCAGCACTCGGCGCAGCAACGCGGCGCTGTCGGGAAGCGCTCTGAGCTCAGGCGTCGGGATGTCGGCGCGCAGCCCGGACGTATGGGTGAGCAGCTGACGCACGGTAATCGCCGCGGTTCCCGGACCGTTGAACTCGGGGACGTAGCGTGCCACCGGGGCATCGAGTTCGATGCGCCCGCGCTCGACCAACAGCATCATCGCGGTGGTGGTGGCCACGACCTTGGTGAGCGACGCGAGGTCGAACAGCGTCGAATCGGGATCCATCGCGCGGCTCGCGGGCGACCACGTGAAACGGCCGTAGCCCTTGGCAAACAGGATCGCGTCGTGCCGCCCCACCACCAGTACGGCGCCGGGGTAGGCGCCGCGCCGGATGCCGTCGGTCACGAGCGGGTCGAAGGTGGCCGCGTCGAAGCGCGCCGCGGCTGCCGGAGCCTCGGCGGGCACGACGCCCTGCAAGAGCAGGAGCAGCGCTAGCACCAGATCCCGGGAATGCGCCCGCCACACGCCGGACAGCGCCCGTCGGGACCCACGCGCTGGCGGCGAATGACGTAGCCGGTGCGCTCGATCAGCAAGTGGCCGCAGTCGGGGCAATAGGTATTCTCCCACCGCCCGACGCCGCCCGGGATGTTGCCCGCGTAGACGAACCGCAACCCCGCCCGGGTGCCGATCTCGCACGCGCGCACCAGGGTCTCGACGGGTGTGTCGTCGGGATCCGTCATGCGGTAATCCTTGTGGAACGCGGTGAGGTGCCAGGGAATATCCGGCGAGACCGCAGCGATCGAGTCCGCGGCGCGCGTGAGCTGCGCGTCATCGTCGTTGAACCCCGGTACTACCAGCGTCACCACTTCGAGCCAGAATCCGCGCTCGTACACCATGCGAATCGCATCCAGCACGTGCTGTAGCACTCCACCCAGCTCCCGGTAGCGGCGGTCATCCATCGCTTTGAGATCGATCTTGTAGGCATCGGTCCACGGGCGGATGTAGTCCAGCACTTCGGGCGTGGCGTTGCCGTTGGAAATGAACGCCGTGCGCAGGCCGTGCGGCCGCGCCGCCTTGAACACATCGACCGCCCACTCGGCCGTGATCAACGGCTCGTTGTACGACGACCCGACGAGCTTGGCGCCCTGACGGAGGGCCAGCCCGACCAGGTCCTGCGGTGTGATGTCGGTCGGCGTGACGCCCGCCGCGTCGTCGCGCAGCGCCTGCGACGTCAGCCAGTTCTGGCAATAGCCGCAGTGGAAGTCGCACCCGAGCATGCCGAACGTGAGCGTGTCGGAGCCGGGGAACACGTGGAAGAACGGCTTCTTTTCCGTGGGGTCGCATTGCAGCGCGGCGACGTATCCCGATGGCGCGCGCAGCACACCGTCGCGATTGAAGCGCACTTTGCAGATGCCGCGCCGGCCGGGCTTCACGAGGCAGCGGTGACCGCACGCCACGCACCGCACCGCGCCATCGGGCAACGGCGTCACGAGCTCCGCGTCGCGGACGCGCGCGTCGAGTTGTTGTTCGAGCGTCGCCGGCCCGCCGTCCGCGACGGTCCGCTCCACGAATGAGGTGATCTGGCGTGGGGTCACGCGTCTACCGGAGGCTGCCGGGAGCGAGCTGGTAGAGCAGCAGCGCGGTCTGGATGTCCTTGCTCGACAAGTCGCGGACCCGGGCGGTGGGGAACATCAGGTCGCTCGAATCGGGCGAGTGCTCCAGTCCCAGGACATGACCGATTTCGTGCAGCGCCACGAGGCGTACGTCTTCGGCGCTCATCGGGCGGCCTTTGGGGTCGAACGTGGCGAGGGTCACGGTCGCCGAGTCGATGTGCCCGTCCTGGTCCCACACGAGGTCCGTCTGCCCTGAGCGCTCGATGTCGAACTGTACGCGCCACCGGAAGCGCACCTCGGCCGTGGCCGAGTCGGCCGTGAGGTCGAAGCGCACCGGCACGCCAGTATCGCTCCAGCGGGCAAACGCGCTCCGTACGGCGTCGAGAAACGCGGGCTGATAATTCGCCGCGGAGCCCGGCGGCAACCACACGCGCACGGGATTCGCGATGCGGTTGTCCCAGCGGCGCAGCATCGAGTCGGTGGACACGGCGAGGGCGTCGCTCAGGTACGCAATGCCGGCGCTCGCGCGAATGCGCCGCCGCGTGTCGGACCTGGCGAGTTGGTCCATGTAGCTGGTGGACGGAGCGGTGTCGCGCGGGGGCACGCTGCGCGCGGCGAGCGTATCACGCCGCACGGCCGGAGCCGCAGCGGATTCCGGCGCCGCGGTGACGTGCGCCGGTGGCGGCACCGGGCGGCGGCCGCCACGAACGGCGTCCCACACGACCGCGAGCACCAGCACCGCGACAGCAGCCGCGACGAAAGGAGACACGTTGCGCTCGGCCATGCGCGCAATATGCAAACGTGCGCTACAGCGCCGCTAGCTTTGGCCTGCGCTCCGGCCTATGATTGTGGCCCGCATATGTTTGGACGCTAAGTGGTCGCGCTGCCCGCGAGGCAGATCATCCGCTGGCGCGGAGCGGTCATCGCGGCGTGGGCGGCACTCCTCGTGCTGTTCGCCCCGCGCGCCTGCCGTGTCCAGCGCAGTCTGTCGGTGCGCGGCTCGTTCCAGGAGCAGACGGAGTCCGCCCGCGCCTCCCGCATTCTGCGCGACGATTTTCCGACCCCGTTCGCCGACTACGTGGCCATCGTGGTGCACGGGCCGATGCGCTACACCACGCCCGGCTTCACGGCGGTGCTCGACTCGCTCACCGCCGCCGTGTCGCGCCAGCCGTATGTGAGCCAGGTCGTCTCCGTCAAGACGCTGGGCGAGTCGAGCTTTGTTTCCACCGACGGCCGCACGACGTTTCTGATCGCCGCCCTGGCCCCCGACCGCACCGCCGACATCACCAAGACGTTCATCCCTGACCTGCGCGACACCGTGCAGGGCGCTCTCGCCGGCGTGCCGGAGGCGGTGGGCTTCGACGTGAAGGTCACGGGGAACCCCGCGCTCGATCACGACACCCGGACGATCAGCGCGGAGGACACCGAACACGGCGAGAAGGTGGCGCTGCCGCCGACGCTTGTGGTGCTGGTGCTGGCGTTCGGCGCGCTGATCGCGGCCATGCTGCCCCTCGTGGTGGGCGTGCTCGCCATTACGATCGCCCTCGGTCTGGTGACCGTGGCCGCCCGATTTCAGAACATGTCCGTCTTCGTCCTCAACATCACGACCATGGTGGGCCTGGGGGTCGGCATCGATTACTCGCTGCTCATCGTGACGCGCTTCCGCGAGGAGATGAACCGCGGCCTGTCGCCGGTGGACGCGGCGATCCGCACGATCGAGACTGCCGGCTCCGCGGTAGTGACGTCGGGGATGACCGTCGTGGTGGGCTTCGCCGCGCTGACGACGACGCCGCTGACGGAGACGCGGTCGGTGGGCATCGGCGGCCTGCTGGTCGTGGGGGTCGCCGTGCTCCTCGCCACGACGTTCCTCCCCGCCGTGCTCTCCTACCTCGGCCGCAACATCGATCGCCCGCGCTGGCTCGCCCGGCCCTTGGCCCGGTTCCACGCCCCGACCGGGTGGGAGCGGTGGGCGCGGTTCCTGCTGCACCGCCCCTGGCGGGCCATCGCGGGTGGCGGCATCGCGATCGCGGTGCTCAGTCTGCCGCTGACGCAGATCCGCATCGGCCTGCCCGCGCGGAACTGGTTCCCCGAGCAGTCGGAGTCGGGCGAGGGGTTGAACGCGCTGCGGGAGATGGGCGCCAGCGGCGTGATCATGCCGGTGCGCGTGGTGGTGGAGCTGCCGCAAGGTCAATCGGCCCTGGCCGCCCCCCGGCTCCTCGGGCTCAAGGTCCTGTCCGACTCGTTGCGCCGTGATCCCCGCATCAAAGACGTGCGCGGCATCGCCACCATCCGGCCACGGCTGTCGGCCCTGCAGCTCGCGATGTTCTACAGCGATCCGGAAGCCGTGCGCGCCAAGTCTCCGCAGTTCTTCAACGCATATCTCTCCACCGACGCCCGGACGACGCTGATCGACGTGATCCCCGCCGACAGCGTCACCTTCACCGGCATGATGGACGTCGTGCGCACGGCCCGGCGCGTGGCCGCGCGCGGCGTGCGGGGGTTACAGGGCGCGCAGATTTTCGTCGGCGGGTTCGCCGCCGCCAACGTGGACGTGCAGAAGGACCTGTTGCGCCGGTTGCCGCAGGTGGTCGGTCTCATTCTCGGCATTACGGCGATCATGCTGTTCGTCGCCTTCCGCTCTTTGCTCGTACCGCTGAAGGCTGTCCTGCTCAACTGCCTGTCGGTGGGCGCCGCGTTCGGTGTGACGGTGTTCGTGTTCCAGCACGGCCACGGTGCCAAGCTCTTCGGCCTCGACGGCCCGACCGAGGCCATCTGGGCGGTGGTCCCGATCCTGGTCTTCGCGACCGTGTTCGGCCTGTCGATGGATTACGAGGTGTTCCTACTGGCGCGCGTGAAAGAAGTGTTCGACAAGACGGGGCGCAACGACCACGCGACCATGGAAGGATTGTCCGGCACGGCGTCCACTATCACATACGCCGCAGCGATCATGATCTGCGTATTCGGCGTGTTCGCGTTCTCGCGGGTGCTCGCCGTGCAACTGATCGGCTTCGGGCTCGCCGCCGCCGTGCTGCTCGACGCCACGCTGATCCGCATGGTTCTCGTGCCGGCGATCATGCACATCGCGGGACGGTGGAATTGGTGGCCGGGCGTGCGGGCGCCACGCGGCGACGCGCAGCCCTAAGGTCGCCGCACCTCGTCTTCCAGCTTCGCCAGGAACGCACCCCACACATCCCAATGCCACGCCGCCACGCGCACACCCGTGCGCGGGTCCTTGAGCGGCTTGTACTGCAACCAGGCCGGTTGCAGGCCGAGGACGTGGCCGACCGCCAGGAGTTGGTCGCGGTTGGCGCTCACGAGGTGGGCCAGCGCCTCACCGCGCAGGCGGTGGCGATGAAACCAAACGCCGCCATCGAGGGCGAAGCACATCCCCTCGCGGCGGCGCGTGAACGGGCGGCAGACGTCACTCAGGAGCAGGTGATGCGGCCCTCCACCGTAGCGGTCCCCACCGGTGCCGCGCCGCCCGAAAAGAGGTAACACTTCCGTGGCGTCTGGGCGTGCACCGCCGTGGCCGACCAGCCCTTGGGCGTGGCTTCGTTGACCGTCAACGTCACGGCGGACGACGGCGCGAAGTTGTTCAGCATCGCGAGGCTGGTCGTGTACGAAGTGCTGTCGTAGAAGAAGGCCTCCTCCGCCGTAGCCAGGTTGCGGAGGTCGGACTTCATCTGCGCCATGTAGGCCTTCTCTTTCGTGTTGACGAACTTCGGGATCGCGATGGCCGCGAGAATCCCGATGATCACCACCACGATCAAGAGCTCGATCAGCGTAAAGCCGCGCTCAGCACGCACCACAGCCTCCCCCGGCGCCAAAAAGCGTCGGTCCCCGGTCAAACTTGGGGGCTCCGACGCCACAACATGAGCACCGGGGTTCCAACCTGCAAGAGATGTGCTCACCCTTTGGCGTCGAGCCAATTCTTTCCCACGCCGATACTTACGACGAGGGGGACGCGCAGCTCGGCGGCTCCCTCCATATGGCGTTTTGCGACCTCCGTGGCCGCCTCCCGTTCCGCCGCTGGCGCCTCGAACACCAGCTCGTCGTGCACCTGGAGGATCATGCGGGTGCCGAGTCCCGCAGCGCGGAGACCGGCGTGAATGCGGATCATGGCGACCTTGATGAGGTCGGCCGCGGAGCCCTGCAGGGGCGAATTCGTCGCGGTCCGCTCGCCGAACGCGCGGATGTTGAAGTTCTGGTCGCGCAGCTCGGGGATGTAGCGCCGCCGCCCAAACAGCGTTTCGACAAAGCCTTTTTCGCGGGCCTCGGCGACCGTGCGGTCGAGCCAGGCCCGCACCCCGGCGAAGCGGCGGAAGTATTGCGCGATGAATTCCTTCGCCTCTTCCTGACTGATGCCGAGCTGGCGCGACAGGGCGAACGGGCCCTGTCCGTAGATCGTGGCGAAGTTGATGGTCTTCGCGCGCGCGCGCATGTCGGGCGTCACGTTGTCCTGCGACACGCCGAAGATCACCGCCGCGGTCTGGCGGTGGATGTCCCCGCCCTGCTGAAACGCCTCGACAAACGCGGGGTCACCCGAGAGGTGCGCGAGCAATCGCAACTCGATCTGGGAGTAGTCAGCCACGACCAGCACGCAGCCGTCGGCTGCCACGAACGCCCGCCGGATCGCCCCGCCCCGCGCCGTGCGCACAGGGATGTTCTGGAGGTTGGGATTGGAGCTCGACAGGCGTCCGGTGCTCGCGCCCACTTGGTTGAAGCTGGTGTGCACGCGGCCCGTGGCCGGATTGACATAGCCGGGGAGGGCGTCCACGTACGTCGACTTGAGCTTGGTGAGCTCGCGATACTCGATGAGCAGGCGCGGGACGTCGTGCCCCATCGCGGCTAGCTGCTCCAACACCTCGAAGTCGGTGGATGCACCCGTCTTGGTTTTCTTGAGGGTGGGGAGCTGCAGCTTCTCGAACAGGACGGTCCGCAACTGCGGCGTCGAGTTGATGTTGAATTCCCGCCCCGCCGCCTGATAGATCGCCCGCTCCAGCTCCGCCAGCTCCTTGGTCAGGCCGCGGCCGATCTCGGCGAGCAGCGCTCGATCCACGAGCATGCCATGCCACTCCATGTCGGCGAGCACACTCGTGAGCGGCAGCTCGATCGTTTCGAGCAGCGGCAACAGCCGGTGGTCTTCCAGTTCACCGGCAAACGCGTCCCGCAGCCGCAGCACCATCTCGCTGTCCGCGCAACAATAGCGCGCCGCAGCCGCCACCGGGATCTCCGCGAATGGCCGCTCGGCGCGCCCGCGCCCCACGAGCCCCGCGTACGTCTGCATCTCGACGCCGAAACGCTCGCGTGCCAGATCGCCCAACGCGTGAGACCGCCGGCCCGGGTCGAGGACGAAACTCGCAAGCATCGAGTCATACGCGACACCGCCCAGCTCGACGCCGGCGCGGCGCAACACGAGCCAGTCGTACTTCACGTCATGTGCAGCCTTTGTCACCCCCGGATCCGCGAGCAGATCGCGCAGGGGCAGCATGACTGCGCTCGCGAGCGGCGGCAGATTGGCGGGTGGCGCGCCGCCGGCGAGCTCGCCATCGGGCGCACGATGGCCGAATGGCAGGTACCAGGACCGGTCCGGTGCGGCCGCGAGTGACAGGCCCACCAGCTCGGCGCGCAGCGGATCGGGTGACGTGGTCTCCGTGTCGAACGCCACAAGCGGCGCGCGGCGGCAGTCGGCGATCGCCGCGGCGAGCTGGGCCGCATCTGCCACGATGCGCACCGGTGTTTGTCCCGGCGCGACCTGGACCGGGGCGGGGGCTGCCACGGCGATCGGAGCGGCCGACGACGGCGTCGCGGCCCGGGCGAACGCCTCGAGACGCGGCACGAGCGACTTGAACTCGAGCTCGATGAAAAGCTCCGTGAGACGTGCCACGTCGGGTGGGCGCACCCGCAGGCGATCGAGATCGAGCGTCACCGGCACGTCCCGTCGAATCGTGACCAGCTCGCGCGACAGGCGGGCCGCGTCGGCCTGCGCCAGGAGGGCTTCGCGCGCGCGCTTGCCCGGCACCTCCGCGGCCCGCGCCAGAATGGCGTCGAGATCGCCGTAGGTCTGGAGCAGCTCGAGCGCGGTCTTCTCCCCCACACCCTTCACACCGGGCACGTTGTCGGAGCTGTCCCCCACGAGGGCGAGGTAATCGACCACGCGCTCGGGCGGCACGCCGAGCCGCTCGGCCGCGTTCGACGCGTCCACCCAGTGCTCCTCCACGGCGGCCGGCCCGCCGCGGCCCGGGTTGAGCAGCACGACCGCCGGGCCCACCAGTTGATGAAAGTCCTTGTCGCCCGAGACGATCACGGCCCGCAGGCCACGGCGCGCCGCCTCCCCCGCGAGCGTGCCGATCACGTCGTCTGCCTCGAAGCCCGGAACGCCCAGCACCGGCATATGAAACGCGTCGAGCACCTGGGTGATCCGTTCCACCGAGCGGTCGAAATCCTGCTGCAGCTGCTCGTCGAGCTTCTCGCGGGTCGCTTTGTATTGCGGGTAGCGCTGGTGCCGAAACGACTCGCCCACGTCATGCACCCAGGCGACGTAGGCGGGCCGGTGCTTTTCCAGCAGGCGGAGGAGGAAGTTGGTCACCCCCCACACCGCGGACGTGTTTTCGCCGCGGCGCGTGGTGAGGGGCCGCGAGATCATCGCGAAAAAAGCGCGGTAGATGAGGGCGTACCCGTCGATCAGAAAGACTGACTGCGTCGGGGCGGGCATGGCGGAATATATAGAAGGGAAGGAAAACCCCGCCCGGCGGCGCCGGGCGGGGCGGACTGCGGCGAGCGCGCGCGGTTAGGCGCGAACGACGTTGGTGGCGTGCAGTCCCTTGTCGCCGGATTGCACCTCGAACTGCACCGCCTGTCCTTCCGCGAGCGTCTTGAACCCGTCCATCTGAATCTGCGAGAAGTGGACGAACACATCCTCGCCCTCCTCTTGTTCAATGAAGCCGTACCCCTTGGCGTCATTGAACCACTTCACTTTTCCCTTAGCCATGCGTGCTGCCTCCCTGCGAGGTTCCGGGTCACGGCACGAGTCCGCCCGGCAGCCGTGCCGGGCGCCTTCAACCTTCATCCGCGCGGGCCGCTGTCAAGCGATGGAGGGACCGCTACTCCGCGGCGTATAGCGCGCGATACAGCTCGCGGTTGCGCAACACGGCGCGAATGTAGCCGCGTGTTTCCGGGTACGGCACGAGCTCGAGAAACTGGTCGGGATCGTCGGCGCCCGGGCGTGTCAGCCAGCGGCCCACTGGGGCGGCGCCCGCGTTGTATGCGGCAGCCGCCACCTCCACGCGGCCGCTGAACCGGCGCAGCAGCTCCGCGAGGTGCGCGGCTCCCAGGTGCAGGTTGTAGTCGGGCAGCGTGATCCAGCCGGGGTCGAACGTGACGTCCAAATCGCGCGCGGTGAGGGCGGCCGTTCCAGGGAGCAGTTGTGCCAAGCCACGCGCACCGGCGCGCGATAACGCCTCCACGTCAAATACGCTCTCCTGGCGCACCAGCGCCGCCAGCAAGTACGGGTCCACGCCGAACTCCTGCGCCTCCGCCTCGAGCGCGCCACGATTGGGCCAGGGGAAGATGGCACGCAGCACGCGCGGATCGTTGGGCGAGCGCAGCGCCGCCTGCCAGCCCAAGCGCACCGCGCTGGGCCCGAAGCCGCGCGCCGCGAGACCCACGCTCCAGGCAAGCAGCGCATCGAGCTCCTGCGGCGGGTGGGCCAGCACCGCGCGCACCTCATCGTCCGCCGCCGAGTCGAGCCCCGCGAGGATCAACGTGTCGATGCGGCCCAGCGCCGCGGCCACCGCGGGCGACGCCGGGGGCACCGCCGCGGCGCGGAACGCGAGCGGTGGGAGCCCCACCTCGCGGCGGGCACGCAGGCCGTAGTAGCCGATGGAATCCTCCCGCGCCAGCGCCAGCCAGGTGGCTTGGGCGCCGGTCGCGTCGCCGCGCGCGCGGGCGAGCATGCCGAGCCAGAACCGTGCGCTCTGGCGCAGCGGCCCAGCCGCCGCCACCTCCGCGCCGTACAACGCCGCCGCGCTATCAAGCTGCCCCGCGCGCTGCGCCTGCAGCGCCAGCCGGATGCGCGCCACCGAGGAGCGCTGATCCGAAGGGTACCGGCGAAACAGCTCGGTGAACCAGCGCGCCGCGGCTGCCGTGTCGCCGCGGTCGAGCAGAAAGTCGGCGAGAACGTACAGCGCGGTCGGCGCGGCGGTATCGGCGGGGAAGGCGGCGGCGAAGCCCGTCAGCGCCGGCGCCGCGCCGGGGTCGCCGAGGCGCACGAGAATGCGCGCACGGCGGTACACGGCGAGGGCGCCGACGGTGGAGTCGCGGGCGGCGGCGAGGTTGGCGCGCTCGGCGTCGCGGTAGCGGCCGGCGGCGGCGAGTAGCTCGCCGTACAGGAGGAGCGTGGTGGCGCTGGAGTCGCCGTCGGCGATCGCCCGGGCGACCAGCGTCCGGGCATCGCCCGCCGCCCCGTGCGCCTTGAGCGTGCGGGCCAGCGCGACGCGCTCGGCAGGTGAGCGGGGCAAGAGGATGCGCAGCGCGAGCCCCGACGCGGCCGCGGCCGCGTCGCTCTCGGGAGACGCGTCGAGGAGGGTGTAGACGGCCGTCCGCGCGCGGGCTGTGTCGCCCAGGGCAAGCGCCAGCTGCGCCGCGTCGAGTCCCTGCCCTGCCGCGGCCAAGGCGTCGAGCGCCAAGCCCGTGTCGGCCGCGTTGAGCAGGGCGTGGGCACGCGCCGCTGCGGCGCCTCGCGCGGCGGGTGCGGGCAGATCCGCCAGTAGGCGCGACGCTCGGGCGGTATCGCCCGTGGTGGCGGCTTCGCGCAAGCGCAACCACGCATCGATTACGCCCAGACCGTCCGCGCGTGCCGCAGAGTAGGCGACCGCGGCGCTGTCCACCTGCCCCGCCGCTTGAAACGCGAGCCCTGCGCGGACCGCCAACAGGGCCGCCCGGGTCCCGGTGGCGCGCGCGCGCGCCGCCTGGTAGTGGGTGGCGGCGAGCGGCGCGAGACCGAGCCCGGCTTCCGCTTCCGCGAGCGCCGCGAGCGCCGCGCCGTTGTCGTAATCCTCGAGCCACGGCTGGCCGGCAAGCAGCCCGCGGGCGCGATCGTAGCGGCGGGCGCGCAACTCCGCGTTGGCGCCCTCGACCACGAATTGCGCCGAGGGGCGTGCCTCGCGGGCGGCGGCCGCGAGCAGGACTTCCGCCGCGTGCCACGGCCGGCCCGCGACGCGGAGTGATTCCGCGCGCGCCGCAATGCCTGACTCCTGCGCGCCGGCGACCCGGACGGCGCCGAGCAGCAGGAGGACGGCACGCCTCATTGTGCTCGGCGGACCCGGGAGAGCGCGCTCTGATAGTCCGCGCGCGCCGTGGGTGTGAGGCGGTAACGCCCGAAGCCCGACTGATCCTCGAAGAACAGGGTGACGCGGAGTTGCGTGTACGTCCAGCGTATCACGCGGATGCCGCCCCGGCCCATCTCGTTGGAAAGATCGTACACGTCGTCGGGGTCACCCAGCGTGATGAAGACTTCGCCCCGGTCGGTGAGCCAGCCGGGCGCGCCCTCTTCGCGATAGCGTTGCGTGGCGATCTGCACGCGCTCGAAGTACTGGTTGAGCGCCTCGTTCTCGGGCGTGATCGGGACGGGGTCGGTCGCCTTCCAGAAATCGCGCCACACCTGGGGGCGCTGCTCGGCGGGCGCGGCGCGCAACTTGGCCACCCAGTCTTGGCGCTCGAAGTACCGCAGCAGGCTTACCATCTCCTCGAAATTGTTGACCACCCATTGGTTCGAGAAGCTGACGAGAAAGGGTGCGCGCGCCGTCGCCGCCGCCCCGACGACACTCGCTTCCAGGACCCCCTGCCCGATGGGCAAACGCTCGGCGGGCAGTACGAGTGTGGTCGACGCGAGCCGTGCATCGCCGCGCAGCGCCACGGTGTCGCTCCAGACGTCGTGGCCCCCGTCGTCGACGGCGCGCACGGCGAGCCGCACGGGCGGGGCCGCCCCGTACGCTTCGAGGTAGAAGCGCAGCGAATCCGCGCCGTAGGGCAGTGTGGCGCGCGGACTCACGAGCAGCTTGGGGAGGTCGGCGACGCCGTCCCGCCCGCTGCCTTGGTAGAACGGAATGGGTGAGCCGACCGCCGCACCGGCGAACGCGGGCACTGTGTCGGGCCGCTGTTGGCGCGCCAGCGCGGCGCTGTTGCGGTCGCGGACCACGACGCTGACCGTGTACACACCCGGATGCACCAGCACGAACTGCTGGAAGATCACGCTCTCGTCGGCGCGCAGGGTCTCTTGAAAACTGTGGACCCGCACGGTTTCATCGCGGCCGAACTGGCGCGCGGGGCCGGAGTCCGTCTGGAACGAGACATCGACGTGGTACTCGCCCACGAACTCGTTGCCGTCGCGGTGGAAACTCAGCGCGTGATTCGCCAGTGACAGGCCGAACACGATCAGCGTGCTGTCGGGCGTCGGGCCCGCGAGGTGGCGGACCGAGGCGACCATCGGCAAGGGGGCGCTGGTGGCGAAGAAGCCCATCGCCTGATAGACGGTGGTCGCATCGAACAGCCGCTGCACGCTGAGCGACGGCGGGGGAGCGCGATCGGTAGTGCCGACGCGCTGCCACGGCCCACAGGCGGCGGCGAGGGCAACCAAGCACGTCAATGCACGTCGTATCACTTGCTGAACCTCGAATCCGGGCGTTAGCTTCGCGCGACCTCGATGCCCAACGAGAACCTCGCCGGGCGCACGATCGCCGGCTACCGCCTCCTGGAGCGCGTGGGCGAGGGGGGCACGGCGGACGTGTATCGCGCCGAGCACCCCGAGCACGGCCCTTGTGCGTTCAAGGTATTGCGGCAGCGCCTGCGCGGCGACCCCACGGCGGTGACGCGATTCCTGCGGGAAGCGGGATACGGTTCGCGCGTGCGCCACCCCGGGGTGGTGCGCACCTACGATTACGGCGAAGCGGACGGCCTCAACTACCTCGCGTTGGAATGGGCCGAGGGCCAATCCCTCGCGCAGTTCCTACACCACAACGGTCCGCTCGCTCCCGACCTCGCGGCCGACGTCGTGCGGCAGCTGGCGGATGCCCTGAGTGCCGCTCACGCGGCGGGAATCATTCACCGCGATCTCAAGCCCGAGAACATCATGTACGACGCGGCCACGCGCCGCGCCAAGCTGCTCGATTTCGGCATCGCGCGAGATGCCGAGCTGCCGCCTGAAGAGCGCCTCACCCGCACCGGTTTCTTCGTGGGCACGCTGCAGTATGTCGCCCCCGAGGCGCTGTCGGGCGAGCTGGTGGACGGCCGCGCCGACATCTACAGCCTCGCGACCATCACCTACCATCTGCTCACGGGCCGCTATCCCTTCGGGGGCAAGTCGCCGCGGGAGCTGTTTCAACAGCTGCTTACCCAGCCGCCGCTGCCGCTGAACCAGGCGGTGCCGGGGCGGCGCTTCGCGGCGGCCTTGGAAGCGGCCGTCATGAGAGGGCTGGCCCGCAACCCGGCCGACCGCCAGCAGACGGTCGCGCAGTTCGCCCAAGAAGTCCTGGCGGGCGCGGCGGCGTCCCTCGACGCGCCCCGGAGCGGCCTGCTGGGCAGTCTCAAGGGGCTCATGGGACGCCGAAAGGACTATTAGTAGTTGCAATCGCTACTACTATGACACCCGATGACCGCCATCGGCGGCTCCGCGAGCTCCTGTTGGAGCGCTCCGTCACGCGCGGCGACTTCGTCCTCGCCTCCGGGCGACGATCGTCTTTCTACATCGACGCCCGGCGTACGACGATGGCCGGCGAAGGCCTCGCCTTGATCGGCGCCCTGGGCCTTTCCCGGCTCCGCGCGCGCGGCTGGCACCCCCAGGCGATTGGCGGCCTCACACTCGGCGCCGACCCCGTCGCCTACGCCGTCGCGCTGGCGGCCCGAGCCGAGGGGATGCCGCTCGATGCGTTCACGGTCCGGAAGCAGGCCAAGACCCACGGCACGGGCCGCCGGATCGAAGGCTGCTTCGCCCCGAACGCGAGCGTGGTGGTGGTGGAGGATGTGATCACGACCGGCGGCTCAGCACACGAGGCGATCGCGGCCGTCGAGGCGGAAGGCGGGCGCGTGCTCGGTGTGCTCGCCGTGGTGGACCGCGAAGAAGGCGGGCGCGCGGCGCTGGAGCAGGCGGGTTACGCCGTCGAGACGCTCGTCGCCATCGCCGAGCTTGGACTCACGCCCACCCCCTGACATCCCGCTGGCTCGCGACCCCAGCGCCGTGTAAGATGCTCGCGTGACCCCTCCCCGCCCCACGCCCGACCGCATGTCCCTCGCCTACCGGCTGCGCGGCTGGACGGACGAGAGCGTCGGCCTGGAGCAGCGGCTCAAGGATCTGGAGACCTTCGACCGCGCCCTGCGCCGCCGCTGGTGGATCATCGCGACCGGCACGCTGATCGCATTCATCGGACGCCTGGCGGGGGCGGTCCCCACGTCCTCCCAAACCATCGCCCTCGCCGCCGTGGCGGCGCTCATGCTGAACGGCGTGCTCGGCCTGGCGAGCGAAAAAGGGTGGTACCGGTGGTGGCTGATCTACGCGTTCGCCGTGCTGGATGTGCTGCTCATGGCCGTGCTGGTCGTGTGGTTCGGACACGGTGGGCTCGTAGCCGCCTTCTTCTTGGCGGTCCTCCCTTACGCCTTTGACCAGGGACGGGGCGTGGGCGAATTCCTCGTGCTGATGGCGTCCCTCGCCTACCTGGGCGCATGCGTCGCCCACAACCGGCTGTATGCCGGCGGCGCCCCGATCGAGACCACCGCCTTGATCGAGACCGGCGTCTTCATTCTGGTGGCGATGTCGCTGAAACGCATCCCCGCGACGTTGATCGACCGCATCCGCCAAGCGCGCGGTGTGATGGGTGAGGCGGAGCACGGGTTCCTGGCCGTCCGCGCCGCGGCCACCGTGTCCGACGAGCTGGGGTTTCTGGAGAAGAGCTTCAATCGCATGCTCGAAGAGATCGGCACAACCATCTCGACCGTGCAGCGCGAGGCGGACGAGGTGGCGGCGTTCGCCGAACAGCTCGCTGCGTCGGCCCAGGAGCTGCACGCGACGTCGGAGGCGGTGACGCACACGGCACAGGCACTCGCCACCGATCTCGCGGGCCAACGCGATCTCGCGGAGTCCGCACGGGGCGAGAGCGCCAAGGCGGCGGACCAGGCGGAGTCGTTGCGGGTGCGCGCCGAGTTGATGCAGGTGGACGCGACGCGGCTCGTGGCGGCGGCAGAGCGCGGGCGCGAGCGGGTGGAGCGCGCTAGCGCCACGCTACGCGCCGTGGGCGAAGAAGTGCGCGCCACCGCCACGACCGTGGCAGGTCTCTCCGGTATGTCGGAGCGGATCGGCGTGTTCGCGCAGACCATCGCACGGATCGCGCGCCAGACGCACCTGCTCGCCCTCAACGCCGCAATCGAGGCGGCGCGGGCGGGCGAGCACGGCGAGGGCTTCGCCGTAGTGGCGGACGAAGTGCGTTCGCTGGCGGGTGAGGCCGGGAAGTCGGCACGCGACGTGGCCGAGCTGGTCAGCGAGCTGCGGGCCGGCATCGACGCGGCGGGACGGGCGATGCAAGCGGGGGAAGCAAAAGTGCGCGACATCGGCGGCGTGGCGGCGGAGGCGGATGGTGCGCTGCAGGAGCTGCGGCAGGGTGTGCAGCTGCTGGGCGACCTCGTGAACGCCACGGCCGGCGTGTCGCGCAGCCAGGCGGAGCGTCTCGCAGCCCTGGCGCAGGGGCTGCAGCAGGTCGCAGCGATCTCCAGCGCCTCGGCGGTAAGCGCCGCCGGCGCGGCCAGCGCTACCCAGGCGCAAATCACGTCCATGGGCGACCTCACTGCCACATCGCAACAACTGGCGCAGCTGGCCGAGCGCTTGCGTGGCAGCATCGCGCGCTTCTCGGTACTGCGGCGCGAGCAGCGCACCGCCGAGCACCGCGTCCTCCCGCTCGCACCTCCGCCCTCCCAGCCGCAAGCCGCGGACTGACACTCGTCACCCCGCCCAGGAGACCGCTCGGGCGTCGGGTCCTTGGTCCCAGATCCCCGCATTGAGGGGGTGAAAAGCCCGTAGGGCCTCCCGGTACGGGGCGACGAGCAAGTCGACGTAGCGCGCCAGCGCCACGTCGAACGGAAAGCGGTGACGGAACTCCCCGGCGGTGACGCCCAACGCCGCCTTCACGTGGCGCCCGAAGCTCTGGGGCGACGAATAGTCCAGGCGGTACGCGACGTCGGCGACGGAGAGCCCGGGATTGCGGAACAAGCACGCCGCATGGAGCAGCCGCATGCCCGCGAGGTAGCTCTTGGGGGAGGGCAGGTTGGCGCGGCCGAAGCGCGACATCAACGAGCTGGGCCGCTGACGCAGGTGCCGCGCCAGGGCGCGCACCGTCGGCAGCACCGGCGCGAGACGCGCCACCACTTCGAAGAAGAGCCGCGCTTCCTCGGAGCAGTCTCCCAGCGCAGGGATGATGCGCGCGAGAATGCGCGCCGTGACCGGCGAAGCCGGGTGGCCCACCAGATCGCGGAGGCGGCGCCAGCCTTGCGGCTCGGTGCAGTCCACGGCGGCGCGGACGCCGGAAGCGCCCAGTCGCAGCAGCAGATCGCTCGCGGCGCGGTCGGGGCGCGACACCAGTGCCACGGTGGGAATCAACGGGAACTCGCGGACAAAGCGCGCCACCGCAGGGAGCTCGCGCGGCAAACAGTGGTGCACGGAGATCACGAGCGCATCCACCCGTTTGGTCCGCGCCGCCTTCACCACGTCCCCCAGCGAGTCGGCGTGCATCGCCACAAAGCAGCCGTCCCCGGCGGCTTCGAGACGCGGTCGATCGGCGGGCGCCACGACAGTGCAGATGGTCACCATGACGGCGCACACGTTAACGGCGCGCCGTCAACCTCTGGTCAATGTGCGCCGCGGAGGCCGCGCGCCGCCCGGGGACGGCCCGCTGACACGCTCAACCCATTCTCAACCGGGGCGAACCTAGCCCCGGTCCGAGCAAGGCCCTATATCATCGGGCACCACAATGACGCAGCGCGACCTGTTGTCCCGAGTTCGCCAGGCGCTGGACGACCGCTACACCGACATCGCGGCGGTGGGCAGGGGCGGGAACGCATCCATTTTCGGGGCGCGGGACGCCACCGGGCAGCAAGTCGCCATCAAGGTCTTGCATCCCGAGCTCGCCGTTTCGGTCGCAGCCGACCGGTTCCTGCGCGAGATCAACTATGCCGGCGCGCTGGACCATCCGCGCATCGTGCCAGTGGTGGAGTGCGGCGAGACCGACTATCTGCTGTGGTTCGTGATGCCCTACGTCGCGGGCGACTCGTTGCGCCAGCTGCTGCGCCGCGACCATCAGCTGCCCGTTCCGCAGGCCGTGCGCATCGCCTGCGAGGTGCTGGAAGCGCTGGGCTACGCTCATGACCAGGGTCTGGCCCACCGCGACATCAAACCCGACAACATCGTTTGCTCGCCCGCAGGCGCGGTGCTCGTGGATTTCGGCATCGCCCGCGCCATCACGACGTCGGGTGAGGATCGCGTGACGCGCAGCGGCTTCGTGGTGGGCACAGAGGAGTACATGAGCCCGGAGCAGGCCGCTGCCGATCCCGACATCGACGGACGCACGGACCTTTACTCACTCGGGGTCGTCATGTTCGAAGCCCTCGCCGGACGGCCGCCGTTTTCTTCCCCCAGCGCGGCCGCGGTGATCGACATGCACCAGCATAAAACACCGCCCGAGCTGCGCCGCCTGCGTCGGGACGTGCCCAAGGAGCTCGCCGCGGCGATCCACCGAGCGCTGGCCAAGCCGCGTGCCGAGCGCTGGCCGACGGCCGGGGCGATGCGCGATGCGTTGACGCCGTTTGCCGGGTAGCATCAAGGGCGAAATGATCGGACCATCGTGGCGAGGCGCGGTCGCCGCCGCCGCTCTGCTGCTGGCCGCCTGCCAGCCGCAGGCACGGCGCCTGCTCGTGCTCGATCAGATGCAGGCCGACCCCATCGTGCTGAACGCGCTGGCGGAGCCCTGGAGCGCAGCGGGGTACCGCGTCGACTATCGCCGTTTCTATCCGCATATCACGCGCGGCGACCTGGCCCGCTATCGCACCCTGATCCTGCTGGGTGGAGCGGCACCCGAGGGCCCATCGGATCCTCTCAACACGGCCGATCTGGCGCTGCTGGGTGAATGGACGGCGCGGGGCGGCGTGGTGGTGCTGGGCTACGCGGGCGACGCCGCGGGCTCCGCCGACCGCTGGGTGTTGAATCGCTGGCTCGCGGCAGCGGGGACGGGAATCGCGATCAGCGCGGAGCCACTGCAGGACACGTTATCGCCACCGGCGGCGCTCGCGCCCCAGCCCCGTATCGCACCACGCGCGGGCTCGGGGCCACGCGAGGGGGGATTCGACCCGTTCCCCGGGGGGCGCAACCACGCGCTGCGCGTCCCGCGGGAAGCGGCGGCGCTGGCGCGCGCGTCGGGCGCGGCATTCGTGCGCCCACCCAACGCCAAGCCCAGCGGTCGCCACCGCTCGCCCGTGATCGCCGCAAGCCGCGTCGAGGCGGGGCTGATCGTGGTGGCGAGCCGGCAGCTGTTGAACGCGCTCGGCCCCGATCTGCGGCCCAGCACGATGCCCTGGCTCGACGGCGACGGGCTGGAGCGCGCGCGTGCCTTCCTCGTGGCACTCGCGCGATGGACCCGCCGACCGGCCGAGTGGGCCAGCATCCCGCCGGCGGCGCGACACACCCGCCTGGCGGTGTTAGACGCCCCACGCGCGATACCGGTCAAGGCGGCGCCGCTCGCTGCGCCGCTCGGCGCCGACGCACGGCCGCTGCCCGAGTTGTTGGCGCGTCATGACACCAGCCCAGCGGCGCTGCCCGACTGGCTGCTGCGGCACGGACTGCGGCTCGCGTGGCTGCGCCAGCCGTTGACCGGCATCGATGCCGCGCCCGCGGCACGGGGCGGCCTGTTGCTCGATTCGCTCGTCGCGTTCATGCAAGTGGGTAACCTCACCGGGCTCGCCAGCGTCGCGTACCCTCAGACGGCGCCCGACTCCGTGGTCGTACCCACGTGGCAGCGCGATGCGACGCGCGCACTGTGGCGGGCCACCGCCGATCGACTCGCGGCGACGAGCCAATACTGGATTCCCGTACTCGACTTCCGGGACTTCCCGCCCGCGAGCGACTCGCTGCCCGGTCCGGTGTGCCCCCTCGCACCCGAGTTCTGGACGCGCCAACTGCTGCCGGCCGCGCGGGCCTTGGCACGCCTGGCCGCGGAGCAACGGGACCTGGTTCCCGCGGTGGCAGTGGACGTCGAGGGCGCGCCGCCCGCGGATTCCTTCTGCCCCGCGGTCGCGCGGGCCGGGATTGCGGCGCTAGTGCGTGCCGGCGCGCTCGACTCCACGCGGAGCGTGGGCTTCGCGGCGTTGTCACCAGCAACACTCGCTGACTCGCTCGAGGAGACGGGCCTGCTGGCGTCGTACGACAGCGCGCTCGAAGCCGCCGTGGCGGAACGCGTGCGGGCCCTCCGGACGGCGGCGCGCCGCGCGCGGCCCGATTTGCTGTTCGCATTGCGCGCCGACGTGGCGCCGGCGGATTGGTTCCGCCTGGGCCTGTTGCGCGGTCTGTCGGGCCCCAATGCGCCGGTCATCTTGTTGACGCCGGAGCCGGACGGGCGCGCCCTGGTGGCGCGCTACGCCGCGCGCGGCATTCCCGTCCTCACCGCCATGGCCATTCTGCCGCGACGGGTGGCCCCCGCCGATTGGCCGCGGCTGCGGCGCGTCGCCTTCGATGAGAATGATGGGTTCTGGATCCCCGCCGCCGCCGACGTGCTGGCCGGGGCGGTGCACGGGGATAGCCTGGCCCGACTGGTCCGGCGGCTAATGAAGGAGCGATAGGCCTTTGCGGCCCCGCTTGCTTGCAGTGGACGGCAGCGTCTACCTTTCACACTGGAGGGGGCAGGGCGCGATGGTCGCGGCACGCTGGCAGGAGTGGCGTGTCGAGGAAAGTCCGAGCTCCACAGGGCAGACTGCCAGGTAACGCCTGGGCGCCGCAAGGCGACGGATAGGGCCACAGAGAACAGACCGCCCCTTTTTATCCAAGGGGTAAGGGTGAAACGGCGGGGTAAGAGCCCACCGCGCGTTCGGCAACGGACGTGGCACGGCAACCCCCAGTCGGAGCAAGGCCAAATAAGCAGCGAGACCCGGCCCGGGTCGCTCGAGCTGCGGGTAGGCCGCGCGAGGTGGCTGGCGACAGCCATCCCAGAGAGATGACCATCTGGTCGCCTCACGGTGACCAAACAGAACTCGGCTTATGGCCCTGCCTTCCTCTCCCTCGTCCCGAAAACCGTATCCCGCGCAATGGGAGTCCGTCGCCGATCTGCGGGTGTTCCGCACCACGGCGGCGGAGTGGGAGAAACTGATCGTGTGGCGGACGGACATGCGGAAGCGCGGCTGGAAATTGTTGCGCGTGACGAGCGACGGTCCGGAGCTCGTCGCCATTTTCGGTCGCACCAAGAGCGATCGTTCGGCAGGAACCTGAGAGGGGGACCGGTGCGACTGGTGACGCGATGTTTCGCCGCGGCGGCCCTCGCGGTCGCCTGCGCCACGCCGCGGCCGATGCCGCCGTCGCCCACTCCGGCGGCCACACAACCACCCGCCGCGGTTCCCGCGCCCCCGCCACCCGCCGCCCCCGCCAGGGTGTTGTACGGGCCCAGCGCGCTCCGCTACGTGATGCATCAGCGCCTCCATGTGGAGCAGGACTACGGGATGGGGACGCAGGTCCAGGATCTGGGATACCGCGTCTACGTTTCGGCCACGATTACGGGCCCAGCCGATAGTGTCGGGTACCCGACGACACTGACCGCCGATTCCATCGTGCTGGATTCGGGCTCCGTGCTGCCGCCGCCGCTGAGTGTGGACGGCGCGCGGGGCCTTGCCTACCGGGGCCGCCTCACGCCCCAGGGCGAGTTTCGCAAGGCGGTGCCCTCCGACTCCGGCCAGGCGCGACTCACCGGGCAGATTCTGGGCGGGTTCCGCAACTTCTATCTGCGGCTGCCGCACGGGGGCGTCGCTCCGGGCACGAGCTGGACCGACACGGTGGCGACGACCGACACGGCGGGCGCCGCGGTCGTGATCACCCGGGGCGCCACGGACGCGCACGCCGCGGCCTCGTCCGGGCACGGCGGTGTGCAGAGCCTCGAAATCCGTTTCGCCTCCAGCTTGGTGCTCTCGGGCGGCGGCGATGCGAACGGCCAGACGTTCACCATCGAAGGCCAGAGCACGGAAACCGGTATGACCTACGTCGCGCTGGACGGGCGCTACCTGGGCGGCGAGACGGCCGACTCCACCGAGCTCGCATTCGTGTTCCCGATGGCGGGCCGGCTCCCCGGCCGCCGCGTGGTGCACGTTACGATACAGGTGCTGCCGTAATCGGGCGCCGGGCGGGCCGCGCGCTCGCCGTGTTGCTGTGCGGCGCGGCCGGGGCCCAGGCGCAAGTCGCGGCCAACCGCACCACGCTGTACCTCCATCCCACTGACGTCGCCGACGCCCGCGCCATCTGGGTCAACCCCGCGGGCTTGGCCGTCGTGCGTGACGCGTCGGTGCACCTGGATCTCGCGGTCGGGAGCCCGGGCGCGCGCGGGCGCCTGCGCCAGATCACGGCGGGCTTCAACTCGAGTGGCTTGGCATTCGGCTATCAGCGCGACCTGTTCGGCGGCGGCGTGACCGGCACCACGTACCGCTTGGGCTTGGCGGGCGGAACGCGCGGGCTCACCGTGGGCTTCGCGACCGCCGTGTACCGGGGTGGGGCGCACTCGATGGGCTGGGACCTGGGTCTGACGTACCTGGTGCGACCCGAGATCACGCTCGGCGCCGTGTTCGCGAACATCGGCCAGCCCATGGTCCGCGGGTTCCAAGAGCCGTTCACCGTCGAACCCGCCGTCACGTGGCGGTTCGGCGCGCGCACCGCGATCTCTGCCCACGCCCGGCTCGCCTCGGGCGGTCAGGGCGGCTACGCCGCGGGCATCCGCTGGGGCGGGCCGGCTCATTCGCGCTTCGGCATGTTGGCGCGGATCGATACCGACCGTCACCTGCGCCGGGCAGGTTTCGCCCTCGGTATTTCGCTGGGAGTACGCGATGCCGTCGGCGTCGTCGCGACCGCGCCGGGCGATCTCAGCGGAGTGAATGAGGCCGACATCTACGGGATCTCCGCCCGAGCACCTCACCACCGCTAGTCGCGGAGCTGATGACCGCACCGGCTGATCGCCACCGTTTGCGCCGCGCGCTCGGCGGGGCAGTGCTGGTCGCCGCGCTGTGGGCTTTCGGGGTGTGGCCGCCGCCCGTGTGGTGGCGAACTCACTGGCCGGGGTGCACAGCGATGATGCGCGAGCATGGCCCGGGCAGTCGGGCGAGCGGGCGGGCGAGCGCCACCGCGTGCCGGTCGTACCGCCCGGCTCCGCTGAGCGAGATCTCGCCCGTCCTCCAGCGCATGGTGATCATCGGCGAGGACTCGCGCTTCCGCAGCCATCACGGAATCGATTTCACCGAGATCGCGGATGCGCTGCAGCTGGACCGCGGGATGAGCGTCACCCGCACAGTGGCGACCGTGTGGCGACGGCGCGACCAGCTGCGCGGCGCGAGCACCATCACCCAGCAGCTCGCCAAGAACCTGTATCTCTCGCCCTCACGCAATCCGCTGCGCAAACTGAAGGAGGCGGTTACGGCGCTGCGGCTCGAGCTCACGCTCCCCAAGGATCGCATCCTCGAGCTGTATCTCGGCCTGGTGGAGTGGGGCCCCGACGTCTGGGGTGCCGACGCTGCCAGCCGGACTTACTTCGGCGTGGCGCCGTCGCAGCTCGAGGAAGGGCAGGCGGCCGAGCTCGCCGCGACGCTGCCGCAGCCGCTTACGTCGAACCCGTTCTTGCGCCCCGCGCGCATGCTCGCGCGCCGGGACCTGATCCTGGCGCGCTTCCACGGCCGCGACGTCGTGATTCCGATCGAGCAAGAGGTGGATTCGATGGTCCCGCCGGCGATCGAACTACCGCGGATCCCGCCGGTGGTGGACTCGCTGCTCGTGGACACCCTACATGTGAAGACGGATACGACGACCGATTCGCTGCGGGAACTAGTCGACCAGACGCAGCGGCATCACCAGCGCCATGAAGCTCGCCGGATCGTTCCAGCCCACCGGCTCGACCGTCGCGGCCCGCTCGGGCGCCTTGAAGGTGATGCGCACTTCGTCGGTGGGCATGTACTTCAGAATCTCCAGTAGATACGTCGCGTTGAAGCCGATCTCCAGCGGCTCGCCGTCGTAGGTGACCGCGAGCTCGTCCTGGGCCTCACCTAGGTCGGGCGTCTGCACCGAGAACTTGACTGCGCCGCTCGAGAACGCGAGCCGGATCCGGTGCGTCTGGTCACTCGCGACGACGCTCATGCGGCGGAGCGCGCCGGCCATCGCTTCTCTGTCCACGGTGGCGATCTTGTCGTTCTCGCGCGGAATGACCTGCTCGTAGGGGGGGTAGGGCCCCTCGATCAGGCGTGAGAACACGAGCGTCGTGGCGGAGCGAAAGCCCAGGTGATTGTCGCTCTTGGCAATCTCGATTTCCGCGTCCGCGGGGAAGAGCCGGCGGATCTGCTCCAGAGCTTTGGGCGGCACGATCAAGTCGGCGGTCGAGCCGCCGCTCGCCGGCACGTCCATTTTCGCCAAGCGGTGGCCGTTGGTCGCCACCATCCGCATCCGATCGGGGCGCAACTCCCAGAGGACACCGTTCAGGATGGGCCGGCTCTCTTCCGTGGAGGCGGCGAAAGCGACGTGCCCCACCAGCTTGTGCACCACCCCCGCCTGGGCTTTCCATGCGCTGTCGAACTTCACGGCGGGGAAGGACGGAAACTCCTCGCGCGGCAGGCCCAGCAGCTTGAACTTCGAGCGCCCGCACTCGATCGAGACGCGCTGCTCGCCGGCTGCGGTGATCCGGATCGGAGCGGAGGGAAGCTCGCGCGCGATATCGGCCAGCTTCTTCGCGGGGAGGGTGACGCTGCCTTCGGCATCGATGTCGGCCGCGACGGTGGTGCTGACCGCGATGTCGAGATCGGTACCGGACAGACGGAGCCCTTGCTTGGTGGCCTCGACCAGCACGTTCGACAGAACGGGGAGCGTCGTTTTGGCGGGGATCGCCGCCGACACCGCGTTCAGCCCGGCCTGCAGTTGTTCCCGTGTAATCGTGAACTTCATGGCGCTCCACAATTCCAAGTGGGAAAAGACTCTACTTCTATACTATATCTCTAAACTAGTAGTAGTAGTAGAGCGTGCGGAAATGTTGGCGACAGAGGTAAGTCGCGACTCCCGCGTACCACTACCTCATCCGGCGACTGTTGGGGCCGTGTGGGTGATGTTGGCGTTTTGGGCAGAACTCGGTGCGACCGGGCTGCTCCCCACACCCCACCCACATTTCCCTCACCGGATGTGGGCTACAGTGCGGACAACTCCAGCCGCGTCTGCTCCACCCGTTCCTTGAACCCGCGGTCGCGCATCATCTGGCGCTCGACCTTGTCCACGCTGTGAATGACGGTCGAGTGATCGCGGCCGCCGAACGCCTGCCCGATCTCGACCAGCTGCATCCCCAGCATGTCGCGGGCCAGGTACATCGCCACCTGGCGGGGCACCGTAAGGGTCTTGGTGCGGGCCTTGGAGCGGAGGCCCTCGGGGGTCACGCCCCACCGCCGGGCCACGACTTCCTGGACCCGGTCGATGCTCGGCGTGGCGGGGGACTGGTGGCCGCCGCGGTCGTCGCCCTGGCGGATCTTGTCGGACAGCGCCTCGCGGGCGAGCTCGATGGTGATCTCGCGATTTTTGAGCGACGCGAAGAGCAGCAGCTTGATGATGCAGCCCTCCAGCTCCCGGACGCTCGAGCGGACATGCTCGGCGATGAAGCGCAGCACGTCGTCGGGGATGGTGAGCTCGAGGTGGTCCTGCTGTGCCTTCTTGCGCAGGATGGCGACGCGGTGCTCCAGGTCCGGGTGCCCGATGTCGGCCGCCATGCCCCACTGGAAGCGGGAGACGAGCCGGTCTTCCAGCCCCGGAATTTCCTTGGGCGCGCGATCGGACGTGAGTACGATCTGCTTGCGCGCCTCGAACAGCGCGTTGAAGGTGTGGAAGAACTCTTCCTGTGTGCGCTCCTTGCCGGCGAGGAAGTGCACGTCGTCCATCAGGAAGAGATCGACGTTTTCCCGGTAGCGGCGCCGGAACTCCGACGTCGTCCGCGCGGTCATCGACTCGATGACTTCGTTCAAGAACTGCTCGGCCGAGAGATACACGACGCGGATGCTCGTGTCCTTGAGCAAGACCGCGTGCGCGATCGCCTGCATCAAGTGCGTCTTTCCGAGCCCGGTCGCGCCGTAAATGAAGAGCGGGTTGTAGGTCTTGCCGGGGGCTTCGGACACCGCGTGCGCCGCGGCGGCGGCGAGCTCGTTCGATTTGCCGATGACGAAGCTCTCGAACGTGTAGCGCTCGTTGAGCGGCGTCGTCGGGCCGGTCGGTCCCACGGTCGCCGTGGTCGCGTCGCGCGAGGCCACGAAGAAATCCATCTGCGGGCGGTGCTGGCGGTCTTCCTGCACCCGGAACACGACCGCCGTCGGGCGGCCCAGGACGCGCTCGGCGGCGCGCGCGAGCAGGCTCGCGTGCTTCGTCTCGTTCCATTCGACGGCGAATTGATCCGGCGCGCCGACAATGAGACGGTCGTCGTCGAGCGCGATCGGCACGGCCGGCTCGAGCCAGGTGCGCACCGTCGCATCCGACAATTCACGTCGCGCCTCTTCGAGCAGGCGCTTCCAAGCTTCTTTAGCGGACTGCTCCATCGGCGAATGATATCAGGGAAGGACGTTGAGCAAGGGCGACCAAAAAGTGGGGGGCGTGTGTGGAAAAGTCAACCTTGACCCGTCCGCGCGCGACCGTGTAGGTTTCCCGCCCTTACGGAGGCAGCGATGGGCCCGACATATCGACCGCGCAATCGGCGACGCATCAACAAGCACGGATTCCGCGCGCGCATGGCGGACAGGTGGGGACGCGCGGTACTGTCGCGACGCCGCAAGAAGGGGCGCAAGCAGCTCACGGTCCGGCTGCCGTCCAAGCACCGGGGCAAGCGGTAACGAGCGAGCGGTTCCCTCGCCGCGCGCGTCTCGCCCGCGCCTCGGAGCTCGCGACGTGCTGGGAGCAGGGTCAGCGCCGGCGCGCCCCGCATCTCGATCTCGCCTGGCAATCGAACACCAAAGGCCATCCCCGCGTGGGCATCGTCGTACCCCGCCATTCCCAGAGTGCGGTGGCCCGCAATCGTTTGCGCCGCCGTCTCCGCGAGATTCTGCGCCGCCACGCGCTGTCGCGACTTCCCGCCATCGATGTCGTGATACGCGCCCGCCGTGGCGCGTACGCCGCCTCCTTTGCAGTCCTGCACGCCGAATTGACCGACGCGCTGGCGCGCGTATCGTGAACTTTGCACGCTGGCCCCGGGTCGCGGTGATGGCACTGATCGTGGGCTACCAGCGTACGCTGTCGCACATGATGTTGACGCAGTGTCGCTTCATGCCGAGCTGCTCGCACTACACGTACGAAGCGGTGGAGCGCTACGGCGCGCTCAAGGGCACCTGGCTCGGCATCCGGCGCATCCTGCGCTGTCACCCGTTTCATCCCGGCGGCTACGACCCGGTGCCATAGGATAGGACGCGAACGTGGAACGACGCTTCATCCTCGCGATCGGTCTCATGCTGCTGATCGCTTTGCTCCCCGGAATCCTGTGGCCGCCGAAGCAGGCGCCGGTCGGGCAGTCCGCACAGGCGGACAGTACGGCCGTGGCTCCGGCCGCGGCGCCGACTGCGACGGGCGCGCCGCGCCAGCCCGCCAGCCCGTCAGCCCGCCGGCCCGCCGCGCTCGCCGCCACGGCCGAGACCGTCTGGGTCAGCACCCCTCTCGAGCGGCTGGGCTTTTCGACGCACGGCGCGCAGCTCGTCCAAGCGCAGCTCCAGCAATTCCAATCCTTTGCGCCCGGTGACGCGGGCCGCCGCGTGCAGCTCGTCCCGGACGATCGCCCACTGCTCGGACTGAAGCTCGTGGTGGGGCAGGACACCGTGTCGCTCGCGGACTGGGACTTCGCGCCGTCCGCCCGGGGGCTCGCGGTGAACGGCCCGGGCTCGGCCGTCACATTCACGGCCCAGCGCGGGGGCGTGGAGGTGCGCATCACCTACACCTTCGACCCCGGCGCCTACCGGTTCGGGGTCCGGGGCCAGGTCACAGGGCTCGGCCCCCAGGGCGCGGTGCTGGTCGTGGGCATGGGCGACGGCCTCCGCTCGGTGGAGGGCGACTCGGTGGACGACTACCGCCACTTCGCGGTGGTCACCAAAGCGGGGAAGTCCGAGCGCAAGGACTTCGGCTCGCTCAAGCCGGGCGAGATGGCGGTGTTGGACGGGCCGTTCGAGTGGGTGGGGGTAAAGTCGAAGTATTTCCTCGCCGCGGCACTGGCGCTCGACGAAAACCAGCCGCAGTTCGCGGGTGCGGTGGCGGTGGGCGGTGAGCGATCCGGCAAGTACGCGACGCGGGCCGCGCTGGCCCTCACGCTGCCCGTGGCGCCGGCCGGCGAATTCCGCTACGACCTGTTCACCGGGCCGCTCGAGTACCGCACACTCGCCAAAGTCGGTCACGATCTGGACGACGCCAATCCCTACGGCTGGATCTTCCGGCCGATCGTGAAGCCCGTGTCCGTCCTGGTGGTGAACATTCTGTTGTGGGTGCACGAGCACCTCCACCTGGCGTACGGCTGGGTCCTGGTGGCGTTCGGGATACTGATCCGCCTGCTGTTGTGGCCGCTGAACCAGAAGGCCATGGAATCGCAGATGCGGATGGCGGTGGTCCAGCCGATCGTTCAGGAAATTCAAGCGAAACACAAGAACGACCCTGAGAAGCTGCAAAAGGAAATGATGCGGGTGTACAAGGAGCACAACGTCAATCCGCTGGGCGGGTGCCTGCCGATGCTCCTGCCTTGGCCGGTGCTGCTGGCGTTGTTCTTCGTGTTCTCCAATACGATCGAGTTCCGCGGCGTGCCGTGGTTGTGGCTGCCGGACCTGTCGCGCGCCGATCCACTGCACGTGATTCCGGTGTTGTTGGGGTTGTCGATGTTCGTCTTGTCGAAGGTGGGGCAGAAGGGCGTGCCGCCCAACCCGCAGATGAAGACGATGATGTACTTCCTGCCCGTGATGATGACGATGTTGTTCTTCCGGCTCGCGTCGGGGCTCAACCTCTATTATCTGGTGAGCAACATCGCGAGCATCCCGCAGCAGTACATGATCGCGCAACGGCGCCTGCGGCAGCAGGGCAAGACGTAAGACCGGCGGACGGGAGGCGGGCGACGTGCTCAGCGATCCGATCGTTGCGCTTGCGACGCCTCCCGGCCGCTCCGCGATCGCGCTGATCCGGCTGTCGGGCCGCGGCGCGTTCGCGCTCGCGGCCCGTTGTCTTGCCCCTTTTCGCCCCGACCCGGCCCGGGCGGTGGTGCGGGCGACGCTGCACCATCCCACGAGCGGCGAGCCCATTGACGACGTGCTGGCCGTCTGCTTTCCCGAGCCGCACTCCTACACCGGCGACGATCTGGTCGAGATCTCGACGCACGGCGGCCTCGTGGTCCCGGCCGACGCGCTGGCGGCGCTGGTGGCGGCGGGCGCGCGTCTCGCGGAGCCCGGTGAGTTCACGCGCCGCGCGGTGCTCAACGGCAAGATGGACCTGCTGCGAGCCGAAGCCACTGCGGACCTGATCGACGCGGGCTCCCCCGCCCAGCGGCGCCGCGCGCTGCAGCAGCTCGACCGCGGACTCTCCGAGCGGCTGGCCGCCCTGCGTGCGGACGTGCTCGAGCTCGAGGCGCTCATCGCCTACGACATCGATTTCCCCGAAGAAGACGAGGGTCCGGTCAGCGAAACGCGCGTGCGTGCTGCCTGGACCGTGGTGCGTGATCGCGTCAAGCGGTTGCTCGACACCGCGCCGGAAGGCGAACGGCTGCGCGAAGGCGCACTGGTGGTGATTGCGGGGCCGCCGAACGCCGGCAAGTCGTCGCTGTTCAACGCCCTGCTCGGCAACGAGCGCGCTATCGTCACCGAAATTCCCGGCACCACGCGCGACGCCATCGAAGCAGCCGCTGTCCTCGAGGGCTTCCCGTTTCGGCTGGTGGATACGGCGGGGCTGCGGGCGAGTGAGGATCGCGTAGAGAAAATTGGCATCGAGGTGAGCCGGAAGTATCTCGGCGCCGCGGACATGGTGCTGTATTGTGAGGAGTGCGCCGTGCGGGGTGCGGGGTTGCACGGTGCACGGGAGGAGTTCTTCGCGGAAGTGCGCGCACCAGTGATCGAAGTGGCCACGAAATCCGATCTACCCGACTGCCCGCCTGCCCGCCCGCCCGCTATGTCAGTCTCTACCGTCAGCGGCGCGGGGCTCGACGCCTTGAAGCGCCGGTTAGCGGAGGCGGCGTTCGGGCGATTGCTGTCGCTGGGCGATGTGGAGCCGGTCGTGACGCGCGCGCGGCATCGCACGGCGCTGGAACAGGCGCTCGCGGAGCTGGAGGCGTTTCACGCGGCGCGGGCGGCGGGCGTGGACGCGGCCGCCGCGGCGACGCACCTGCGCGCGGCGGTGACGGCGTTGGACGACTTGATCGGCGTCGTCACGCCGGACGACGTGCTGGACCGGGTGTTTGGGAGTTTTTGTGTCGGGAAGTGAGGATAACGCTTCACCCTTTTCGCACGAATTTCTCCGCCGGCCGGAACGGCGGCCCCGCCTGCCACAGCGCCGCCTGCTCGAACAGCTTCGCCAGCGCGACATCCTGGGGCGTGATGCCACCCGCGCTGTGAGTCGACAGCGCTACCGCCACCGCGCCCCAGTGCACCTCGAGATCGGGATGATGGTCGGCCGCCTCGGCGTAGAAGCCGAGTGCGTTCACGAGCATCAAGGTGGTGGGCCAGCCGTCGGTCTTGTACGTGCGGCGCAGCGCGCCGCCTTCGTAGCGCCAGCCCGGTAACCCCTTCAACTCTGCGGCGATCTGGGCATCGGTGTAGGCGGATTCTTTGGCCATGGTCGCAGCCCTCAGTCCAGTGTTTCGCGGTAGCTCGCGGATTGCCCGAAGTTCTCTTCCACTTCGAGCTCGATCGCGCGCAGGCCGGCGACGCCGAGGCCCGCGAGCTCGTGCCGCAGGCGTGCGGTGAGATACTGTGCCAGCATCTCCACGGTGGTGTTGGGGATCGGCAGGAGCATGCAGTCCTTCACCGGAAAGACGTAGCGCGGTTCGCCGTCGTAAGCCACGCGAACACTCCCCGCCCCGGTGGTGACGGCAAGTTTGGGATTCTCGAGGGGCAGGAGGACGCGGTGGTCGAGCTCGCTCGTGAGCTGGCGCATGACGCGCTTCACCGCGGCGAAATCCACGACGAACCAACTGTCCGTGTCGAGCGCGCCCTCGAGCGTGACGCCGACACGGTAGTTGTGCCCGTGCAGCGCTTCACAGCGGTGTCCCGCCAGCGTGATGAAATGGGCGGCTGCGAAGACCAAGTCCTCCTTGGTCACCGCTACCCGGAATCGACCGCTCGTTGCCATACCGCAATCTACGCTGGCGGCTCCTCGCCGCCCGTGGCCACCCGCCAGACCTCGTCCGCCAGCCATTCCAAGCGTTGTTGGGCGTATTCCATCTCCTGGGGGGTCATGTCGCGGGCGCGGCGGCTGACGTCGCGGGCGTGGCTCAACAGGTCGTCCAGGACCTCCCGCAGGGGGCGGTTCTTGCGGCGCTCGGCGGGCGTCTTGCGCTTGGGGCTCATGCGGTCTGGATGCCCAGGGCGCGGTCGTCCGCCTGGCGCAGCTCGGCCGTGGTGGCGCGTACGGTGGCCGCGATACCGGCCCCGTCCAGGTAGCTCTCGATCATTCGGAAGCCCAGATAATAGCCCGCGCGCTCGGGGAGGACTTTGCCGCTCACCAGGCGCGCCGCGGCGCTCATGCCGCCCGACAGGTACCGCAGTCGCAGGCCGAGCCCCGCGACGTCGAGGTCGGGCGCCACGGCGCGGCGCAGGTAGGCGTCGAGCTCACGCAGCCGGCGGTACTGGCGGCGCGTGTACCCGAAGTACTCCCACGGCTCGAAGCCCGGCGCTACCGCCCGTGCGGCGGCCACCGCCACACCCTCGTTCACGAGCAACTCCCGCACGCTCGCCCGGCTGCCGGTCTCCCAGTAGTCGTACTGCCCGGCGACCAGGCGGCGCAGGTCGGCGCGACTCGTGGGCGAGGTGTAGCGGACGGCATGGGCCACCTCGTGGGCGATCCACAGGGGCAGCAAGTGCGGCGCGAGCCCCAGGCCGCTGGTCTCGGGGTTGGGCCGGCCGGTAAAATGCTCCAGGCACACGAACGCGATGCCCCGGCCGCCCACGACCAGCTCGCCCGCGTTGGCGGCGCCGACGCCCACGGTGAGATAGAGATCCACCGGGCAATCGGCCTCGAGCGTTTCGCGCGAGCGCCGCAGCGCCTCCTCGGCGATCGCCACCACGTCCACGTCTTCCAGCAGGCGGCGCAGATCGGCGCGCTCGGCGCGCAGCGTGTCGCGAATGATGTCGGCGGCGTGCGGCGAGTCGAGCGCCAGCACGTAATTGTGCCAGTAGCTCGCGAGGATGGGACGGTGACGATCGAGGTAGTCGTGGTAGGCCGCAACGGGATCGGGCGCGGCACAGCAAGAGAGGAACTCGGGGACGAGATTGACGAGCATGGGGCCCGTGACAGGCCCCAATCTGGGAACTCGCTAACGCGGAGACAAGCCTCGCTCAACGCAGGGTCACGTCGAGCGCCACCGACTGCGACTTGACATTTCGCCAAAGGTCGGTCACCGCCACGGTCACCCGATAGTGTCCGGGGGGCACGCGCCCCGGCGCGATGACGACTTGCTCCCGCACCGTTTCACGGCCCGGCACATCGCGCGTGAACTCGAACACCACCGGATGCGCGGCGCCGAACAGCCGGCCCACGGCGGACTGGATGCGCTCGAACGTGTAGCGGGCCGTGTAATGCGCCCGGCCGGCGCCGTCCACGGCGAGGCCGTAGATCTCGCTGTAGGCGGCGAGCGGTGCACCGGCGGCGTAGGTGAGCGCCGGCGGCACGCGCGCGAGCGTCGTCGCGCGGTCGGCCAGCGAATCGCCCGCCGCGAGCAACAGGCTCGACAGCGCGAGCGGCGGCGTCCACAGGTCGGGCACGTCGATCCGGGCATTGAGCCGCCCCAGCCGGCTGCCCGAGTCCGCGTTGAAGCCGAGCTGCAGGCGGCCGGGCGGCACGCTCACCACGAAGGCCGCCGCGCCCGATCCCCGGCCGATTTCGTCGCCCGTGCCGTCCCACAGCACCGCCGCGGCCGAGTCGCCCGTGCTCGCGAAGGCCAAGTCCGTGCGGCCCAGCTGGTCGCTGCGGAAGTACGCGATGAACAGCGCGGCGCCGAACGGCGCGGGCAGCGTACTGCGGTCGCCCTCGAGCAGGCGGCGCGCGCTCGCCACTTGGCGGGGTGACACCGGGAAGAAGATGAAGTCGCCGCCCATCTGACCGCCCGCGAATCCCGTGGACCCCCGCGCGAACGCGATGGTGAGCGGCCCGCGCGGCGTGTAGTACGTCCAGCCCTCCATGTCGAGGGGGCTCGCCACGTTTTCCATCGGGCGCAGCGGATCCGGGATGCCGTACACGCGCAGATCGGGCGGGCCCTGACGGATCCACACGAGGCCCCGCGCGTCGAGCCCGGCGCGCGCGGACATCGTGCGGCTGTGGGTGGTGTCGCCCACGGCGCCGGGATCGGCTCCCAACCCTGTGGCCGTGGGCAGCCGGTCGGTCCGCGTGGGCAGGAGGTCCGGAAGACTGTCGGCGTAGGCGCCAAGGATCGACCGCGCGCCGAAATTCGTGAGCGCGCGGTAGCGCGCCGAGCGGTGATACAGCGTGAGTGGGTGCAGCAGCTTGAACCAGTGGCGCGTGTAGGCGAGGCGGCGGTAGTGCTCGCCGATGCGCTCGTTCGCGCTGGTGAATAGATCCGGGTCGCGCGTGGCCCAGAAGCGCTCGAAGAAAACGCGCCGCTCGCCCGGTGCCGTGCTGTCGTAACGCGCCGCTTCCTCGGGCGAGGCGATCATCCAGACCTGGCCCCAGATCGCGTCGGTCGAGTCGTAGTCGGCGTAGACCAGCGCGGAGTCGTACCACGCGTACCCGGCCGTGTCGCGGCCCGCGTCGAACCCCGCCTCCGCGCGTAGCAGGAAGGCGTTCACGTCGGGCAGGCCGGCGGGGCGCCGGGCGAGCAAGGAGTCCGTGACGGCGGGCTGGCCCAAGGCGAGCGCCAACTCGGCGCGGTGCAGGAGGGCTGCAGGCTGGTCGCCGTGGCGCGCCAGGGCGCGGTCGGCGCGGCGCCAGATGTCCGCGTTGTGGTAGATCTCGCCGAAGCGCTGCCAGGCGTCCCGGTAGTCGGGGTCGAGCGCGAACAGCCGCAGCATGGCTTCGCGGGCGATCACCTCGCCCTCGTCGGAGCCCAAATACCAGCCCACGCGCATCTGCCAGTACAACGGCTCGGGATCGGTGGGCGCGAGCCGGGCGGCTTTCTGGAAGGCCGCGAGCGCGTCATACCGGCCGGTGATGGGGCGGGCGTAATAGGCGCGACCCAGGAGCAGCTGCACGCGGGGGTCGTCGGGCTCACGCCGCGCCAGCTTGCGGGCCACCTCGATCGCGGCGTTGACCTGGCCTCGGGCGAGTAGTGATTCGGCGCGCGCGTAGCTTGCGGTGTCCTGGAGCGCCAGGACGAGCACCAGCGCGATCACGGCCGTGCCCCCGGCATAGGGCTACTGCGGGCGGCGCATGCGCTTGCTGATCTCGGTGAGAAACTTGCGCTCGGCGGGGGTGAGACTCTGGAGGCCCGACGCGGAGATCTTGTCGAGCACACGGTCGATCTCGTGCTGCGCACGATCACGGTCCGCCGGGCGGCTGGGCCGCGGATGGGCGTCGCTGCCGCGCGCCACGCGCGCTGCGGGATGCACCAGCACACCCGGCGGCGCGGCGGCCCGCAGGCGCCGTTCGGCGCGCGTCACGCGCCAGTCCTGCGTCTTGAGATAGACGAGCCCCGCCGCGAAGCCGCCCAGGTGCGCGAGGTGCGCCACGCCGTCCGCTTGCGACAGGAAGGCCAGCACCAGCGAGATGATGACCGCGAATGCCACCAGCCATTTCGCCGCGATCGGCTCGGGCAAGGGGAACACGTAAATCGGCTCGTTCGGCCAGTACCACGCGAACGCCAGGGCGACCCCATAGATGGCGCCCGAAGCGCCGATCACGGTTCCCATCGGCCGCGGCAGCTGCAGCAGGCCGAACGACAGGATCGCTCCGCCGAAGCCGCACAGTAGGTAGTACGACAAGAACGCCCGCCCGCCCATCCGCTCCTCCACGGGCGGCCCGAACACGTACAGCGCCAGCATGTTGAACGCGAGATGCAGGACGCCGCCGTGCAGGAACTGGTAGGTGACGAACGTCCACGGGCGCGCCAGCGCGAACAGCGGATTGAAGCCGAATTGCTGTACGAACGCGGGAGAGGTGAACAGCGTGCTCTGCAGCAGGAACACGAAGAGGTTGGCGACCATCAGTCGCCGCACCCAGGGGGTCATGCCGAACATCCGTTGCGGGCCCATCGCTGAGTTATTCCCCCTTGCCGCTCCCGCTGTTCCGCGCCAGGCTGCAGATGCGCTCGCACAGCTCCGCGAAATCGATCCCCGCCGCGCGCGCCGCCTGCGGCAACAGACTCGTCTTGGTGAGCCCCGGCAGCGTGTTCGCCTCCAGGCAAAAGATGTCGCCGTCGGGGCTCGTACGGAAGTCGATGCGCGAGTAGCCGCCCAGCTTCACGGCGCGGTGCGCCGTGAGTGCGAGCTCCTGCAGGTGGCGCGCCTGCCGCGTGTCGATCTGCGCCGGGAAGATTTCCGCCGACATCCCCGGCGTGTACTTGCACTCGTAGTCGAACAGCTCGTGCTTGGGAATGATCTCGCCCACGGGGAGCGGCACATCGCCCAGCACGCCCACCGTGAACTCCCGCCCCGGAATGAACTGCTCGGCCATGACCTCGTCGTCGTAGCGCGCCGCGTGCGCGATGGCGGTGTCCAGGTCCTTGGCGCCCTTCACGAGACTCAGGCCCACGGTGCTGCCTTGCTTGGAGGGCTTTACGATCACGGGCCAGCCCAGCGCCGTGGTCACGTCTTCGGGCGACACGGGCGTCATGAACCACGCAGGCACCGGCACGCCCGCCTGGCGGAACAGCCGCTTGGAGAGATCCTTGTCCATCGCGAGCGCGCTGCCCAGGGGTCCCGAGCCCGTGTACGGAACCCCGATGACGTCGAGCACCGCCTGCAGGAGACCGCCTTCGCCCGCGCCGCCGTGCAACGACAGGAACAGCAAATCCGCGCCCTGCACCACGTCCAGCTCGGCGAGACCTTGCGACAGCATGCGCCGTTCGCCGCCGCGCAACGCCGCCGCGTCGGGAATCTCCTTACCCACATCGCCCGCGAGCAGGCGGCGCTCGTCGCCGTCCGACAACACGCCCTTGGTCGTGTCCACGACGTGGACCGTGTGGCCCCGGCCCCGCAGCGCGGCCACGATCTGTGCGGCACCGGCGAAAGCCACGGTCCGCTCGGCCGTAGCACCCCCCGCGAGGACCGTGATGCGCATCAGCGCAGCCCCGCCAGTTGGTGCAGCAGGTCGTAGCGGGTGACGATGCCCGCCAGGCGTCCGCCGCTCTTCACCAGCGCCGCCGGCGTCTCGCGCGACAACAGCTCGATGAGCCGCTCGACCGGCCACTCACCGTCCACCACCGGGAAGGGTGAGTCCATCAGCTCGCGCACCGGACGGTCGAGCGTCGTCGGATTTTCCAGCGCGCGGGCCATGAGCGCCTGCTCCGACACCGCGCCGACGTCGTTCTCCTGCTCCAGTACGGGCAGTTGTGACACGTTGTATGTGCTCATCAGGTTGAGCGCCTGGCGCACAGTGGCCTGCGGGGCCACGGAGATGAGCGGCGGCGCCCCGTTTTCTTTGGCGTGCACGAGATCCGCCACGCGGCGGCGCTCGGCATCGAGGATCTGGTTTTCCCGTAGCCACTCTTCATTGTAGACCTTGGACAAGTAGCGCTCACCCGTGTCGGCCAACACCGTCACGACCAACGCCTGCGGATCGTCGACGCGACGCGCCACGTCCAGCGCCGATACGATGTTCACGCCGGTCGAGCCGCCGCAGAACAACCCCTCTTCCCGGGCCAGGCGGCGCGTCATCAGGATCGCGTCCTTGTCGCTCACCGTGATCCACTCGTCGATCACGTCGAACTCGAGCGACGTGGGAATCTTGTCGCCGCCGATGCCTTCGACCTTGTACGGCTGGCCGTCGCCCTTCACGTGCGTTTCGGCGTAGGCCTTGTAGATAGAGCCCGCCGGATCGCCCGCCACGACGCGGACCTTGGGGTTGCGCTCCTTAAGATAGCGGCCCACGCCGCTGACGGTGCCGCCCGTGCCCGGGCTGCACACGAAGTGCGTCACCTTGCCGGCTGTCTGCTCCCAGATCTCCGGGCCGGTGGTGCGGTAATGGACGTCAGGGTTCACCGGGTTGTAGTGCTGGTCCGCGAATATCGCATTGGGGAGGGCGGCGGCGATGGCGCGCCCTTTCATCAAGTAGCTCTCGGGGTGGTCGGGCGGCACGGCGGTGGGCGTGATGACGACTTCGGCGCCCAGCGCGCGCAGCAGCCGCGCCTTTTCCTGCGACATCTTGTCGGGCATGGTGAAGATGCAGCGATAGCCCTTCACCGCGGCGGCGATGGCGAGACCGACGCCCGTATTGCCCGACGTCGCCTCCACGATCACGCCGCCCGGCCGCAAGCGTCCCTCGCGCTCGGCCGCCTCGATCATCGCGACGCCGATGCGGTCTTTCACCGATCCGCCGGGGTTGAAGAATTCGGCTTTGCCGTACACCGGCGTGCGGATGCCTTGCGTGACCCGGTTGAGCCGGATCATGGGCGTCCAGCCGATCGTCTCGAGGACGTTGGCGTACGGCTTAGCGTGGGGCGGCACTGGTGTCCGTCTTCTGGGGCGCGGCCTTCGTGGTGTCGGGCGGCGTAACGCGGCGCGGCGGCGGGGCGCGCCGCAACGGCGCCGACGGCGCCTTGGGCCGCGGCGTCACGGTATCGGGCTCGTTGCCCAGAGCGGACGTCTGCGGCTGGCGGAACTCGACCGGCTGCAGGAACCAGGTGGTGATCGGCACGCCGCGGCGCTTGGCCGGCGCGTACCGCAGCAGCTGCGACCCGTCCAACGCCGCCGAGTCGAGCGAACGGGAGCCGCTCGACTCCGCCACTTTGCTCGACTCGGTGACCACGTGGCCGGTCGAGTCGATGAACAGCCGCAGCACCACTTCGCCCTCGACGCCGCGGTCGAACAGCGCCGGCGGATAGCGGATCGGCGTCTGCGGGTTCACCGCGACGGGAGCTTCTTCATCCGGCGGCGCCGCGCTGGCCTGCTCGGGCGGCGGGCTGGCGCGGCAGGCGGCGGCGACGAATGCCACGGCGAGCCACAGCGCGCGGCGCATCACGCCTGCTCCTCGCGCCGCCGCTTCCAGGCGGCGAGGCGATTCAGCGCCTCCAGGGGCGACAGCGTGTTCAGGTCCAAGCGATCGAGCTCCTCGAGCAGCGGGTCCGGCAGCGTGCCGCCTCCGAACAAAGCCAATTGCGCGGCGTCGGGCGGCGGCGGCGCGGCCTGGTGAGCCACGTGATGCCCGGCCTCGAGCAGCTGCAGCACTTGCCACGCGCGCCCCACCACCGCCGGTGGCAGGCCCGCCAGGCGGCCCACGTGAATGCCATAGGAGCGGTCGGCGCCTCCCGGCTCCAGCCGGTGGAGGAACACAATCTCGTCGCCTGCCTCGCGAACCGCCACGTTGAAGTTCCGCGCGTGGGCCAGCTCCTCGGTGAGCTGGGTGAGCTCGTGGTAGTGCGTGGCGAAGATCGTCTTGCAGCCCACCACGTTATGAAGGAACTCCGTCACCGCCCAGGCGATAGCGACGCCGTCGTAGGTGGACGTGCCGCGGCCGATTTCGTCCAACAGCACCAGACTCCGCGCCGTGGCGCCGTGCAGGATGGCGCTGGTCTCGCTCATTTCCACCATGAACGTCGACTGCCCGCGAGCGAGGTTGTCCGAGGCGCCCACGCGCGTGAACAGCCGGTCCACCACGCCGATGCGGGCGCGGCGCGCCGGCACGAACGCCCCCATCTGGGCAAGCAACACGCACAAGCCGACTTGGCGCAACAGGGTGGACTTGCCCGCCATGTTGGGGCCAGTGAGCAGGATGACGCGGCAGGCCGTATCGAGCCGCACGTCGTTGGGGATGAACGCCTCCCGAGCCATCATCCGCTCGACCACCGGGTGGCGGCTTGCCTCCAGCTCGATCGCCGGACCGTCGTCCACCGCGGGCCGCACGAAGTTGTCGCGATGGGCGAGGTCGGCGAGACTCGCCCAAACGTCGAGCCGGGCCAGCGCCCCGGCGCTCGCCTGCACGCGGGCGATCTCGGCCGCCACGCGGCGGCGCAAGGCGTCCACGAGCTCGGCCTCGCGCAGCGCGATGCGCTCTTCGGCGCCCAACACTTTGGCCTCGTACGTCTTCAGCTCGGGCGTGACGTAGCGCTCCGCGCCGGTGAGCGTCTGGCGGCGCTCGTAGTCCGCCGGCACCCGGTGCTTGTGGGGGTTCGTGATCTCGATGTAGTACCCGAAGACCTTGTTATAGCCGACCTTGAGCGAGGTGATGCCGGTGCGCTCGCGCTCGCGGCTCTGCAGGCCCGCGATGTAGGCCTTGCCGCCGTCGCGCGCGTCGGTGAGCTCGTCGAGCTCCTTGTCGTAGCCCGGCCGGATCGCGTCGCCGTCGGCCGCCTGCGCGGGCGGCCGCTCCACCAAGGCCCGCGCCAACTCGTCGCCCAGATCGGCGAGCAAGTCGAACCCGGCGGCTTCTTCGAGCAGAGCGGCCTGCTCGCGGGCCTCGAGCCCGTCGACCGCCTCGCGCACGTCGGCGAGCCGCAGGATCGAGTCCCGCAGCGCGCCCAGCTCGCGCGGCGTGGCACGGCCCAGCGCCGCGCGGCCCGCCAGGCGTTCCACGTCGCGCACGCCGTCGAGCGCTTCGCGCAAGCGGTCGCGGCCGCGGGGATCGCGCGTCAGCACGTCGACCGCATCGAGCCGCGCGTTGATGGCGCTGGGGTCGACGAGCGGCGCGAGCAGCCAGCGCCGCAGCACGCGCGCACCCATCGGTGTCACGGTGCGATCGAGCACGGCCAACAGGGTGGTGGCGCTATCGCCCGCGCGCAGCGGCTCCACCAGCTCCAAGTTGCGCCGGGTCATCTCGTCGAGCGGCACGACGTCGCCGCGCCGCACCAGCCGCGGGCGCCCGAGGTGCGGCAGGCCGCCGGGCTTCAGTTCCTTGGCGTAGCGCAGCAGCGCGCCCGCGGCGCCCACGGCGGCGCGGTCCGCGGCTTGGACGCCGAGCCCGTCGAGCGACGCGAGGCCGAGCGCGCGCGTCAGGTCGTCCCGCCCCAAGTCAGGATCGAACTCCCAGGCTTCGCGCTCGGTCCGTGTCAGCGAGTCCGGGAGCGCGCGGGCGGCGAGGTCGACCTGCGCCGGCAGCACGACCTCCGCCGGCTCGTACCGCGCGATGGCTGCCGCCAGATCCGGCAGCGGCACGAGCTCCCAGACGAACTCACCCGTGGTGAGGTCGAGTGCGGCGAGGCCGACCTGGTCCGATTCCGGCGCAAGCGCCACCAGCCAGTTGTTGCGGCGGCTCTCGAGCCAGTCTTCGGCCAGGACGGTGCCCGGCGTCACCGTCTCGACCACCTCGCGGCGCACCAGGCCCTTGGCAAGCTTGGGGTCTTCCACCTGCTCGCAGATCGCGACGCTGTATCCCTTGGCGACGAGGCGCCGCAAGTACTCCGTGCCGGCCTTCACGGGCACGCCCGCGAGCGGCACTTCGGCGGCGCCGCCGTTGTTGCGGCTGGTGAGGGTGAGGCCCAGCTCGCGCGCGGCGAGCTTGGCGTCGTCCTCGAACATTTCGTAGAAGTCGCCCATCCGGAAGAACAGGATGGTCTGCGGATGCCGCGCCTTGATGTCGCGGTATTGCTGCATCAGGGGAGTATCGGGCGGCGGGGCGTCGACCCGCCGGGTCACGGCTCTTCCACCACAAACGGCTGGCCGCCGAGCCGCGTCTTGAGCCGCGCCTGCGCGCGCGCCGCCTCGTCGCGCGTGGCGTACCGCCCGACGCGCACCTTGAAGAAGCCGCTGGTGTCTCGCACCACGCGCGCGTCGAAGCCCATCACCTTGAGCCGCGTGAGCATGTCGTCCACTTGCGTTGCGCTCTTCACGGCGAGCACCTGCACGGCGTAGCTCGATGGCGGCGCCGGCGGGGCGACGCTGTCGGGGGGCGCGCTCGTCGCCGGTACCGTGACGCCGGGCGGCGCCACGGCGGGGCAGCGGGGCAGGTAGAAGGAGAGTTGATTCTTGAATTCGACGTCGTCGCCGGCGCCGGCCAGGGCGTCACGCAAGCGGGCGCAGCCGCTCGGTTCGTCCTTGAGGTTGAAATAGGCCTGTGCGGCGATGAGGTCCGCCCGGGCTTCGAGCGGCGAGTCGGGATAATCGCGCCGCAGCCGCTCCACCGATTGGACGGCGGAGGCGGGGTCGCCCTGGGCCCAGTAGAACTGCGCCAGGCGCAGCAGCGCGTCGTCCGCCCACGACGACTGGCCATACTCGATCACCACGCGCTGCAGATTCGTCTGGACGGTCTGGGGGTCCGCGGCGAGCAGGCCCGCCGTGTAGAGCGCTTGCGGGTACACCGAATCGGCCGGGGGCAACGTCTGCAACAGCTGCCGCACGGCGGCGCGCGCCGAGTCCTGGCGGCCGGCCTGATAGAGCTGTACGGCGGCCACGAGGCGGGGATCGCTCTGGGCGGTCAGACGGTCGGGCGGACAGGCGGTCAGCAAGACCGCAGCGACGAGCAACTTGACCGCGCTCACGCAGCCTCCCGCGCCTGTACTGCCAACCCCAGCACCAGCTGGCTCACGATGCCTCGCTCATCCGTCACGGTGGTGTCCTTGAGCGCGCGATCGGCGGCGAGCGCGGCGCGCAGCGCGCGTGACACATCCGCCATCGACCAACGGGCCGCCGCTGCTGCCCACTTCTCGGCCACCTCTTTCCAATCGCCCAGACCGTAGGCGCGTGCGGCGAGGAGGTGGCGGTGCAAGACAGCGGCGAGCTGGCGCGGCGCCGTGCCGCGCTCCAGCTCTTCGCACGCCAGTGCTACGCCCACCAGGTGCGTCCCCAAATTGGAGAGGATTCGCACGCCGCTCATCCCGGCCAGCTCCAGCACCGGCTCCACCAGCGCTGCCGCCTTGAGGCCGTCACGCGCGAGCACCGCGTCCGCCAGGTCGTGCACGGTCACGCCGTGCTGGGCGCCGACCTGGGACGCGACGTCGGCTCGCGTGGCGGCGCGATCGCCGGCCACGGCGCGCAACTTGTCCAGCTCCTGCACCAGCCGCGTGAGGTCGTCCCCGGCCGCGGCGACGAGCAGGTCTACGGCGTCGGGCTCGAGCGCCAAGCCGATGCGGCCCGCGCGGTGCGCGATCCAGCTTCTGACCCGGTGCGGCGGCAAGCGCCCCACGTCCACGGCCGTGGCGCCACGCGCCAGATCGGCCTCGGGCGGTGCGGCGGCCGCCTGCACCAGGACGAGAACCGTGTCGGCGCTGGGAGCGGCGAGATAGGCGAGCAGCGCATCGCGCGCCTTGGATTTCTTGCGCAGCTGCTCCACCCCGCGCAGCACCACGAGCCGCCGCTCGGCCAGCATTGGCGGCGTGTTCACAAGACTGTGCAGCCCCTCGGCATCCAGCTCTGCCGCGGCCCGCTGGTCCACGTTGAAATCACGCAAGCCAGGATCGACCGTCGCGTCCAGCAACGCCGCGACCGCCTCGTCCTTCAAGACGTCCTCGTCGCCGTAGCAGTAGTAGACGGGGTCGGGTGGGCCCTGCTTGAGGCGCCGGAAGAACTCGTCCAGGGTGATCGCCCCCATAGACCGGGGAAGTTACCGCCCCGGGAGGGGGGAAGAAAGTGCGCGAGCCTAGCGACTCGCGGAGGCGGGTTCGACCAGCGCGCTGCCGTACGGGCTCGCATTGCCCCGCACCACGGCGGCGCGCGGATCCTGGAACGACACGAACGGAATGCCCGCCCGCGCCACCGGCTTGGGGAATGCGACGGGCGGCAGCGGGCGCGCTTCGGCCACGCTGGCGCGGTGCCCGCCCTCGGAGGCGAGCAGCAGCAGGGCGGCCGCCACGAACAGCGCGGCGGCGAGCCCGCCGGCCGTGCGCACCGGCCCCGCCACCAGCGCCGCGCTCAAGCGCTCGCGCCGCAGCCGGGAATCGAGCCGGCGCCGGAACTCCGGCGACACGGCGATCTCGCCCGACGCCTGCAGCGCCAGCACCCCCCGACGCACGCGCGTGTCGTACGCGCGGCACTCGGCGCATAACGCCAGGTGGCGCTCGCAACGCCGCTGCTCCCGCGGGGCCGTCATCAGGCCGTCGCGGAAGTCGCTGTAGCGATCCCGGAATTCGGAGCAGGTCATCGCAGGCATTGATACCCCGAGCGACGGCGGGAGGGTTCCGCTACTCGAGCAGGGGCGCAATCAGCTCCGCAAAGCTGTTGCGCGCCCGGTTGAGCCGGCTCTTCACGGTGCCGAGGTTGCAACCTGTGATCTCGGCGATCTCCTGGTAGCTGCGCCCGTCGATTTCGCGCAAGACGAACACTTCGCGGTGATGCTCGGGCAGCTTGGCCACGCAATCGTCCACCGCGCCCTTCAAGTAGCGTTTGCGGTACAGGTCGTCCGGCCGGGCCTTGGTATCCTCGAACTGTAACGGCCGGTGGTCGGCTTCCCAGTTCTTCTTGATGGTCTGGAACAGCACCAACGGATTGCGGCTGCGGTTGCGCAGCTCGTTCTTCGCCAGGTTCGACGCGATCGTGTAGATCCAGGTCGAAAACTTCTTGGTCTGGTCGAAGCGGTGCAGGTGCCGGAATACCCGGATGAACACTTCCTGCACCAGGTCCTCGGCGCGCTCGCGATCGCCGATCGTGCGATTCACGAAGTTGAGCAACCGGGTCTGATACCGGTCGACCAACGTGCCGAAAGCCTGTGGATCGCCGTCGAGATGCCGCATCACGACCTGGCCGTCGTCGAGCTGATGCAGCTGCTCGCGATGTGTCGCGGGCGACGCCGTGGCTTGTGGTGCCTTTTTGAAGAGCGCTCTCATAAACCACCCCACCTGGTTCGGACGGAAACCGCCAACCGCCTAGAGAGACCTCTATTCCTTTATCTAGGATACGGCACGAACCGTACCGCCGTCACACTTCCTTAAGACGTTATTATAGGCCCGTTTGGCACGCCGCCAGGCGGCGCCGATTCGACACACCGTCCCCCGTCGGGGACACCGGAACGCTACAGCTGGAGCTTGTATCCGGCCACGTACAAGATGGCGCAGATGGTCTTGGCGTCGCATACGTCGCCTGTCCGGATTCCGTCCAGCACCTGCGACAGCGGCCGCGGCACCACCTCGATGAACTCGTCCCGCTCGTGGGCGGTGCGCGTCGCATGGAGGTCGCGCGCCCAGTACAGGTGGATCCGCTCGTTGGTGAAGCCGGGCGTGGTCCAGATCGTCGTCAGGTGCTCCAGCTGGCCGGCGGTCACGCCCGCTTCTTCCTCCAATTCGCGGCGCGCGCACGCGCCCGGGTCCTCCCCCGGGCCGAGGGTGCCCGCGGGAACTTCCCACAGCGGACCGCCTGCGGCGTAGCGATACTGGCGCAACATCAGGATGAGCGGGTCGCTCGCTCCGGGATCGGAGAGCAGCGGCACGATCGCCGTGGCGCCGGGGTGGCGGATGAGCTCGAGCTCGCCGGTGGAGCCGTCGGGAAAGCGCACTGCATCGAGGTCGAGCTGCACCACGCGGCCCGAGTAGACGCGGCGGGTCGAGACCAAAGCGTCGTCGGTCATCGGTCGAACAACCAGGTGACGGGGACCTTGAGACCTTCGCTCAGCGTATAGGCGGCGTTGCGACGCAGGTTCGCGCGGATGGGCGAGCCGGGCGCGGGCGAGGTGTAGGCGGTGAGCCCGCGGCGCTTGGCGATGATCTTGAGTCGCAACAGGTGAAAGCCGTCGCTCACGAGCACCACGCGGCGCGACGTGCGGCTGTCGAACCAATCGGCCACGCGTTGGAGCGACGCGACCGTCGTGGCGGCTGGCGGGAGCGCCACGACGGCGTCGGACGGCACGCCGCGCTGCACCAGGTAGCGCCGGCCCACCTCGGCCTCGCTCAGCGTATCGCCCGCGCCCACGCCGCCCGTGACGAGCACCAGCGGCGCCAGTCCCCGCTGCAACAGGCCTGCCGCGTGGTCGAGCCGGGCGCGGAACACGGGGGAGGGGCGGCCGTTGTACTGCGCCGCGCCGAGCACCGCGATGGCGTCAGCCGGGCGCGCCTCGTCGCTCGCGCCGGTGATGGCGACGGCGACCACGACGGCGGCCCAGGCGAACGCCAGCAGGAGCAGCAGCGCCACCGCGAGCCGGCGGCGCCCGGTCCAGAAGGGCATGGGAAGAACTTAACTGCGTGCGGGGTGCGTGGTGCGGGGTAAGGGGCGGTGCGCTACGGCCACCCCGCACTCCGCACGTTGTTAGATACTCATCCAGTAGTTGAGCTTCACCAGCAGGACATTGAGCGGCCGGTCGCGCAGCAGCTCGCGGCCGAAGTCGCGGCCGGCGTCGAAGCTGGGATCGAAGGGGAAGAAGCCGCTGCGCTGCTGCGTCCACACCACGAACAGCGTGGACCCCGGGCGATACTCCCAGCGCAGTACCGCATTGATGTTGAGCGAGCGCGTACGGAAATCGGGGTTGTCAATCGGGAAGGCGGCGGCGGGTCCACCGGCGCCGTCGGGGTCCGCCGTGTAGGTCTGGCTGGCCGAGTCGTAGGTGATGGTCGAGCCGCCCTGGCCGTACTCGTTGAAGCGGAACGTGCGCGCCGCGGCGAGCTCCCGGAAGCTCTGGAAGTCGCCCGAGAACGTGAACGGTTGCGCGAACACCTGCAGCGATAATGTGGGCGACACGGTCGCGTTGATCCGCACCGACACGTCGAGCTCGTGCTGCAGCAGCCGGGCGAACACGTAGCGCGCGCCGTAGGTCTGAGTGGCGAGCGTGTCGCCCACCACCTGGACGTACTGGGCGGCGGTGCGACCGACGGAATAGTTGGGCGACAGCGAGAGCGACAAGGCGCCCGAGGGCCGCAGGGTTACGAACGGGCTCACGCCCGCAAACCAGCCGCCCCCTGCGTCCGTGGAATAATTCCCGAACAACCCCCCGGTCACCGCCTTGCGTTGATCGGTCTGGATGCCCCCGCCCATGTTCCAATTGGCCGGCCCCAGCGCGTCGGGGCCGCCGCGCGTCAGGCGGTCGTCGATGATCGCGAAGTCGCGGCTCGCGAACAAGTTGAAGAACCAGAAATTGTGGAACGTGCCGAAGGTCGAGAACTGCAGTGCTTTCTGGATCGCATCGCCGTCGAAGTTGAAGCTCGGCGCGGCGGTCAGGAGTGCCGTCGCTTCGCGGACGATCTTGCCGGGCTTGGTCCAATGCCGCGCCACGTAGAGACCGTTGGCGATCCGGTCCACGCGGTGCTGGAAGCCGAGATCGTTCACCTCGAAGCCGGGTGAGGTGAAGCTCGTCGCCGCCCCCCACAGCCAGCTGCCCGCCAGCTTGTCGACGTAGACGTCGCCCGAGAACCCCGCGAGCGACGTGCGGCTGGGATCGTAGTGGAACGCGTGGGCGTCGGGGCGCTGGTAGTAGCGGCTGGAAGAGAGCTGCGCCGTTTGAATCGCCGCGACGTCGCCCGTGATGTAGGAGCCACCGAGATCCGCCGCCAAGGCGTAGGTGTTGTGGCCCCAGCGGTGCTTCACGTCCATGCCCCAGTCGTAGGCCGCGGTGCGCAAGAAATCCAGCGCCGGCACGCGGATATCGCGGTTCACGGCGGTGGCGGCGAAGCCGAAGCCGTCGTTGCCGCCGTTGAGGGTCCGCTTCACGCGCGCCACCAGAAAATTCGTGGTGGGCTCGACGTCGTCGTGGAAGCGCACGCCGGAGGAATCTACCGTAGCCTGCTCGCGGGCCGTGACGGCATCGATGATGCCGATGGACCAGCCGCCCGGCGAGCGCCCCGACAACTTGGCGGCGCCGAGGATGGTGGTCTGATTGGGGACGTCGGCGAAGGCGCCATTGGAGTACGGCGCGCCCGACGGCCGGTGTCCGATGCGGCGTGAGTAGAAGAACTGCGGCGCGTTGCCGAAGTTCAGGAAGCCGCCAGTGCCGCCCCCGAAATTGAAGATGTCCGCTCCTTCCACGAAGAACGGGCGCCGCTCGGGGAGAAACTGCTCGAACGCCGTCAAGTTCACGAACGCAGGGTCGATCTCCACCTGGCCGAAGTCGGGGTTCAAGGTGCCGTCGAGCGTGAGGTTCGACGTGACCCCGTATTTCAGGTCCAGGCCGGCGTTGCCGGCGTAGGCGGCCGATTTGTCGAAGGGATCGCCCGGGGGGCCCGCTTTCTGGTACGTGGCGCGCGCCGAGGAATACGGCAGCAGCTCGAGCCGCTGGGGCGCGGGGATGTCGTGCAGTCCCAGCAGGTGGCCGAAGCGCGACACGAAGCCGCTCTCCGTCTTCCCGATGAAGGGGAACATCGCGAATTCGTTCTTGCGCAGGATGGTGCGGACAAAGCGGATCCCCCACACCTGCTCCCGGGCGCGCGAGAAGCGCAGCTGCGAGAACGGGATGCGGTACTCGGCGGTCCAGCCCAGCGAGTCGATGCTGGTGGCGGCCTGCCACACGGGGTCCCATGAATCGTCGGCGAAGTTGCCGTCGTCGCCGAATTGCAGGTCGGTCTTCACGCCGAGCGGCGTGACGTCGAAGCGATAGGCCGTGCGATGGTCGTGGTAGCTGTCGATCAGGACGCGAAAATCGTCGCTCTGCGTGAACGAGTCTCGCCGCCCCAGGTGGCGCGCGATCCGGGACGGCTCCCGGTCGAACAGGCGCGCGCCGATGTAGAGGGCGTCGTCGTCGTACAGGATCCGGACCTCGGTGGATTCCGAAACGAGCGCGCCCTCCTGGGGATCGCTCTGCCGCAGATCGGTCACCGGCGTGGCGAGGGCCCACTCGGGATCGTCGAGACGACCGTCCAGCGCGGGCGGCCGCGACACGCGCACCGCGGTGATTGCGGGCGGTACGAGGCCGTTCGCATGGCGCAGCGCGTTCGTATCTGGAGCTTGGAATACCACAAGCAGGGCGGCCAGCACCATGAGGACCCCGGTGGCGGAGCGTGGTGGAACGGCGTCCGGCGGCTGTCGGTCTTGGGATGCCGCCGCCGCCGGAAACGTTGCACCGCTGTACGGGCCGCGCGGGCCCGGTGGGTGTCAGGGCTTGGTCAGAATCTCCTCGAACAACGCCAGCGCGCGCGGGTCGTTGGTCTGGCCCAACCAGAACAGCGCCTTGCGGCGCACTGCGCCGTCCTTGTTGGCGCGCGCGATCTGGATCAGCGCCGGCACGCCGACGTCGCGCGGCTCCTGCGACAGGGCGAACACCGCATGCTCGCGCACGTCGCGGTCCACGGTGTCGTCGCCCACCAAGTCGGTGAGGTCCTTCACCGCCGCGTCGCCCGCCGCCTGGCTCAGCCAGAAGACCGCCTGGTTGCGGACGTGTCCGGGCACCTGCGCGTCGCGGGCCAGCTTGATCAGATCCGGCCACACCGTCACCGAATCGGCGAGCGTGGCGGGGAAGATCGCTTCCTCGGCCGCGCGGCCGCCGCTCTTGGCCAGGTCCACCAGGAAATGCGCCGCCTCGGCCGCGGGCACGGTGCCCAGGTCCGTGACGCCCGCGGTCGCGGGCTTCCAGTGGCCGCCGACGTACGCCCGCAGGCGGGTGACGCGGCCGCCCGTCAGCTCGAGCGCGAGGCGTACGGGCCCCGCCTCGCAGGGGCACGCCGTATCGTCGTCCCAGTCCGAGTTGGTGGTGACGCGCCGGTGTCCGCACGTGCCGTCGGCACAGTCGAACGCAATCGTGCCGGCGCCGTTGCCGCAGATGCCGTCGCGCGCGGCGTAGGAGAAGTGCACGACGCCGTCCGGCGCGTGCGCGATGCGGCTCGCCAGCGACTGCGCGGTGAGCGGTGCGGCGGCGCCGAGCGCCGCGGCGACCAGCACGAGCGCGCGGTTCATTGGTTGATGATCTCCAAGAGGGCCTGGGCCGCGCGCGGGTCGCGCGATTGGCCCAGCCAGAAGATCGCCTTCTTCCGGAGCTCGCGGTCCGTCTCGTGGCGCGCGATGTCGATCATCTTGTCCAGCGCCTGGGTCTCGTGGCGCTGCGAGTAGACGAAGATCAGCTGCTCCCGCATATCGTGGTCCGAGGTGCGGTCGTAGAGCTGGACCAGGTCGCCGATGTTGGCGCCCGATTGGCCCGCCCAGAACAGCGCCTTCTTGCGCAGGTCGATCGACTCCCGCTCGTTCAACGCCAGGTCCATGAGCCAGCGGGTGTTCTCGTCCGAGTGCATCTGCGACAGCGAGAAAATGATCTTCTCCTTCAGATCCTCGGTCGTGACGCGGGCGTAGAGCGCGCGCAGGAAATCGGCGCTAGACCCCAAATGCTGCTGGCCCAGCCAGAACACCGCCTTCTCGCGCACGTCTTCGGGCGCGTCCTCGCGGCCGGCGTAATCGCGGAGAATCTGGGCGGCGCGGTCGCTGCGGATCTGCGATACGGCGAAGACCGCCTTGTCGAGCAGCTCGGGG
>JBGPOE010000009.1:0-73626 GCA_041487875.1 Gemmatimonadota bacterium | reverse complement strand
TGAGATACCGCTCGTACTGGACGGGCAGCGATTGGTCGAGCCCGAACTGCTGGCGCAGCCGCGCCACGACGTCGGGGTCGAGCGGCTGCTCGGCGCTCGGGACAATGGGGCTCACCGGCCCCAGGTGCATCAGGAAGAAGGTGAGGGTGACGACCGCGAAGACGATGGCGACGGCCGCGAGGAGGCGGCGTGCGAGCCACGTCCCCATGTCAGCGCTCCGCGCGGTCGCGGTCGAGCAGGCGGTCGGAAGGGATGCGCCAGGTCCACACCAGCGCCCACCACGAGTCGGCGCGGATCTTGACGTCGGCCACGCGGTTATGCACGGCGGCGACGTTGTCGGGCGCGAACAGCCAGATGCCTGGTGCGTCCTGATTCAGCGTATCGAGCGCCCGGCGCCAGGCGCGTCTCGCAGCGGCCGGACTGGCGGCCCGCAACGTCGCCTGGCGGAGCTGGAGCTCGAGATTGCGGTTGGCGTAGCGGCCGTAGTTGAACCTGCCCCAGCCGGCGCGGGTCCAGCGTTGCGTGAAGCTCGACGTCGGCGTGGGATCGGTGTTCCACGCGGGCAGGCCGGCATCGAACAGGCCCGCTTGCATCCGCTGGTTGAACGTCACCGGATCGACTTCGTCGATCTGGAGGTCCGCGCCGAGCCCGCGCCACTGCGCCTGGATGAGGCGGGCGTACTGCCGCCGCGTCCCGCTGGTCGTGGGTACGAGAAGATGAAAGGACAACGGGACGCCGCCCTTGTCCCGGATGCCGTCGCCGTCACTGTCCACCCAGCCGGCGGCTTTGAGCAGGCGCGCGGCCTGCAGGGTGTCGTAGGGCAGCGGGCGGGTGCCGATGGTCCACAGCCACCATTCCTGCGGCATCGGGCCCGGCGGGACTTTGGCGTATTCGCCCCACACACTCTGGCACAGCTTGACGCGATCCACAGCCATGGCGAGCGCGCGGCGCACCCGGCGATCGGCGAAGATCGGATGCGGGCGCGCCGTGTCGCCGTTGGCGGCGAGATTGAACTGCAGGTACGCGTAGTTGGTACCGGTGTAGCGGTAGATGGCGAGCTGGGGCGCCGCTTGGACCCGCGCGACGTTGCTCGGCGGACCCAAGGTCTCCAGCGCGTCGGCCTGATCCGCGATGAGCTGCGTGATCGCGACCCCCAGGTCCGGCGTGAAGCGCCACAACAGGCGGCGGATGTGGGGCCGGCCGAGGAAGAACGTGGAATCGGCGGCGAGCTCGACGTACTCCGGTGTCCAGGCCACGAAGCGGTACGGGCCGTCGCCCACGGGCGCACGTCCGAAGTCGGCCGTGAGCCAGCGGTCGCGCGGCACGCTCGCAAGCAGGTGCGCGGGCAGGATCCGCATGTGGTAGACCGCGTCGTAGAACATCTCGGGATAGCGGTCACGGAAGCGGAACACCGCCGTGAGCGAGTCACGCGCCTTGACGCTGGCGATATGTGCGAGGATCGGCGCCGACGAGGAGTTCACCTGGGGGTCGGTGTACGCCTGGAACGTGAACGCGACGTCGCCCGCGGTGACCCGCGGTCCGTCCTGCCAACGCGCCCGGGGATCCAAGTGGAAGACGAGGGTGAGCGAGTCGCGCCACGCCCAGCTCTTCGCCAGCATGGGCACGAAGCCGCGGTCACCCACCGTGTTCAGTGCCATGCCGATGTCGGCGAGCTTCAGGAAGATCTGGTCGTGGATGTCGCGGGTGACTGTGGAGACACTCACCGGCGGCAGCAGGTTGTCGGGCTGGCCACCCGCCGCGAACACGAGCGTGCCGCAGTACTCGCCGCCGCAGTCGGCCGGCCGGCGGGCCCCGGCGGTGACAAGACACAAGGCCAGAAGCGGGAGGAGCGTGCGTCGCATGTGACTAAGGTCTCATGGGGCGGTCAGCGGCGCCAGATCCAGACGGGGTCGGAGGCTTGGGCGGTAGCGAGCGGCCAAGGGCGGCATGGGGCGACGACGTTGAACGGCTCGTCCCAGGCGTGGGCGATCGCCTGCGCCACCTCGTCGAATTCGACACGCCGTTCCAGCTCGGCCGAGAGCGTCGTTTCACTGACGGCGGATGGTTGATAGCTGACCGCTCTTACGACGTCCTGCGATCCATCCAGCAGAATCGAGCCGTGCTGCAGGAAGGCGCTGCCGCGGCGCACCTGGGCCGAGCCCACGACCTTGCGCCCGCCGACGAGCACCTCGCCGCCCGCACTCGCCGCGAAGCAGGCGCCCGCGCCGAGCGCGGCCGGGCGCGCGGCCGGCGCGAGCCGCGCGTCGAGACCCAGCGTGCAGAGCGCGCGGGCCAGGCGCGCGTGGATGTCGCGATAGCTCTCAGCGAGCGAGCCGAACGCCGCGATGGGCGCGGCGACGGCGTAGGTGACCTCGTGCTCGTGCCACACCGCGCGCCCACCCGTGGGCCGCCGCACGACGGCGATGCCGCGCCGCGCGATGGCGGCGCGGTCGTAGCGGGCGAGCGCCGGCTCGTTGCGGCCGAACGAGAGGCACGGGGGATCCCAGCGATACAAGCGGAGGAACGCGGCGCCTGTCGCGTCCGATTCTTCGAGCAGCGCTTGGTCGAGCGCCATGTTGACCGGGCCGGGCCGACCAGCGGGCTCGATGAGCAGGCGCCAGACGGCCGCTTCAGTCCGCGGCAGCCGCGTAGCTCTCCATCGGCGGGCAGGTGCACACGAGGTTGCGGTCACCGTAGGCGTTGTCGATGCGTCCCACGGGCGGCCAGACCTTGTGCTCGCGCGTCGCAGCGGACGGGAAGCCTGCGCGCTCACGCGAGTACGGGCGATCCCACCGCTCCGCCACGAGATCGGCGAGCGGATGCGGCGCGTTCTTGAGCAGGTTGTTCTCCTTGTGCGCTTTGCCCTGCTCGATCTCGCGGATCTCCTCGCGGATCGCGAGCATCGCGTCGCAGAAGCGGTCCAGCTCGGCCTTGGGCTCGCTCTCCGTCGGCTCCACCATCAACGTGCCCGCGACGGGGAAGGACACCGTGGGCGGATGGAAGCCGTAGTCGATCAGCCGCTTCGCGATGTCTTCCACGTCCACGCCGGCCGACGCCTTGAACGCGCGCGTTTCGACGATGCATTCGTGTGCGATCAGCCCGCGCTGCCCCGCATACACCAGCCCGAATTCGCCGGCCAGCCGCTTGGCGATGTAGTTGGCGTTGAGGATCGCGATCTTGGTCGCCTCGGTGAGCCCGTCGCGGCCCATCATCGCGATGTAGGCCCAGGAGATCGGCAGGATCGAGGGGCTGCCCCAGGGTGCGCTCGACACCGTGCCGCACGACCGCTCCACACCGAGCGGCACCACCGGATGGTCTGGCAGGTGGGGCGCGAGATGCGGCGCGACGCAGATCGGTCCCATGCCCGGACCGCCGCCGCCGTGCGGGATGCAGAACGTCTTGTGCAGGTTCAGGTGGCACACGTCGGCGCCGATGTCGCCGGGGCGGCACAGACCGACCTGGGCGTTCATGTTGGCGCCGTCCATGTACACCTGCCCGCCGTGCTGGTGCACGATGCGGCACACGTCCTTGATCGTGTCCTCGAATACGCCGTGCGTCGAAGGATACGTCACCATCAGGGCGCCCAGGTCCTTGGCGTGCTCGGCCGCCTTGGCTTTGAGGTCGTCCACGTCGATGTTGCCGTTCGCCGCGGTCTTCACCGCCACCACCCGGAACCCCGCCATCACCGCGCTCGCGGGGTTCGTGCCGTGCGCCGACATCGGGATGAGGCAGACCGTGCGGTGCCCCTCGCCGCGCGCCTTGTGGTAGGCGCGAATGACCAGCAGGCCCGTGAACTCGCCTTGCGAGCCGGCGTTGGGCTGCAGCGACACCTTGGTGAAGCCCGTGATTTCGGCGAGCCAGCCCTCGAGCTGCGCGAACAACTCCTGGTAACCCTGCGCCTGGTCGCGCGGGGCGAAGGGGTGGATGCGGCCGAACTCGGGCCAGGTCACCGGGATCATCTCGGTCGTGGCGTTGAGCTTCATGGTGCACGAGCCGAGCGGGATCATCGCCGACGTGAGCGAGAGATCGCGGTCCTCGAGCTGCTTCAGGTACCGCAGCATCTCGGTCTCGGAACGGTGGCGATGGAAGACGGGATGCGTGAGGTACGGCGAGCTGCGGGCGAAGGCGTCGGGGATGGCGCGTTTGGCGGCCGCCGCCACGTCGGCGAGCTGGAACGGCAGCGGCTTGCCCAGCGCGAACACGCTGGCCAAGTCTTCGATGTCCGCGAGCGTGGTGGTCTCGTCCAAGGCGATCGCCACGCGCGTCCCGGACAGCGGCCGCAGGTTGATGCGCCGGCGGCGGGCTCCGGCAAGCGCTTCCTTGATCTTCGCCTCCTCGCCCTCGATCACGATCGTATCGAAGAACGCCGGGTGGGCGATTTTGAACCCCAGCCGCCGTATCGCTTCGGCGAGCACCGCGGCCAGGCCGTGCACCCGCTCGGCGATCTTCTTGAGGCCGTCGGGGCCGTGATAGACGGCGTACATCCCCGCGACCACGGCGAGCAGCACCTGCGCCGTGCAAATGTTGCTCGTCGCCTTCTCGCGCCGGATGTGCTGCTCGCGCGTCTGCAGCGCCATGCGCAGGCCCATCCGCCCGGCGCGGTCCTTCGATACGCCGATGATACGCCCGGGAAGGAACCGCCTGTGCTCTGCGCGCGTCGCGAAGAACGCGGCGTGCGGACCGCCGTAGCCCAGCGGCACGCCGAAGCGCTGAGAATTCCCCACGGCCATGTCCGCCCCCAGCTCGCCCGGCGGCACGAGCAGCGTGAGCGCCAGCAGATCGGTCGCCATTGTGACGAGCGCCTTGGCGGCGTGCGCCCGCTCGCACAGCTGGCGGTAGTCCTCGAGCCGGCCGTCGGTCGCAGGGTACTGGACCAGCGCGCCGATCACACCCGGCTTGAACGCGAAGCTCTTGGGGTCGCCCACCACCACGTCCACGCCACGCGCCTCGGCGCGCGTGCGCACCACGGCGATCGTTTGGGGATGGCAGTCCTCGTCGACCAGGTACGTGGCGCGGCCCTCATGCTCGGTCGAGGCTTCGGTGAGGTGCATCGCCTCGGCCGCCGCCGTCGCTTCATCGAGCAGCGAGGCGTTGGCGATGTCGAGCCCCGTCAGGTCCGCCACCATCGTTTGGAAGTTGAGCAACGCTTCGAGGCGTCCCTGCGCGATCTCCGCCTGGTAGGGCGTGTAGGCCGTGTACCAGCCGGGATTCTCGAGCACGTTGCGCAACACCACGGGCGGCGTGATGCAGTCGGCGTAGCCCAGCCCGATGTAGGAGCGGAACACCTGATTCTTGGCGGCCAGCGTGCGCAGCGTCGCCAGCGCCTCGTGCTCGCTCTTGGCGGCCGGGAGGTTGAAAGGCTTCTTGAGGCGGATGTCGTCCGGCACCACGGCGTCGATCAGCGCATCGAGCGTCTCATAGCCCAACTCGCGCAGCATGGCGCGGACGTCGTCGGGCGTGGGGCCGATGTGGCGGGCCGCGAAGCGGTCCGCGTGCGTGAGCGTCGAAAGCGGAATGGGCAATTATTTGCCGACTTGTTTCGCGTACGCGGCGCCCGTGAGCAGTTGGTCCAGCTCCTTGGCGTCCTTGACGCGCAGCTTGATCATCCACCCGTCGCCGTAGGGATCGCGGTTCACGGCGGCCGGATCGCCCTCGAGCGCGCCGTTCGCTTCGACCACGGTGCCCGCGACGGGGCAGTACAGCTCGGAAACGGCCTTCACCGCCTCGATGGTTCCGAACACCGCCATCCGGTCGAACGCGGTGCCGGGCTTGGGAAGGTCCACGAAGACCACGTCGCCGAGCTCGCCCTGGGCGTAGTCGGTGATGCCGACGATCACGACGGACTTGTCGCCGGTCGGCTTGACGTACTCGTGTTCCTTGGTGTAGCGCAGGTCCTGCGGGATATTCGCCATGGCGGGGCGCCGGAGATTGTGAAAGTCGGGGCGAAGGTTACCGGCGCGCTCAACCCCTGTCAAGCCAAAGGGTTGACGATGGGGAACACGTCGTCGCGCGGCGCGTGGCCGCTCGCGCCGTCGGCGCCGAGCAACGCGCGCTCGCGGCCCCACGGCCGGAGGTCGAGCCGCACGGCGAGCGGGTCGGGGTCGCCGCCGAGCGTCAACAGCTCGCCGGGACGGCCGGCGGCGAGCCACCCTTCCCGCGCGCCTTCCGCCGCGGCGGCGGTGGCGATCAGGACCTCGGGCGCCTCGGCTTGCAGCGCCTTACGAATCGCAGGTGCCTTGCCCGTGACCCGCCGCACCACGGCGTCCGCGTCGGCGTAGCGCGCCGCGATGGCGTCGAGCGGCGCGGCTTCGTCCGTGGCATCGGCTGCCGCGAGCAGCAGGACGCGTCCCGGGCGGCCCGCGGCCTGTGACGCCGCGCGCCGGCGCAACGCGTCGAACACATCACGCGCGCGCGTTTCCAGCCGCGCCAGGTCGCCGTCGTTTTCGATCACGTGGTGGCTGCGCTCGCGCTTGCGCTCGGCCGGCATCTGCGCCGCGAGCATGCGGTCCGCTTCATCGTTGCCGAGCCCGCGCAGTGCGCGCAGGCGCGTGCGCCGCACCGCGAGCGGCGCGTCCACCAGCACCACAACGTCGAACTGTGCGGGATCGAGCGCCTCGAACAGCAGCGGAATGTCGTTGACGAGCATCAGGTCGCCACGACGCCGGGCTTCCTGCTGCAGCTCGTCACGGCGGGCACGCACCGCCGGATGGACGATCGCGTTGAGGCCTGAGAGCGCGGCGTCGTCGCCCATGACCTTGCCGCGCAGGGCGGCGCGATCGAGTGCGCCGTCCGGCGCCAGCACGTCCTTGCCGAAACGCCGCACGATCGCCGTCAGGACGGCGGACCCGGGCGCCTCGGCCTCGCGCGCCAGCGCGTCGGCGTCGACGATCGTGGCTCCCCAGCGCCGGAACAATCCCGACACGGTGGACTTGCCGGCGGCGATGTTGCCGGTGAGGGCGACGTTAAGCAAAGGCGCTCTCAGTCGTCCGTTTTCCGTTTTCCGAGCCGTACGCCACGGACAACGGATAACGGAGAACGCTGTTACAGCAGTGCCGTCTGATCAGCATCCGCCTTGGGGACTTTATGACAGTGCCGGCAGCGCGCTTCGTAGGACTCGCGCCCGCCCACCATGATCGTGGGGCTGTCCCACGGCGCGGGTTTGCCGTTGACGAGGCGCTGGTTGCGGGTCGCGGGTCCGCCGCACACCACGCAGATCGCCTGGAACTTGTCGACTACCTCGGCCACGCACATCAGCGTGGGCATGGCGCCGAATGGCAGGCCGCGGAAGTCGACATCGGTGCCGGCGAGAATCACGCGCACGCCGCCGTCGGCGAGGGCGTTGGCGACGTCCACGATCGCGTCGTCCAGAAACTGCGCTTCATCCACCGCGACGACCTCGGTGCCGGGCCGGATCTGGCGCATGATCTCGCCCGACGAATCGATGGGAGCGGCTTCCACCGAGATGCCATCATGAGACGTCACGCTGTACAGCCCCGCGTAGCGGGCGTCGAGATGGGACTTGAAGACCTGGACGGTCTTCCGCGCGATCACCGCGCGGCGGACGCGCCGGATCAGTTCCTCGCTCTTGCCGGAGAACATCACGCCGGAGATGACCTCGATCCAGCCGGGGCGGGTACCGTGAAACAGAGGAGACTCCAGTCGGAAGTGGTCAGGCGCCAGTGGAGTTGCCAGACGGCAAGTTATCAGCGGTCGCAAGAAACGGAGCGGCCCGTGGGTGCCGGCGCGCTCCGGCAACTGGGGCACTGACAACCGCTTGCAACTTGCCGTCTGGAAACTTCACTTGTGCCTGGCGCCTGGCCGCCTTGCACCTGCCGGGGGGGGTGAATCCCCCAAAAGTCCAGTAAACTTGCGCTTTTTCGAGGGTTACCCCATAATAGTGCCGGTGTTATGAGGGTTTTCGGGGGCCCCCCCGAGAAAAGGGGCGGCAGGGCTTGGCTTTCTGGGATCGACCCTTCACAAGGAGACCGCAGTGAACAAAGCGGAGCTGACCGCGGCGCTGGCCATGCGGACGAAGATGTCCAAGGCCGATGCCGGTCGCGCGATCGAGGCCCTGTTTGATGACAAGGGCATCATCGCCGGCGAGCTCAAGCGTGGCGCGAAGGTGCAGATCACCGGCTTCGGCAACTTCGAAGCCCGTAAGCGCGCGGCGCGGATGGGACGCAACCCGAAGACGGGCGGCGTGATTCAAATCAAGGCGTCCATCGCACCGGCGTTCCGCGCCGGCAAGCAGTTGAAGATGGCCGTCAACGTGATGAAGAAGTAAGCAGACAAGTTTCGGATGCTGATCACGGGCCGCCCCGCTGGGCGGCCCGTCGGCGTTGGGGGAGGTTACGTTCCGCTGCGATCGAGCCGGGCCGTCACGCGCTTGCCGCGCAACGTCACGCGTCCCAGCCCTGCCATCACCCGCTCGGCGGCGCCCGGCGCCACTTCGACGATCGAGAAGCCTTCCGATACGTCGATGCGGCCGAGTTGCGTCCGATCGACCTGCACTTCCTTCACGAGCGCGCCCACCAGATCCTTCGGACCCACGCGGTCGCGCCGGCCCACGCCAACCCAGACCTTGACCCAGGGTTTGGCGGTCTCGGCGGCCGGCGTGAGGCCCGGCCCGGGTCCCGGCTCGCGACCGAGCGCCAGCGCAGCGGCGGCGACCTCCGCCGGATCGAACCGGTCGAACAACGGCTCGAGCACGGCGAGCTCCGCGCCGAGGCCACCCGCTGCGATGCGCTCGGCGAGCCGGGTGCGCAGCTCGGCGGCAGTGGCGCGGCCACGCTCGAGGGCCCAGGGCAAGGGCAGCGGCTCGAGCGGCGCCGCGAGGGTGCGGAGATAGGGCAATTGCGCGGCGGTCGCGAGCAGGACCGGCGCGGTGTCGCGGGCGAGCTCGGTGAATTCCGCTCGATCGGGCAGATCGAGGCACACGGCAACCGTCCCCGCGGGAGGTCGTCCGGCGCCGCGGCGCCAGGCGACGCACGGGGTGGGATCGAGCGCGTCGGTCACTTCGCGCATGGCGGCGGCGCGGCGCTCGGGCGACACGAGCGCGTACCGCGCGGCGGCCACGGGGCCGAGCGGCCGGCCGCTTTCGCCCAGCGGCAAGTCGCCGAATACCGGGGCGCGATGCGCGTGCTGTTCCAGCACCGCGCTGAGCCGCGTGGGGTCCCAGGCGAGGAACAACCGGGCGGCGTCTTTCGCCTCGGCGAGCAAGGTGTCGAGCGCGGCGGGATCGTCGGCGACGAGCCCCTCGGGCCACGCGATCACGATCAACTCGAACCCATCGAGCTTCAGCGCGGATTGGGCGATGAGGGCGGTGAGGTCCGGCAGGGCGCCGGCGAGGACGTCGGCGCCGCCGGCCTTGAGCAGGCGGGCGGCGCGACCGAGGCTCGTGATGGCATCGACGCGGCGGTCCGCGGGCGCCGTCTCCGCAAACCGGATGGCGGTGGCACGGTCGGGGCAGACGATCAAGACGCGCTGGGGCAGCAACTCCCACACGTCGGCGGCGTGCTCCACCGCCGGCGGCCGCACCAGCACCGCGCGCCGGCCACGCTCCAGGGCGGCGCGCATCTCATTCGATCCCATCACACGAACCTCGGTTGTCAAAGGGCGACTGCAGGGAGGACATGCTACCCGCGCCGGGACCAAAAGGCAACCGTTGCGCGCCGCGACCGGGGGCAGCTATGGTTGCGCCATGAGCGACGGGCTCTCCGCCAACTTGCAGTACCTCGAGGCGTCCGCGACGGTCGCGATCTCGCAGGAAGCGAAGCGCCGCCGGGCCGCCGGAGAGGACGTGATCGATCTCGGCGCGGGCGAGCCCGATTTTCCCACGCCCGCGATCCCGGCCGAGGCGGGCATCAGGGCGATCCGCGACGGCAAGACCCGCTATCCGCCGAACGAGGGCATCCTCGAGCTGCGCGCCGCGGCCGCCAAGCATTTGTCCCTGCTCTCGGGGGGCCGCCCCGTCAACGCCGACCGCATCGTCGTGTCCAACGGCTCGAAGCAGTCGGTCTTCAACGCGTGTTTCTCGCTGTTTGGCCCGGGCGACGTGGTGGCCGTGCCGTCGCCGGCGTGGGTGTCGTACCCGCAGATCGTGCACCTGACGCGCGCGCGGCCGGTGCTCGTCACGGGCGACCCCGAGTGGAGCCTCAAGGTGAGCGTGCGCGACCTGGAGCGCATGCTGCCCGCCGCCACCGGCCTCATCCTGTGCTCGCCCTGCAATCCCACCGGCGCGGTGTACACGCACGCGGAAATCAAGGCGATCGCGCAGTGGGCGCACCAGAAGAAGGTGTGGGTGATCGCCGACGAGATCTACCGGCGCATTCACTACGGCGACGGCCCGGCGCCGTCGTTCCTCGATTTGCCCGACGAGCTGCTGGAGCGCGTGGTGCTGATCTACGGGGTGAGCAAGGCGTACGCGATGACGGGCTGGCGCATCGGCCTGGCGCTGGCGCCCGCGCCGGTGGTGAAGGCGATGGCCGCCCTGCAATCACATACGACCACCGGCGCCAATCACCCGGCGCAGTGGGCCGCCGCCGCGGCCCTGGGCGACGACCGCGTCGAAGCGGACGTGGCCAAGATGGTGGCCGAGTTCCGCCGCCGCCGCGACATGGTGGTGGCGCGCTTCCGCAAGGACCTGCCGGGCGTGGAATTCGTCGATCCCCTGGGCGCGTTCTACTTCTTCTTCCGGGTGGACTCGTTCGGCAAGATCGGCGGGACCGACTTCTGCACCCGGCTCGTGCAGGAGCAGGGCGTGGCGCTGGTGCCGGGCGCGGCGTTCGGCGACGATCGCTGGGTGCGGTTGTCCTACGCGGCGGCCACGCCCGACATCGTCCGGGCGCTGGATCGGATCGTCGCGTTCGCGGGAAAACTCGCGGACTAGAACTTCGCCGGCCGGTGGCTCAGCACCTCCACGCCGCCGTCGGTCATCACGCAGTCATCTTCGATCCGCACGCCGAACTTGCCCAGCTGATAAATCCCGGGCTCGATGGTGAATACCATCCCGGGCTCGAGGCGCGTGTCGTTGCCCTCCACCAGGTAGGGCGCCTCGTGCCCGTCCATGCCGAGGCCGTGCCCCAGGCGATGGGTGAAGAACTGGCCGAATCCGGCGCTCGTGATCACCTGGCGGGCGGCGCGGTCCATCTCCTGACAGCGGGTCACGAGCGGCCTGCCGAGCTGCATCGCGGCGGTCTGCGCGTCGTGCACCGTGTTGAATACCCGCTTGAACTCATCCGACGGCGTGTCACCCCACCAGATGGTACGGGTGATGTCGGATGTGTAACCCGACACGCGGGCGCCGGCATCGATCAACACAACCGTTTCGCGTGCCAGGGCCGCAGCGGCGGGGCCGCCGTGGGGCAGGGCGCTGGACGGCCCGAATTGCACCAGGCCGCCGCCCGATGAGCCGCGCTTCGACACCTCCGCTGCGAGCAGGCCCGCCACATCGCGCTCGGTCATGCCGACGGCGAGCTGGGCGAACGTGGCGGCGATGGCGTCTTCGATGATCGCCACGGCGCGCCGGATCATCACGACTTCTTCCGGCGCCTTGACGATGCGCAGCTCGCGGAACAGCGGCTCCGCCGTGTGGAAGCGCCAGTTGTCCATCGCGTCGTCGAGCCGCAACACGGTCTCGTAGGTCGTGGTGGGCTCGAGCCCCGCCTCGCCGCGGCGGTGTGGGGGCTTCAGGTCCCGAGCGACGCCGTGCACCACGTCGTACGGATCCTTCTGCTCCTCCCAGGGCCGCAAGTCGGCGGGCACGCTGTGCTGCTTCAGCCGTTCCACCTCGAAGGCGGGGCAGACGATGATCGGATCGCCCTTGAGCGGCAGGAACAGCGCGATGAGGCGCTCGCTGCGCTCGGGGTTGTAACCCGTGAGGTATTCGTAGTTGGTGGACGGCGTGGCGACGAGCAGGTCCAGCTTGGCTCCGGCCGTGGCGGCGCGCGCCCTCTCGATGCGTGCCGTGAAGACGGCGGGGGAGAAGGTCGGCTCCTGCAAGGCGACGGCAGGACGGAAGGACGGAATCGGGGGGGTGGTCGCCCCGTGGCGCCGCGCACCTGCCGCCGTCGCCAGGGCGGCCCCGCTCGCTGCGACAAACTCCCGCCGATCCATCGTCCTAGCTCCACTTGGAGGGTCGGCCTATATTACCCGCCCTCCACGATAGCTGGAAGGTGTTGGCCGCAATGCATTTCGAAGCGCGCATCGAGCCACTCGACGGCAAGCTGCCCAAGGTGAGCTACAAGTGGGATCCCGAGACCGACATCCTCGTCGCGAGCTGCAAGGGTGTGGCCAAGGGATCGGGCATGAACGGTAGCGTCGATCTCGAGGGGGCCGACGGCTCGTTCGTGCTGCTCGATGTCGCGAGCGGGGCGTTGCGCGGTGTGGAGGTCGTCAGTTGGCCCGACGACGTGCGCACCGTGAACGAGCTGCCCGCGCCCGACGCGGTGAAGGACGCGCGCGTCGTGTTCCCCACGCGACAGTCTCAGCCCGATATCGCCGCGGTGGAAGTGGACACGCCGCTCACGGTCGAGAAGAACGCCAAAGAGTCGGTGTTTCACATCCGCGTCGGCCGCCAGCGCCCGGTGACGGTCGCGCGTATCGCCGACCACCTGCTGGTCGAAGTGGACAAGCAGTCGCGGCTCGCCGGGTTGTGGCTGCTGGAAGTACCGCCGTTCCCCAACGTCGAGGCCACCACCTGAACGTGGACGAGCGGCTCGAGCGCTACATCACCGAGCTGTTCGCCGCCGAAGACGCCGCTCTGGCCGCCATCCGCGCGCGCCACGCCACCGCCGACCTGCCGCTCATTCACATCTCTCCCGCCGAGGGAAAGCTGCTGCACGTGCTGCTGCGCGCCGCGGGCGCGGCGCGCGTGCTGGAGGTCGGCGCGCTCGGCGGCTACAGCGGGGTGTGGCTGGCACGGGCGCTGCCGCCGCACGGCTCGCTCGTCACCATCGAAAAAGATCCGCGCCATGCGTCGCTGGCCCGCCGGGCGTACGTCGAAGCGGGCGTCGCCGACCGCGTGCGGCTGATCGAAGGTGCCGCGCTCGAAGTGTTGCCCACGCTCGAGCCGGGCTTCGACGCCGTGTTTCTCGATGCCGACAAGGAGCCGCTGCCCCAGTACTTCGAGTGGGCGGTGCGCCTGCTGCGCAGGGGCGGCTTGCTGCTGTGCGACAACGCGTTCTACAACGGCGCCGTGGTCGATCCGGCGGATCGCTCGGGCGGCGCCGTGGGCGTGCGGGAGTTCAACCGCCTGGCCGCCACCGACCCGCGCGTAGTCGCGGCGGTGGTTCCCATCCGCGACGGCGTGGTGGTGGGCGTGAAAGTGGCCTCGTGATGCCGCGCTCCTGGGTGGACGCCATCGTGGCCGCGGGCGTGGTGCCGGCATCGTACGTTCCCGAGGCCAGTCTGGGGCGGCCGGACGAAGACGTGGTGCCGGCCGAGCTGGTGGAAGGGGACGTGCTGCGCGCCCACGCGCTGCCCGACGGCGCGATTACGCCGGCGGCGGTGTGCTTCCTCGACGGCATCCAGCACTGGAAGGTCGTCGGGCACGCCGGGGCCACGCCGGTGGTGCGGGCCCACGTGGCGGCCGCCGTGCGCCGGCGCGGCGCCGACCGGCGGCTGCGGACCGCTGCCGAGCGCTCGCGCGAACTCGCGATCACGCACGTGGCCGCCCTCCCCGCCGCGGCGCGGCGGGAGTTGGAGCGGAGCGGCGTGGACGTGGTGGACTTGCCGGCGAGCGACCTGGGCCAGCCCAGTCGCTTCCTGCGCGCCGCGCGCGTGCGCGTGGACCGGGCGCGCGAAGCAGTGGAGCGGGAGCTGGCTGAGGCGTGCATCGCGTGCCTCGGGCCCGCCGAGTGGCTGGTGGTGGACGGCTTGCTGTCCGACTCGCAGGTGTTGGCCGAACACCCGCGCGCGTTGGGCGTGATCAAGAGCCACGGCACGCAGTATTTCACCGGCGCGGACCTCGAGCGCGCGCTGACGTTGCCCGCGGCCCACCGCACCAGCGTGTTCCTGCCGCAGTCGCATCAGCATCAGCCGGTCTACTCGTGGTATCTGCGACTGTGGCCGTGGGAGGGGAACGATTTGCTGTACGGCCTGGTACGCATCGAAGCCCGCGCCCACGCCGCCACGCTCGTCGCCGCCGGGGCGATCAGCGCGTGGCTGGTGCGTGAGCGCGCGCCGGTCTCGACGCCCGACGCGCGCTTCGACCGCTTGCTGTATCCTATACATGACGTGGAGACGTACCTGCGGTCGCGCGCGCCGAGAGACCTGCTCCCGGCACCCGCGTCCCGTCTGCCGCGCACGGGCTCATGATTCAGAAGCCGGACGCCGCCCCCATCCCCATCGGCCGCGTCGTCGCGACCGAGCTGAAACCCGCCACGCCGCACCAATTCCATTTTTGGACGGCGAACGAGACGACCGTCGGCATCGGGGCGATCGTCAAGGTCGAAGGCGCTGGGAGCGGGGAGCAAGGCGGGCGAGTGGTGTACGGCGTCGTCACCGACGGCTTCGCCTACTCCGATCTGGCCACGCCCCTGCACGACGTGGTGGGCGCGGAAGGCGATCCCGCGCGCGCCGCCGACGCGCCGACGGTACGCCAGGAGATCCGCCTGTGGACCGCCGCGGTGCTGCGCCAGGATCCCGAGGAGCCGCTGCAACCGGTGCCGATCGCGCGGGTGTTCGTGGCGAATGACGCCGACATCGCCCGAGCGTTGCGGATGGACGCCTACCTCCAGGGTGCACAGCCCACCGCGATTCCCATGGGGCTCTACACGTCCGGCGGGCTCGAGTCGCCGGTGTACTTGGACGCCGACTTCCTGCTCGGCCCGGAAGCCGCGCACCTGAACATCTCGGGCGTGTCGGGGCTCGCCACCAAGACCAGCGCGGTCGAATTCCTCCTCGCGTCCATTTTTCAGCATTTTCCGACGCACCGCGGCAAAGTCGCAGCGGTGTGCTTCAACGTGAAGGGCTCGGATCTGTGCTTTCTCGATCAGGCGGGGGCACTGGATGAGGAAGACCGCCGCCGCTACGCGCGCCTGGGCGTCGCCGCCGGGCCGTTCGAGAAGGTCCGCTACTACGCGCCGCTCAAGGCCGACGGCGTGAATCTCAATACGTTGCGCACGCACCCCGACTTGGTGGCGGACGTGGAGCCGCTGGTCTGGGGTCTGGGTGAGGTGCTCGATTTCGCCGAAGTGCTCTTGAACCGCGACGACATCGACGCCAAAGCCGACGCGTTCATCGACTTCCTGGCCGACCGCGTGCTGAACAAGGACTTCGATGATCCCTTGGTGGGCCGCCACCGCGTGCAGACGTTCGCGGACCTGGAGGCGCTGTTCCGCGCCATCTTCGACGGGCTGGAGCTGCACGGCCGGGGCAGCGACAGCTGGCGTACGCACCACATCGCCACGATCCGCAAAGTCCGCAACCGCCTGTCCAACGTGTCCACCCGCTGCAAAGGGCTCGTCACCGACGACGGCCCGTCCAACGACCTGCCGTGGGGCCAGCTGGAGGACCGGGCGGTCTACGTCATCGACATCGCCAACGTCGATCCGCTGGGCCAGGACCTGGTGTTTGCCCGGGTGGTGTCGAAGCTGCGCGAGCACCTGGAGCGGCGCGATTTGGGCGTCGATGCCGTCGTGGTGTTCGTGGACGAGCTCAACAAGTACGCGCCGGGCGACGGGCCCGACACGTACGTCAGGAAGATGCTGCTCGACATTTCGGAGCGGGGCCGCTACCTGGGGCTGGTACTATTCGGGGCGGAGCAGTTCCGCTCCCAGGTGCACCGCCGCGTCGTGGGCAATGCCGCGACGCAGGTGTTCGGCCGGATGGACATGGACGAGCTCGCCACGCCGGGATATCAGGTGCTGTCGCCCGCGACCAAGATCAAGCTGGCGACCCTGCCCGTGGGAGAGCTGATGGTGCGGCACCCGCACTTCACGCAGCCCATTTTCGTGCGGTTTCCGCGGCCCGCGGTGCTACGCGGCCGGGACGGCATGGAGCGGTTTCCGCTCACGCCGGATCTGCCGTTCCCGGACGCGGTGGCGCGGCAGCTGGTGCGGCTCGACCGCGCCATCCGGCCCAACGTGGTGAAGGATCTGGTGGCCGATCGCACGGAGGACGACGTGCGCCGCGCGCTCGCCGCCACGCGCCGCGCCCGGCCCGCCGATCCGCTCGCCTATTTCCGCAAAGCGCTGGGCAGCCGCGTGGCGCCCGACGTGCCGCGAGAGCGCCGCGGCGTGCCGCCGCTCAAGCCGATCTCGGAGGAGCCGTATTAAGGAAAGGAGCCGTCCCGTGCCGTTCAGCCGCCCGGTTGTACTGCTCGCGTGTGTGGTGCCGCTCGTGGGATGCGGCAGCCCCAAGGTGTTGATGCGGTTTCACCCCAAGGCCGCCACCTATCGCTTCGCGCTGCAGGAGGACATGAAAGGCAGTCTGTCGGGCGGCGCGGGGTCCGCGTCGCTGCCGGTGGGCGAGGCGTCGGTGGCCGGCCAGTTCAGCGAGGCGATCGGCGGGCCGCGGGACGGCGGCACGGGGGTCACGTGGACGATCGACACGCTCGCCGTGACATCGCCGCAGCAGGAGCTCGCGGCACGCGCCGAGAGCACGCTGGCCACCCGCGTGGCACGGATCAAGGCGATGAGTTTCGACGTGGTGTACGACGACCGGATGATTCCGATCAAGGAGCAGGTGAACGATCCCACGGCCGTGAGCGGGCACGACCAGGATGCTCCCACAGCCCTGAAAAGCGCTGCCCACTCTTTCGACTTCCCGCTGCCGCACGATCCGCTCGGCAAAGGCGACACGTGGCGCGCCGCCGATGAATTCTCCCTTCCCGGCCTGACGGGCGCCGACCCGGTGCAGGTGCAGTACGAGCTGACCGTGAAAGACATCCTGGTGAACGGCGCCGACACGACCGTCGTCATCGGCATCGCGACGAAATTTCCCGATACACCGCTGCCGCTGCGGATCGAGGGACTCCAGCTGCAAGGGAAACTGACGGGATCGGCCACCGGCGAAGAAACATTCTCGCTCACGCAGGGCGCGCTGGCGAGTGGGAAGATGGACGCCACCATGCGGGTAGAGTTGACCATCCCCACACTCAAGACGCCGATCGCCATGGCGTACGACATGCACGTCACCATGAGGCGGGCGGGCCCCTGACCGGATGAAGCTCGCCCACCTCGCCGACCTGCACCTCGGCTTCCGGCAGTTCGACCGGTTGACGCCGCGCGGCACCAACCAGCGCGAGGCGGACGTGGCCGACGCGTTCCGCCGCGCCGTGGACGACCTGCTGGCGCAGCAGCCCGATCTGATCGTGATCGCGGGCGACGTGTTCCACTCCGTCCGGCCCACCAATCCCGCGATCCTCCACCTGTTCCAGCAGCTGCAGCGCGTGCGCGTGGGGTTGCCGGACACACCGGTCGTGATGATCGCGGGCAACCACGACACGCCGCGCTCGAGCGAGACCGGCACGATCCTCCGGCTGTACGAGGCGTTGGGGGTGGAGGTGGTGGTGGACGGGGCGCGGCGGCTCGTCTTCCCCAAGCTCGATTGCGCGGTGCTTGCGGTGCCGCACCAGGCCCTGGCCCAGCCGGAGCGGCCCGCGCTGCGGCCCGAGCGCGGCGCGGCGATCAACATCCTGTTGCTGCACGGCGAGGTGGAAGGGGTGATCGGCACCGATCCGACCATCGCGGAATACGGCGGGGCCGTGCTGAGCCGCGCCGATCTCGGGGCCGCGCAGTGGGATTACGTCGCCCTCGGCCACTACCACGTGGCGCACGAGGTCGCGGCCAACGTGTGGTATCCGGGCGCGCTCGAGTACGTGAGCACCAACCCCTGGGGCGAGCTGCGCGACGAAGCGCACGCCAGACGGCCGGGGAAGGGCTATCTGCTGGTGGATCTGCCGGGGGCGCGCGTGTCGTTCCGACCGGTGGCGCCGGCGCGGCGGTTCGTCGATTTGCCGGCGCTCGATGCCCGCGGCTTGGGCCCCAAGGAAATCGACGCGCGCATCGCCGAGCGGGTGGCGGCGGCCAAGCCGCCCATCGACGATCAGGTGGTGCGGCTCGTGGTGCAGGACGTCGCCCGCGCCACCGCCCGCGACCTGGACCACGCGGCCGTGCGCGGCTACAAGGCTCGCGCGCTCAACTTCCTGCTCGACCTGCGCCGGCCCGCGGAGCAGCGCACGGTGGCGGTCGGCGGTCCGGGGAAGCGCCACACGCTTCCCGAAGTGGTGCGCGGCTTCCTGGAGCGGCGCCTGCTCGACGCCGAGCTGCCGCGCGAGGAATTCGTGCGGCTGGGCGTCGAGTACGTGGAGCGCGCCGGCGCCGCCGCGGAGGAGCGCGGCTGATGCGGCTGCTCAAGCTGCGGCTCCACAACTTCCGCCAGCACGCCGACACCGAGATTGACTTCGGCGAGGCGCCCGGGCTCGTGGGCATCATCGGGCCGAATGGCTCCGGCAAATCGACGCTGCTCGAGGCGATCGCCTGGGCGATCTACGGCACGCCGGCGGCGCGCGGCGACAAGGACTCGGTGCGCAACCTGCGCGCCAAGCCGCGCTCGTCGGTCGAGGTCGAGCTCGTGTTCCAGCTGGGGCACCACGAATACAGCGTGATTCGCGGACTGTACAAGGCTGAGCTGTACGAGGACCACCAGCTCGTGGCCAACGCGCAGAAGGACGTGAGCGAGCGTCTCGAGCGCGTCCTGCGGATGACGCGCGAGGAGTTCTTCAACACCTATTTCACCGGACAGAAGGATCTCACGGTGATGGCGAAGTTCGGGCCCAGCGAGCGCCGCCGCTTCCTGGCGCGCGTGCTCGGCTATGAGCGGCTGGAGCTGGCGCAGGAGGAGATCCGCGCGCGCCGCAATTCGATCGCCGACGAGCTGAAGGGATTGGAGCAGGCGCTGCCCGACCGCGCCGTGCTCGAGGAGGAGCGTCGCGCGGCCGAGCAGCGCATCACGCAGGCGCGCGACACAGCGCGGCGTGCCGAGGCGGCGCGGCGCGAGGCGCAGACGGCGTTCGACCAGGAGCAGCCGCGCTGGCAGGAGTGGGTGGCGCGGCGCGAGCGCCTGCTGTCGCTCGACGGCGAGCTGCGGATGGCGGAGCAGGCGGTGGAGACCTCGCGGCAGGAGTTCCAGCGCATCGACCGCGAGCTGGCGGAAGCCAAGCACGCCCGCGACGAGCTGGCGCGCCTGGCGCCGCAGCTCGAGCCGGTGGAGCGCATCCGGCGCGAGCTGGGCGAGCTGGAGCGGCTGCAGGGTGAGGAGGCGGCACGGCGCGAGGAGCAGGCGAAGCTGGACGAGCTGCAGCGCCTGATCGATGGACTGGAGCGGCGGCTGGCGGATCTCGCGCCCGCGGTGGAGGCGCTGCCCGCGGCCGAGCGCGACGCGAAGGATCTGGACGAGCGCCTGCGCGGGGCGGACGACGCGTTGCAGCAGGAGCACGCGACCTGGGTGCGCGAGCAGGAGTACGCCACGGCGCGGCGGGCGGAGCTGCTCAAGCAGCATGAGGAATTCAAGGAGCAGCGTGACCGCATCGCGCAGCTCGGGCCGGAGGGCGAGTGTCCCACGTGCCACCGTCCGCTGGGCCGTGAGCACGCCGACGTGCTGGCGGTGCTGGACCGCCAGCTGCAGCAGATCGTGGACGACGGCAAGTATTTCCGCGGTCGCATCGAGCAGTTGGCCCGTGCGCCCGAGGCGGTAACGGCAGCCGAAGCGGAGCGCGACGGCATTCGCGCCCGCGCGCAGCAGGCGAGCGCGCGGGCCGGCCAGCTCAAGGCGCAGGCCGAGGAGCGGCGGCGCGCGGCCGCCGAGCTGGACGGGGGCTGGGCGCGCGCGGCGGAGCTGGAGCGGCGCCTGGCGGGCCGGGCCTCGGGCTACGACGCGGCGCGCCACGAGGGCCTGCGCGCCGAGTTCGCGCGGCTCGAGCCGCTGCGTCTCGAAGGGGCGACCCTAGAGGAGCGGGCCCGGCGCGCCGAGGCGCTGGGCACGGAGATTCAGCACGCCGAGCGCGCGTTGTCGGGACGCGAGACCCGGGCCAAGCAGCTGGCGGAGGTGGTGGCGGCGGAGGGATTCGCGGCGGCGGAATTCGAGGCGGCGCGCAAGCGCTTCGCCGACGCGGAGGGCGCGCTGCGCGAAGCGCAGCTGGCCGTGGTGGAGCAGCGTGGTGAGTTGACGCGCGCCGAGGAGGATCTGGAGCGGGCGGGCGCGCGCCAGGCCGAGCGGGCGGAGAAGGAGCGGCTCATCGCCGACCTGCGGCTGCGCCACCGCCTGCATAACGAGCTGGATCGCGCCATGGGCGACCTGCGGACCGACCTGAACACGGAGATGCGTCCGGAGATCTCCGAGATCGCCTCCGGCTTCCTCGCCGATCTCACCGACGGCCGTTACGACACGCTCGATCTCACCGAGGATTACGAGCTGTCGATTGTGGACGACGGCCTACCCAAGCCCGTGATTTCGGGCGGCGAAGAGGACCTCGCCAACCTCGTGCTGCGGCTCGCAATTTCGCAGATGATCGCGGAGCGGGCGGGCCAGCCGCTGTCGCTGCTCGTGCTGGACGAGATCTTCGGCTCGCTGGACGACGCGCGCCGCCAGCACGTGGTGAGCCTGCTGCGGCGGCTGGGGGACCGGTTCCCGCAGGTCATCCTCATCACGCACATCGAACAGGTGCGCGAGGGGCTCGACCGCGTGATCCGGGTAGAGTACGACGCGGGCCGCGGCACGAGCGTGGTGCGCGACGAAACCTCCACCCTGGGATCGGCCGATGCGGGCGTGGCTGCCTGAGCGCCAGGTCACGGGCCCCACGCGGCCCGAAGAGCGCGACATCGAGGCGCTGAACCGCGTGTTCGCGGAGGCGTTCACCGAGCGCTACCGGCGCGACGGGATGTCCGGCGTGCGGGTGCCCTATCTCAATCCGCTGGTGTGGCGCTACGCGCTGCTGGGCGCGGGGGACGGCGCCATGGTCTGGCGCGACGAGGACGGTGACGTCGCCGCATTCAACGTGGCCCACCGCTCCGGCACCGAAGGCTGGATGGGCCCGCTCGCCGTGCGCACCGACCGCCAGGGGACGGGCGTCGGCAAGACCGTGGTGCGGACGGCCGTGGACTGGCTGCTCGACCAGGGCGTCACCACGCTCGGTCTCGAGACCATGCCGCGCACGGTCGAGAACATCGGCTTCTATGCGCGGCTCGGCTTCACGCCGGGGCACCTCACCGTGACCCTCACGAACGAGATCGGCACGCGCGGCCACCGGGCGCCCCAGCTCCTGTCGCAGCTCGCCGCTCCAGATCAGCCCGCGCTCGTCGCGGCGGCGGGCGCGGTGGTGACGGGGCTCGCCCCGGGGTACGACTTCACGCGCGAAGTCCTGTTGACCGCGGAGCTGGGTCTGGGCGACACGACGGTGGTGACCGGACCGGCGGGTATCGAGGCGATGGTGTTGTGGCACGCGGCGCCGCTCGCCGAAGGACGCCCGCGCGACGAAGTGCGCGTGTTGAAGCTCGCCGCCCGCGACGCACGCGCGTTCGAAGCGGCCGTCAGCGCCACCGAGGCATCGGCCGCGCAGCTCGGCATCCGGCGCGTGTCGTTGCGCTGCCAGACACGCTACGAGGATGCCTTCCGCCGGCTCATCGCCCGCGGTTACCGCGTCCGCTGGACCGACCTGCGACTGCACTATGAGGGTCACGCCGAGCGCCCACCGACCGAGGGCGTGCTGTTCTCCAACTGGGAAATCTGAGGTGACCGCGGGCCTCGTCATCTTCGCGATCACCTACCTGCTGATCGCCGTGCAGCGCCTGCCCGGCATCCAGCTCAACCGCCCCGCCGCGAGCCTGCTCGGTGCGGTGGCCATGGTGGCGTTCGGCGTGCTGTCTCTGGACGACGCCTACCGCGCGGTCGATTTCGACGTGCTGGTCTTCCTGCTCGGCCTCATGCTGATCGTGGGTTACCTCGAGGTGGGGAAGTTCTTCGAGTGGGCCGCCGACTGGGTGATCCGCCGCGCCGGCACACCCGAGCGTCTGCTCTTCGGCGTGGTGGTAGGCGGCGGGCTGCTCTCGGCGCTGTTCGTCAACGACACGATCTGCCTCGTGGTGACGCCGGTGCTGCTCGCCGCGCTGGGGCCGCTGCGCGTGCGACCCACGCCGTACCTGATCGGCCTCGCCATGGGCGCCAACGTCGGCTCGGTGCTTTCGGTCACGGGGAATCCCCAGAACATGCTGGTGGGCATTTGGAGTCACGCCACATTCGGTGGATTCCTGGTGCGCATGCTGCCCGTAGGTGCGGGCGGCCTGGCGCTCACGTACGGCTATCTCCGCTGGGCCTTCCGCGCCGAGCTGGCGGAGCCCTTCCGCGAACGCCTCGAAACCGTGCCCGTGGCGCTGGACGCGCCGCTCGTGACCAAGGGCCTGACCATGTTCGCCGTGGCGGTGGTGGGCTGGCTCGTGGGCGGCTCGCTGCCGCTCGTGGCGATCGCGGCAGGGGCGGGCATGGTGGCCATCGCCCAGCGCGACCCTGCCTACGCCATCGACCGGGTGGACTGGTCGCTGCTGCTGTTCTTCGCGTCGTTGTTCGTGGTGATGCGGGGGTTCGAGCAGACGGGCGCCGTCGCGTGGCTCGACCACCGCGCGCTCGGCCTCATGGCCGGAGCCTCGCCCCTCGGTCTCGCGGCGGGCGCGAGTGGCGTGATGACGGTGCTCTCGAATCTGATTTCCAACGTGCCGGCGGTGTTGCTGTGGCGCGGCACGGTGCCTACGCTGCCGCACCCCGACCTGATGTGGCGCATCGTGGCGATGAGCTCGACGTTTGCAGGCAACCTGCTGCTCATCGGCTCGATGGCGAATCTGATCGTGGCGGAGCGGGCGGAACGGCGGGGCGTGCGGATCGGCTTCGGGGAATACGCCCGTGTGGGCGTGCCCGTGACGTTGCTGACGTTGGTGTGGGGTGTGTTGGTCCTGGTCTGGCTGTAACGAGCGCGCTGATCAGGCGCGCGGCAGGCGCGCCCGGTCGTTCTGCTGGGCGAGCAGGCGCTCGTTGAAGTCGAGGCGTTCCGCGAGCGCCTCGACTTGCTCTCGCAGCGCGTCGATCTGCGCCTGCGTCTCCTCGGCCGGACCCGCGCCCCCCAAGGTGAGGCGCCGCTCTTCCGCGCGCCGCTCGAAATGCCGGTTGATCATCTTGAGGATGGTCCAACCGAAGAACGTCCCCATCGCCATGCCCAGGATCGGGAAGATGACGTTCTGAATCCAGATCCAGTCGGGCATGAGGGAATTACCGCGTGCCGGCAGGCGCCAGCGAGCGCTCGGTGGTACCGGTGACGTACACCGCGGGCGCGAGCCCCACCACCTCGACCGAGTGCTCGGCGCCGGCCGCCACGTCGAGCCGGTCCCCCGGGCCGAGGTCGAGGACGTCGTTCCCCACGGTCACCATGCCTTCGTTACTCAGGCGGCGGCGCAACTCCGACAATTGCGGAATGCCGCCTTCGGCATTCCACCGGGTGAGTGCGAGCATGGGGCGAACTTATGTCCGGGGGAAGTGGGCCGCCAGCGCTACGACCGGAAGCTCGGCGCGCCCACCATCGCCCGGCGCGCGTACAGCACCATCGCGAGCGCGTACAGCAGGTTGACCGCCCCGGGAACTTCGGGCAGCGTGGCGAGCAGGATGAGCCAAGCGGTGCTGCATGCCACCGCGGTGATCAACGTCACGTTGGGCTTCATGGTGTTCCTTGACGTCGTGTCGTGAGCGAGTAAGTTACGAGTTGAACGGGGAACATATTATTGAGCCAACAGGCTCGGATATGGACCCAGATACGGTGGCCGATGTCAGGCCCCCTCGATTGGGGAAGACAGACGCCGCAGTGAGGGACCAGTAATTTCTTTCGGGCTTCAATAATACTCCCCGTTCAGTCTTGCCGGTCGGCCGGTCCGCGTCAAGCGGCGCCGGCCGATCGTGCGTTCGGCCTCGGCGCCCGCACGATGCGGGCGAACTCGACCAGCGCCGGCGGCAATTGCGCCCGCACGACGTACCCTCCGAGCAGCACGACGAACCACGCCGCATAGCAGATCGCGATCTGCACGCGCCAGTGCGGCACGAAGAACTGCACTGCCCACAACACGAAGATGCCCGCCGCGTCGATCCAGGTGAAGCGCATCTTGGCGAGAATCACCAGGGCCAGGGCGCTCTGCAACAGCGTGAGCACGATCTCGAGCTGCTGGCCGGCGTCGAACTGAAACGGGATGAACGCGCCGCTGTGCCGCCAGTGCGAGTAGCCGTACACCAGCGGAATCATCGCCGCGAGCACCGTCCACTGGTTTACGTTGGACGAGACCATGTTCATCAGCGCCATCGGCGCGTGGCTCACGCGCCGCGCCCAGTAGAACGCCGACAGTTTCTCGGGAAACTCGGACAGGAACGGCGCCACCCACTGCACGAACACGAATTGACTCACGCCCAGCGTTGCGGCCACCGCGAGCATCGACTCGAGGAACGGATGCGCCGTGAGATAGAGCAGCGCGCCGCCCACCAGGAACAGCCCGGCGATCGCCGCCGGCCGCCGCCACCCGGGCTGGTTGTACGCCCAACGCGAGACGGCCGGCGCTTCGTGCACCTTTTCGGCGGCGTGCGGCGGATTCTTGAAGAGCACCCACAGGTACGCGGCGTACAGGAGGAGCAGGACGACGGCGTCGATCCAGCTGATGCGGCCCTTGAGCAAGATGAACACGAAGTACATGAGCGGCGGCACCAGGCCCACTACTTCGACCGCGTGTTCTTTGTCCAGATGGATCGCGGGAAAGCGCCGCTCGGCCTTGTGGCGGCCGTAGAAGGCGAACACGAAGTAGATCATCGGCCAGCCGAGCCCCAGCAGCAGGCGGATGGCGCCGGTGAGATTGGCGATGGCGAGATGCGTGCGGCTCGGGTCCTTGCCCGCTTCCCACGCGATCACCGCCTCGACCGCGAATTCGGGGAGCGTCTGCAGCCACGCGAGCAGGGCGAGGGCCACGCCCTGCGAGATGAGGAACTGCGCCGCTTCCGCCCCCCAGGCCACGAGAAACGCCGACGCGAGGATGCTGGGGAACGTCCACAGGGCGGACGCCGCGGAGCCTCCCGCTGCCGACAGGGAGGCGACTAGCTTTAGACGCACGGTCGCCGAAGATAGTCTCGGCTGCGAGGAGCGACAAGCGATGGCCCGCTGCACCGTCACGCGCCGCATGCACTTCAACGCGGCGCACCGCCTGTGGAATCCGGCGTTCACGCCCGAGCAGAACGAGCGCGTGTTCGGCGTGTGCAATAACCCCAACTTCCACGGACACAACTACAACCTCGACGTGTCGGTCGAGGGCGAAATCGATCCCCAAACGGGCTACGTGCTGGACATCGCACGCCTGAAGGACGTGGTGACCGAGTGCTTGTTGCGCCACCTCGATCACAGGAATCTCAATCTCGACGTGCCCTGGTTCCGCGACCTCAATCCGACCGCCGAGAACATCGCCGTCGTCTGCTGGCGCGCGCTCGAGCCCGCGCTCAAACCGGTCCGCCTGGCGCGCATCCGGTTGTGGGAGACAGAGCGTAACTACGTGGACTACGAAGGAAAGTGAGCCATGGCCCGTGATCAGATGAAGTCCGCCAGCCAGCACAGCTTTCACGAATCGCACACCGAGCCCACCGTGGTGCGCATTCCGTTCGAGCGGCTGGTGCACGAAATACTCGAGCAGCTGGGCGAGGACCCCAAACGCGAGGGGCTGCGCGAGACGCCGGCGCGGGTGGAGGCGTCGCTCAAGTGGCTGACGCGCGGCTATCACATGCAGGTGGAAGACGTGATCGGCGACGCGATCTTCCACGAGAAGCACGAGAACATGATTTGCGTGCGCGACATCGAGATCTATTCGCTGTGCGAGCACCACATGCTGCCGTTCTTCGGCCGGGCCCACGTCGCCTACCTGCCCAACGGCAAGATCGTGGGTCTGTCGAAGATTCCGCGCGTGGTCGAAGTATTCGCCCGCCGCCTCCAGGTGCAGGAGCGCCTCACCGATCAGATCGCGGACGCCCTGATGCGCGTGCTGCAGCCGCACGGCGTCGGCGTGGTGGTCGAAGCGTATCACCTCTGCATGATGATGCGCGGGGTCGAGAAGCAAAACTCGAAGACGGTGACCTCCGGCCTGCGCGGGGCGTTCCGGGAAGACGCCAAGACGCGCGACGAGTTCTTCCGCTTGGTGCACGGCGGGTACTCGCTGCCGTGAGTGCGCCGGCGCTCGCGGGCAAGGTCGCGATCGTCACGGGCGCGTCGCGCGGCATCGGGCTCGCCGTGGCCGACGAGCTGCGCGCCGCGGGCGCCCACGTCGTCCGCTTGGCCCGCTCGCTGGTCGAGGGCTCTGCCGAGCGGCAGACCGACATTCCGTGCGACTTGGCGGACGCGGGCTCGGTGGACGGAGCCGTCGCCCGCGTGCTGCGCGATGTGGGCGTGCCGGACATCGTGGTCAACAACGCCGGCGTCTTTTTCGTGCGGCCCATCGAAGACACCACACTCGCCGATTTCGCGAACACCATCGCCGTGAATCTCACCGGGCCGTTCCTGCTGGCCCGTGCGCTCGTGCCGCACCTCAAGAAGAAGGGCAGCGGCCACCTCGTGACCATCGGCTCGGTGTCCGATCACGTGGGCTTTCCGGGCTCGACGGCCTACGCGGCGAGCAAGTACGGATTGCGCGGCATGCACGACGTGATCAAGGCGGAGCTCGCGGGCACAGGCGTGCGCGCGACGCTCATCTCACCCGGTCCCGTGGACACGGAGATCTGGGACGAAATCGACCCCGACTCGAAGCCGGGGTTCACCAAGCGGCGCGACATGATGCGCGCCGAGGACGTGGCGGAGGCGGTGCTGTGGGCAGTGACGAGGGCCCCGCGCGTCGATGTGACGGAGATCCGGTTGATGCCCGGGAGATACAGTCCTCGAGGCTAGGAGACAGAATGCGTCGTGTGTGGTGCGTGGGTGTTGGCGGTGCGATGCTGATGGCGGCCTCGCTCTCCGCGCAATCCATTCCCTCGTTGCCCGACAGCACCGGGTTCGGCGTGCACGTGTTGGCCCTCGCGCGCGCGCCCGATTCGGCGATCTGGGTCGGCACGTACGGCGACGGGATCTACGTGCTCAGAAAAAACGCGGCGGCGTGGGAGCACATCACGCGCTCCCGCGATACGGCCGCGCATTCGATCTCGTTCGACTTCGTGCACGCGCTCGCCTTCGGGCCCAAGGGGGAGGTCTGGTACGGCACCGTCGGCAACGGTTGGGGCGTCTCGACCGACGGCGGCAAGACGTGGCGCAACTGGGAGTTCAACCATCTCGGCCCCGAATGGCAGTACGTGGCGCCCAACGGCGTCGTCACCCTGGGCGACACGACCTACATCGCCACCGCCGACGGCATCAAGGTCACGGGCGACGACGGCCAAACCTGGGTCGTGATCACCGATTCGACCGGGGCCACCACGACGACCGAGCCGGTGCTCGGCAGGATCCAGAACCAATACGTGCTCGCGATCACGGCCTTCCAGGGCTCGGGCCAATTCCCCGGGCCGAATCTCTGGATCAGCACGCTGCAGGGACTCGGCCACTCGCCCGACGGCGGGCGCAGCTGGCACGAGCATTTCGCGCCGCCGCCGTGCGCGGGGCAGGGATGCGTGAACCGCGCGCGGGCGCTCCTGGTGGATTCCAAGAATCGGTTCTGGGTGGGAACGGAACGGGGCGTGTATCGCTTCGGGCCGGAGTTCGGCGGCTGGGGCCCCGCGCTGGCCTCGTTGCCCGTGCAGGCGTTGTTCACCGCCGAGGACTCGCTGCACGTCGTCGCGGGCGCGAGCGGCTGCGGCGCCCGCACGTCCGCCTTGCCCCTGGCCGGCGACTCGGTCCTCACCGGTTGGGCCGATGGACTGACGGTGACGCCGATGGTGCTGTCCCACCGGGACTGCCTCTTTCGGCGGCCGTGGGCGGCTTCCATCCAGGCTCTCCGCCACACCTGGTTCCGCCGCCCCATCGCGGTCAGCGACCAGCCGTACATCGATCAGACGTACCGCTACGGCTCGACCATGGGCGGCTACTTCCAACAGCACCAGGGCGTCGAGTTCAATAACGCCGACGGCACACCCGTCCATGCCATCGGCGACGGCGTGGTGGTATTCTCGGGGCCGGCCGAGGCGGGTGCCAACACGGTGGCGATCAGGCACGACAGAAGACTGCGGACGGCCAACGGACGACGCCTGTTCGTCTTCTCCGTCTACTACCACAACACGCGGCTGCTGGTGAAGGTCGGTGACACCGTCAAAGGCGGGGACGTCATCTCGCTCGTCGGCAACACCGGCCGCGCGACCAACGATCACCTGCACCTCGAGGTGCACGCGTCGCCCGTGGACTCGGTCCCGCTGATCGTGGACCCGAACGAGCGCTACCCCCGCTACACGACCAATCCGGAGCTGTGGATCGCCCCGCTGCCGGGGACTGGCGTGGTGGCGGGGCAGGTGTGGGATTCGCATGGCCAGCCCGTGCAGCAAGCGCGGGTCTACGGCCTGATCAAGTTCGAGCCGCAGGAGACGCCGTACTCCTACGCGGAGACCTACGGCCAGCATAACTATCCCGATCCCGTGTATCAGGAGCACTTCGCGGTCGGCGACGTCCCCCCGGGCGAATACACGCTCGGCGTCGAGATCGAGGGCAAGAAGGTGTATCGCCGAATTCGCGTCGACGCAGGTAAGGTGACCTGGGTCGAATTCCGGCCCTGAGGTTCCGTGCATATCGAACTCGCGGAGATGTTGCGCTGCCCCGAGCCTCACGCCGACGGGTTCATCGTCCTGTCGACGGGGGAGATGGTCGGCAGGATGGTGCGGTCGGGGATCGCGGGATGCTCGGTGTGTCACCGGGAGTATGTCATCAAGAACGGTGTGGTCGATTTCGGTGCGGCTCCTGAACCGTCGGCGACCACGCACCACGCACCACGCACCGACCCGGCAACTCTTCAGGCCCTGCTCGAACTCTCCGGCCCCGGCGGCTACGTCGTGCTGGTCGGTGAGGCGGCGCGCCACGCGGTGGGACTCGCCGCGCTGATGGGTGGGGTGCACTTCGTCGGGGTCAATGCGCCGCCGGACGTGGCGGAGCTGCCGGGCCTCTCCCTGGTCCGGTCGGGCAAGGCGATTCCGCTGCGGCAGACCATCGCGCGCGGCGTGGTGGTGGGCGCGGACCTGGCGCGCGCGCCCTGGCTCGTGGAAGCCCGGCGGGTGTTGTTGCCGGGCCGGCGCTGGGTGGTGGAGAGTGAAGCGGTGGAATTGCCGGAGGGAATTGCGAAACTGGCTGCAGGGCAGGGCCTCTCCGTCGGAGAGAAGCGTTAGCCGCCTAGCCTTCGATCGCCGCCGTCGTCGGGTCGTCCGCCGCGTAGCTCTTGTCGATCAACTCTTTGTAATGCTGCTCCACGGCCCGCCGCTTCACCTTGAGCGTCGGCGTCAACTCGCCCGATTCGATGGTGAAGTCCTTCTCCAGCAGGATGACTTTCTTCGGCATCTCGAATTTGGCGAGATCGCGCAGCATCCCCATCACCTCGCGCTCCACCTTGGCCTTCACGTCGGGCAGCGCGATCAGCTCGCTGTGCGAGTGGAACGTGAGACTACGCTCCCGCGCCCATTTCTCGAGCGTGTCGAAGTTCGGCACGATCAGAATGCAGGGATACTTGCGCCGCTCGCCCAGCACCACCGCGTTGGCGATGAACTTGTTCAGCTTCACCGTGTTCTCGATCGGCTGCGGCGCGATGTACTTGCCGCCCGCCGTCTTGATCAGGTCCTTCTTGCGGTCAGTGATCTTCAGGTAGCCGTCGGCGTCGAGCTCGCCGATGTCGCCGGTGTGGAACCAGCCGTCCGCGTCGATCGCTTCCTTGGTCGCCTCGGGCTTGTTGTAATAGCCCTGCATGACGTTCGGGCCCTTGGCGAGAATCTCGCCGTCCGCCGCAAACTTCAGCTGTACGCCCTCGACCGGCGGACCCACCGTGCCGGGCTTGGGCCGCTGGGGCGGGTTGAGCGTCAGCACCGGCGACGTTTCGGTGAGGCCGTAGCCCTCGAGGATCGGCAGGCCCGCGCTGAAGAAGAACTTCGCGATCTCGGCCGAGAGTGCGGCGCTGCCCGAGATGAAATACTTCACCCGCCCGCCGGTGCGCGCCCTGAGCTTGGCGAACACCAGCCGGTCCGCCACCAGGCGCTGCAGCGCCAGCAACGACGGCACGGGAAGCAACGCCAGCTTGAACGTGGCCCAACGGTCGCCCACGCCGCGCGCCCAGAAGAAGATCTGCCGCTTGATGGCGCTGCCCGACATCGCGCTCTCGAGCACGCGGGCGTAGACCTTCTCATACAGCCGCGGCACCGACAAGACGATGGTGGGCTTCACCTCTTGAAGATTCTGCGCGACCGTGTCGAACGACTCGGCGTAATTGATCACCACGCCGGCCTGCAGCAGCGTATAGTCCACCATCCGCTCGTAGATGTGGCTGAGCGGCAGCATCGCCAGGCACTCGTCGCCCTCCACCAGCGGCAGGATGTGCACCGCGGCCTGCACGTTGGACCAGATGTTGTTGTGCGTCAGGATCACGCCCTTGGGGTCGCCGGTGGTGCCGGACGTGTAAATCAACGTGGCCAGCGCCCCGGGTTTCACCGCGAGGGCTTCCTCGCGGAACCGCGGATACCTGGCTTGCGCCGCGCGCCCCGACGCCTCGAGCTCGGCCAGCGTCCGCACGCCTTCTTGCTTGGCGCCTTCGGCGAACGCGATCACGTGCCGCAGCTGCGGCAGGTTCGCCTTGATGGAGAGAACCTTGGCGACCTGATCGGCGGTGGAGCAAAACACCGCGATCGCACCCGAGTCCTTCAGGATGTACTCGGTTTGCTTGGCCGTGAGCGTGGGGTAGATGGGCACGTCGGCCGCCTGCGCGCACAGACAGGCGAAGTCCGCGATGGCCCACTCGGGCCGCGTCTCGGAAAGAATCGACACGCGGTCACCCGGCTTGATGCCCAGCTCGCGCAGGCCCAGCGAGGCCGCGCGCACGCGGGTCTCGGCCTCGCGGTGGGTGATCGAGCGCCACGCGCCGCCCGTCTTCACGCGATAGGCCGCCGGGTGCGTCGCCGCCCAGCGGTCCACCGCGTCGAAGAAGAGATGCGTGAGCGTGCCCTGCGTCATGGCGCGAATATCACCGTGAACGTGATCGGGGATCCGGGAATGGCGGCGCCTCGCAGGCGCCGCGCCGTGGCGCTCACCACGACCGAGTCCGGCAGCGCGCGGGACTTGAGCCTCACCCGCAGGGCGGCGATCCCTCCCACACTCGTGAGCACCGTGTCGCCCGGCACTAATGTGAACGCGCTGGTGTCCGTCGGATAGGTGATCTGAAACAATACCCGGCGGTTGGCCAACCCGGTGATGACGCCGCCGGTGGTGTCGCCCACTTCCACTTTGAGCGTGTCCGACAGCGAGTCCGTCTTGCCAACCACCGAAACGGAATCCCGCGTCGGGCCGACGGCGACGACGGTATCCGCCGCCGCCAAGACCGTGATGGCCAGGGCGTTGGAGCGCAGGTTGCCGACGCGGGCCTGGATCGCGCCGCCGCCGTTTGCCTTGCCGAAGGTGGCACCGGTGGTGCTGTCGAGCACAGTGACATGTGCGGTGTCGAGGCTCGTCCAGTAGATCGTGGCCGCCACCGAATCGCCGCGCCCGTCCAGCGCGCGCGCGGCCGGCACCAAGGTGTCGCCCAGTTCCACATTCCCGCCGTTGGGCAGCGACACCTCGATGGCCACGACCTGGTTCAAGTCGGTGCTGAGACTGCCGCAGGCCCACGCGAGACCGGCGAAGAGGGCGAGCGCGAGCCCGCCCACCCGCGGGCGTTCCGTCAGGGCGCCTCCGCGGAAACGGCGGCGGCGGGACCGGGCCCCGAACCGAGGTCGCGCAGCGCCTGTGTGGCGTGCTCGACCCATTTCTGGGCGTCGGCGCCTCTCGGCGGGTGGGCCAGGAAGGCGCGCAAGTGCTGCGTTGCGCCGTCGGGATCGCCGCGCTTCAGCAACAGGAACGCGAGGCCGTAGTGCGCGCCCGCCAGCAGCGTGTCGAGCTCCAGCGCGCGGCGGTAATGGCGAATCGCTTCGTCGAGACGGCCCGTCTTGGTGAACGCGATCGCCATGTTCTGCAGGATGCGCGCGTCATTGGGATGATCGCGCAGCGCGAGACGGTAGGAGGTCAGGGCGGCCTCATAGTCGCCCTGCCGCTCGAGCGCGAGCGCCTCGTTCAGGTAATCGAGACGCTGGGGTTTGAGCTCGTCGTCGGACGTGCCGCCGAACAGGCGGCGCCAGAAACCCATGGGCCGAAAATAGCTTGCGGCCTTTCCCTTACGCAATGTAGCTTCCGCCGATGGCCCCCGTCCCGCCGTTCCCGGCGCCGCGCAAGAGCGGTCGTGTCGGCCGCCAAGCGCCTTCCGGAGTCATGGAAGTCGATTGGCCGTTTTTCGGGGAGCTGTGCCGCGCGTTGGCGCTCAAGGTGTTCCACGCCTACGACCCCGATCTCGTGGTCGGCATCGCCAAGGCGGGTGTGATCCCGGGCGCCGTGGTGGCGAGCATCCTGCAACGCGACTTCGCCTCGATCGCCATCACCCGCAGCGCAAGCGGCGCCCGCCCCGTGGTCATCGCCGGGCCGCCCCGCCTGGTTACGGGCCGGCGCGTGCTGATCGTGGACGAAACCTGCGATTCCGGCGAGACGCTGAAGCTGGCGCTCGCCGCGGTGAAGGAGCTCAAGCCGCAGGCCGTGAAGACGGCCGTTTCCTTCCGCACCGGCGACTACAAGCCGGACTTCCATGCTCTCGAGACCGAGAACTTCATCATCCTCCCCTGGGACCGCGAGGTCATCGTGGACGGCGAGATCGTGATGCGGCCGGACTACGCGGCGATTCTCCGGGGCCCCGGAGCTTGAGGGACCGGCTCGCGGGCGCTCTGCGGCGCTCCCCCGCCGACTACACCGAGATTCGCGTCGAACGCACCTGGGCCTCCCAGGTGTCCTTCCGGGGACCAAGACTCGAGACGGCCACGGCGAGTGAAGACCAGGGCGGCTTTGTGCGCGTCCTGAACCAGGGGTGCGGCTGGGGCATCGCCGCGTTCACCTCGCTCGAGCAGCTGCCCGCGATGGTGGGCCGCGCCCACGAGTTGTCGCGCGCGGTCCGCGTGGACGAACCCATCCGCCTCGCTCCCGTCGCGCCCACGGAAGCGGAGGTCGTGGCGGATCTGGACGGCGACGTGCGGGGCGTTGCGCTCGCGGAGAAGAAGCGGTTGATCGAAGGCTACAACGGCCTGATGCTCGCCGTTGCGGGCGGCATCGTGGACACGCAGGCGGTCTACCGCGACGAGGTCACCGAGTACTGGTACGTCAACTCCGACGGCACCGCCCTGCACGAGCTGCGGCCCGAGATCACCCTCTCCGGTACGGCCACCGCCCGGCGCGACGGCACGATCGAGAAGGGACTCGAGTCCATCGGGCTGCGGCGCGGGTGGAATGGCGCGGCGGGACACGACAAGGGCTTCCGCGAAGTGGCGGAACGGGCCGTGGCCCTGCTCGACGCGCCGCGCGTGGCCGGGGGGACGTATCCGGTGATCCTCGATCCGGAGCTCGCCGGCGTGTTCATCCACGAGGCGTTCGGCCACCTGTCGGAGGCCGACTTCGTCTATGAGAATCCCCAGGCGCGCGACATGATGACGCTGGGACGCCGCTTCGGCCGGCCGGTGCTCACGGTCGGCGACAACGGCGCCGCGCCGGGCCTGCGCGGCACGCTGCCGTTCGACGACGAAGGCACGCCCACGCAGGACACGGTGCTCATCAAGGACGGCATCCTCGTCGGCCGGCTGCACTCGCGCGAGACCGCCGCCCGCATGGGCGAGCGTCCTACCGGCAACGCGCGCGCCCTGTCCTTCCGCCATCCGCCGATCGTGCGCATGACCAACACCTACATCGCCAACGGCCAGGGCACGTTCGCGGACCTAATCGGCGACATCAAGCTGGGCGTCTACGCGTGCGGCGCGTTCGGCGGCCAGACGATGCTCGAGAACTTCTCCTTCACGGCGGCCTACGGGCGGATGATTCGCGACGGGCGGCCGGCGGAGCTCGTGAAGGACGTCGTGCTCGCGGGCAACCTGTTCCAGACGCTCGACCGGATCGAGCGCATCGCGGGCGACTTCCGGTGGAATCAGATGGGCGGCGGCTGCGGCAAGGGTGGACAGTTTCCCCTCGCGGTCACCGAGGGCGCGCCTCACGTGCGGATCGAGGAGGCGCTCGTCGGTGGCGATGTGACGGCGTGATTCCGGCGTTGCTCGACCTGCTGCGGCGGCGCGGGCTGCAAGGCGACGCGCTGCGCCGCCGCGCCGACACCACGTCCATCAGCTTCGAGGCGGGCCGGCTCAAGGCCGCGGCCGTGAGCGAGCAGGCGGGCATCAACTTGCGCGTGGTAAAGAACGGCCGAGTGGGGGTCGCGGGCACGACCGCTACGGGCGACGCCGAGCTGGAGGCGCTCGCGGACCGGGCCGCGGCGTCGGCCGAACTGGGCGAGGCGCTCGAGCTGGCGTTCCCGCGGAACGCGCCGCATCCCCCCGTGGTGACCTACTTCGACGCCGTGGCCGACGTGTCGCTCGACGCGCTCACCGGCATCGGCCGCGAGATGCTGGAGCGCCTCACGCGCGACGGCGTCCAGGTGAACGTCACCATCGAGCGCGAAGTGGCGGAGACCGAAGTCGCCAACACGGCGGGCGCCCACGGCGCTTACGTGACGACCGCCCTCACCGTCGCCGCCGACCTGACGCGCATCGCCGGCGACGATGTCCTGATGGTCTACGACTACTACACGGGCTGCGGCCTGCCGGGCGCCGCCGACCTGGACGCACTCGTCGCCTCGATCACGACGCGGTTGGATCTGGCGCTGCGCGTGGCGCCGCCGCCCGAGGGCGCCCTGCCGGTGGTGTTCACGCCGTCGGGCCTCGCGGCCATCCTGCTGCCCCTGCAGCAGGCGCTATCGGGCAAGTCGGTGCTCCAGGGCATCTCGCCGCTCGCCGGGAAGATCGGTCAACAGGCGTTCGATCTGCGGTTTTCCATCACCGACGATCCCGTGGTTTCGGGCCGCCCCGGCTCGCGCCCCGTGGACGACGAAGGCGTGCGTTCGGCGGCGTTGCCGCTCGTCGCGGGAGGTGTGGTGCGGCACTTCGTCTACGACCTGGAGACGGCGGCCCGCGTCGCTGGCGGTGCCACGAGCACCGGCCATGGCGCGCGCGGCATCTTCGGGAAGCCGCACATCGGCTATTCGAATCTCGTGATCGGCGTGGCGGACGACGGGCCAGCCGCGGACGACCCGACGTTCGGCGGCGGGCTGGTGGCGGGCATCGCCGATGGCCTGGTGGTGGACGATCTTATCGGTGTCGGGCAGGGCAACGTGGCGGGTGGCGCGTTCAGCCATCCGGTAGCGCTCGCGTACCGCATCGAACAGGGACAAATCACGGGGCGGGTGAAGGATGCGGCGGTGGCGGGAAACGCGTACGACCTGCTGCAGCGTATCGGGGGCGCGGGCGGCGACGGCCGCTGGCTGGGCTCGCGGTGGAGCCCATCGTTGCTGCTCGAGGGAGTGTCGGTCGCCCGGCGCTAGCCGAGCGCTTCTTCGTAGGTCTTGCCCTGCGTCATCTCCTCGTACACGCGCTGCAGCGTCTCCGTCGTGGCGGAGAGGAAGCGGCAGCGGGCGTCGTTGCGCGAGCGGCATTCGACTTCCATGACGGCCACCGGCTCACCCGACAAGCGCCCCAGAAAATCCGCCAGCATGCCGGTGGAAAAAAAGCACATCGGCGCCTCCGCCGTGCCGGGCTCGGCTTCGGCCCAGTCCGCCGAGTCCACCGCGAGCGCACCCGCCAACGGCGAGATCGTGACGGCGCCCCAGCCCTGCGCCAGGAAGAAAGCGGACAGGGCCTCGGTGAACAGCGCGGAGTCGAGCTCCTCGGGGTGGTCCACGCCGTACTCGGCCCGGAGCCAGTCGCGGTAGGTCTGAAACAGGCCTTCGCCCGCGGCAAACCCCGCCTCTTGCAGCACGGTCACCGCCTGATCGCCGGCATGCTCCGCCAGACTGCGGTGGAGCTGCTGGAGACCGGCGCGCCCGAGGGCGAGCCGATGCGCGTTGGACGTGGCAGTGGTCATCCGGGACGCCAACTTACCGCTTTGCCCGCGCGCGGCGCAACAGTTCCGCCTCGTCGATCACCGCCACGCCGAGCGTTTGCGCCTTGGCGAGCTTCGAGCCGGGATCGGCGCCCGCCACGACGGCCGTGGTCTTCTTCGACACGCTGTCGGTGACGTGCCCGCCCGCGCCCGCGATCAACTCGGCCGCTTGGGCGCGCGACAGGGTAGGCAGCGTCCCCGTGACGACGAATGTCTGTCCCGCGAGCGGCCCCGCGCCCTCCGTCACCACCGGCTCGGTGAGGGTGACGCCGAGCTTACCCAGCCGCTCGATCAGCTTGCGGTTGCGCGGCTCGGCAAAGAAGCCCGCCACCGCCTCCGCGATGGCCGGGCCCACGCCGCGAATCTCCCCGATCTCCTCAGGCCCCGCCTTGGCCAGCGCCGCCATGGTCCCGAACTGCCGCGCCAGGAGGCGCGCGCCCTGCGCCCCGACGTGCCGGATCCCCAACGCGAACAGCAGGGTGGACAGCGGCCGGCTCTGGGACGCGTCGATCGCGGCGATCAGCTGCGGCGCCGACTTCTCGGCGAACCCCTCGAGCGCGAGCAGCTGCGTGGCGTCGACCTTGTGGCGATCGTACAAGTCGGCCACGTCGGCGATGAGCTTGGCGTCGAGCAGGGCGCCCACGCGCTCGTAGCCCAAGCCCCGGATGTCCATCGCTCCGCGCGACGCGAAGTGCACGATGCTTTCCTTCACCCGCCCGGGGCACGACACGTTGGGGCAGTAGCTCATCACTTCGTCCTGCGGATGCTCCACCTTGGACCCGCACACCGGGCACTTTTCGGGGCTCACGAACGGCCGCTCGCTGCCGCTGCGGCGCTCCCGCACGGGCCCCAGCACCTGCGGGATCACCTCGCCCGCGCGCGTGACCTCGACCCAGTCGCCGATGCGGATGTCCTTCGCCGCGATCAGGTCGGCGTTGTGCAGCGTGGCGGTGGACACGGTGACGCCGCTCACTTCCACGGGCTCGAGCACGGCGTAGGGATTGAGCGCGCCGGTGCGGCCCACGTTGATGCGGATGTCCGTGAGCTTGGTGATCTGCACCTCGGGCGCGAACTTGCGGGCGACGGCCCAGCGCGGCTCGCGGTCCCCCACGGTGCCGAGCTCGGCGTGCAGCGCCAGCGGGTTCACCTTCACCACCACGCCGTCCGCGCCATAATCGAGCGTGGGCAGGAGCGCCTCCAGCTCGGTGATGGCGCGATGCGCCTCTGCCAGGCTCGCCACGAGCTTGTGATGCGGCTCGACCGGAAATCCCCAGGCGGCGAGTCCTGCGAGCAGGTTGTGCTGGCTTGCGAACGGCAGGCGATGGCCCGGCGCTTCGATATGGAAGCAGAACAGCCGCAGCCGCCGCGCCCGGGTGATCTTGGGGTCGAGCTGGCGCAGCGCGCCGGCGGCGGCGTTGCGCGGGTTCGCGAACGGCGGCTCGCCCGCGGTCTCGCGCTCCCAGTTCATCTGCTCGAACCACGACTTGGAGAGGTACACCTCGCCGCGCACCTCCAGCGTCTTGGGCCAGCCCTTGCCGTGGAGCCGCAGCGGCACGTCCAGCACCGTCTTGAGGTTGGGCGTGACGTTCTCGCCTTCCACGCCGTTGCCGCGCGTGGCGCCCGTCGTGAAGACGCCGTTTTCGTAGGTGAGACTGATCGCCGCGCCGTCGATCTTCACCTCGAGCGTGTAGCCCGCGCTCCTGACCTCGGGCACGAGCCGCGCGTTGCGGTCCTCCCAGGCGGCGAGCTCTTCCGGGCTGAAGGCGTTGGCGAGCGACAGCATCGGCACGAGGTGGCGGTGCTTCTTGAAGGCCGCCGAGGGCTCGGCGCCGATGCGGTGGGTGGGCGAATCGGGGGTGCGGAGCTCGGCATGCTCGGCTTCCAGCCCCTGCAGCTCGCGGAACAGCACGTCGTACTCGGCGTCCGACATCTCGGGGCGGTCGAGCACGTAGTACGCGTGGTTCGCCCGCTCCAGGATGCGCCGCAATTCCGCGGCCCGCTCGGCCGCTTTGCTCACCGACCCTTGGCTTCTTCCTGGATCACCGCCATCGCCACGCCCACCAGGCGGTCGAGCTCGTCCGCGCTGGCGCGCGGGAGCAGGCCTTCGGCCCACGCGCCCTCGCGCTGGCCAAAGGAGTCCAGCAGGCGCCGCAGGAAGGCGAGCAGCGCCACCCGCTCCAGCTCCATGCGGCGCAAGTTGACGTCGGTGTCCTGCTGCCGCTGCGCCAGCCGCTCGTAGCGGTGCGCGTTGCGCAGCGCCTGCGCCGTGAGCGACGCCACGACCTGCACGAACCTCACGTCGGCGTCGGAGAATGTGGGCCCGTCGCGGAAGGTCCGCAGGAAAATCGCGCCGATGGCGGCGCTGCGCCAGCTGATCGGCACGACGGTGATCGACTTCACGCGCCGGTTGATCAGATCGGCGCGCACGTGCTTGAGCGAGGGATCGTTCGCCGCGTCGGGGATGAACACCGTCTCGCCGCCCTGAATCGCGCGCTTCAGCTCGGGGTAGCGCTCGAGATCCACCACGTAGTTGCGGATGGTCGGATCCTCATACGACGCCACGAGCCGCACCGACTTGCCGCCGCGCTCCGAGAGAAAGATGGAGCAGCGATCCAGCCCGAACGCTTCGCCCAGCTTGCGCGCGATCGCCTGCAAGATATCCACGAAGTGCAGCGAGCCCGAGATCTCTTTTAGGATCTCGATGATCGCCAGGAGATGTTTGCGTTCGTGTTCGAGTTCGGCGACGCGCGCCGCGAGGCGCTCGCCTTCGGCGGTGGTGAGAGCGGACGTGATGGACATGGGGAAGTTTGTCCCGCGTTCGGGATGCGCGTCAAGCGCCGTTGCCGCGTGTCCCGGCGGGCGCTAGCTTCGGACCCCTAAGACTCGTCTTTCTTGTCGCGGATGTCGCCGAGCAACTTGGCGGCGTCGCGCTTGTACGACGGGTCCATCACGTCGCCGATGGGGAGGGTTGCGATCGTGGTCAACTGCTCGCGAGCGCGCGCATACTTGCCGACGTCCACGTACACCTGCGCGAGCTCCAGCCGGTGATACACGTGCTCCGGCCGCAGGGCCACCGCGCGCTCGAGGTTGCGCTGCGCGTCGTCCCAGTTGGCCTTGTCCATGAACCCCGCGCCGAACAGCGCCTTGGCGAAGAAGCGCGTGAAGCCGGACAGCCGCTTCACCTCCGCGTGCCAGGCGCCCAAAATGTGCCAGGCGCCGTCCATGGTCGAGTCGATCTGGATGGCGCGCGTGGCCTGGTCGTAGATGATCTGCGCGAACCGCACCCGCTCCCTGCCGCCCCGCGTCCGCGACAACCGGCCCAGCACCAGCGCCACGACGTAGTGGCCCTCGGCGCGCGTCGAGTCGATGCGCAGCGCGCGTTCGGCATACGTGCGGCCCACCGAATACAGACTGTCGCGCTGCGCCTTGGTGTCGTCCCCGGTGAGCTGCTTGGCGACGTCGGCGAGCGCGCGGGCCGCCTTCCAGTTGGCCGCGAAGTCGAGCGAATCGAGCGCCAGGGCTTCGCGATAGTGGACCAGCGCGACATCGGGGTGCAGGAACGGCTGGGCGCTGTCCCCCATCGCGACGTGCTCGGCGGCGGTCTGCGCGGCGAGTGGGGCGGCGACGAGCAGGGCGACGAGCGGGGCGAAGCGCATCAGGATCTCCGGACGGTGGGGGCCGCTGAATGATCGTCGTGCCCCTGATCGAACGCAAGCGCGACGGCGGCACGCTCACCGCCGAAGAGTGGTCCGCGCTGATCGCCGCATATACCGTGGGCGACATTCCCGATTATCAGATGTCGGCCCTGCTCATGGCGGTGCTGCTGCGCGGCCTGGCGCGCCACGAGCTGGCCGCGCTCACCGATGCGATGCTCGCATCCGGACAGCGCCTCGCCTTCGACGACTGGACCGTGCCGCGCGTGGACAAGCATTCGACCGGCGGCGTGGGCGACAAGGTCTCCCTCGTGCTCGCCCCGTTGGTCGCGGCCTGCGGCGTCGCCGTGCCGATGATGTCGGGACGCGGGCTCGGCCACACCGGCGGCACGCTCGACAAGCTCGAAGCGATCCCCGGATTCCGCACGCGCCTGTCGCTCGCCGACGCCAAGGCGCAGGTCATGAAGCTCGGCTGCGCCATGATCGGCCAGACGCCGGAGATCGCGCCCGCCGACAAGAAGCTGTACGCGCTGCGCGACGTGACGGCAACCGTGGAGGCGATTCCGCTCATCGCCGCGAGCATCATGTCGAAGAAGCTCGCCGAGGGGTTGAGCGCGTTGGTGCTGGACGTGAAGCACGGCGCGGGCGCGTTCCTGCCGCCGCTCGACCAAGCGCTCGAGCTGGCACAAACGATGATCGCGATCGGCGAAGACCGCGGTTGCCCCACCGTCGCGTTGCTCACGGCGATGGACCGGCCCCTGGGGCGCGCCTGCGGCAACGCGCTCGAGACCGAGGAGGCGATCCTCGCGCTGCGCGGGGAAGGGCCTCCCGACTTGATGGAGGTGACCTACGCGCTGGGCGTGGAGATGCTGCTCGCGGCGGGCGTGGAGAAGAACTCCAAGAAGGCGCGCGCCCGGCTCGAGAACGCGCTCGGCTCGGGGTTAGCCGCCGAGAAGTTCGAGCAGATCATCGAGGCGCAGGGCGGCAATCCCAAGGTCGTGGAGGACCCGTCCGTGCTGCCGCAGGCGCAGGCGGTGGAGGTGTTCGCGGCGCCGGAGACGGGCATCGTCACGCGGGTCGAGCCGCGCGGCATCGGCCGCGCCATCGTGGCGCTGGGCGGCGGCCGCATCCAAGTGGAAGACGACGTCGATCCGAGCGTGGGCTTCGTCATCACGGTGAAGCCGGGCGACCGTGTGGTGGAGGGGGAGCCGATCGCCTCGGTGTTCGCCCGCGACGCCGCCGGGATCGAGCTGGGCCTCGGCGCCCTGCGCGCGGCCATCGGGATCGGCGGGAAACTGGAGCAGAAGCCCCTGCCGCTCGTCTCGCATCGCGTCACGAAAGCGGGGGTCGAAGCGCTCACCCCTATTCTCCCGCCACCCGGTCGGGCACCTCGAGCAGCTCCTCGAGGTTAGCGGGCCGCGTCAGCCGACCGTCACAACAGCTCCGGGGGTTTGGGGCGTCCAGCACCCGGCCCCCAATCCCGTACGCTGTCCTCATCGGGCGCTTCCTGCACATCCTGTTCCGCCCGCTCCAGCTCTGCGCGGTCGATCGCATCTGTGGCGTCGGCGCGACGATGTGTGGTGGGTTCGGCGGCGTCGCCGCGCCCACCCCAGAACAGCCAGGCGAGGATCACGAGCAGTACCGCGAGGACGACGAGTGTGGCGGCCATGCCACGCTCAAATGTCGAGGTTGCGGACGAACTTGGCGTTTTCCTCGATGAACTTGCGGCGCGGCTCTACTTCGTCGCCCATCAGCGTTTCGAACAAGAAGGACGCTTCGGCGGCGTCTTCCATGCCCACCTTGAGAATGGTGCGCGTCTTCGGGTCCATCGTGGTGCGCCACAGCTGGTCGGGGTTCATTTCGCCCAAGCCCTTGTAGCGTTGGATCACGATGTTGCCGTGTCCCTCCGCGCCGTTGCCGAGCCGCTTGGAGAACGCTTCGCGCTCTTTCTCGTCGTAGGCGTAGAACTCTTCCTTGCCGCGCGCCACGCGGAACAGCGGCGGCTGGGCGATGTAGATGAATCCCGCGTCGATCAGCTCCTTCATCTCCTTGTAGAAGAAGGTGAGGAGCAGGGTGCGGATGTGGGCGCCGTCGACGTCGGCGTCGGTCATGATGATGATCTTGTGGTAGCGCGCCTCGTTGATCTGGAAGTCCTCGCCCACGCCGGTGCCGATCGCCGTGATGATGGTGCGGATTTCTTCGTTGGAGAGGATCTTGTCGATCCGCGCCTTCTGCACGTTGAGGATCTTGCCGCGCAGCGGCAGGATGGCCTGGAAGCTGCGGTCGCGGCCCTGCTTGGCGGAGCCGCCCGCTGAGTCGCCCTCGACCAGATAGATCTCGCACAGCTTCGGATCGGTGAGCGAGCAATCGGCGAGTTTGCCGGGCAAGAGGCCCGCCTCGAGTCCGCTGCGCTTGCGCACCAGCTCGCGTGCCTTGCGCGCGGCCTCGCGCGCGCGCGCCGCGCTGACGGCTTTGGCGATGATGGCGCGGGCCACGCTCGGGTACTTGTCGAAGAAATCGCCCAGGGCTTCGTTGACCACGCTCTTGACCACGCCCTCGACCTCGGAGTTGCCGAGCTTGGTCTTGGTCTGCCCCTCGAACTGCGGCTGCTTCACCTTGACGTGCAGGACGCAGTTCAACCCCTCCCGCACGTCGTCGCCGGAGAGCGTGAACTCTTCCTTCTTGAGGAGGCCGTCTTTCTTCGCCCATTCGTTGATGGTGCGCGTCAACGCCGCCTTGAAGCCCGTGAGGTGCGTGCCGCCTTCGTGCGTGTTGATGTTGTTGACGAAGGTGAACGTGTTCTCGCTGTACTGATCGTCGTACTGGATGGCGCCTTCCACCTCCACGTCTTCGCGGGTGGCCTCGAACGTGATGGGCTTGGCGTGCAGCGGGCGGCGGCTGCCCAGCACCCACTTCACGAACTCCGCGAGCCCGCCCTTATAGTAGAACGTCTCCTGCTTGGCCTGACCCTTGCGTTCGTCCGTGAGCGTGATCGTGAGGCCTTTGTTCAGGAACGCGAGCTCGCGCAGGCGGTTGGCCAGCGTGGCGTAGTCGTACCGCGTCTCGGTGAAGATGGTGGTGTCGGGCCTGAACCAGACGGTGGTGCCCGTGCCTTTCGCCTTGCCCACCACCTCGAGCTTCTTGGTCGTGTCGCCGCGCTCGAACGCCATGTGATACCGCTTGCCGTCGCGGTCCACCCACACTTCGAGGTTCTCCGACAGCGCGTTCACGACCGATACGCCCACGCCGTGCAAACCACCCGACACTTTGTACGTGCTCTTGTCGAACTTGCCGCCCGCGTGCAGCACCGTGAGGGCCACTTCCACGCCCGGCTTCTTCTCGGTCTTGTGGAGATCGACCGGGATGCCGCGGCCGTTGTCGACCACGGTGATCGCGTTGTCGGCGTGGATCGTGACGTCGATCGCGGTGCAGAAGCTCGCCAGCGCTTCGTCCACCGAGTTGTCGACCACTTCGTAGACGAGGTGATGCAAGCCCCGGCTCGAGACCGAGCCGATGTACATCGCGGGACGGCGGCGCACCGCCTCCAGGCCCTTCAAGACCTGGATCGAGTCCGCCTGGTACGACGGTTTCGCCTTCGCCATACGTCCTATTGTGAGAGAAGCCAGCGGATCGCGGCGATGCGTCCCGCGCCGCGCCCCGCGTTGATGCGAGCGATAATCTCCGGCGCCATCAGCTGCAGCTCGTTCATCCAGGGGCTCGTCGCCACCCGCACGAACAACACGCCGTCGGGCGTGACGCGCTCGGGGATGGTCACCGCGGCGATCTGCGGGCCGACCAGGCCGGCCCAATCGGGGATCACCTGCGCTTGCGACAGCCGGCGCGTGAGTCCCGTGCGGTCGAGATAGGCGTGTAGCGCTTCCGCCACCGCCATGGGGCGACCCTTCGTGCGATCGCTCAATCGGTCCCCCTTACACACAGCGCCACGGAACGTCCCGTGGCGCCGCGACGTCTTCGCGAGAGCCGTTGGAAAGCCCTACAAACTTACCCAGAAGTTGTTGTCAGGGCAAGGTTTATCTCTGTTTTTTCAGGGCTGACTCGTGACCACGACAGACGTGTCCAGGGTGCTGCGGAAGCCCAACAGATCGCGCGCCTCGAGCCGCACCGGAATGCGTTGACCGTCACCGAAGCCGGAGCGAACGGCCAGGCCGAAGCTGGCGCCGTAGCTCGTCTCCAGGAACGCATCGGCGGACGCCTGCGACGCGTCTACCGTGAGCCAGATGGAGTCCAGCCCATCGGGGTCGCTCACCTGGATATGGCCGGTGAGGGTGTCGGGTGAGTGCACCGCCGTCCGGTCGAGCTCGATCTCCAGCGCGGGGGGTCCGGGGCGGGGGCGCTCGCTGAGACACCCCAATGCCCCGGCCACCGCGAGGACCAGAGCCGCCGCGATCGCCGCCGGCCGCCCTAGCGGCCGGTGAACTTGGGTGCGCGCTTCTCCAGGAATGCGGTCAGCCCTTCCTTCGTGTCCGCGGTGGCGGCCAGCAGGCCAAAGTGGTTCGCCTCGAGCAGCAGACCCTCATCCAGGCTCATGTCCATCCCGCGCTCGACGGCCTCGAGAGCGAGGCGCACGGCGAGCGGGCCCATCGCAAGGATACCCCGCAGCAGCTTCTCGGATTCGGCCCCGAGCTCCGCGGCGGGGACCACTTTGTTGACCAGCCCGATGCGGTAGGCCTCGGCGGCGTCGATCATCTCGCCCGTCAGGATGAGCTGCAACGCCCGGCCCTTGCCCACCAGGCGCGGCAGGCGCTGCGTGCCGCCGTACCCCGGGGCGATGCCGAGCCTCACCTCCGGTTGGCCGAACTTGGCGTTGTCGCTGGCGATGCGGATGTGGCAGGCCAGCGCGAGCTCGCAGCCGCCCCCCAACGCGAATCCGTTCACGGCGGCCACGACCGGCTTGCCGCAGGTCTCGAGCCGTCGCAGCACCCCTTGGCCCCGCAGGGCGCGCGCCTTGCCGTCGAACGGGCCCTGCTTGGCGAGGTCGGCGATGTCGGCTCCGGCCACGAACGCCTTGGACCCCGCGCCCGTCACGATGACTCCGCGGATCGCCTCCTCGCCCGCGATGCGGTCGGCGGCTTGGCCGAGTTCGGCCATGACTTGGTCGTTCAGCGCGTTGAGCTTGTCGGGACGGTTGATCGTGACGAAGGCGATGCCGTCCCTGATCTCGAAGAGGAGAGTTTGGTAGGCCATGGGAGAAAGGTAACGCGGAACGCGTTAGGTTTCCTCATGCCCGCCGTTCTCGCCGTTGACCAGGGCACCACCGGCTCCACCGCGCTCGTGATCGCGGCGGACGGGCGCGTGCTCGGCCGCGGCTATCGCGAGATCACCCAGCACTTCCCGCACCCCGGCGAAGTCGAGCACGATCCGGAGGAGCTGCTCGCGGCCACACTCGCCGCGGCGCGCGACGCCTTGGGGCACGCGCGGGTGATTCCGGAGGCGATGGGCATCACCAACCAGCGCGAGACGGTCTGCGTCTGGGAGCGCGCCACCGGACGGCCGCTGTACCGCGCCATCGTGTGGCAGGACCGGCGCACGGCGGCCCGTTGCGCCGCGCTGGCGCGGGGTCGTCACGCGGCCACGATCCGGCGCCGCACGGGCCTGGTGCTCGATCCGTATTTCTCGGCGACCAAGATCGAATGGCTGCTGCGGCACGTCCCGGGCCTCGCGCGCCGGGTCGCGCGCGGCGAGGCGGTGTTCGGCACGGTGGATGCGTGGCTGCTGTTCCGGCTGACGGGCGGCACGAGCTTCGCCACCGATCACACCAACGCCTCACGCACCATGTTGTACGACATCACGCGCCGCGATTGGGACCCGGCGCTGTTGCGGTTGTTCGGCGTGCCGCGTCACGCCTTGCCGGAGATCCGCGCCTCGAGCGGCCCGTTCGGCGTGGCGACCGCCGCCCAGCTCGGGCATCCGATCCCGATCACCGGCATCGCGGGCGACCAGCAGGCCGCGCTGTTCGGCCAGGGGTGCTGGCGGGCCGGTCAGGCGAAGAATACGTACGGTACGGGCGCATTCTTGCTGCTCAACACGGGCAAGCGGCGCGCCGTGTCGCGGCACGGCCTGCTCACCACGATCGCCTGCGACGCGCGGGGCGAGCCTGCGTATGCCCTCGAAGGCAGTGTGTTCATCGCGGGTGCGGCGGTGCAGTGGCTGCGCGACGGACTCGGGATCATCGCCCAGGCGGCCGACACGGCGGCGCTCGCGGCGGGCGTGCCCGACACGGGGGGCGTTTGCTTCGTGCCCGCGTTCGTGGGGCTGGGGGCGCCGCACTGGGACGCTAATGCGCGCGGCACCATCGTCGGTCTGACACGTGGCAGCTCGCGGGCGCAGCTGGTGCGCGCGACGCTCGAAGCGATGGCGTTCAGCACCCAGGAGGTGCTCGCCGCCATGACCGCCGACGCGCGCGTGCGGCTCGCCGCCCTGCAGGTGGACGGTGGCGCCGCGGCCAACGACTGGTTGATGCAGTTCCAGGCTGACGTGCTGAACGTGCCCGTGGCGCGGCCCGACGTGATCGAGACGACGGCGCTCGGCGCCGCCGGCCTGGCGGGCCTCGCCGCCGGCGTGTGGCGCTCACCAGATGAGTTTCTCGCGGGCCGCCACTTCACGCGGTTCGCGCCCGGCCCGGGCGGTGGCGCGGCCCGCGCCCGCCTCCCGGAGTGGCGGCGTGCCGTGGCGACCGCGCGGTTTTGGGCCCGGGCCAAGAGGAGCCCCAAGAGGAGCAAGGAATGAAGCCGGTGATCGCGGGGGGGCTTCACGATGGCTTCACCCAGGCGATAGATATTCCCCGGGTGGCGACGCCCGCGGAGGCGGTGCGCTGGGCGGTGGAGCACGCTGGACGAAAGGCGGTATAATCTACTCATGAATGCCGGAACGAAATTCGCGATTGGGGCGGGGCTGATCGTGGTGTCGGTCGGCTACCTGATGGCCTCGGGGATCAAGGAGACGGGACAGTTCTTCCTGACGCCCACCGAGCTGTCCCGCAAGATCGGCACCGATCCGTCGTTTTACGACGTCGGCATGAAGGTGGGGGCGCACGTGGTGCCCGGCACCGTGACGCGTGACGTGGCGACCCAGACGATGCGATTCCAAATCACCGACGGCGGCGCCAACTATCCCGTCGTGTACCACGGCCTGCCGCCCGACACCTTCACGGATTCGGCGGAAGTCGTGGTGGAAGGGCGTCTGCAGAAGGACGGCGTGATCCGCGCGACCAACGTGCTGGCGAAATGCGGCTCGCGCTACGAAGCCGTTCCGAAAGCCTGAGTGACGGTTCTCGGTAGTCTCGCGCTGTGGGTGGCGCTGCTCCTCGGTGTTTGGGGTGCAGTGACCGGCTTCGCGGGCGGGCACCTGGGGCGCGCCGATCTGCAGGTGTCGTCGCGGCGCGCCGTCTACGCGATGTTCGGCTCGTTGCTCGTCGCGGTGTTCGCGCTCGAGTGGGCCCTGTTTCACCACGACTTCAACGTCGAGTACGTGGCGGCGTACACCAGCCGCAACCTCCCCATTTTCTATACGTGGTCGGCGCTGTACGCGGGACAGAAGGGGAGTCTGCTGTTCTGGGCGACCGTGCTGTCGCTGTTCGGCTCGCTGGCCCTGGCGCTGACGTCGAGCCGGCACCGCTCGTATCTGCCGTACGTGGGCGCGGTGGTGGCGGTGGTCGCCGCGTTCTTCGTGTCGGTGATGGTGTTCGCCGCGAACCCGTTCGACCGGCTGCCCTACACGCCGGTGGACGGCAGCGGCTTGAACCCGCAGCTCCAGAATCCGGGGATGGTGTTCCATCCGCCGATGCTCTACCTCGGCTACATCTCGATCACCATCCCGTTCGCGTTCGCCGTGGCGGCGCTGCTCACCAAGCGGCTCGACGCCGACTGGCTGGTGGCGATCCGCAAATGGACGCTGCTCTCCTGGCTGTTCCTGTCGATCGGGATCTGTCTCGGCATGTGGTGGGCCTACGTCGAGCTGGGCTGGGGCGGCTACTGGGCCTGGGACCCGGTGGAGAACGCCTCGCTTCTGCCGTGGCTCGCGATGACCGCGTTCCTGCATTCGGTGATGGTCCAGGAAAAGCGCGGCATGCTCAAGAAGTGGAACCTCGCGCTCATCATCGGGGCATGGCTCCTGTCGATCTTCGGCACGTTCATTACGCGCTCCGGCGTGATCGCGAGCGTGCACTCGTTCACGCAGTCGAACGTCGGCTATTTCTTCCTCGTCTTCCTCGTGCTCTCGGCCGCCGTCACGATCGCCCTGTACGTCACGCGGCTGCCGCTGCTCCAGGCCGAGGCGAGGCTCGAATCAATGGTGAGCCGAGAGGCGAGCTTCCTCTTCAACAACCTCCTGTTCATCGGCATCCTCTTCTCGGTGCTGTGGGGCACGCTGTTCCCGATTCTGTCGGAAGCGGTCACCGGAACCAAGGTGACGGTGGGGCCGCCCTTCTTCAATCAGGTGAACATCCCGCTGGGGCTGGCGTTGCTGGCGCTCACCGGCATCGGGCCGCTCATTGCCTGGCGCCGGGCGTCCACGTCCAACCTGCAGCGGCAGTTCGCCGTCCCGGGGATCACGGGCGTGCTGGTATTCTTGATCCTCCTCCTGGCGGGAATGCGGGACGTCGGGGCGTTGATGGCGATCGGGCTGGGCGGCTTCGTGCTCGCCACCGTGGTGCAGGAATTCGCGCGCGGCACGACGGCCCGGCACCGCCAGTACGGCGAGGCCTACGTGGTGGCGTTCGGTCGGTTGGTGGCACGCAACCGCCGGCGCTACGGCGGCTACATCGTGCACACCGGCATGGTGATCCTGTTCGTCGCGTTCTCGGGGATGGCGTTCAAGACCGAGACCGAGGCGACGCTGCGTCCGGGCGAGACCGCGACGCTCCGGAGCCCATACGGCTACACCTACAGCTTCACGCACTTGGGCATCTCCCAGTACGATGCGCTGAACCGCCAGGTCACGGCGGCCACCATCGAGGTGCGGCGCAACGGATCACGCATCGGCGTGCTGCGCACGGAGAAACGCCAGCATGTGGACGCGTTCGGCCGGCCAACATTCCAGCCGTCCACCGAGGTCGGGATCATCAGCGGCCTGCGCGAGGACCTGTACGTCGTGTTGGCGGGCGTGGTGAACGGCACCGAGCAGGCCGTGTTCCGCTTCACCATCAATCCCCTGGTGTGGTGGGTGTGGTACGGCGGCATGGTGGTGGCGTTCGGCGGCCTGCTCGTGATGTGGCCGGGCGGTGCCGGCCCCGCGCTGAAGCGCCAGGCCGGGTATGCCGTGAAGCTGGTGGCGAACGCATGACCGCGAGCGTGGATCGCCGCGAGTTTCTCGCGTCGCTCTTCGGGGCGCTGGTGATGCTGCCCCTGGCCCAGAACCCTCAGGATTCTCTCCCCGGCACCGGCCCCGCGGGCCGGCTGTGGGATCCGCAGCGGGCGGGGAAGGGTGTCGAGCCCGTCACAGCTGGCGACAACGATCTCGCGATCCAGAAGATCGAAAAACAGCTCAAGTGCACCTGCGGCTGCGGCCTCGACGTGTACACCTGTCGCACGACGGACTTCACCTGTTCGGTGAGCCCGGCGATGCACAAGCAGGTCCTGGCGTTCGCGGCGACGGGTCTCAGCGGCCCGCAGATCCTCGCCGCCTTCGTGCAGGCGAACGGGCCGGCCGTCCTGATGGAGCCTCCCAAGCACGGCTTCAACCTGGCTGGCTATTTCGTGCCGGGTGCCGCCGTGCTCACCGCCGGCGTCCTGCTGTTCTTCGCGCTGCGGCGCTGGACGCACACCGCCGCGCCGGCGCCCGCCCTGATGCCAGCCGCGCCCAACGCGTCGGCCGGCGAGCTCGAGCAGCTGCAACGCGCGCTCGATAAGTTCGAGGCGTAACGACCGTGCTCGAGCTCGTGGTGGGCGTGGTGCTGGCGGCGGGGGCGGTGCTGTTCGTGCTGCGGCCCATTCTGCAGCCTGCCTGGGCGGCGTCGCTGGAAGCGGCCGCGGCGGACGACGGCGAGAATTACCTCGAGGACGTCTCACCCACGGCCGTGGCGCTCCGGGCCCTCAAAGAGATCGAGTTCGATCGCGCCACGGGCAAGCTGTCCGACGCCGACTACGCGTCGCTCAAGACGCAATACACGGCGCAAGCAGTCGCGGTGATGCGGCAAGCGGCGGGGACAGGGGAAGGGGGAAAGGGGAAGCGGGAGCCGGCATCCGCCGCACCCCTTCCCCCTTCCCCATTCCCCGTTCCCCGTTCCTGTCCCGTCCACGGCACCGCCAGCGAGCCTGGTGCCGAATTCTGCTCCGCCTGCGGGCGCCGGTTGGCGACGGGGACCGGGTTCTGCGCCCGTTGCGGCACGTCGCTCGAGAGCGACGCCCACTTCTGCCATCGCTGCGGCAACACGGTCGCCGCTTGATTCAGCTCACGCCTTAACAACTCCCGCAGGGCGCGGTCTCTCTGGTCGAAGCGACGCGGATTCCAAGCCGCGCGACGATCTATTCGACCAAGGAGTGGAGACCATGCGTACCAACCTGCTTGCCGTCGTGCCGGCCACGCTCCTAGCCCTCGCGCTCGGCGCGTGCAACGACTCGACCACCCCGCTCAGCGACCAGGCCCAGGTGATCGCCGCCGCCCAGGCCCAGCTTGGCGGCATGATGGACACGGCCTTCGGCCAGAGCGGCACGATGCCCACGATGAACGTCGTGGGCGGCGTCATGAGCGTGGACTCGGTGACGCCGCCGCAATACTGGGGCCGGATGCGCGTATTCCCGGGCGGCCCGCGCCCCGTCATTCACCGCGACGTCACGATCCAGGGGGACACGGCCCGCGTCACGCAGACCGTGAGCTTCCAGGGTGTGTTCGTCCAGGATACGGCGGCGGACCTGTCGTTCGCCCCGGTGTCGAAGCCGCTTGCCGAGGGTCACACGCAGTCGGCCGTATTCGTGCGGGACCAATTGAAGACCTACGGCTGGCGGGCGGTAGCGTTGACCATCCAGAACTGGCAGACGACGGATGTGAGCCGGCGCACCGTGGCCGTGGAGAGTCTCTCCGTGTACGTGAACGACACGCTCAAGCTGACCGTGACGAGCCCGGAGTCACTGTTCGACGTGGTCAACCGGATTCCCCGGCTGCAGGTGGGTGACACCGTGACGGTTGTGGCCGGCATCTCCAACACCACGGCGTCGGGGTTCACGCCGGCCACGTTGGTATTCCTGCACGTGCGCCACATCGATCCCGTCAACGTCTCGTGGCACCGGCTGAAGATGCAGGACAACGGTGACGGCACCTGGCAGCGCACGTTCATCGTCCGGCACTCGGGGCTCGACCGCTTTGTGGTAGACGCGATCGACGGCGCCGTCTTCGGCGCGCCGGCCACCGACAATTACCGCGCGAGTGAGTGGGGGATTCCGTACAGGATCGAATAGATCGAGGGGAAGAGGGAAGCGGGAAACGGGAAGCGTGGTGGCATCCCCGTTTCCCGTTTCACGTTTCCCGGCTTATCGCTTCCAGCACTTCGCGCAGCGCCTCACGGATGACGGGCATCCGTCCCCGCAGCGCGTCGCCGTCTCCCAGACGCCCCGCCTCCTCGGCCTGCCGCAGCAAGTCGGCGAGCGGCCGGGCGCGGATGGCGCCGGCGCCCGCCTTGAAGGTGTGGGCCGCCCGCGCGGCCGCGGGCGCGTCGCCCGCCGCCACCGCAAGAGCCAGGGCCTCCAGCTGGCCGGGCGCAGCCGTGACGAACGTCTCGAGCACCACACGGACGGCGTCCTCCGCGCCCGCGTCGCGCAGCTCCCGGCGGAAGCCCGCCAGATCGACCGGGCCCGCGGCCGCCGGTTCCTCGGGTCCCGCTCCGGGGCGCGGCTCGCCGCCGCTCTCCACCAGTGCGAAGAGCTCGTGCGCCTTGAACGGTTTCGCGAGGTAGCCCGTCATCCCGGCGGCAAGGCACTTGTCGCGCTCGCCCGCGAGCGCATGCGCCGTGAGGGCGAAGATCGGCAGCCCGCGGCCCTTGGCCAGCGCGCGGATCGCCGCGGTCGCCGCGAATCCGTCCAGCACCGGCATCTGCACGTCCATCAGTATCAGGTCGTAATCGTTGCGCGTGACCGCCGCCACCGCCGCCTGGCCGTCGCCCACGATGTCCACGTTGTGGCCCCGCTTCCGCAGCATCGACGCCGCCACCTCTTGATTGACGGGGTTGTCTTCGGCCAGCAGGATCCGGAGGTGGCGCCGGGCTTCTTCGATCGTATGCCGGGTGATCACCGGACCGCGCCCGTCGGGGGGCAGCGTGGCGCCCAGCACGGCGCCGATGCCCGTGAGCAGCTCCGCGCGCGAAATCGGCTTGGTGAGGTAGGCCTGAATGCCCAACTCACGGCACCGCTGGGCGTCGCCCTTCTGTCCCATGGAGGTCAGCATCAGCAGGCGCGTGCTGCCGTGCTGCCGATCGCGCCGCACGGTCTCTGCCAGCTCGAAGCCGTCACGATCGGGCATCTGGCCGTCGATGATCGCGAGCTGATAGGGCTCGTTGGCGAGGCGGGCGCGGTGCAGGGCGCCGAGTCCTGCGTCGGCGGTCGGCGCCTCGTCCACGGTCGCGCCCGCGGTCACGAGCATCTCGCGCACGATGCGCCGGTTGGTGGTGTTGTCGTCCACCACCAACACGCGCGTCCCGCGCAGGTCGGCGGGCGGCGGCAGCGTGTGGGACAGCGCCGCCTCCAAGGGGAAATGCAGGAGGAACGTGAAGTCGCTGCCGCGGCCCACCTCGCTCTCCACGCGCATCTCCCCGCCCATCAGCGTCACCAGCCGGCGCACGATCGCGAGCCCCAAGCCTGTGCCGCCGTAGCGGCGCGTGGTGGATGCATCCGCCTGACGGAATTGCTCGAAGATCACTTCCAGCTTGTCGGCGGGGATGCCGATCCCCGTGTCGCGGACCGAGAATTGCACGGTGGCGAGCCCGCCGAGCGTCGCCGTCAGGCGCACGGTCACCACCACCTCGCCGCGCTCGGTGAACTTGAGGGCGTTGCCGATCAAGTTGGTGAGAATCTGACGCAGCCGGCCCGGATCGCCGCGGACGGTGCGGGGGACGTCGGGCCGGACATCGCACAGCAGCTCTACTTGGCGCTGCGTGCCGCGGCCGGCGAGCACCCGCGCCGTCGTGTCGACCAGCCCGGGCAGATCGAACGGGATCGACTCCACCTCGAGACTGCCGCTCTCGATCTTCGAGATGTCGAGGATATCGTTGATGATGGCGAGCAGGCTTTCGGCGGAGGATTGGATCAACTGGAGGGACCGGCGTTGGTCGCCGCTCACCTCGCCGTCGAGCAATAGCTCCGTCATCCCCATCACGGCGTTCATCGGTGTGCGGATCTCGTGGCTCATGTTGGCGAGGAACTGGGAGCGCGCCTCGACGGCGCGCTCGGCGGCCATGCGCGCCTCGAGCGCTTCGCGGGTACTGGTGCGCGCTTCGCGCTCGGCCCGCAGGCGCTCGGTAATCTCGACCCGGCCGAAGTAATAGACGATCATCAGCACGATCAACACGACCAGGAGCGCCGCGGCCGATACCAGGAATGCGTTCCGCTCGGTCGTACGGAAGCGCTCGCTGCGCACCGCCAGCAGCCGGGCTTCGTCGGCGTGCATCGTCGCCACGATGCGCCGCACCTGATCCATCGCGCGCTTCCCGGCGCCGCCCTTCACCAGCGCGATCGCGCCCGCTGTATTCCCTTGACGCCGCACGCCGATCACCCGCTCGAGCATCGCGAGTCGGTCAGCCAGGGCGTGCTGCAACGCCGGCAGGCGGGCCTGCTGGACCGGGTCGTCCAGCGTGAGCGTCCGCAGATGGGCTAGCGCGGCTGGCATGGCCTGCACCGCGCTGTCGTAGGCCTGCAGATAGGTCGAGTCTCCTGCCAGGACGTAGCCGCGCTGACCCAGCTCGGCATCCTTCGCGGCGGACAGCACGCTGCCGAGCGCCTCGATCACTTCGTAGCTGTGACGCAGCCCGCGGCTGTCGGCCACATACACGACTTCCCCCCGGTACCAGGTCGCACCCACGGCCGCGAGCGTGATCACGACCACGGCGAACCCGATCTTCGCTTGGCGCTCGAGGCGCGCGGCCCCTTCTGTGCCGGGCGTGGTCATCGGATCAGGGGGGCGTGGCGCTCAGCGAATCGTGGGTGACGAGCCCCACAGGCACGTGAATGACGGCAGGGACGGCTTCTCCGTGGAGCCGTTGGACGACGGTCTCGATCGTGCGGCGCCCGATGGTGACCGGATCCTGCACGGCGTCGGCCGCGAGCGCTGTATTGCGGGCGATGGCGGTGCGCGCTTCCGGCGTCGCGTCGTAGCCCACCACGAAGATCCCGCTCTTGCCCGCCGCCTGGATCGCCGCGAGGGCGCCCAAGGCGCACTCGTCGTTCGTGCCGAAGACGGCGTCGATCTTCTGATCCGTGGCGAGCAGGTTGTCCATCTTCTCCTTGGCGAGGTCACGCTTGCCCAGGTCCACCACCGGCTGCGCCAGGATGCGGATGTTGGGGTAGGCGGCGAGCGCTTCCTTGAAGCCCGCGACCCGGTCGCGCACACTGGCGACGGTGGGCTGGTCGAGAATCACCACATTGCCGCCGCCCCCGAGGCGCCGCGCCACGAACTCCCCCAGCAGCCGGCCGCCCTGGCGGTTGTCGCTGGCGACGTGTGCCACGACCTGCCCGCCGTCGGCCGCGATGTCGGCGGTGAACACGGGGATGTTGGCGCGGTTCGCCTCCTCGATGGCGCTGGCGATGCCGCTCGAGTTGACGGGCGCGATCACGATCGCATCCATCCGCTGCGTGATGAAGTTCTCGACCTGCGCCGTCTGCTGCGAGAGGTCACCCTCACCCGAGACGATCTTCAAGTCGACGCCGAGACTGTCGGCGGCCTGCTGCATGCCGCGCCGCAGGTTCTGGTAGAACACGTGCGTCTCGGTGAGCAGCGTGACGCCCACCTGCGGGCGCGACGACCGCTTGCGGCCGCAGCCGCCGAGCGCAGCGGTGAGGGACAACACAACGAGCAGGTGTTTACGCATGGGTTCGGGCTCCGCGTCCGCGCTTGGTCCAGACGTCGAACAGTACCGCCAGCAGGATGATGACGCCTTTCGCGATCTCCTGCCAGAAGGACTGCACCCCCACCAGGTCGAGGGCGTTGTTCAGCACGCCGATGAACAGGGCGCCCACGAGCGCGCCCCAGGCCGTGCCGACTCCTCCCAGCAGCGATGCGCCGCCGATCACGGCCGCCGCGATTGCGTTCAGCTCGTACAGGAGCCCGGCGTCCGGCCCGGCCGAGCGCAGCTGGCCGGTGAGCAGCACCGCCGCCACGCCGCCGCACAAACCGCAGATCGCGTAGGCGCCGACCTTGACCCGCGCCACCGGCACCCCCGAGAGTCGTGCCGCTTCCTCGTTGCCGCCCACGGCGTAGAGGTAGCGACCGAAGCGGGTGCGCGCGAGCACAAACCCTCCCGCCGCCACGAGCGTGAGCATGATCAGCGCCGGCACGGGGAAGCCCCGCGGCAGGCCGGGCAGAGGCACGCGGCCCCCGCCGACGGCGTGCAGGGCGTCGAGCGCCGCGGCCTTGGCGGCGAACAGGGGATCGTGCGCGGCGGGGAAACCGATGGGCACGCCGCCGGTGAACAGCCGCGCGGCGCCCCGCGCGATGGTCATGGTAGCGAGCGTCACGATGAACGGCGCGATGCGGAGTCCGGCCGTGGCGGCACCGTTGGCCGCCCCGACCGCGGCGCCCGTGCCGAGGGCCACCATCAGCGCGAGGAGCGTGGCGCCCGCGACGCCGAGCGTGCTCAGGACGCCCGAGCCCGTGAGCGCGGACGCGGCGAGCACGCCGGCGAGGCCCACCACCGACCCGACCGACAAGTCGATGCCGCCCGTCACGATGACGAACGTCAGGCCGAGCGCCAGAATACCGTTCACCGACACGTGCAACAGGATGGTGGCGAGGTTCGCGAGGCCGAAGAAGCCCGGCACGAACACGGCCGCGACGAGCGCCAGCGCCGCCAGCGCCGCGCCCACGCCGTAGCGGGCGAACCAGTCGCGCGCCCGGGTGGGCGCGCTCATACGGCGAACGCGTGCGCCATCACCTGCTCCGCGCTCAACGCCTCACCGCCGAGCTCGGTGACGACGCGGCCCTCTCGCAAGACCAGCACGCGGTCCGCCAGCGCCAGCAGCTCCGGCAGCTCGGAGGAGATCAGGAGCACCGCCTTTCCCGCGTCAGCGAGCGCGCGGATTTGGCGGTGCAGCTCCGTCTTGGCGCCCACATCCACGCCGCGCGTCGGCTCGTCGAACAACAGCACGTCGGCGTCGGTGAGCAGCCATTTGGCGAGCACCACCTTCTGCTGGTTGCCTCCCGACAACGTGTGCGTCGCGCGCTCCACGTCGGGCGGCCGCAGGTCCACCGCCGCGACCGCGCGCTGCGCCGCCTCGGCCTCGGCCGGCGCGCGCACCCGGCCCGCCCGCGTGAAGCGGTGCAGCACCGGCAGCGTCACGTTCTCACGAACCCGCATCCCCAGGACCAGGCCGTCCCGCTTGCGATCTTCCGGCAGATAAACGACGCCCAGCGCGATCGCTTCGCGTGGCTGGCGCGGCCGATAGGCGCGGCCAGCGAGGCGCACGGTTCCCGAGTCCCACGGCTCGAGTCCGGCGATCGCCCGGGCGAGGGGGGTGCGGCCCGCGCCGATGAGTCCTGCGAGTCCCACGATTTCCCCGCGCCGCAGCGTCAGCGACACGTCTCGAAACGCCCCTTCCCGGCTCAGCCCACGGACCTCGAGGAGCGGCGCGGCCTCGGGCGGGCGCGCCGGCGGGCGCCGCTCGTAGGCGACGTCGCGTCCCACCATGCGGCGCACCAGCGCCGCCTCGTCGAGACCTGCGGCGGGCCCCACCCAGACGCGACGGCCGTCGCGCAGCACGGTGACCGTGTTGGCGACGCGGCGCACCTCGTCCAGACGATGCGAGACGAAGATGATGCTGATGCCCCGCTCGCGCAGGCGCTCGATTTGGGCCACGAGGTGCGCCACCTCGTGGGCGGTGAGCGCCGCGGTGGGTTCGTCCAGCGCCACCAGCCGGGCATCACGCACCAGCGCGCGCGCCAGCTCGACGAGCTGCTGGCGCGCCACCGACAGGCGGCCCACCGGCTCGCGCGGATCGATGAACAGGCCGAGCTCGTGCAGCGCCTCGGCCGCGCGCGCGGTCATGCGCTCGCGGTCGAGGACGCCGCGGCGCCTGGGCTCGATGCCGAGAAAGATGTTCGCGTCCGCGCCGAGGGTCGGTACGAGCGCCAGCTCCTGATAGATGATGGTGATGCCGCGGCGCAGCGCGTCGCGTGGCGAGGCGAAGCGGACCGGAGCGCCGTCCCAGCGGATCACGCCGGCGTCGGGTGCGTCCGCGCCCGCGATCAGGCGGAGCAGGGTCGACTTGCCGGCGCCGTTTTCCCCCACGATCGCGTGCACGACGCCGGGCGCGGCTTCGAAATCGACGCCGTCGAGCGCGGTGACGCCCGGGTAATACTTGGTGACTCCTCGCAGCTCGAGCAGGCTCACGGTGCCGCGCCCCCGCTTAGAACTCGAACAGCTCCATCCGGCGCAAGCCGACGCGCAGGGGGATCACGGTCGCCGCCGCGCAGATCGCGGCGGCGACCGTGAACCACGACAGCATCCAGGCGTCCACCACCACGGGACGGCCGTCGTACACCGCCCGCACGTACGCGTACACCGCCTGCCACAAGACAAAAATCACCGCGCCGAGCAGCGCCACCGTCGCCATCATGAACACGAGGCCGCCGAACGACGTCGGGATTTGGGCCGCGTTCTCGGTTTCGAACTGCGGATACACCGCGCCGAACCCCAGCGCCATCGCGGAGATGGCGAGCGTCAGGGCGAACATCGCCGTCATGCTCACGGTCATCATGAACGGCGACACTTTGAGCACCACGTTGGTGAGCCCCGTGAGCAGCATGGCGAGCACCAGCAGCGGCATGGTCCCGACCCAGTACTTGGACCACAGCAGGGCGCGCAGGTCGAGCGGGCTCGAGCGCAGAAGCCACATCTGGCGCCCCTCGAGCGAAACCGCTGGGAAGATGAACCGCGCGGCGATCGACGCGAGCACGAAGCCCGCGAGCCCGAGGTTCAAGAACGACACCAACGTCACCTGGAAGAACCCGACTTGTTCGCCACGGTGCAGCGGCAGCGCCTTGATGTTGAAGAGATAGACCACCACGAGCACCGCGAGCAGGATCAACTGGCTCCACTGTGTGGTGTCGCGGAAGAACAGCTTCACGTCTTTCAACACGAACTCGCGCTTGGCCACCGGCAACCAGCGCAAGAGCCGGCCCATCGTCCAGCGCCACAGGGTGCCGCGGATGAACCGCTCGGCCCCCTCTTGGGCTTTCGTGAACCCCTGCGGGAACAGTGCCGCGTGCAGCATCGCGCCCAGCGCCACGCAGCCGGCAGCCGTGGTCCACAGGAGGACGAGCGGCAGCGGATCCGGGGCATGGCGCAGGTAGCTCATGATGCCGTTGGTCGCCCACTCGCTCGGCAGGAACGGTGAGGTGGGCGTCCGCAGCACCGCGATGAAGTCGAGCAGGTTGCGGAAGCCTTCCGGACGGGCGAGCCGCTCCGGCCGGATGATCCGGAACAGCATGATGACGCCGGCGGCGGCGCCCAGCGCGATGAGCGATAGCAGGTCGCGCGTGCGCCGCGCTGGAAAGATGTTCACCAGCACGAGCGTGAGGGCCGATCCGAGCACGGCGGGCAGCACCAACAGCGGCAGGATCATCAGGATCGCGTACACTGGAAACAACCAGCCGCCGTGGTAGATCACGCCGTACGCCGCGAGAATCGGCACGGACATGAGCGCCACCATCCACGACGAATGCAACAGCGTCTCCCCGAGCTTTGCCAAGTACAGCCGCAGCCAATCCACCGGGGACGAGACGAGGAGGTCCAGGTCTTTCGCGAGAAAGAAACTCGACAGCGCCGTAATGACGTTCGAGAGGACCAGGATCGACATGAACGACAGCAGCACCAACCCCAGCAGCTTGCCGGCGAGCAACGGCCCCAGCTCTTCCACGCCGCGGAAGTAGCGCAGGACGAAGTACAGGATGCCGAACACCGCGGCCCAGAATCCCAAGCCGACCGTCGCGAGAATCCCGAGCTTCGCGCCGCTGCCCGCGCGTTCTTCGCGCAGCCGCTGCAGCGCCGTGCGCCACTTCGGCTGCAGCACGTGCGTGAGCGACGGCTGCTTCACCGCGGGTCTCCCAGCGTCGCCGCCAGTTCGCGCTCATGCACGCCGCCCGTGAGCTTCAGGAACAACTCCTCCAGTCCCACGTCGCCCGAGGCCGTCTGCTGGCGCAGCTCGGCCATCGTGCCGCTCGCCGCGATCTTGCCGTGCTGCATGATGGCGATGCGGTCGCACATCGCCTCGGCCACTTCGAGCGTGTGCGTGCTCATCAGCACCGTGTTGCCGCGGCTCACGAACTGGCGGAAGATGTCCTTCAAGAGGCGCGCGGCCTTGGGGTCGAGACCCACCATCGGCTCGTCCACCACGATCACTTCCGGCCGGTGAATCAGCGCGCTCGAGATGATGATCTTCTGCCGCATGCCGTGACTGTACGCCTCGATCAGCTCGTCCTTCCAGCTGGTCAGCTCGAACACCTCCAGCAGCTCCGCCATGCGCCGGTCGATGATCTCGCCCTCTTGCCCGTACAAGCCCGCCACGAAGCGCAGGAATTCCGCGCCGGTGAGCTTTTCGTAAACGAACGGCCGGTCGGGAATGAAGCCGAGCCGCTGCTTCGCGATCAGCGGGTTGCGATGGATGTCGTCGCCGCCGACCAGCACCCGGCCGTCGCTCGGCCGCAGGATGCCGGCGATCATGCGCAGCGTGGTGGTCTTGCCCGCGCCGTTCGGTCCGAGGAAGCCGTACAATACGCCCTTGGGGACCTGCAGCGTGATGTCGTCCACCGCCACGAAGCTGCCGTACAGCTTGGTCAGGTTCTCCAGCCGGATCATAGGACCTCGAGTCTGAGCTTCCCGACGAGCCGCACCAGCTCGAGCTGGCGCGCGAACCCGCCCACCGCGAACCGCAGATGCGCCGCGTCGGCCGGGAACTGGTCGAGCGTCGGGTCTACGGGCACCCAGTCCCCCAGGTAGACCTCGGGCCAGGCGTGGTAGTAGAAGCGCCCGCGCGCCGCGATGAGACCCGCCACCGGGCGGGCCGGGATCCCCGCGGCGCGGGCCAGCGCCACGTACAACACCGTGCGCTCGTTGCAGTCGCCGCGGCGTGCCGCGAGCACGTTGAGGGCGCTCGCGAGTCCGGCCGCGCGCGCGGGCTTGATGTTCTGCGTCACCCAGCGCGCCAACCGCTGCGCCACCGCCGCCGGATCGCGTGCGTCACCGGCAATCTGGCGCGCCAGCGTCCGGATGCGGACATCGCCGCGCTGGATCAGGGGCTCGACCTGGAGGAAGGGCAGGAGCATCGTATCGCGCGCCGGCCGCTGGTAGGCGGCGACGAGCGCCGCCCCCGCCGCCCGGCGCACGATCAGCGTGTCGCCCGCGAGTCGCTGGCCGCCACCCGCGAGCTCGAGCCCCGCGATGTCCACGCCCGTGAGGCGGACTCGCAGCGAGTCACGGCCGGGTCCCGCGTCGGCCGCGGCGCCGGCGGCGAGCAGGGTCAGGGGGATCACGTCGCCCGGGCCGGGCGCCGCGCTCGCCCGCGCCAGGCGCAGCGTGTCGCGGTGGCGGAAATTCTCGTAGGCGATCTCGAACGCCGTGCGCTCGAGCGTGAAGCCCCCCGGCGTCCAGGACCGCACCACGTGTCCTTGGGCGTCGATCCAGGCGCTCGAGGCGATGCCACCCGACCGCTGATCCAGCCGGAACGCCTGCAGCGTGTCGAAGTGGACCGGCACCCACGCCATCGCCGTCGAGTCGTAGTCGGCGCTGTCGGCCACGACGAGGGTGGACTCCGCCGCGACCGTGACCATCACGTTACGCTCGGCCAAGAGCAGCGGATCGAATACCTCCACGCGCACCGTATGGCCGGCCTGCAGCTCCCCGCCGAAGGCCACGCGCAGCGGCAACAGGTCGGGCAGGACTGGGGCGCGCGCCATCCGCAACATCGTGGTCTCGGAGTCGCCGCCCGCCACCAGCGTGAGCCGCATGACGCTGTCCCCCATCATGCGGGCCGCGGCCCGCCACCGCCCGGCCTCGCCATCGTAGGTGGCGTCCACCGTCTGCATCCGCAGCGCGCGCGATACGTTAGCCACGCTGCGGGCGTCCGTGCGGTACATGACGCCCAGCGCCGGCACGTCCAGCACCCACACGTCGGTGACGCGGATCGTGTCGCGCGTCGTGTCGATCGTCGTTCCGGCGTAGCCCACCTGCTGGCCCGCCACGGCGAGACGGAAGAACACGGCGCCGGGCGGCACGGCGAGGGCCGCCTCCGCCAGCTTGGCGCCGGTCGAACGGAAATACTCGCGCTTGACGAGCCAGCCGAGCGCAATGGCCCAGGCGGCGAAGATGGCGACGGCCCAGCGGCGCCGCGTCACGAGTCGGCGACCACCGAACGGCGCAGCGCCGCCTCGAACACCTCACGCTCGGCGGGTGTCTCTACCACCACGACGATCTCGGCCGGATAGGCGGCGAGCAGCAAGTGCGCCCGCAAGACGGACATCATGATGTCGGAGGCGTCTTCGAGGGACAGATTGCCGGCGCCGATGCCGAGAGGCGGGGTGCTGAGACGGGCGAAACTCCAATCCGTGGCGCGCTCGAGCGCCGACTGCCACGCCCGCCGGACACTCATGGCGGTGGCGGGCTCCGTGTCGCTCTGGATGACGGCGTGGATGATGAATTCGGCGCCGAGGTCGCCACCGGCGCCGGTCACCACCGCTGCGCCAACCGCGAGGTCGCGCTGGACGCGCAGCCGCCGCTGGAACTCCGGACCGCCGATTTGCTCCAGCCGGCGCACGACGGGCGTCGTGGCGTCGAGCCGTGCCGTGGCCGGGCGGACGATGGCATCGGAAGCATGGAACGCCAGATCGTCCACCACCACGTGAATCACCGGCCAGCCGCCTCCCGGGAGCGCCGGTACATCGCGGTCGCGTCGGCCGGCCGGCTGAGCCGGTCGAAAACCACGCCCAGGCCGTACAGGGCGCGCGCGTGCCCCGCGTCGAGCGCCACGACGCGCTCGTATGCCGCGCGCGCCCCGTCGAGGTCGTCCATTTTGTTCAAGGTCTCGCCCAACCGGCACCACGCGGCGGCCTCGCCCGGGGCGAGCTCGGCGGCGCGCCGCAAGTGACCCGCCGCTGCGCTCCACAGGCCCTTGCGGCACAACAGCACGCCCAACTCGAGCGACGCCGCGGCGTCGTCGGGTGCGGACCGCAGGCGCAGCTCCAGCTCGCGTCGCGAGGCGTTCAAGGCCTCGACCATGTCGCTGGTTCTGAGCCGCGCGGCGGGCGCCGCCGCCGCGGGTGCGGCCGGCGGACCCTGCGGCGGCGCGACGTCCGCAGGTGGCGCTGCCGGCTCGAGCGCGGGTGCGTGCAGCGGGGCGGGCAACCGATCGCGCCGCAATTCGGCGGGCGACGCGATCACGCCCGTGTCGGAGAGCGCCTGCGCCTCCTCCAGCAGCTGTGCCGCCACCCGCGCCCGCTCCGTGGCCGACGCCCAGCGCGCGTCGCGCTTGCGAATCACGCGGCCACCTCCGCGGCGAGCCAGGCTAGGTAGGCCTCCAACCCGCGAGCCACCGGCACCGCGAGCAGCTCGGGCACCTCGTAGGGATGGTGCTCCTGCACGGCCGCCGCCAGCGCGTCCCACTGCGACGCATCGGTCTTCAGCAGCACGACGACCTCGGGCTCCTCGGTCACAGCGCCCTCCCAGCGGTAAATCGACGTCGCGCCGGGGAGCAACGTGCCGCATGCCACGAGCCGCGCGTCCACCAGCGCGCGCACGAACGCCCGCGCCTCGTCGGCCGAGGCGAGCGTGGTGAGGACCACCAGGGGCTCGTTGAGCATGAGAAGGGCTAAGCTATGGTGCGACCGAAGCTTAGGCAAGGCAAGCACGCCGCGCGACGCCCGAAGGGACACCGTTGACCGCGGTCCCCGATACTTGGTACGCTCCACTGCTATGGCAGATTCGCTGATCGTCCGGGGCGCGCGCGAGCACAACCTCAAGGACGTCACGGTCGAGATCCCCCGCAACACGCTGACGGTCATCACGGGCCTGTCGGGCTCGGGGAAGTCGTCGCTCGCCTTTGACACGATTTACGCGGAGGGCCAGCGACGCTACGTCGAGTCGCTGTCGGCGTACGCCCGGCAGTTTCTCGGGCTGATGGAGAAGCCGGACGTGGACGCGATCGAGGGGCTGTCGCCGGCCATCTCGATCGAGCAGAAGACCGCGGGCTCCAATCCGCGTTCGACGGTCGGCACCATCACCGAGGTGTACGACTACCTGCGCCTGTTATGGGCGCGGCTCGGCACGCCGCACTGCCCGCGCGACGGCTCGCCCATCGAGCGGCAGAGCGCGTCGCAGATCGTCGACTTGGTGTTGCAGTGGCCCGAGGGCACCAAGATCGAAGTGCTGGCGCCGCTGGTGCGCGGCCGCAAGGGCGAATTTCGCGACGTGTTCGAGGCCGCGCGCAAGCAGGGCTTCGTGCGCGTGCGGGTCGACGGCGAGACGTACGAGCTCACGGCCGCGCCGAAGTTGAATCGTCGCCAAAATCACGACATTGCGGTCGTCGTGGACCGTCTGGCCGTGCGGCGCGCCGAGCGCGCGCGGCTCGCCGACTCGATCGAGACGGCGCTGAAGGCGGCCGAGGGCGTGGTCGAAGTCGTGCAGCACCGCTCGGGCGGTGCGCAAGCGACGCTGTTCAGCGAGAAGTACGCCTGTCCCACCTGCGGGCTGTCGTTGCCCGAGCTCGAGCCGCGGCAGTTTTCGTTCAACTCACCGTTCGGCGCGTGCCCCGATTGCACCGGGCTCGGCACGCGGCGCGAAGTCAACGCCGACCTCGTCCTCGGCGACCCGAGCCTGTCGATTCTCGAAGGTGTGATTCTGCCGTGGGGCGAGCCGAGCGGCTATATCCGCAAGGTCATCCTGCCAACGCTGGCGCGCACGTTCAAGTTCGATCTCGACAAGCCCTGGCGCGATCTCCCCGCCGCGGCGAAGAAGATCATTCTGCAGGGCGCACCGGGGCGCACGCTCACCTACCAATACGACAGCGCGCGCTTCCACGGCAGCTACGAGTCCACCTGGCACGGTGTACTGCACCACGTCGAGCGCAAGTATCGCGAGACGCAGTCCGACGGCATGCGGGAGCAGCTCGAGGAGTTCATGGTCGAGCAGCCGTGCCCCACGTGCGGCGGCAAGCGCCTGCGGCCCGAGAGCCTGTCCGTGCTGCTGCACGGCAAGAGCATCGGCGACGTGGTGGACCTGGCGGTGGGGCCAGCCCTCGAGTTCTTCGAGAGCCTGCCGCTGCGCGCGACCGGACGCCCGGGGCTCGACCCGGAAGTCGCCCGGCCGATCCTCAAGGAGGTGAACGACCGCCTCCGTTTCCTCAAGAACGTGGGTCTCGACTATCTGACGCTGGGGCGCTCCGCCGGTTCACTGTCGGGCGGCGAGGCGCAGCGCATCCGCCTCGCCACCCAAATCGGCAGCCGGCTGGTGGGCGTGTTGTACATCCTGGACGAGCCCTCGATCGGTTTGCACCAGCGCGACAACGCGCGCCTGCTCGACACGCTGCGCGAGCTGCGCGATCTCGGCAACACCGTGCTCGTCGTGGAGCACGACGAAGAAACGATTCGCGCCGGGGACTACCTCGTGGACCTGGGGCCCCGCGCCGGCCGCCACGGCGGTGAGGTGATCGCCGCCGGATCGTTGCAGGATTTGCTGCGCCACCCCGACTCGCTGACGGCGCGCTACCTGCGCGGCGAGCTGCGGATCCCGGTGCCGCCGCGCCGCCGCGCTCGCGACCCCGAGCGCGTGGTCCGGGTGATCGGCGCGCGCCAGCACAACCTCAAGGAGCTGATCGCGGAATTCCCGCTGGGGCTGTTCGTGGCCGTCACGGGCGTCTCGGGCTCGGGGAAGTCCACGCTCGTCACCGATATCCTGTATCGCGCGCTGGCGCGCCACTTCTTCCGCGCCAAAGTGGTGCCGGGCGCGCACGACCGCATCGAGGGACTCGACCACATCGACAAGGTGATCGACATCGATCAGAGCCCGATCGGACGCACGCCCCGCTCCAACCCCGCCACCTACACGGGCCTGTTCACGCCGATTCGCGAGCTGTTCACCCACCTGCCCGAATCGAAGATCCGCGGGTACGGACCGGGACGCTTCTCGTTCAATGTGAAGGGGGGCCGCTGCGAAGCGTGCCAAGGCGACGGCTTGGTGAAAGTCGAGATGCACTTCCTGCCCGACGTCTACGTCCCGTGCGAGGTGTGCAAGGGGCGGCGCTACAACCGGGAGACGCTCGAGGTGCGCTATAAAGGAAAGAGCATCGCCGACGTGCTCGACCTGGCCGTCGCCGACGCCCTGGAGTTCTTCGAGAGCCAGCCGCGCATCCGGGCGAAACTGGAGCTATTGAACGACGTAGGGCTCGGATACATCCACCTGGGTCAGTCGGCCACCACGTTGTCGGGCGGCGAGGCGCAGCGGGTGAAGCTCGCCACCGAGCTGGCCAAGCGCGATACCGGGCGCACCTTCTACATTCTGGACGAGCCGACCACGGGCCTGCACTTCGAGGATGTGCGGCTCCTGCTGGAAGTGCTGCACCGCCTCGTCGACAAAGGCAACACCGTGGTGGTGATCGAGCACAATCTGGACGTCGTCAAGACCGCCGACTGGGTGATCGATCTGGGTCCCGAGGGCGGCGACGCGGGCGGGACCGTCGTGGCGGCGGGGACACCCGAGGAGGTGGCGCGCGTGAAGGGCTCGTTCACGGGTCAGTTCTTGCGGAAGGTGTTGCAGCCCGGGGACTGACACAGCAGGTTGGACTCTGGAGGGGCATGGACATCGAAGGCATTCTCGCGATCATCTTTCTCTTCGGCGGCGCCGCCTCCGTGGGAATCGCGTTCTCTCCCATCGGCCGCGCCGTGGCGGCGCGCATCCGGGGGCAGGCCGCGGGAGACGCGGAAGACGTGCGCGGCGCCTTGGCGGAGCACCGCGAGTCTTTGCAAGGCGAGTTGGACGGCGTGCGCCGCGAGCTGGGCGAGTTGGGTGAGCGGATGGACTTTGCCGAGCGCTTGTTGGCGCAAACCCGGGAGCAGGCATTGCCGAAGGGTGGAAGCGGGCGCGCATGAGTCCTCAGGAAGGGGTCGTGGCGGTCATGGTCTTCGGCGGCGCCTTCTGGGTGCTGCGCCCCATCGCCGCGGCGGTGGCCAAGCGGATCGGCGGCGAGCACCGTCCGGCGCGCGATGACGGCGGGGAGCGCGAGCAGATCATCACCGAGCTGCAGGAGCTGCGTCACGAAGTGGGCGAGCTGGCCGAGCGGGTCGATTTCACCGAGCGCCTGCTCGCGCGAGAGCGCGAAGTCGAGAAGCTCGACCGGGGGCACTGACACATGGAAGACGTCGTCGCGCTGATGATTCCGATGGTCGCGATCGTGGGGTTCTTTGGCTGGATGATCGCGGTGACCATCACCAAGGCGCAGAACGCGCGCCTGCAGGCGCAGGCGGCGACGCCCGACATGGGCGACAAGGAGGAAGTGCTCGCGGCCGTTGAAGAGTTGCGGCGTGAGGTAGCGGAACTGGCCGAGCGAGTAGATTTTACGGAGCGGCTGTTGAGCAAAGTCCGGGGCGCGGAGCAGCTCAAGCCGTGAGCATCGCGACCGAAACTCGGGTTTCGAGGGGGGCGTAGACAGCACATGCAAGGGCCGCTGCCTCCCGGTCTGCCGGACATGAACTTCCTCGCGGCGAGGGTCTTCGATCTGCTCGCGCAGATCGTCGCGGCGATCGGTATCGTCCTCGGGCTGAGGTTCGCGCTGCGCTCGCCCCTGGGCGAAGCGTGGGCCGAGCGGTTCCGCGAACGGACGCGCCGGAAGTTCGGGGGAACAGGGACGGACCCGGGAACGGATCGCCGGGTGGCGGGAATGGAGCAGGAGTTGACGCAGCTGCGCGGCGATGTTGCCGAGCTTGCCGAGCGTCTGGATTTCGCCGAGCGGCTGCTTTCGCAGCACCGGCAGCAGCAGTTGGGCGCGGGGCAGTGATCGCCCGCCACCACAGCGAGGATCGCCATGGGGATTTTTGACCGTCTCTCGACGTTAATCCGGTCGAACATCAACGACCTGATTTCGCGTGCCGAGAATCCCGAGAAGATGTTGAACCAGCTGATCGTCGACATGCGCAGCCAGCTGGCCAAGGCCAAGCAGCAAGTGGCGTCCGCGATCGCGGATGAGAAACGCCTGTCCGCGCAGGCCGAGCAGGAGAAGAAGTTCGCCGAGGACTGGGAGAAGCGCGCGGTGCTTGCGGTCCAGGAGGGTCGCGACGATCTCGCCAAGCAGGCGCTGTTGCGGCACAACGAGCACGGCCAGAACTACGTGCAGCTGCACGAGACGTGGATCAAACACCGCGAGGAGACCGACAAGCTCAAGCTGTCCTTGCGGCAGCTGAATGACCGGATCGAAGAGGCGAAGCGCAAGAAGAACATCCTGATCGCGCGCCAGAAGCGGGCCGAGGCCCACAAGCATATTCAGGAGACGATGTCCTCGATCTCCGACAAGAGCGCGTTCGAGACGTTCGACCGGATGGCGGAGCAGATCGAGCACGAGGAGCGCAAGCTGCTCGCGTCGGCGGAGCTGAACGAGGATTTGTCGGGCGACTCGCTCGTGAAGCAGTTCGCCACGCTCGAGACGCGCGCCGACGCCGACCAGCAGCTGCTCGACCTGAAACGCAAGATGGGTCTGCTCGCGCCGGGCGCCCCCGCCGACACCAAGCAGCTGGGCAAGGGTGCCGCCGACGCCGAGCTGGTCGAGGACGACGACGCCGGACACGCCCGCTGAACGCTGAACCCCAGACGACACGGTTGTCGAGCGCCACGTTCGTGGCGCTCTTCATTGCCATCCTGGTCGTGTGGTTCGCCGTCCGCGTGGTGGACGTGCTGCTGCTCGTCTTCGTGGCGGCGCTCGGCGCCGTCTATGTCTCCGCCATCACCGACCTGTTGGAGCGGCGGTTCCGCATCCCGCGCTGGGCCGGTCTCGCGATCGCCGTCCTCGGCACGCTCGCCCTGCTCGGCGGCATCGGCGCGCTGATCCTGCCGCCGGTGTTCGATCAGACGCAGGCCCTCCTGACCGGCCTGCCGCAGACCCTCACCGACATCCAAAACGTGCTCGCCCGCTGGGCGAGTGAATATCCCGTGTTGCGGCGCAGCGAGCTGGCGAACCCGCAGTCGGGACTCGTGGCGGGACTGATCAACGACGCCACCGACTTCGTGCGCGGCTCGTTCCTGCCGTACCTCCGGGCCGGCGGCAAGCTGCTGATCGAGGCGGCGAGCGTGGTGGTGATGGCCCTGTACCTGGCGCGCCACCCCGCCGTATATCGCGGCGGCATCGTGGGCCTGATCGCGCCACGCTACCGTCCCGTCACTGAGCGTATCATCGACGATGCCGGCGCCACCTTGCGCGCCTGGGTCGGCGGGCAGCTCATCGCCATGGTGGTCCTCGGGGCGCTCACGGCGCTCGGCCTGTGGATCCTCGACGTCCCGTACTGGCTCGCCTTTGGGATCTTCACGGGGCTTGTCGCCATCGTGCCGTTCTTCGGGTCGCTGGTCTCCACCGCCTTGCCGGCGCTGTTCGCCGTGGGGTCGGGAGATTGGGTACATGTGGTGGAAGTGTTGATGCTCGGGGTCGTGGTGCACGTGGCCGAAGCAAATCTCGTCGCGCCGCTCATCATGCAACGCCGCGTGGCGCTGCCCCCGGTGTTGACCATCGCGAGCGTCTTGGTGATGGGCACCTTGCTCGGCGTGATCGGTCTCGTGGTGGCGGTGCCGATCCTCGCGGTGACGATCGTGGTGGTGCGGCACGTCCTGCAAGGTGAGATTTACGGGGACGCCACCACCCTGGAACCGGCCGTGTTGCGCGAGAGCGGACAGTTCCGGGTTCCCAAGACCAAGATGCCGGACGGATGACCACCCACGCCGCCACCCATAAGTTTCTGATCGTCGCGGACGGCCAGTTCGGTCCGCTCACTTCCAAGACCGCCAACTCCTGCATCCGCTATTTCCCCGAGCGCATCGTCGGGGTGATCGATCGCGTCCATGCGGGCAAGACGGTGCAGGACGTGCTTGGCTTCGGCGGCGCGATCCCCGTGATCGGCGACTTCGCGCGCGGCCTGGCGCTGGACGCCACCGCGGTCTTGATCGGCATCGCGCCCGCGGGTGGGCAGCTGCCGCCGGAGTGGAAATCATGGCTGCGCGCGGCCATCGAGCGCGGCCTCGAAATCTGGAGCGGCCTGCACACGTTCATCGCGGACGACCCCGAGCTGGGTCCGCTGGCGCGCGTCAAGGGCGTACGCATTCTCGACGCCCGCAAACCGCCGGCCGATCTGCCGATCGCCGACGGCCGCGCGGCCGAAGTGGACGCATGCGTGATCCTCACCGTCGGGTCCGACTGCAACGTCGGCAAGATGACGGCTCAGCTCGAGCTGCGCGACGCGCTGGTGCGGCGCGGCCATCGCACCAGCTTCGTGGCGACCGGGCAGACCGGCATCTTCATCGAGGGATGGGGCATCGCGGTCGACGCGGTAGTGGCCGACTTCATCGCAGGCGCCGCCGAGACACTGGTCCTCCAGGGCGCCAAGAATGCGGACATCGTGCTGGTGGAGGGGCAGGGCAGCCTCATCCACCCCGGTTACTCGGGGGTGACGCTGGGCCTGTTGCACGGCTCCTGCCCCGACGCGCTGATCCTCTGCCATCAGGCGACGCGCGACTACATCGGCGACTACCACGGCCGCGAGCCGTGGGTGCCGATCCCCTCTTACCGCGAGCTGATCGACATCTACGAGCGCGCCGCGGCGCCGGTGCATCCCACCAAGGTGATCGGCATTTGCCTCAACACCTACGATATGGATGAGACCGCAGCCCTCCTCGCGATCGCGCACGCGAGTGCGGAAACGGGCCTCCCGGTCACCGATCCAGTGCGGTTCGATGCGGACCCGCTGGTGGATGCGATCATCCAGCACGCCACAGCGCTGCGCTAGCGTTGCGTTGCTTTGGTACGTCGAGCGGCGATCCGGTACGGGTCGCCGCTCTTCCTTTATATAGAGTGCGAACGTGCTGGATTACCGCTGCGCGCTGGCCGAATGGCAGGTGGTGCGCGCGCGACTCGTGCGCACGCGCCTGGGCATCTGGCTGCTCGTGCTCGCGGCGGCCGCGGTGGCGCTGCCGGGCCCCGGGGATGCGTCGGGCGCCGCCCGCGTGGCGACGCGCGTGGGCCTGCTCGCGGCGACGCTCGCCGTGGCGTTCGGCGCGGGATCGGACGCCGACCAGGCCGCGTTGCCGCTTGCGCTGACTCACCCTACGACTCCCGCGGCAGTGGCGATCGGGCGCGTGCTGTCCGCGATGGTCTTGGCGGATGCGGTCGTTCTGGCCGTGGTGGCGGGCTTCGCGTGGCGCCATGGTGAGTTCGGCGTCCGACTCGCGGCGGCCGCGCTTGCGGGAATTGCCGCTGCGGCGGCGGGCGCCGGCTGCGCGCTGGCGGCGGCGTGGACCGCGGGTAACGCCCTGGTCGGCGCGCTGTTCGTGTACTTCGCGCTGCTGAGCGCGCTGCCGCCGAGCGGCCTCGCGCCGCTGTTCGGCTCACATCCGCTCGTGGCGGCGGGCGGTGTACTGCTGCGCGTGCTGCCTGGGACGTGGCGCGGCGCGGCGTTCGCCGCGGGCGACGCGGGCGCCTGGCTGCACGCGCTCGCCTGGGCCGCGGGCGGGACGGCCCTCGGCGCGCGGCGGCTCGGGCGGCGGCTCGCGTGACGGCGCCGGTGCTGGAGCTGCGCGACGTCGCGCGCGCCTACGCCCGCGGCCGGGTGCGCGCCGTGGAGCGCGTGTCGCTGGCGATTGTGCCGGGTGAGATCGTGGGGCTCGTGGGGCCGAACGGCGCCGGCAAGACCACGGTGTTGCGGCTTGCCGCTGGCCTGCTCGCGCCGGATACGGGGACGGTGCTGGCGCTGGGCGGGTCGCCGCGCACTGCCGCCGCCCGCCGCGCCGTGGGGTACGCGCCCGAAGGCGCGGTCTTTCCGCCCGCGCTGACGGTGCGCGAGGTGCTGGGCTATTACGCGCGCCTGCACGCGGCAGGGTCGCGGCGCGGCGCGCTCGTGGCGGAAGCGTTGGCGTTGGGCGAGCTCGAGTCCGTGGCCGAGCGGCGGGCCGCGGCGCTCTCGCGCGGCCAAGTGCAGCGCCTGGCGCTGGCGCAGGCGGCCCTGGGCGGACGGCGCGTGCTGCTGCTCGACGAGACGCTCTCCGGGATCGATCCGGTGGTGCGCCGCGCGCTGTGCGAACGGTTGGCGCGCCTGGCGCGCGACGGCGTGGCCATGCTGCTCGCGTCGCATGACCTCGCTGCCGTCGAGCGGCTGGCGGGGCGCGTGGCGGTGCTCGTCCGCGGCCGCATCGTGCGCACCGCGGCGACCGCCGCGCTGCTGCGGGAGCGCGTCCTCGAGATCGTGCTCGACCGGCTCCCCGCCGAGCCGCCGCCCGGCTTTCGCATCACCGCGGCTGGTCTCGAATACGACCTCGGCGCGGACAGCGTGGAAGCGGCCCTCGCCGTTTGCCGGGCGCATCGTCTGGCGGTGCGCGCCTCGCGCGTGCGGCTGCGGACGCTGGAAGACGTGGTGCTCGAGGCACTCGACGCGCGTTGACGCTTGCGGGGGGCCTCCCTACGTTTGGGCCCGATGACTCTCCGGCTCTACAACACGTTGACGCGCACGGTCGAGCCGTTTCAGCCGCTCGTGCCCAGACGGGTGACGCTCTACACCTGCGGGCCAACAGTGTGGAACTACGCCCACATCGGCAACTTCCGGACGTTCTTGTTCGAGGACCTGCTGCGGCGCTGGCTGGAGCGTTCCGGCTACGAGGTCTTTCACATCATGAACCTCACCGACGTGGACGACCGCACGATCAAGGCGGCCGCCGCGGCGGGCAAGCGGCTCACCGAGCACACCGAGCCGTTCGTGCAGGCGTTTTTCCAGGATCGCGATTTCCTGCGCATCCAGCCGGCCCACGCCTACCCGCGCGCCACCGGGAGCATTCCCGCGATGGTGCGCCTGGTGGGGCGGCTCCTGGAGCGGGGCGTGGCGTACTCGGGCGACGACGGCTCGGTGTATTTCGCCATCGCGAAGTTCCCGACCTACGGGCGGCTGTCGCAGCTCGACCGGCGCGAGATCAAGACAGGCGCGCGCGTTTCGTCGGATGAGTACGCCAAGGACGACCCGCGCGATTTCGCGCTGTGGAAGAAGACGGACGCGATCGACGAGCAGGTGGGCGCGGCGTGGGATGCGCCGTTCGGCCGCGGGCGGCCGGGGTGGCATCTCGAGTGCTCGGCGATGTCGCTGGATGAGATCGAGCGGCGGTTCGGCGCGCGCACGCTCGACATCCACGCGGGCGGGATCGACCTGATCTTCCCGCACCACGAGGATGAGATCGCGCAGTCCGAAGCGGCCACCGGCCAGGCGTTCGCACGCTACTGGTTGCACGGCGCGTTCCTGAACGTGCGCGGCACCAAGATGTCGAAGCGCTTCGGCAACATCCTCACGGCGCGCGATCTCCAGGAGCAGGGTGTCGATGCCGCGGCCGTTCGCCTGCTCGTGTGGCAGACGCACTATCGCCAGCCGCTTGATTTCACCGACGAAGGGCTCGCCGCGGCGGTGGAGGGTGTGAAGCGTCTCGGAGGTTTTCACGAGCGCCTGTCACAGCTCGCGCGGGACGGCGCACCGCAGATCAACGACGTGGTGGCGTCCCTCGTGCAACGGTTCGAGACGGATTTCGCCGCTGCGCTGGACGACGACCTCGACGCGCCGCGCGCCGTGGCGCTGTTGTTCGACTTGGTGCGCGACGCCAACCGGGAATTGAATCAGACGCCGAGCGCCGACGGAGCCAGGCGGGCCCTGACGGCTGTGGACGCGGCGATGGGGGTCCTGGACGTGCTGCCCACCTCCAAGACGGCCGATGCGGCGCTCGCGCAATGGGTTGAGGCGCGGGTGGCCGAGCGCGAGAAAGCGAGAAAAGCCAAAGACTTCGCCGCCGCGGACCGGATCCGGCGGGAGCTCAAAGCCCGTGGGGTCGAGATCGAGGATGGCCCGACCGGGACGAAGTGGCGGCTCGCCTAAGTGCTTCGCGGCACGTCCCTTGCAATACCTTGCGACCCCGATTAAGCTACCGTTCTCGAAAGTTTTGCAATCGACCAGCTGACGTAGCTCAACTGGTAGAGCAGCTGATTTGTAATCAGCAGGTTAAGGGTTCGAGTCCCTTCGTCAGCTCACGTAGCCGAAGGAAGGGGAGCCACACGCTCCGAACTCGTTGTCGGATCGACCACACACCCCGCGCCCGGGTTCGCGGGGTGTGGTGTCAGGGGGAGCGAACGCCAAGGCGCTGATCGCGGCGAGCACGGTGGGGTGCCCGAGCGGCCAAAGGGAGCAGACTGTAAATCTGCCGGCTTAACGCCTACGAAGGTTCGAATCCTTCCCCCACCATTGGGCGCGCGGGCGTAGCTCAGTTGGTAGAGCATCAGCCTTCCAAGCTGAGGGTCGCGGGTTCGAGCCCCGTCGCCCGCTTGTGTATGCGCACGCTCGCGTAGCTCAGTC
>JBGPOE010000008.1:0-74231 GCA_041487875.1 Gemmatimonadota bacterium | reverse complement strand
CCGCACTATCGGCTTCGTCCCGATCCCCGCGGACCCTTCGGCAACGGGCGTGTTGCCGGTGGTAAGGACTGCGCTGGGAGACTTCTGCAGCGCCGCCCCGCAGGCCGCAGGTATCTGCACGAGTCTCAAGGCAAAGCTCAGCGCCGCGGCGGACGCGTTCGGTCGCGGCCAGCGCGACGCAGCAGCGGGGACGCTACGGGCCTTTGAGCAGGAGCTCGCGTCGCCCGCCGCTGGCACGTTGGGAAGCGGCGTCGCCGCGGCGCTGAAGATCGACGCTGATCAGATTCTGCGGCGACTCTAGCGGGTCGAGGGTCAGGATCGCGATCTACGCGATCGTAATCGCGATCTTGCCGAGCTGCTCGCCGCGCTGCAGGCGCTCGAGGGCAGCGCGCGCCTCCGCGATCGGAAACACCCGGTCCACGATCGGCCGCAACTGCCCCGCCGCGAGCTGCCCCACCACGTCCCGGTACTCCGCCGCGTTGCCCATGGTGGAGCCCATGATCGTGTACTGATTCCAGAACAGCCTGCGCACGTCGGTTTCCACGAGCGGGCCGGTAGTGGCGCCGCAGGTGACAAGCCGGCCGCCCTTGGCGAGACAGCGCAGCGACGTTTGCCACGTTGCATCGCCCACGTTCTCCACCACCACGTCCACGCCGCGCCTCTTTGTGAGCACGCGTACCTCCGCGCCGACGTCCTGCCGGCGATGGTTGATCGTCAGGTCGGCGCCGAGCCGTCGCGCGGCCTCGAGCTTGGCGTCGGACGAGCTGGTGACGATCGCCCGCGCGCCGCGGAGCTTCGCGACCCGCAGCGCCGCGAGCGCCACGCCGCCACCGATCCCCCAGATCAACACCGTCTCCCCCGCCTGCACGCGCGCGCGCGTCACCACCATGCGCCACGCCGTGAGGGTGACCAGCGAGAACGCCGCCGCCTCGGGCCACGAGATCTGGGGCGTCACGTCCGGAACGCGCGCGAGATTGTGCTGCGGCAGCACGATGAACTGCGCCAACGTGCCCGGATGATGCTCTCCGAGGATGCCGTAGCGCACGCACAATGAGTGCTCACTCGCAAGACAGAACTCACACTGGTAGCACGACACGCCGGGGTTGATCAGCACACGATCGCCCACGCGTAAGGCGTCGACGCCCGGCCCCAGTGCCGCCACCACGCCCGCGCCGTCCGCGCCCAGAATGTGCGGGAAGCGATACGTCAGGCCCGGCAGGCCCGCCACTACGTGGAGGTCGAGATGATTGAGCGCGGCCGCCTGGAGCGCGACGCGCACCTCGCCCGGCCCCGGAGCGGGCGGATCGGGCACGTCCGTCACCACAATGTGTTCGAGGCCGCCCGCGGCGGTGAGAACGCAAGCCTTCACGTGGGCAGTCGGAAAACGGACAACGGAATACGGACGACGTTTGTCAGGGCAGGAACGCTGGCGTCCGCATTTGCTCGGGACCGGTCGTCGGCAGGGGGATGGCGGTGCCGGTCCCGGGCTTCATCACGTACACCTTGTACAAAGGGTTCTTGCGGTTTTCGGGCTGGGCGTTGACCTCGAGCGCCAGGAGATCCCCGGCGGACGACACGGCGAAGTCCGTGATCGCGAGATCGGTCCCGGTCAACGCCGTGACGCTGCCCGTCGCGAGGTCGGCGCGCACCACCTGCTGCACGATGTGATTGCTCTGGTCCTTGCGCTCCACCAGATAGGCGAGCCCGCCGTCGCGCAGGAAGCGCGGCTGGGTCTCCTTTTGCGTACCGCGCGTGAAGGCGCGCTGATTCGAGCCGTCGCGCGACATCAGCCAGATGTGATACGTCTTGTCTCGCGTGGTGACATAGGCGATGGTCTGCCCGTCGGGCGATACGGCGGGCGCAAGGCACGGCATGCTGTCGTGCGTCAGCTGCTGCACCCCGCTGCCGTCCGCGCTCATGATGAAGATCTGCGGCTTCCCGGCCGCGCGCGCCGATTGGAACACGATCTGGCGGCCGTCCGGCGTGAACACCGGACGATCGTCGGCCTGTGGATCGGTGGTGAGCCGGGTGACGCCCCGGCCGTCCGTATCCATCGCGTAGATCTCAGCATTGCCGTCCCTGGTCGAGACGTACGCGATGCGCGACCCGTCGGGGGCGAACGCCGGCGCCCCTTCCAACACCGTGTCCGCCGAAATCTTGCGGAGGTCCGCGAGATTGGAGCGATCCAACGCGTACAGCTGGAACCTGCCCTTGCGCGAGCTCGCGACCACCACCTCGCCCTGGACGAACACGTCGGACACGGCCGTCTTCCCACCCGGCGCCGCGGCGGTGATGTGGGCGTGGCCGTAGCCCGCCGCTTCGACCGTGCCGTCTTCGCCCACGGTGGCGACGTCGGTGTTATCCGAGGTCCACGTGACGTTGGCCGGTCCCAGCACGGTGCCGGCGCTGTCGGTGAAATCCGCGCGGTAGGTGTAGCGCGCGCCGGGCTTCAGGCCGAGGCGCGGGGCCGAGAGGCGGACGTTGCCGGCCACGACGTTCACGTTCCACGACACCATCAGGCCCAGGCCCGGCCCGCGCACCGTCAGCTGCGTCCGCCCGAGTTTCCTGCCCGTGAGGGTACCCGAGCCCGCGTCGAAGCCGGCGATGGAGGAATCGGCCACGCTCCAGCGCAGCGGCGCCTCGGGCACGGCTTCGCTGTTGGCGGCCAGGGCCTGCGCCTCGAACTTCTGCGTCGCCGTCAGCGGCACGTTCACGTCCACGCTCGACTTCGGCCGCACAATGAGCACCTCGACGACCTTGTGCACCTGCACGTCGATGGCCTTGGCCTGGAGCAAGCCGCTCACGGTGAGCGCGGCTTTGCCGGGTCCCGCGGCCGTCACGGCGCCCGTGAGGGACACCCGCGCCACGTTGGGATCGCTCGAGCTCCATTGCAAAGCGAGCGGGTTCACCAAGCGACCGCTCTGCGACGGCACCATCACGTGCAGCGTGTCCACGTCGCCGGGCGACATCTTGAGCGGTCCGGTCTCGAGGATCGCGAACTCTGCTTGCTGCACCACCACCGGCGCCGTCGCGGTGAGGCCGCCGGGCCCGGTCGCCTGGATCGTGCCCTGCCCCGGCGCGAGCGCCACCACGATGCCGTCGGCGTTCACGGTCGCGATATCTTCGCGCAGCGACTTCCACTCCACGCGCACCGGGGCGGCGGCGCCGCCGTCCTCGCGCAATGCACGCGGCGAGACGCGCGCGTTCTCCGACGGAATGAGGAAGATGGACGGCGGGTCGATGCGCAGCGCGGCGGCCGGCCCCGCGCCCGCGGGCTGACCCCAGAACGGGTCGGTCGAGGATGGTCCCGTCGGTTGACCGCCTGGTCCCACCGGCGGCGTCTGGGTGGGGTGGTCGGACTGCGCGGGAGGCGGGCCCCCCACGACTTGAATCGCCGCCGTGCCTTTGCGCGTGCCCACGCGCGCCTCGATGATCACCACGCCCGACGCCACGCCCGTCACCGTGCCGTTGTTATCCACCTTGGCCACCGCGACGTTGTTCGAGGTCCACAGGATGCGCACGGTGGGAATGACGTTGCCGTTGCGATCGAACGCGGTGGCGATGAGGCCGGAGCGCTCGCCGACTTTGACCGTGACGGACGGAGGCGCCACCTGGACCTCGGCCACGTTCTGGGCAGCGAGGACCCCGGGAAGGACCACGGCGGCGAGCGCGACGAGGGTGCGGGAGGTCATGGACAGGCGAACGTAAGTCCGTGTAAGTGGCGCTGTCAATCCAACTTGTCACTTCGCGGCAGTGACGCGGACCTCACGCTCGGTGTAATCGTCCACGGCGTCGCCGCCGGGCGGCAGCGTCACATCCAGCGACACCGGGCCGCGCGGCGTGCGCACGGTCAGGTGGTACGTCCACCCCGCTCGGCCTGCCACCCGCAGCACCAGCACGGCGCCGTCGAGTCGCTGGCTCAGGAGTTTCAGCGCGCGGGAACGCTCGCCGCGCTGGGGCGCGGGCACGGGGAGCAGGACCTGATACCCGGGCGTGTGCCGCACGATGATGTCGGTGTGGGTGCCGAGCGGCACGAGGCAATCCACGTGCAGATCGGCGCCGGTGTCGCGCGTGTCGCATCGCGCCGGCCGGCCGTCGAGCGTCACCGCCGTCACGCGCGCGCCGAGCGGCAGCGCCGGACTGAAGCGCAGGGTGTCCACGCCGCGGCCCGCCGTCCGCTCGAGCGTCGCCTCAAACAGCGTATCGCGCTGCGCCATGCGCAGGGTGTAGCGGCCGGAGCCCGCGGGGAGGCGCTCCACGCGCACGGTGTCCCACGCGGCCGGCAAATGGGGCGCGAGGGTGACCGCGTCGTGCGGCACGTCGGCTTCCCAGCCCAGCGTGCCGCGCAACAGCGGCGTGAGCAGCATGGACGTGGCGAAGAATTGCTGCGGCACGGCGGTATCGAGCGGCTCGAAGGCGGAGCCCGAAAACACCTCGGGGTTCGCGCCCAGGCCCCACAGAAACGCCGTGCGCGCCACGGCGTACGTCGCGGCGAACGCGGCATCGGCGGCGTGGTAACGGTACAGGCCGAGCGCGTCGAACCCCGTGACGAACGGCCAGACCGTTCCATTGTTGTAGTGCAGCGGATCGAACAGCGGCGACGCGGGCGCCAGCGCGCGGGCGCCCCAGTCGGTGCTGATGCCGGGCCCGGCCAGCGCCGCTGCCGTCGCCTGGCCGCGGTCTTGGGCCACGAGCCCGAAGGCGAGCGCCGTCGCGGGCCAGACGGTGAGCTCGCTCGACAGCTTGCCGCCTTCGAGCAGGGCGAATGCGTAGCGATGCTGGTCGGGGAGCCACAGCTTGTCGCGTAGCGTCGCGAGCGCGCGTGCGTGCAGACCCTGGGCCTCGGCGGCGGCCGCGCCGTCGCCCATCGCGCGTGCCATGTCCGGCAGCACCTCGAGCGCCTTCACCCACACGGCCGACATGTAGATGTCCGACTGCAGACCCAGCTGCAGGTCGCCCACCTCGATCGCACCGGCGCCCGCCTTGGCGTTGTCCATCAAGCCGTCGCCGTCTGCGTCCGTGGCCTTGGCCCAGTCGTAGGCGCGCTTGATGTTGGGCCACAGACGCCGGATGGTCGCCGTGTCGCCCGACGCCTGCCAATACTCGGCGAGCGCCAAGATCCAGAACGGCGTCGTGTCGCCGTGGTAGAAGGCGTAGGGGTAGTCGCCGAACCAATTGATGCGCGCGGCGGCCTGCGAGATCTCGTGGGGAATCTTGCCGTCGTTCGGTGCACTCTTTCCCTGGTAGCCGGCAAAGAATGCCAGGCCGTCGCGCGCCACCTGCCACAGGCCCACGGAGCTCAGCGCGAATGAATTGATGGACGCATCGCCCCCGAAGTACCACCCGAACCCCGGGCGCGTGCTGGTGGGGCCCGACGGCCCGTAGCCCGCCACGAGGCCGCAGCCCAGATCGGGATTGCAAGCCATCGCTTCATCCAGGTTCAGCTCGGCCCAGCGCACGGCGAGATCGAGCAGCGTGTCGGGCGACTCGAGCACGACCGCGGAGTCGAGCACCGCTTGCGCGTGCGCCGCACGCGCCGCATAGAGCGCCGCGATGTCGCCGAGCACGTGGTGATAAATTCGTCGCACCGAGTCGCGCGACGCCACGGCGCCCACCATCACGATGGGAATGCCGGCGGCGTGCACCAGCGTGAGCCGGCCCGCGGGCTCGCCGGGCTTGGGCATGGCGACCGCGCCCTGGTCGCCCACGGCGATGTGCAGCTCGCTCGGCGCGTCGGCCAGCATGTGCGATGGATTGTTCGTGGCCCACGTGGCGGCAGGCGAGCCGAAGAAGCCGTTCACCTGGCGCCGGCTCTCGGACAAGACGAACGCCTTCTCGCCGTCGTCCCACGCCACGTACTGGCCGCCCATGCCGGCGGGCCACGCGTATTGCAGGTCCGCCCGGAACTGCGCGATGATCTCGATCGGTCGCACGGCGTCGACTTCGAGTACGGCGACCACGGCCGGCTCATCGAGGGGCGCGAACAGCCGCTCGGTTACGGTGAACGCGGGATGGACGTACACGATGGTGGCGCCGCCGGGCGTGATCTCGACGCGGCGCGCGATGTCCTTGGCGGCGATGGGGCGGTCGTACAGCGGCGTCTTGAACGCGAGCTCGAAGCCGTGCAGCAGTTTGAGCGGCCAGGTCCACGCCTCGAACGTGCCGGTCTCGTTCCCCAACAGGGCCGAGCGGCGGCCGATCACGCTGACGTAGCCCGCGGGCCGCGCTGGTCCGGCCAGGTCCACGTCGCTCGAGCGCCACGGCAGTGTGACGGACCGCACAGCGGCGGCGGTCAGCGTGTCGGGCCTTTGCCCCCCGAGGATGACAGGCGCGGGGCCCAGCAAACATAGACAGGTGAGGATGTTGCGCATCGTCACTTGCGACCGGTGTGGGGCTGGGTAAGCTATAGGCCGTTCCACGACACTTCCAGCGGAGGACACGTCCGATGACCGATTTTCAGGATCTCACCGAGAGCGGCTGGGGCGGTCCGGGCATGATGGAGCCCTTGCTCCCGCCCACCCCACCTCCTCCGGCCCCGATGATGCCGATGTCGCGGCCGATGGAGCTGCCTGCGGCTGCCAGGCCGAAGCCGAAGAAGCGGCGGCCCGCCCGCAAGGCGCGGCCGAAGGCGAAAAAGAAGAAAGCGGCCAAGAAGTCGCGGCCGCGGGCCCGGAAGAAGACAGCTAAGAGGAAGAAGACGGCGCGCCGCCGCCGCCGCTAGAACACGTCGACCACACACCGCGGGAGCGCTTGCCGGATGGCCGCAGCCATCTCGAGCAGGCGCTCCCGTGGCACGTTCTGGAGGGTCGGGTCGGCGGGCGCGCGGTCCAGCGAGTAGAGATGCACCGCGTCGGGCTCGGCGCGCGCCACGAGCGGCAGCCAGGCCGCGAGCGCCGCGTCGCTCGAGCCGTCCCAACCGACTCGTTTCGTGACCATCGCCTGAATCGTGTACGGCTTCACTGCGCGGTAGGCCGCGATCAGGCCGGCGACGTCGTAGGCGACGCCGTTGACGCACATCGCCGGGCCGGGATCGAGCTTCAGCATCCGCGCGTCGAGCCGCAGCAACGCGTCGCGCACCGCCGGTTTTCCCGCCGCCAGTCCATTGGAGAGAATCCCGACGCGGGTGTCGGGCACCAACTCGGCGCGCACGCCGAGGACGCGATCCACCACCACAGCGAACCGCGGGTGCATGGTCGGCTCGCCGTTACCCGCGAGGGTGATCCACTGGGGCGGCGCCGCCAGCCGCGCCAACGCGCGGCGCAGCGCGTGCGCCACTTCGTCCGGTGATGGCCAGCGTGAGCCCGGCGCGCGGGGCGTGTTGAAGCCGCATTCGCAGTAGGGACAATCGAAAGTGCACAGCTTGGAGCCGCGCGGCGTGAGGTTCACGCCGAGGCTCAGACCGAGGCGGCGCGAGCGTACCGGCCCGAATATGATGGCGTCCCACAGGCGCGGGGTTGCGTCGGCCATGCTGCAAGGTACGTTCTGGCGACCAATTAACAGAAGGTGCACGGTGCGTGGCACGTGGTGCGTGGTGACGGCGGTCGTCCTGGGTTGTTCGGCGCCGCGGGAACGCCTGGGCGATCCGCAAGCGGAGATCGGCGCGATGCTCGCGCGCTCCGCGGCCGACTGGAACCACGGCGACCTGGCCGGCTTCATGGGCGACTACGCCAACGATTCGCTCACGAGCTACGTCTCCAGCGGACACGTGCAATACGGTTGGCAGCCGCTGTTCGATCACTACCAGGCGAATTACTTCGCGCCGGGCAAGCAGCGTGATTCGTTGGCCTTCGACGAACTGCACGTGCGGCCGTTGACCACGGATCTGGCGCTCGCGACGGCGCGCTTCGCGTTGCATCGCGGCGCCACGGTGACCGCCAGCGGGCCGTTCACGCTGGTGCTGCAGCGACGCGGCGACCGCTGGCAGATCCTGCACGATCACACGTCCGCGGACCCCAAGCCGTGAGGCGACCCGCGACCCGCTCCCCGCTTCCCCTGCTGGTGTTGCTTGTCGCCGTCGCGTGCACGCCGCCCGGCAAGGGCGTCATCGCACTCGAAGGCGCCACCTTGATCGACGGCTCCGGCGGCCCGCCGGTGGACGATGCGCTGATCCTGATCAAGGACGGCCACGTCACCGCGGTGGCGCGCGTCAATGAAATCCCCGTACCCCGCGGTGCCGAAGAGATCAGCTTGCTGGGCAAGACGATCGTGCCCGGGCTGATCGATGCGCACGCGCACGTCGAGCGCTGGGCCATCCCGCGCTACCTCGCCTGGGGCGTCACCACCGTGCGGGATCTCGGGGCCGCGGCGAACGACACGCTGTTCGCGCTGAAGCGCGACCTCAACACCGGCGCCGTGCTCGGCCCCCGCATGTTCACCTCCGGCGCGATGATCGACGGCGTGCCGCCGACCTACCCAACAGCGACAGGCGTGGCCACACCCGATGAAGCACGCCACGCGGTGGACCAGCGCGCCGTGGCGGGCGCCGACGTGATCAAGATCTACACCAAGATGACGCCCGACCTGTTGCCGGCGCTGATGGAGGAAGCGACCAACCTACGCACACCGGTCGCGGCCCACCTCGGCCGCACCGACGCGCTCACCGCCGCCCGCGCGGGCGTCGCATCGCTCGAGCACATGGCGGGCGTCGTCCAGGCCGCAGCGCGCAACCCGCAGCAGTATCTCCGGGCGCACGACATGTTCCTGTCCGGCTGGACGCTGGAGGAGCAAGGCTGGGCGAGCCTCGACTCGATCACGCTGGCGCGCGTCGCCAAACAGCTGGCCGCCACCCGCGTCGCCCTGGTGCCGACACTCGCACTGCACGAGGCGCTCGCCCATCTCACCGACACGGCGATGCTGCACCGCGCCGCCATGCGCGATGTCCCCGACGACACGGCCAACGTGGTGCGGCGGGTGCAGAGTCTCTTGCGCCGCACCAATTGGCAGGCGCAGGACTTCGCGGCGTTCCAGCGGTCGCGCCCCAAACAAGACGAGTTCCTGCGCGAATTCAAGCGCGCCGGCGGATTGATCGCGGCGGGCACCGATGCCGCGAACCAGCTGCTCGTGCCCGGCGCCGCGCTGCACGAGGAGCTGCGCTTGCTGGTGCACGCGGGCTTCACGCCGATCGAGGCGATCACCGTCGCGACGCGCCACGGTGCCGAGCTGCTGCGCGCCGATTCGCTCGGCCAGGTGGCGCCCGGCAAGGTGGCGGACCTGGTGGTCTTGAACGGCAACCCCGCGGCCGACATCACGCTCACGCAGGACATCTACCTGGTGATGACCCGTGGCCGGCTGGTCCGGCCCGATTCCCTGAGGGCGGCATGGCAGCATTGAAGCGGGCGGGATGGCTCCTGGCGCTCGGGCTCACGGCTTGCGGGCGTCCCTACGACGTCATCCTCAAGAACGGCTGGATCGTGGATGGCGCGGGAAACCCGCGCTACCGGGGCGACGTGGCCATCCGCGGCGACCGCATCGCCGCCGTGGGCTATCTGGACGGTGCCGCGGCGCGGGAAACGCTCAACGTCGCGAACCTGATCGTGGCGCCCGGCTTCATCGACATGCTGGGCCAGTCAGAGCAGAACGTCCTGATCGACAACCGTGTCCTGTCGAAGATCACGCAGGGCATCACCACCGAGGTCACGGGAGAGGGCGGCTCGATCGCCCCGCTCACGGACGCCCTGGTGGCCCAGGACTCCGACCTGATGAAGAAGTACCACTTCCAGGAAGACTGGCGCGACTTGAACGGCTACTTCGCGCACTTCGAGCGCACCGGCTCGACCGTCAACCTCGCCACTTTCGTGGGGGCCACGCAGGTGCGGATGGCTGTGATCGGCTCGGACGACCGCACAGCGACCCCCACCGAGCTGGCGCACATGCAGGCGTTGGTGGACACGGCGATGCTGCAGGGCGCGCTGGGGCTCTCCACCGCGCTCGAATACGCGCCCGCGATTTACGCGCCCACCGCGGAGGTCGTGGCGTTGGCCCAGGCGGCGAGCCGGCACGGCGGCGTGTACGCGTCGCACATGCGGAGCGAGGGCGGCGCCATCGACTCAGCCCTCAACGAGGTGTTCACAGTCGCCCGCGAAGCGCACATCCCGGCGGAGATCTGGCACTTGAAGGTGGCGGGCCGCCTGAACGCCGGCCGCATGGCGCACGTGCTCGGGCGCATCGACTCGGTGCGCGCCGCGGGGCTCGACGTCACCGCCAACCTGTACCCCTACATCGCCGCCGCCACGTCGCTCGACGCCTCGATCCCGGCGTGGGCGCACGCCGGCGGCGTGGACTCGATGATCGCGCGGCTCAACAATCCCGCCATGCGCGCGCGCATCCGCGCCGAGCTCACCGCACCGCCCAAGAACACCGACCGCTTCATGCGCGCCGCCGGCGGGCCCACGGGCGTCCTGGTCATTCCCTTCGCCGACTCGCTCAAGCAGTACACGGGGAAACGGCTGTCCGACGTCGCCGCGCTGCGCCATCAGGACGCCAACGAGACACTGTTTCAGCTGGTGATCGCCGAGCACGCGCGGACGGGCGCGATCTACTTCCTGATGAATGAAGACGACGTGCGGCTCGCGTTGAAGCAGTGGTGGACGTCGTTCGACACGGATGCGGGCGGCGTGGCGCCGGATGGGCCGTTCGGGCAGGACGGCACGCACCCGCGCGCGTACGGCACGTTCGCCAGGATCCTCGGTCATTATGTGCGTGACGAACGCCTGATGCCGCTCGAGTACGCGGTCCGCAAGATGACGTCGCTGGCGGCGCAGCGCGTCGGTCTCAAGTACCGGGGCCTGCTCCAGCCCGGGTTCTTTGCCGACGTCACGGTGTTCGACCCCGACTCGATCGCCGACCGCGCCACGTTCGAGAACCCGCACCAGCCGTCGGTGGGCGTGCGCTACGTGTTCGTGAACGGCGCGCTCGTACTCGATCACGGCAAGCTGACGACGGCGCGGCCGGGCCGTGGTCTGCGCGGTCCGGGCTACGTGCCGCCCGGAGCGCGGCGGTGACGCTCGGCCGCCTCGCGCTCGCGTGGCTGCCGGTGGCGGTGTGGTTCCTCGCGGTGGACTGGGGGGTCCGCGTCACGACGGCGCCCCCGCCCGGCGTGGCATCTTGGCGGCCGGATTACCGGCTGGCGCTCGAGGCGTTGCTGGTGACGCTGTTCGCCTCGCTGTGGTTCGACTCGCTCGGTAGCGGCGGCTGGTGGTTGCTCTTTCTTCTGGTGGGCGCGATCGCCGCCGGCCTGCCCCGGCGCCCGGCGTGGCGGGCGGCGCTCATCGACGTGGCCCGCTACGTCGTGGCCGGCGGGATCCTCGCCTGGCGGCTGGCGTAACCCCGGCGCGCTCCCGCTTCCCGTTTCCGCTTTCTCCGTCATATTCCGCCCAACATGTCCGCCCAAGCCATCGTCCGTTTGACGAGCTACTCGCACGGCGCGGGCTGAGCCTGCAAGCTCGGCCCCGCCGAGTTGGCGCAGGTCTTGCGCCATGTGCCCGTCGCGACGGATCCCCGGATCCTGGTCGACGCCTCGAGCCGCGATGACGCTGCCGTGTTCCAGACGGCGCCGGACCGCGCACTCGTGGCGACGGTGGACTTCTTCACGCCCATCGTGGACTCGGCGTACGACTTCGGCCGCATCGCCGCCGCCAACGCCTTCTCGGACGTCTACGCGATGGGCGCCACGCCATTGCTCGCGTTGAACCTGGTGGGCTGGCCGCGCGACACACTGCCGCTCGAGCTGCTGGGCGAGGTGCTGCGGGGCGGCGGCGACATCGCGCGCGAAGCGGGCGCGTTCGTGCTGGGCGGCCACTCGGTGGACGACCCCGAGCCCAAGTACGGCATGGTGGCGATCGGCGAGGCGCACCCCGACCGCATCGTCACCAACGCGGGCGCGCGCGCGGGCGACGTCCTGGTCCTGACCAAGCCGCTGGGCACCGGCATTCTCACGACCGCCCTGAAGCGCGACCTGCTCGGCGAGGCGGACCTGGCGCCCGCCGTGCGCGTAATGGCGACGCTCAACGCCGGCGCCGCGCGCGCGATGCTGGCGGTGGGCGTGCGCGCCGCCACCGACGTGACGGGCTTCGGTCTGCTGGGGCATCTGCATTCGCTGCTGCGAGCGAGCCGCGCCGCGGCACACATCGATCTGGCCGCCGTGCCGTTCCTGCCCCGCGTGCGCGAGCTGGCCGAGCGCGGCGCCATCCCGGGCGGCACGCGGCGGAACCTCGAGAGTGTGGAAAGCGTGGTGACGTTTGACGCGGGCGTGGACGACGTCGCCAAGCTGATGCTGGCCGATGCGCAGACGTCGGGCGGCCTGCTCATCGCCCTGCCCGAGGCTAAGGCCGCCGCCCTGGTCTCCGCCCTACAGAAGGAAGGGACGCCCGCGGCCGCGGTGATCGGCCGGGTGGTGGCGGGCCAAGCGGGCACCATCACGGTCGCGTGACGCCCCGGATCCCGGAGTACCGCCGCCTCACGCCGGATGCGCTCGACGCGCTCGAGGAGGCCGTGCGGGAGCGGCGCCGGGTGGCGCTGAAGCGGCGAGGCACCGAATATGTCGTGGTGGCGGAGGCGCTGCGGACCGAGGGGCGCGACGAAGCGCTCGAAGGCAGGCTCCCGATGACGGGGGAAGTCCTCGCGTTCCCGTTGCGCGAGCTCGAATACTTCGCCGTGTTGCCGGGCTGAGGCCCCACCAATGTTCACGCGTCTCCTCGTCGGTCTCGACGGTTCCCCCCGCGCGGATGCGGCGTTCGAGCAGGCGCTGCTCCTGGCGCAGCGCTTCGGCGCAACGGTGGTCGCGGCCTACGTGCGAGAGCCGGGCAAGTCGGACGAGGATAGCCACATGCTCGCGCGGGCGCAGGAGCGCGCGGCCGAACTGGGCGTCGCATTCGAAGGCGTGGAGCGCGACGGCGCCCCCTACATCACGCTGGCGGAGCTGGCGCACGGCGCTGACGCCGTGCTCGTGGGCCGGCGCGGCGTAGTGACTGGGGAGGATACGCTCGGGCCCACGGTCGCGTCGCTCATCCGGATCGCGCAAGCGAGCGTGATCGTATGCGGCGGCACGCCGTCGCCGATGCGGCAGTGCGCCGTGGCGTACGACGGCCGCGACACGGCCAAGCGCGCACTCGAGCTGGCCGCGCGTTTCGCCACCGCCGGCGAGAGCACGGTGCACTTGATCCACGCCAACGACGATCGCGACGCGGGATTGCAGGTGGTGGGCGAGGCCGAAGCCGCGCTCTCCATGCTGCGCGTACCGTTCGTCACCCACCTCGAGGCGGGCCGGCCGGGTGAGGTGGTGGCGCGCGTGATCGCGCGTACCAAGTGTGACGCGCTGTTCGCCGGGGCGCACGTGCCCGCCGAGCGCAGCAGCGCCGCCACCGCCTCGCACGCGGAGGAAATCCTCCGCACCACCGACATTCCGGTCGTGATCCAGCCTTGAGCCTCGAGCTGCCGCGCATCTTGATCCACGCCGACGAGAGCTGCCTCGGCAACGGGACCACGCCGCCCAACGCCGGCGGCAACGCGGCGCTGGTGGAAGCCCGCGCCGGCGACAGCGTGGCGCGCTGGGACTTCTACGAGTTCGCGCCCGATACGACCAACAATCGCATGGCGCTGGCGGGTGCGATCGCCGTGCTCGAGTGGCTGCACCGCCAGTGGCGCCGCGCCGCGGTCACCTACGTGTCGGATTCCAAGTACCTGATCCAGGGGATGCGCGAGTGGATCCACGCCTGGAAAGCGCGTGGCTGGAAGCGCAAAGGCGGGGAGATCGAAAACCTGGCGCTGTGGCAGAAACTCGAACAGGCCGCGGGGGGCCACGAATTGGCGTGGCAGTGGGTCGAAGGCCACGCCGGCCATCCCAAGAATGAATACGTGGACGAGCTCGCCGTGCGCGCCGCCGAGCGCCAGGAGCGCTCCAACGGCCTCATCCCCTCCGGCTTCGACGTCTGGCTGGCGCAGCAGCGCGCCCGCGGCCGGTACACCGACTACGATCCCGACCGGGAGTTCGCGTGAGCGTCTTCAAGGACGGCATTCCCGGCAACACGCACCCGCTCAACCTGCTCCCCGACGGCGCCGCGGCGCCGCCGGTCGGCCGCATTCCGCTGTACGAGGTGTATATGCGGATGGCGGAGGAGCTGGCCAAGCGCTCGACCTGCGCGCGCCTGCAGGTCGGCACGGTGGTCACCACCGGGTCGCTCGAGAACGTCCTCGCCATCGGCTACAACGGCAACGCGCGGGGCCTCCCCAACAAGTGCGACTCGGCCGTCCCGGGCAACTGCGGCTGCATTCATTCCGAAATGAACGCCCTCGTGAAAGCGCCGGGCGGCGTCAAAGACAAAGTCGTGTTCGTGAGCGCTTCGCCGTGCGTGATGTGCGCCAAGCTGATGATCAACTCCGGCGTGACGCACGTGTTCTACCGCAAAGCCTACCGCGACCCCACGGGGATCGAGGTGCTGCAGCAGGGCGGCGTGGTACCGGTGTTGTACGACAAATGGCAAGGAGACTGGCGATGAAATGGACGCTTCCGTTCGTGCTGCTGTTGGCGACGGCCCCGCTCGCTGCGCAGTCGCTGCTCTACCGCTCGCCCAACGTGGGCGGCACCTGGGTGCCGGACGCGGGCGTGGTACAGTTCAATTTCCTGCACCGGTTCTACGTGAGCCCGGGGCCGAGTCATACCGTGGTCAACTTCCCGACGTTCACGCTCGCCGCCGGCGTGGCGCGCACGCTCGCCGTCGGAGCGCAGTTCGGCACGCATTCCTTCTTGGTCGCCGCGGGTGCGGGCTCCAACTCCTCCAACGAGACCGAGGTGTACGCGCGCTGGCGCGCGTTAGGTGGTCCCGAAGGAAGCGAGGGCCTGCACGTCGCCGCGACGCCAGCGTACAACCTCCTGGCGAAGAGCGTCGACGGCGAGCTGGGACTCGACTGGACCCGCGGCGCGCTCACCCTCGAGGGCGCTGCCCGCCTCGCGAGCAAACCGCTCGGGCGTTCGGGCACCCGCGCCGCGGTCGGCGGGGGTGTGGTGGCGCGCGTCAACCGTTACGTGGCGGTCTCCGCCGATATCGGATCGTTCCTCAGCCCAACGGTGCTCGCCGCCTGGAGCGCCGGACTGCAGATCGCGATTCCCGGCTCGCCCCACACGTTCGCCTTCGAGGTGAGCAACGGGCTCACCAGCACGATCCAGGGCAGCTCGATCGGCGGGAGCACGAGGCTGTACGGCTTCGAGTTCACCATCCCGCTGCGGCTGAAGCGCTTCGGCCCGCTATTCCATCCCGCGCCCCCGTCCGCGACACCGCCCCCCGGCGGCGCGGCCGTCGGCGCCGAGGTCACGATGCGCGGGTTCCACTTCAGCGCCGACACGGTGACCATTACCGCCGGCCAAGCCGTCCGCTGGACCAACACCGATCCGGTCTCGCACACCATTACGTTCGACGACGGCCAGGGCTCGGCGTTGATCCCGCAAGACGGCGGCTACGCGCGGCGGTTCGACCAGCTGGGCACGTACACCTATCACTGCACGCCGCATCCCTACATGAAGGGCGTGGTGGTGGTGAAATGAATGGATGAACTCGACCGCCTCTTCGAGCTGCTCGTGCGGGCGCTGTCGCGGGAGACGCGCCTCGCCGTGCCGTTCGTGGCCGCCGAGGTCTACGAACGGCTCGTGCCGTATCGCTCCAACCGCTCGGCAATGAAGGTCGCGACGCATCAGGACTATGAGATGACCGTATTGCGCCTGCTCGCGGGCGAGCGCGGCTTCGTACGGCTCGAGCCGGACGACGTGCGCGACGCGCTGCAGCGCGAGGTCACCGCCGTCAATCCCGATCCCGGCGCGTTCCGCAACTTTCCGGACGCGCGCGTGATGGTGAACCGCATCGCGGCGGAGCGGTTTCTGCGAGGCGAGGCGGCGTACGCCCCGCCGGCCGAGCCGGAAGACGAAGAGGAAGAGCCGGTCAGCTGGACGTCGGAGAATCCCATCCCGCCGCCGGTGTCGGGCTCGCTCGCGCCCGCCGTGCCGCCCGGCCCGCGCGCCGTGCCGGCGTTCGAGCTGGCGGAGACGCCCGAGAGCGCGCCGCCCCGCCGCTGCCCCTACTGCGGCGGCTCGTTGCCCGGAGCGCGCAAGATCAACTTCTGTCCCCACTGCGGCCAACCGCCGCTAGGCGAGCTAAAGTGCCCCGCCTGCGGCAGCGAGGTGGACGTCGGCTGGGCGTACTGCATCGGCTGCGGCCGCTCCACCGGGTTCGAGTGACGCGGGCGGAGACGGCGTGAAGACGCATGCCGTGGCCGTGATCGCCGGCGACGGGATCGGGCCCGAGGTGATCGCGGCCGCCATCCCCGTGCTCGACGCCGCCGCCAAGCAGGGCGGCTTCGCACTCGCGTGGGAACGGCTCCCGTACTCGGCTGACCATTACCTCAAGACCAAGGAAACGCTCCCCGACGCCGCGTTCCGCCACCTGCGCGACGACGTCGCCGCGATCTTCCTCGGCGCGTTGGGCGATCCGCGCGTGCCCGGCAACGAGCACGCCCGCGACATCCTGCTGGGCCTGCGGTTCCGGCTCGATTTGTATATCAACTTCCGGCCGGTGACGTTACTGCATCCGGATCTGACCCCGCTCAAGAGCACGGCGCCGATCGACTTCGTCATCTTCCGCGAGAACACCGAGGGCGTCTATCTCGGGCGGGGCAGGATCACGCCCGCCGAGAGCGTCGCGGAAGAGGTGAACACCGCCAAGGGCGTGGAGCGCATCATTCGCGCGGCGTTCGACTGGGCCCAAGCCCACGCCAAGACACGCGTGACGATGAGCGACAAGGCGAATGCCGTGCCGGCGCACCGGCTGTGGCAAGAGACGTTCGCAGTGGTGGCCGCCGACTATCCGCGCATCACCGCGGAGCACCGCTACGTCGACGCGCTGGCGATGGAGCTGGTGCGCGAGCCGGAGCGCTTCCAGGTCATCGTGACCAACAACCTCTACGGCGACATTCTCTCCGACCTGGGCGCGGGACTCGTCGGCGGCCTGGGGCTCGCGGCGAGCGCCAATCTCCACCCCGGGCGCGCCGGTCTTTTCGAGCCAGTGCACGGCTCGGCTCCGCCGCTCGCCGGCAAGGGCGTCGCCAATCCGATGGCGGCGGTGCTCACGGGCGCGCTGATGTTCGAGGCGTTGGGCCACCCGGCTACCGCGCGCGACGTGGAGCGGGCCGTCAAGGCGGCACTCGCGGCGGGCGTGCGCACACAAGATCTGGGCGGCACGGCGAGCACCCACGATGCCGCGGCGGCCGTCGCCCAGCGCTTGTGACCGGCCCCGCGTTTCTCTTCGACCTGGACGGCACGCTGATGGACAGCGTGTACCAGCACGTGCTCGCCTGGCGCGATGCTCTCGAGGGCGCCGGCATCGAGCTCTCGGTATGGCGCATCCATCGGCGCATCGGCATGAGCGGCGGTCTGTTCTTGAACGCGCTGCTGCGCGAGACGGGGCGCCGCATGTCCGACGCCGACACCGCCCGGGTCCTGCGCATCCACAAGGAATCGTTCGCGCGCCAAGTAGCGGGCGTGCGCCCGTTGCCCGGCGCCCGCGAGCTGCTCACCTATCTCACCAGCGCCCGCGTGCCGTGGGCCATCGCCACGAGCGGCCGGCTCGAGAGCGCCCAAACGATGCTCGACTCGCTCGGCGTCCCGGCCGGCGTGCCGGTGATCACGCGCGACCAGGTGGAGCACGCCAAGCCCGATCCTGATTTGTTCCTCGCCGCGGCCGAGCGGCTGGGCGTGCCCGTGCAGGACTCGATCGTCGTGGGCGACAGCGTGTGGGACCTGCTCGCCGCGCGGCGGGCGCACGCGCTCGGCGTCGGCCTGCTGTCGGGTGGCTACGGCGAGGACGAGCTGCAGCAGGCGGGCGCCTATCGCGTCTACCAGGATCCGGCCGATCTGCTGAAACATCTCGACGAAGTGGGAGTGCGGGAGCCGAAATAACCGCCTCAACCTACCGCCGCTCCGTCCCACCGCCCATATTCCGCCGTCGCTAGACTCGCAGGAGTTTTTCCCGATGAAGACCCAGGGTGCCGGTACCGACGTCGTCTTTCTCTCGGGTGTCCGCACGGGCTTCGGCACGTTCGGCGGCTCGCTCAAGGACCACTCGGCCATCGAGCTCGGCGCGATCGCGGCGCGGGTCGCGCTCGAGCGTTCGGGCGTGGCCGCAAAGGACATCGGCCACGCGATATTCGGCAACGCCCTCCAAACATCGGCCGATGCCATCTACTGCGCCCGCCACGTCGCGCTCAAAGCCGGCCTGCCTATCGAAGTCCCCGCGGTCACCGTCAACCGGTTGTGTGGCTCCGGGTTCGAGGCGATCACGCAGGCCGCCCAGCTCATTCTGCTGGGCGAAGCGGACGCCGTGCTGGCCGGCGGCGCCGAATCGATGAGCCAGGCGCCGCACGTGATCCGCGGCGCCCGCTGGGGCCTGCGGCTCGGGCCCGCGGCACCGCTCGAAGATTTGCTGTGGGCGTCGCTCACGGATCCCATGTGCGGCCTCTCGATGGCCGAGACAGCCGAGGGGCTGGCCGAGAAGTACAAGCTCACCCGCAAGGAAGTGGACGAGGTGGCACTCGGCTCGCAGCAGCGCGCCAAGCGCGCCTGGGACGACTGCGTGTTCCAGGACGAGGTGGTCGCCGTACCAATAAAGAAGAAGGGCCAGACGGTCGATTTCCGCGCCGACGAGCACATGCGGCCCGACACCACGGCCGAAGGGCTGGCCGGGCTCAAACCCTACTTCAAGAAGGATGGGCTGGTGACGGCGGGCAACGCGTCGGGCATCTGCGACGGCGCGGCGGCGGTGGTCGTGGCGGGCGAAGGGTTCGCCAAGACGCGCGGCCTGAAGCCGATCGGCCGGCTCGTGGCGTGGGCGGTGGCGGGCGTGGAGCCCAAGTACATGGGCATCGGCCCCGCGCCCGCGGCGCGCAAGGCGCTCGCCAAGGCTGGCATGAAGCTCGAGCAGATGGATCTGGTGGAAGTGAACGAGGCGTTCGCGCCGCAGTATCTCGCGGTGGAGCGCGAGCTCGGCCTCGACCGTGCCAAGACCAACGTGCACGGCGGGGCGATCGCGATCGGCCATCCACTCGCCGCCTCCGGCGCGCGCATCACGCTGCACCTGCTGCACGCGCTGCGGCGCGGCAAGCAACGCTTCGGCCTGGGCTCCGCCTGCATCGGCGGCGGCCAGGGCGCGGCGGTCATCGTCGAAGCGTTCCCCGCCTAGGAGGACCGAATGGAAGGCGCCTTACTGCCCGTCCTCGCGATCGTCGCGTTATACCTGTTCTCGGGGCTCCGCATCCTCAAGGAGTACGAGCGCGGGGTGCTGTTCGTGCTGGGGCGCTCCTGGGGCGCCAAGGGGCCCGGCCTGATCTGGCTGCCGCCCGTGCTCACCAAGATGCAGAAGGTGTCGCTGCGGGTGGTCGCGATGGACATCCCGCCGCAGGACGTCATCACGCGCGACAATATCTCGATCAAGGTGAACGCCGTCCTCTACATGCGGGTGGTCGACCCGGCGAAGGCCATCATCGGCGTGGAGAACTATCTCTACGCCACGAGCCAGCTGGCGCAGACCACGCTGCGCTCCGTGCTGGGCGAGACCGAGATGGACGAGCTGCTGATGAACCGCGAAAAGATCAATGCGGTCCTGAAGAACATCATCGACCAGCGCACCGAGAGCTGGGGCATCGAGGTGTCGGCAGTGGAAGTGAAGGACGTGGACCTGCCGCCCGAGATGAAGCGCGCGATGGCGCGGCAGGCGGAGGCCGAGCGCGAGCGCCGCGCCAAGATCATCAATGCCGAGGGCGAGCTGCAGGCGGCGGAGAAGCTGGCGCAGGCGGCCCACATCATCGGCAGAGAGCCCGCCGCGATCCAGCTGCGTTACTTGCAGACCGTGGCCGAGATCGCCTCCGAGAAGAGCTCAACCACCATCTTCCCCGTGCCGATCGACTTGTTCCGCGGCATCCTGGACGCGGTAGGCAACCGCACCGGCTATCCGCCGGCCTTGCCCGAGAAGACGTCGGGCGAACCGGTGCCCGCGCCGCGGAGCGTCACCAAGACGCAGGTGTGAGATGGCCGGTGAGCTGATCGGCCGCGAAGCGCTCGACCGCATTCTCAAGCGGGCCGCCGAGCTGCAGGCGGGCGAGCACGACGTCGGCGAGGGGCTCACGCGCGCCGAGCTGCTCCGGCTCGGCGACGACGTGGGCATTCCGGCCCAGTACCTCCGGCAGGCGATGTTGGAGGAGCAGACGCGCGCCCTGCCCGAGGCCGCCGGCGGGCTGTGGGGCGCGCTCGCGGGGCCGGCGCGCGTCGCCGCCTCCCGGGTGGTCCAGGGCGACCCGGCGACGATCGAGCGGGCCCTGGCACGCTGGATGGAAGGCGAGGAGCTGCTCCAGGTGAAGCGCCGGTTCCCCGACCGCGTCACCTGGGAGCCCAAGAGCGGCTTCTTCGCGTCCATGCAGCGCGGGCTCAAGATGACGGGCCGCGCCTACGCGCTGGCGGAAGCGGTCGAGGTGGCGGGTCAGGTGACGCCGCTCGAGAAGGGGTTCTGCCACGTGCAGCTCGTGGCCGACGTGCGCAACCTGCGGCGCCAGCGGGCGGCCGGCGCGATTGTGCTCGCGACGATGGGCGCGCTCGCCACCCTGGTCGCCTTGTCGATCGGTCTGCCGACGGAGGCCGCACAACTGGCGGCGCTGGTGCCGGCGGCGGCCGGCGGCCTGGGAGGTTGGGCGGTGGCGCGGACGCATCGCCGGGTGAGCGCGCGGGTGGAGGTGGGGCTCGAGCAGGTGCTCGACCGCCTCGAGCGGGGCGAGATCAAGGCCGAGCACACGCTGCCCGGCCCGCGCTCGAGCCCCTTCGCGCGAATCGCGGATGAGATCAAGAAGACCCTCGAGTTGTAAACGACAGAGAACGGATAACGGACCATTTCATGACTGACATCAAGACGGTTGGAGTTCTCGGCAGCGGTTTGATGGGCAGCGGCATCGCGCAAGTCACCGCCGCGGCGGGCTACGACACCGTGGTGCGAGACGTGGCCCCCGCCATCCTCGACAAGGCCAAGGCCGGCATCGAGAAGTCGCTCGCCAAGTTCGTCGAGAAGGGCAAGCTGAAGCCCGCGGACAAGGACGCCACCCTGCAGCGGCTGCGCTTCACGACCGCGGTGGCTGACCTGAAGGGCTGCGATATCGTGGTGGAAGCCGTGACCGAGGATCTGGCGATCAAGAACGCCTTGTGGGCGGAGCTCGACGGCCTGTGCGGGGCCCGCACCATCTTCGCCTCCAACACGTCGAGTCTCACCATCGCCGCCATGACCGTCGCCACCAAGCGCGCCGACCGCTTCGTGGGGCTGCACTTCTTCAATCCCGTGCCGTTAATGAATCTCGTCGAGGTGGTGCGCACGGTGACCACGTCGGCGGAGACGTTTGATCGGGCCTTCGCATTCGCCCGGTCGCTCGGCAAGGAAGCGCTGGCCGCCAAGGACAACTCGGGGTTCATCGTCAACCTGCTGCTCGTGCCGTACCTGCTCGATGCGATTCGCGCGCTCGAGCACGGCGTCGGGAGCACGGCCGATATCGACAAGGCGATGCAGCTCGGCTGCGGCTACCCGATGGGGCCGCTCACGCTGCTCGATTTCGTGGGACTCGACACGACCTACAAGATCGCCGAGATCATGTTCGCGGAGTACAGGGAACAGAAGTATGCGCCACCGCCGCTGCTCAAGCGCATGGTGCTGGCCGGCATGCACGGCAGGAAGGCCGGCAAGGGATTCTACGACTACGCGACCAATCCGCCGAGCGTCGCCAACCTGGGACTCTGAGAGGAGCCTGCATGCACATTTTCGGCTACGACATGCCTCGCCTGCACGCCACCCTGAACGATCTGCCCGCGGCGCTGCTGGTCGTGGCGGTGCTGTTCGACTTCGCGGGCTGGTGGCTGAAGCGCGAGTCGCTGGGCTGGGCCGCGCTGTGGACGCTGTGGGCGGGCGTGATCGGCGGTTGGGCGGCGGTGATCACGGGGGAGCTGGCCGAAGACGTGATTGAGCACGGCGAGGCGATCCACGAGCTGATGGAGAAGCACGAGACGCTGGCGCTCGTGACGATGTCGGTTTTCACGGTGATCCTCGTCGTGAAGCTGCTGCGGCGTTTCGCCTTGAAGCCCGCCGAGGAGGCGGCGCTACGGGTGCTCAGCGTCGCGGGCTTCGTGCTGGTGCTGTGGACCGGGAAGATCGGCGGCCAGATGATGTTCGAGCACGGGGCCGGTATCCCCGCGGCCACGATGCAAATCGAGATGCAGGACCGCGCCAAGGGCCTGCACCATCACGGCGGCGGCGCGGACGAAGATGAGGCCGTCCCCGCCGACACCGCACACGCCGACACGGGGCACGTCCACGCCCCCGGAACGCCGGCGCATACGCCCTAATGACGGCAACGCGGAACTGGGAACGCGGAACGCGGAACGAGAGGCCGATCGCTCTGTTCCGCGTTCCGCGTTTCGCGTTCCCCGCTGCGGTTCTAGCGGCCTGCTCTCCCGTCACCACCCGCCCCGCGTTCCAGCCGCTGCCCGAGGCGCTCGTGGCGACGTTCGACGCCCCGCCGGCGCGCATCGCCGCCGCGGCGGCCACGTGGCTCGCGGGCGAGGGCCTCACGGTCGCACACACCAGCCCCCAGGACGGCTACGTCGAGACCGCGTGGTACGACACCCGCACCAAGGCGGCGCACACCGGAGCGGGGGACGTACCGGATCTCGCCGCGACCGTGAAGCTGCGCTGCTGGGCCGACCCAGACATTCCCGGGCACACGCGCCTGACGGTCGAGCCCGTCTACCGACCGCGCTACGACCCGTCGCGCACGGAGCGCGACCTGGAACTGGCGGTGCCCGAAGCACACGACGGCCACAAGATCGCTCAGCGCCTGCTCGACGCGCTCAAGCAGAAGTACGGCAGCCACTGATGCGCCTTCGCTGGATGCTCGTGGCGGCGCTGGGCGTCCTGGCGGCGTGTCAGACCCCCACCACCAACGCCACGCCCGCGACGGGAGCCGTGACCGTCCGCAAGATCGTGAGCGCGTCGGTGCACGTCACCATCCGCGCCACGCTCACCGTGCTGTCGAACCAGGGAGTGGGACTGCGCATCGCCGACGAGGACGCCGGCCGCGTCGAAACTGAATACTTCGACGTCACGACCTTCCAGCCGGAGGCGCAGAACTACCCCGTGGTCGAGCGCTCCATCCGGATGATGTTCCAGGTCCGCCCCGACACGCTGGGCCGCGGGTCCATCCTGCTCGTGTCCACGGTGTATCAGCCCTACAACGTCGGCATCGAGGGCAGCCGGCGGCGCGAGCATCTCGTGCCGCCCGATCATCCCGGCGCCACGTATACGAAAAAGATTCTGACGAAGATCGAAGAGACCGCGCTCGGGATCGAGCGCGGGAACTGACGGCTTAGGCGCCGACCAGACCCTTCACCCAGCGGTCCATCATCGCGAGGTCGAGCTCGGCGTCACGGCACGGCCCCTGGGGCAGGCGCATCGTCAGGCCAAGCACCGGCAGCTTGCCCGCCACGTCGCGCAGACCGGTCATCATGTCGCGCTCGCACGCCACCGCCACCACCGCCCGCGGGCGCCGCTCGCGGATCACCCGCCGCGCCAGCTGGCCGCGCGTGGCGACGAACACCGGCACGTCGTAGCGCCCCGCGATGCCCAGGACGCCGTCCAGCGCCGCTTTCGAGAGACAGCGCGGGATCAGCACCAGCAGCTCCCCCTTGCCCACTCTGCGGCCCCGCCGGATCGCCAGCGTGTTGTAGACGTCGATCGCGGCATGCTCCACCCAATCGCGCCGCCCGGCCGCGCGGGCCAGAAGCGACGTCCAGCTCATCAGACGCAGGAAGGGACCGCGCTCGAGCAGCCGCTCGGGCAGGAGATTCACGCGGCTGTAGAAGGAGGCGACCAGCAGGACGTACCACAGCAGCACGAGCGCCCCCGCCCCGCCGGCCAGGGCCGCGAGTGCGACGGGCAGCGGTGCCCACAGGGCCGCGAGCCGCGGCCAGAAGAGGAACAGCGCGGCCGCCACCACGGCGGCGCCCCCGAGCACGGTCAGGAGGGCGGCGCCGAAAAACAGCACAGGCCGGGCGGAATAGTCGCCCTGGTTGGGGAGCGGCTTGCCGTCCCACTCGTCCCATTCGTGGCCGAGGCGGCGGTCGGTCTCGATGTGGATGAGCTGCGGGCGCTGGGGAGAAGCGGCGGTTGCCATGCTGGCGGAAGCTTCACGCGGGCGCCGAGGGCTGTCAAGCGTGGTAACTTCAGCCCACGCACCACTCACTACTCACCACGCACCCCCTGTGCCACCGACACCTCACCTTCTCACCGACCCTCGTCTCCGCGCCGCCTACGCCGAAGGCGCGGGCGTCTACCGCGTCGTGCCGCAGGCGGTGGTGCTGCCGCGCGACACCGCCGAGGTCGAGGCATTGCTCCGTTGGGCCGCGGACACGGGCACGCCGCTCGTGCCACGAGGGTCGGGGAGCGGCATGCCGGGCGGCAACCTCGGCCGGGGCGTGATCGTGGATTTCTCCGCGGGATTCGGCGGCGTGAGCGTCGACCCCGTGCAGCGCGTGGCGCACGCCGGCGCCTCGGCCACCTGGGCACAAGTAACCGAGGCGGCACGCTCCTTCGGTCTGCGGCTACCGCCCGATCCGTCCTCCGGCGGCTTCGCCACGAGCGGCGGCATGGTCATGACCAATGCCGCGGGCCCGCGTTCGGTGCGCTACGGCAGTGTACGGCGGTGGGTGGAGGCGGTCGAGATTGTCAGCGCGGACGGAGAAGTGCGGCGTGTGCAACGGGGACAGGGGACAGGGGACAGGGTCACTCTTTCCCCCGACGAGCGGCGCATGGTCGAGGCCGGATTCCCCAAGACCCGCAAGAACTCGAGCGGCTACGCGCTCGACGAGTACGCCCGCTCAGGCGACGAGCTCGACTTGCTGATCGGCTCTGAGGGCACGCTCGCCTGCGTCACCGCCGTGGAGTGGCGGCTCGACCCCATCCCGCCCGACCGGGCGGGCGTGGCGCTGGGCTTCCGCGACCTCGCGGCGCTGGGCGAGGCGGTGCCCTACCTCGTCGCCCTCAATCCAGCGGCGGTGGAGCTGCTCGACCACACGCTCCTTTCCTTTCTAGAGGACGCGGGCGGGGCGGTCCCGCCCGGTCTCGCCTGCCTCCTGCTGGTGGAATTCGAGCGGGAAACGGCCCCGGCCGCGCGGGGGGCGGTGGGCGACGCCGTGCGCGGCCTGCGTCACCTCACGGCGCACGTCGAAACCGCGGTGGACCGCACCGGACTGGAGCGCCTGTGGGCGGTCCGCCGGCTCGCTTCGCCCGCCCTCGCCCGCCTGCCGTCCACGCAACGCTCCCTCCAGGTCGTGGAAGACGGCTGTGTACCGCTGGAGCGGCTCGGCGACTACGTCGCCGGGTTGCGGGAGGCGGCGGCGCGGCACCGCATCGCGGTGGCGATCTTCGGACACGCCGGCGACGGTCACGTGCACGTCAACGCCCTGCCCGACACCACCGCGCCGCGGTGGACGGAGGCGCTGCGCGGACTGTACGACGACGTCACCACCCTGCTGGTGCGCCTGGGCGGCACGCCCTCGGGGGAGCATGGCGACGGGCGTCTGCGCGCGGGTGTGTTGGAGCGGTTCTTCGGACCCGATCTGATCGCCCTGTTCCGCGACCTGAAGCACCGCTACGACCCGCGCTCGATCCTGAATCCCGGTGTTATACTTCCCGCGGCCGACTGGCAGCCGCTCACCGATCTCAAGGTGGGCGCCGCCGCCGCCACGATTCCCGACGACATCGCCGCCCGGCTGCGGGACGTGGAGCGTTCCGGCGGCTGGGCCATCCCGAAACCCGAGCTCGCCCGGTAATGGAAATCTTCCGCGCGCCCCGCGTCACGCTCATCGCCCGGCCCCAGTTCCTGGAGCCCGCCCACCTCGCGGTCACCTGGCGCGGCGACGCCACCGACGGCGAGCGGCTGGCCGAGTACGCCGGGCGCATCTGCTACATGAGCCAGCACAACCCGGTCAACCGCACGACGGCGGAGTACCTGGAGAACATCAAGAAGCAGGGCCACGGCTCGGTGCTGGAGCACGCGGTGTACGTGCTGTTGATCGAGGGCATCTCGCGCTCGTGCTCGCACGAGCTGGTGCGCCACCGGGCCGGTTTCGGCTACTCGCAGCTGTCACAGCGCTACGTGGACGAATCGCACGCGGCGTTCGTGATGCCGCCGGCGATGGTGGGCGACGCGACGCTCGAAACCGGATGGCAGCAGCAGATGACCAACGCGCAGGCGGCTTACGTGCACGCGGTCGAAGACCTGATGAAGAAGTACGAGTGGGTGGCGGACAAGATCCACCGCCGCAAGATGGCGCGCGAAGCGGCGCGCAGCGTGTTGCCGAACGCCACCGAAGTGAAGATCGTCGTCTCGGGCAACGCGCGCGCGTGGCGCACCATGCTCGAGCTGCGCACGTCGGAAGGCGCGGAGCTCGAGATCCGCCGTCTCGCGATCGCCGTGCTGCGGGTTCTGCAACAAGAAGCGCAGGCGCTCTTCTCCGACTTCGCGATCTACGTCGCCGACGACCGACAGGAATCCGCGCGGGTGATTTACCACAAAGTGTAGACGGAAGCGTTCGCCATCGACGACGGACAACGGACGACGGAAAACTGAAAACGCTTTTCCCTATTGCGCATTCTCCCCGATTCCCATATTCTGTTACTCGACAACGCATTGTTGCTGCTCGGACCGCCCGATGGAGCGGCCTTTTTTGTAGGAGGTTACCCGAGACCACATGCGCATCGGTCTCGCGTACAACGAAAAACCCGATCCCCGAGCCGTCGCGTCCGACGAGCCACCCAGTAGCAGCGACGCGTACGCCGAATGGGACGAGCCATCCACCATCACCGCGGTGGAGCAAGCCCTCGGTCTCTTCGGACGCGTCGTCCGACTCGAAGCCGACTTCCTGTTTCCCCAAAAACTCGCCCTCGCCCGCCCCGACCTCGTCTTCAACATGGCCGAAGGGCTGCACGGCCCGAACCGCGAAGCCCACGTCCCCGCGATCTGCGAGTTCCTGAGCATTCCCTACACGGGCAGCGACCCGCTCGCCCTGGCGCTGGCGCTGCACAAGGGGCGCACCAAAGAGATTCTCGCGCAGCGCGGCGTGCCCACCGCACCGTTCGCGTTGGTCGAGCGCCCCGCGGATCTCGAGCGCATCACCCTGCCGTTCCCGCTGTTCGTGAAGCCGGCCTTCGAGGGGTCTGGTAAGGGCATATTCGTCAACAACTTATGCGACTCCCCCGCGCGGCTGCGGGAGCGCGTGCTCTTCCTCTTAGAGAGTTACGCCCAGCCCGTGCTGGTCGAGACCTATCTGCCGGGCGCCGAGTTCACGGTCGCGATCCTCGGCAACGGCGCCACAGCGCGCTGCCTGCCGGTGGTGGGGTTCGATTTCTCCACGCTCCCCGCGGGCACCGTGCCGGTGTACGGCTACGAAGCGAAGTGGATCTGGGACACGGCCGAGCACCCGATCGAGATCTTCCAGTGCCCGGCCCAAGTCGAGCCGTCGTTGTACCGGCTGATCGAGCAGACGGCGCTCGACGCGTACCACGCGATCGGCTGCCGCGACTGGTGCCGGATCGACGTGCGGCTGGACCGCTTCGGCGTGCCCAACGTGGTCGAGCTCAACCCGCTGCCGGGCATCATCCCCGACCCGCGGATGAACTCCTGCTTCCCCAAGGCCGCCCGCGTCGCAGGCTTCGGATACGACGAGCTGATCCAGGAGGTCGTGCGCCTGGCGTGGCGCCGGTTGACCGGGCGCTCGCTCGAGCTGGCGCTGGAGGCGACCGGGTGAGAATCGTCATCCTGTACGACCCGGGGGCCCGAGACTGGACGGCGGAGGACGTCGCCGGCGTGATGACGGCGGTGGACGAAGTGGGGCGCATCTTCGGCGCGCTGGGGCACGACGTCAAGAAATTCCCCGTCCGCCACGACCTGCGCTGGTTCGCCGCCTGCCGCCGGGCCGACCTGGTCTTCAATCTGTGCGAGGGCGTGCACGGCGTTTCGGCGTGGGAAGAGCACGTCGTGGCGGCGCTCGAGTTCGCCGGGATTCCCGTGACGGGCTGCGGCGTGTGGACCATCGCCGCCGCGCGCCGCAAGGCGGTGTGCAACGCGATCCTCGCGCAGGCCGGCTTGCCCGTGCCGCGGTGGCTGGTGGCCCAGGGGCGCGTGCCCGACGACTTCCCGCTCCCCGCCATCGTCAAGCCCGCCGCCGAGGACGCGAGCGCCGGTCTCGACCACGGGTCGGTGGTGACCGATCGCAAGGCGTTGCGCGCCCGCATCGCCGCGATGACGGAGCAGTTCGACGACGTGCTGGTACAGGAGTACGTCACGGGCCGCGAGTTCAACGTCGGCTTCGTGGGCGACCGGATGTTGCCGATCTCCGAGATCGATTTCTCGCTCTGGCCGGAGGACCGGCTGCCGATCCTCACGTACGCCGCGAAGTGGGCCACCGGCTCGCCGGACGACCGCGGCAGCGTGCCGATCTGTCCGGCGCAGATTTCCCAGAAGCTCGCCGAGCGGCTGGCGCGGACGGCCGAGGCGGCGTGGCGCGCGATGCAGGGCAAGGGTTACGGCCGGGTGGACCTGCGGGTGGATGCGCAGGGGCGGCCGTGGATCCTGGAAGTGAATCCCAACCCCGACCTGAACGACGACGCCGGTCTCTCGCGCATGGCGCGGGCGGTGGGGTGGGACTACGCGGAGCTGGTGCGCCGCATCGCGGAGGTGGCGCTCCGCGAGGCGCAGGGTGCCAAGGCCGCCCGTGAGCTGCTCGCTGCGCCCCATCGGGCGCGCGCAACGCGCACGACTTGAGGCCCTGACCAGGGCGACGGGCCTCTTCCACGAGGAAGAGGTCGCCACCGCGGTCGAGCTGCTGGACGAGGCGCTGGCGGGCGACGAGGACTACCGCTTCCTCGGCGCCTACGACAGCGCGACGCTCGTGGGGTGGGCGTGCTGGGGGCCAACGCCGGGGACGCGCGGGACCTACGACCTGTACTGGATCGCGGTCGACCCGGAGCGGCAGGGCGAGGGCATCGGCGGTCAGCTGCTCGCCGCAGTGGAAGAGCAACTGCAAGCGGACGACGGACGGCTGATTGTGGTCGAAACGTCCTCGCGCGCGGTGTACGAGCCGACGCGCCGGTTTTACGAACGACGCGGCTACACCAGGGCCGCCACCCTTCCGGGCTATTACGCGCCCGGTGACGACCTGGTGATCTATCTCAAGGATCTGGCGGATGGAGACCTGGCAGGAACTACTGCGTAAGCGCAGTCTCACGTCGCTGGAGCAGCTCGCCGCGCGGTTCGGGGCGGAGCACTTCCCCGAGATCGAGAAGCTGAAGCAGGCGGCCGAGAACTTCGAGTTCCGGATTTCCCCGGCGATGGTGGACCTGATCCAGGCGCCCGACGACCCGATCTGGCGCCAATACGTGCCCACCGTGCAGGAGCTCGAGGTGCACGACGGCATGGTGGATTCGTTGGCCGAAGACGAGCACTCTCCCGTACCCAACATCACGCACCGCTACCCCGACCGGGCGCTGTTTCTGGTCTCGCCGGTGTGCGCCACCTATTGCCGCTTCTGCACGCGACGCCGCAAAGTGGGCGACCCCGAGAAGATTCCAATGTCGCAGCTCGAGTCGGCGTTCCAGTACTTGGAGCAGCACACCGAGATCCGCGACGTGATCATGTCGGGCGGGGACCCGTTGCTGCTTTCCGACCGCCGCATCGAGGAGCTGTGCAAGCGCCTGCGGGCCATCAAGCACCTCGAGGTGATCCGGATCGGCAGCCGTATTCCCTGCCACCTGCCGGAGCGGATTACGCCCGAACTGTGCGCGATCTTGAAGAAATACCACCCGCTCTACATCAACACGCACTTCAACCACCCCGACGAGCTGACGCCCGCCGCGGTGCAGGCGTTGGGCATGCTGGCCGACGCCGGCATTCCGCTGGGCTGTCAGACGGTCCTGTTGAAGGGCGTGAACGACGATGCGGCGGTGATGAAGCGGCTGATGCAGAAGCTGCTCACCGCCCGGGTGCGGCCGTACTACATCTACATGTGCGACCAGGTGGCGGGCGCCGAGCACTTCCGTACCACGGTCGAGAAGGGCCTGGAGATCATCAAGGCCTTGCGCGGCTGGACGTCCGGGCTGGCGGTGCCGCACTTCGTGATCGACGCCCCGGGAGGCGGGGGGAAGATCCCGCTGCTCCCGGAGTACGTGGAGTCGATCACCGACGACGAAGTGGTGCTGCGCAACTACGCCGGGCAGCGCTTCACCTACAAGCAGCCGCAGCCGGCCGAAGTGCCGGTCTAGTTCGAGGCGGTGCTGGTGGGGTAGCGCCGCCGGAGAGGCGGGGCCAGCTTCTCCCCCATGCTACGCCCGACAGCGCGAGTACGCAGTAATCCGGCGTTCCGGACGCTCGCGCGGCTGTGCCGGCAGTACCTGAAGTGGTACGGGAACGCGAGCTACAAGCCCGAGCGGAACGGCGAGCGCTGGCTGCTCGAGCGGCTTGCCGGCGCCGATATCCGCACGATCCTCGACGTGGGCGCGAACGTGGGCACCTGGTCCACTCTCGCCGCCCGCGCCTTCCCCAGCGCCACCATTTACGCGCTCGAAATCGTGCCGGCCACGTTTGAGCGGCTACGCGCGCAGACGGCGGGCGCCACGCAAATCCATCCCGTCAACCTCGGCCTGGCAGACCACACGGGCCGGCTCCGCATCCACTACCACTCCACCGCCAGCACCCACGCCACATTCACCGAGTATCCCCACGCTTGGACGGGCGACACGCTCGACTGTGATGTGACCACCGGCGACGCGTTCCTCGCGGACAAGGGCCTCACCACAGTGGACTTCCTGAAAATGGACGTCGAGGGCGCCGAGCATCTGGTGCTCCGCGGGCTCTCGCAGGCGCTGGCTCAGCGGCGCGTCCGGTTCATTCAGTTCGAGTACGGGCGCGTCAACGTGTTGACGGGCTTCCTGCTCAAGCACTTCTACGACCTGTTCGCGGCACACGGCTACGTCGTCGGGAAGATCTATCCCGACCACGTGGACGTGCGGCCCTATGACCTGGGGGACGAAGACTTTCTGGGACCGAACTACCTCGCCTGCCGCCGCGAGGAGCCCGAGCTGCGGCTCCTCCTCCGCGGCGCCCGGCGGTGACGCGGCCAGGAGGCGTCAGGGCTGCCAGATCTCCACGCGGTTGCCGGTGAAGATCGGGACCAGGATGCGGTGGCGCTTGGCGTCGAACCCGATATCGGCCGGGCTGGGCACGCCGCTGATCACCCTCACTTCGTGCCCCGACTCGTACATCGAGACTGTGGAATCCGTCCAGCTCGACACGTAGATCATCCCGCCGGCCATCTCCACGCCATCGAAGCCACCCGGGCCCGTGGCGATCACCGCCGGCGCCGCATCCCCCGGCTTCCAGCTGAACACATACGGACCGTTGTTCGCCACCACGATGAAGCGGCCGTTCGTCCCGTCCCACGTGATGCCGTTGGGGCCCTTGAGCGTGTCTCCCTGGGCGGCCACGCCGACCTTGCGGTCCGGCGCGATCCGGAAAATGCGATCCGGGCCGGGGTGCGACATGTTGCCCTTGGCGTCGAAGCCGAGACCGGTGTCGGTCACGTACAGCGATCCGTCCGGTCCGAACGCCGGATCGTTGAGGAACACGGCCCCCGGCACGACCACCGAGGCGATCGGCGCGCCGGTCGTGGCGTTGAACGCCCGGACGGCGTCGATGTCGGTCACCCACAACGTGTCGCCCCGCACGGCCAGACCCTTGGGCGCGTTGAGGGTGACGCCGTTCCGGCCACCTTGGATGAAGTGCAGGTTATCCATCGCGCCGTCCGGCTTCACCCGGCTGATGAACCCATTGCCGTCCTTGGCCGATGGATTGCCGTTGATGTTCGACACGAAGTACATGTCCTGGCTGGCGTCCCACATCACCGACTCGGGCGTTTGCAGCGAGTCCACCGTAGCGATCTTGGTGGGGCCCGCCGGCGTCTTCGCGGCGGGTTTACAGCCAGCGGCCAGGATGACGCCCAGGCCGATAGTAACGATGCGCTTCATACGCTCCTCCTCACGGAATTAGTCCGCCTTCGCCGTCTCGAGCTCCTGCTTGCGCGCGTCCACCACTTTGTGCGCCACCTCGGGCGGCACCTGCTCGTACGTATGGAACTTCTGCCGGTAGGTGCCGCGCCCGTGCGTCAACGAGTACAGCGTCGTCGCGTAGCGGTCGAGCTCCGCCTCGGGGACGAGCGCCTTCACCCGCGACAACCGCCCTTCCTTCTCGGTCCCGAGGATGTGGCCGCGCCGCGACGACAGATCGCCCATCACCGCGCCCAGGTAGTCGTCCGGAGTGAGCACCGCCACCTCGAGAATCGGCTCGAGCAAGGCGGGCTTGCAGTTGGGACTCACGTTCCGGAAGGCGAGGATCCCCGCCATCTTGAACGACATCTCGTTCGAGTCCACGTCGTGGTAGGAGCCGTCGTACAGCTCGACCTTGAAGTCCACCACGGGATAGCCCGCCACCGGCCCCCGCGTGGTGGCTTCGACGATCCCGCGCTCGACCGCCGGGATGTACTGCCGGGGAATCACGCCGCCCACGATCTTGTCTTCGAAGACGAATCCGCTGCCGCGCGGTAACGGGGCGACGCGGATCCAGCAGTCGCCGTATTGGCCGCGGCCGCCCGTCTGCTTCTTGTGCTTGCCCTGCCCTTCGGCCTTGCCTCGCAGCGTCTCACGGTAGGCGATCTTCGGCTTAGCGATCAGCGCGTGCACGCCGTACTTGCGCGCCAGCCGCCCCACCACGATCTCGAGGTGGCGCTCGCCCAGACCGCGAATCAGCGTCTGGCCCAGCTCGGAGTTGAACTCGTGGTGGAAGGTCGGATCTTCCTCGTGCAGCTTGTGGAGCGCGGTCGACAGTTTGTCCTCCTCACCCCGCTGTTTCACCTCCACCGCCTCCGTGATGATCGGGTCGGGGAACGGGATCTTGGGGAGGACGATCGGGCGCTCCTTGGTGGACAGGGAGTCGTTGGTGTGCGTATCGCGCAGCTTCGCCACGGCGCCGATGTCGCCCGAGTGCAGCTCCGCGATTTCCGTGCGATCCTTGCCCACCGCGACGCACAGGTGGTTGAGCTTCTCCATCGCCTGGCGCGGCGCGTTGTAGACGTCCTGCCCGTTCTTCACGGCCCCCGAATGGATCCGGAAGAACGTCACGTCGCCCACGTGCGGCTCCGACATCGTCTTGAACACCTGCGCCACGAAGGGACCCGCGTCGTCGGGCCGCAGCGCGACGGGCTCGGCGCTCCCCCACTTCTGGGCTTCCACCGGCGGGCGCTCGGCCGGCGACGGACACAGCTCCACCATCTTGGTGAGCAGCGCCCGCGTGCCATAGGTGAGCTCGGCGGCGCCGCAGAACAGCGGGAAGATCTCCCCCTTGAGCATCCCCGCTTTCATCGCGGCGAGCGCTTCGTCGCGCGTGATCTCCTGGCCGCTGAGGTAATGGTCCAGCAACGTCTCGTCCGTCTCGGCGATCGACTCGGTGAGCTCCTTGGCGTATTGCTCGAAGCGATCGCGGTACTCGGGCGGCACGTCCCCCTCCTCGTACTCGCCCGTTTTGGTCCCCTTCTTGTAGAGGTGGCACTTCTTGGAGAACAGGTTGATGACGCCGTGAAAGTCCGGGCCCTCCCCCACCGGGATTTCGACCGGGATCACTTTGGCGGTGAGGCGCTCCTTGATCTGCCGGTACACCTTCTCGAAGTCGGCGTGCTCTTTGTCCATCAGGGAGACGAAGAAGAGGCGCGGCACCCCCCGCTGCTCGGCGTAATCCCAAACCTTCTCGGTGCCGACCTCCACGCCGCCCGTGGCGGAGACTACCACTACGGCGGCGTCCGCCGCCCAAATGCCCGCGAGCGCTTCGCCCGTGAAGTCCAAGTATCCCGGAGTGTCGATCAGGTTGACCTTGGTCTCCATCCATTCGGCCACGCCCAGGGCGAGGTTGATGGAGTACTTGTGTTCGATTTCGTCAGCGGTGTAGTCGGTGAGGGCGGTGCCGTCTTTTATGGACCCGTGGCGCTTGCTCGTGCCGGCCACGAACGCCAGGGCGTCGACCAGGGAGGTCTTGCCGCTCGCGCCGTGGCCCACCACGGCCACATTGCGGAGCTCTCCTGTCTTGTACACACGCACGGACACCTCCTGCAGGGGGGAGGGAAATATGTCCGCCGCCTTTTGGGGGTGTCAAACGGGGTGGGGATGATCCTCGGGCAGCCTGATCGTGGCCGTGGCCGCGATCGCCATGATGACGCCGGCGGTGACGAATGCGGCCGCCGGCGACACCCTGTCGAACAGCAGCCCCAGCACGAGCGGACCGAGCAGGCGCCCCAGCGCCGACAACGCCTGCGCCGCCCCGAGCACCGAGCCCTGCTCAGTGGGGTCGGCGAAGATCGACACCATGCCGGTCGCGGCCGGGACAAAGATGCTGTTCGAGAACGCGAGCACGATCGTGAAGAGATACAACAGCGCGACGCTGGGCAGCAGCGGCACCACGGCGATTGCCAAGGCCATGCCGAACCCGCCGGCGATGATGAGGCGGCGGTCGCCGGTGCGGGCGGCGAGCCGGCTGAATGCCCAGCCCTGCACGATCGCAGCCGTGGCGCCGATAGCGGTGAACAGCCACCCCAGCTGCTGCGCGCCCCATCCGAACACCGCCGCGGCCCAGAATGGCAGCGCCACGCTATACCCGGCGAAGGCGAACGGGGCCACCGCCCACGCCCACATCAGCGGCGCCAGCTGGGGATGGCGCAGCGCGTCGAGCAGATGCGAAAAATCGAACATGGGGCGGGCGGCGCGATGCTCGAGAGCCAGCGATTCCGGCAGGATGAAGAACGCCGACACGAAGTTGGCGAGCGACAGCGCGGCCGCGATCAGCGGCGGCGCCGCCGGGCCGATGTAGTGGTGCGACAACCCGCCCAGCACCGGCCCGATCACGAAACCGATCCCGAAGGCGGCGCCCACGATGCCCATTCCGCGCGAGCGCTCCGCCGGCGTCGTGATGTCGGCCATGTACGCTTGCGCGGCGGAGATGTTGCCGCCGGCGAAGCCCGACACCACCCGCGCGACGAGCAGCACGACGTAGGAGTGCGCCGCCGCGAACAACAGGTAGCCCGCGGCGTTCAGCACCATCGTGGTGAGGAGAACGGGACGGCGGCCGACGCGGTCCGACAACCGGCCGAGAATCGCGGTCGCCAGGAACTGCATGCCGGAGTACACGCCGATCAGCGCCCCGTAGCCCAAGCCCGACGCCCCGAATCGCTGGGCGTAGTACGGCAGGATCGGGATGATGATGCCGAACCCGATCAGGTCGACCAGGATCGTGAAAAACAGAATGGCGAAGCGGTTCCGGGTGCCGGGCATGCGAGGGTCCAATCTACGCGTCTTCATGGCGGCCGGTGACCAGGCTCACATCCGGTGGGTCTCCAGCGGTCGAGCTTAACACGCCGGACCGCCCGGCGTCTCACCACCGAACCTGAACCAGGACGACTGTATGCGACATCGCACGCTGTTTCTCGCCGCGGTGACCCTCGCCTTGGGGGTGCCGGCGTACGCCGCCGCGCAGCAACCAGCGGACACCACCAAGGACCGCCACGACGTCCGGCACGACCGGCGCGACCTGCGGCACGACCGCCGCGACACGCGCAGCGACCGGCGCGACATCCGCTCGGATCGCCAAGATCGGCGCCAGGACGTCAAGAGCGGCGACAGCGCCGCCGTGCGTCACGACACGCACGAGCTGCGCAGTGACCGCCGCGACGTGCGGGGCGACCGGCGTGACAAGCGTTCCGATCGGCGGGATATCCGGCACGACCGGCGCGACCTGCGGAAGGACCGCAAGGACAGCACCAGCAGCAAGCCCTGACGCTCAAGGCTCGAGGAGCGGGATGGGCGCCGGCAGCACGCGCGCGTCCCGCCACGTCTTCACGACTGTCGCGCCGAGGATGACGAGCCCGCCCGCGAGGGCGCGCTGGCCCGGCGTCTCGCCGTGCACCAGCCAGGCCCAGATAGGGTTCAGCACGGGCTCCACCAGCATCACGAGGGAGGCCTCGAGCGCCGGCACGTGCGGGATGGCGCGCGACAGGAACACGTAGGCCACGCCCAGCTGGAACACGCCGAGGTAGGTGACCGTCGCCCAGTCGGCGGCGCGACCGCCGGCGAGCGGCAGCGCCCATGGCAGGGCCAGCGCAAACACAAAGAAATTTCCGGCCGCGGCGGCGCTCGCCACCGCGCCACGCGGGTCCGCCGCACCCCGAGCGACCCAGCGGTAGCCGATGACGCTCAACGCCCAGCACACCGCACTCCCCGCTGCGAGGATATTGCCGAGCCGCGGATCGGGCGCTGTCGCGAAGTGTCGCGGCGCGCTCGAGAAGAGCAGCACCAACCCGGCCACCACCACCGCCATGTAGAAGAGATCGCTGCGCGACGGGCGCTCGTGCAGCAGCCACGGCGCGAGCAGCAGGATGTACAGCGGGTTGGTCGCCTGGAGGAACACCGTGTTCGCGGCCGTGGTCAGCTTGTTGGCGAGCACGAAGCAGATGCCGGCGCCCGCGTAGGCGAGCCCCACCGCCGCGGCGCGCCACGACCACGACCGCCGCGCCGCGGGAATGAGCAGCAGGATGGTGACGCCCGCCACGAGGCCGCGGAACGCCGCGATCTGCCAGGCGCCGAACTGGCACCACTTGATCGCGGCGCCCGCGGTGGAGAAGAGCGCCGCGGCGAAGACGAGGCGGAGACGGGGGTTCATAGCGGGCGGCGCGGAGAACGCTAGCTTGGGTTGTGATGGAGGTCCAGATCTTCGGCATCAAGACGAGCGCGGACACCCGCGCCGCCCTGCGGTTCTTTGCCGAGCGCCGCATCAAGACCCACTTCGTGGACCTGAACGAGCGGCCCGCGGCGCTGGGGGAGCTGCGGCGCTTCGCGCAGAAGTTCGGCGTGGCCGCGCTCGTCGACCGCGATTCACGCCGCTTCACCGAGCTGGGTCTCGGCGCGGCGCGACTCTCCGACGAGCGGTGGCTCGAGAAGCTCACCGTCGAGCCCTTGCTGCTGCGCATGCCCTTGGTGCGCTGCCAGCAGCAGCTCACCATCGGTCCGGCGAGCGAGACGTGGAGCGGCTGGCGGTGAGCCGGCACTGCGACGTGTGCGGCGCGGACCTGGCCGCCGGGCCGGGCGGCTGCCCGTACGCGGAGTCGTTCGAGCGCGCGCCCGGCATCGGCGACGTGCTCGCGATGGTCGCGGGCGAGCTGTCGGACGCCGAGCACGAGCTGGCGATCGCGCGCTGGCGCGTCCATCACCCGGAGAACGTGGGACCGCGGGGACTCGCCTGGGCGCGCCGGCGTCTGGAGCAGGAGTCTTAACTTTCCGTGCGCAGGCGCGTCAGGATGGGCATATGCGCAACGACAGGCAACTAGGCAGCTGGGCGGCTGGTGTGGCGGCTCTAGTGATGTCACTGGCCGCCCAGCCGTCTAGCCCGCTAGCCGCCCAGTCCCTCTCCCCCCGCGACTCGGCGCTGCACGCCTTGAACCGGCTGGCGTACGGCCCGCGGCCCGGCGACGTCGATCGAGTCGCCGCCATGGGCACGCTGCGGTGGATCGATCAGCAGCTCGCCCCCGATCGCCTCGACGATCACGCGCTGGCCCTGCGTGAGCGTGGCTTTCCTCTGCTCGCGATGTCGCGCGACGACCTCGCCCGCGCCTATCTCGACGCCCAGCGCGCGCGCCGCGAGCGCCAGCGGGACGCGGGCGCCGACTCGACGATGCGCCCAGGGCTGAACGCGGACGCGACCGATCAGACGCCCGCGGCCCTGCGCGCCCGCCGGCTCGCGGGCGAGCTGCAACAGCTCGCCGTGATGCGCGCCGCCGTGTCGGAGCGGCAGCTCCAGGAAGTGATGGTCGATTTCTGGAGCAATCACTTCAACGTCTTCTTCGGCAAAGGCGCCGACCGCTTCCTCCTGCCCGACTACATCGAGCACGTCATCCGTCCGCACGCGCTGGGAAAATTCGAAGACCTGCTCGTCGCCACGGCGCGGAGCTCGGCGATGATGTTCTACCTCGATAACTGGCAGAGCGTGGCGCCGGGGTCCCAGCCGCCGCAATTCGCGCGCGCCCTCGTGCGCCGGCCGGAGCTGGCTGCGCGCATGCCCCAGGGCATCAACGAGAACTACGCGCGTGAGCTGCTGGAGCTGCACACCGTGGGCGTCGACGGCGGTTATACGCAGGCGGACGTGATCGCCGTCGCGCGGATTCTCACGGGCTGGGGAATCGAACGGCCGCAACAGGGCGGCGCATTCGCGTATCACGATTGGGCGCACGACCGCGGCGCGAAGGTGGCCCTGGGCGACACCTTCCCCGCGGGCCACGGCGAAGACGAAGGGATGCGCCTGTTGCACCTGCTGGCGCGCGCGCACGCCACCATGCACCACGTGGCGCACCAGCTGTGCGCGCGTTTCGTCGCGGACGACCCGCCCGACGGCTGCGTGGACGACGCGGTGGCGGCGTGGCAGCGCAGCGACGGCGACATCCGCGCGGTGCTGCACGCCATCTTCCACGGCCCCGATTTCTGGGCGCCGCAGAACGTCGCCAACAAGGTCAAGACGCCGCTCGAGTTCGTGGTGAGCGCCGTGCGCGCCACGGGCGCGGATCCCGACACCACGCTGCGGCTCGCGCAGGTGGTGGCGCGGCTGGGTGAGCCGTTGTACCTGCACGTGGCGCCCGACGGCTACCCCGAGCGCCAGGACGATTGGGTCAACTCGGGCGCCTTACTCGCGCGCATGAACGCGTCCGTGGGCCTCGCGGCCGGCCGGCTGCCGGGCGTCACCGTGGCACTCGACACGCTCGTTCCCCCGAGTCTCGACGTCGCCGCTTTGCTCGACGCGATCGACCGGCGCATGCTCGGCGGCGCGATGTCCGCCCACACGCGGGCCGTGATCACGCAGCAGCTCGCCGACGTGGCCGATCCGGTGGCGCGGCGCAATCTCGCGATCGGGTTGGCACTCGGCGGACCGGAGTTCCAGAAGCAATGACGGCGGGCGAGGTCGGACGAAGTCGGACAAGGTCGGGCGAGGAGTCACCATGACCATCACAAGACGCGTGTTCGTGAAGTCCGGTGGGATTGCGCTCTTCAGTCTGGGGTTCGATCCGCTGTTCTTGGGCCGGGCTGCCTACGCCCTCGCCCGTCCTCGCCCGACCTCGCCCGACCACAAGGTTCTCGTCTGCCTCTTCCAACGCGGCGCCGTGGACGGGCTCAACATGATCGTGCCGCACGGCGAAGCGGCGTACTATGCGGAGCGGCCGCGCATCGCGGTGCCGCGGCACGACGTGATCGACCTGGACGGGCACTTCGGCCTGCACCCGGCGCTCGCCCCGCTGAAGCGTTTCTGGGACGACAAGACCATGGCTGCGATTCACGCCGTCGGGTCACCCGACTCGACCCGCAGCCATTTCGACGCCCAGGACTACATGGAGTCGGGCACGCCGGGCGTGAAGGCCACGACCGACGGCTGGCTCAACCGCTACTGCCGCCACGACCAGGAGCATCAGACCGGCGCGTTCCGCGCGGTGGCGTTCGGGCCCGAGCTGCCGCGCGCGCTCGCGGGCTCGGCGCCCGCGCTCGCCATCGACGACTTGCAGGCGTTCGGGTTGCGGGCGCCGCAGGACGCCGCGCGCGACAAACTCACCCGCGCCTTCGAGGCGCTGTACGAGGGCGCCGCCACGGGCCTGCTCGCGAGCTCGTCGCAGGAGGGGTTCGAGGCGGTGCAGCAGCTGCGTCAGGCGAACCCCACGCAGTATCGGCCCGGTAATGGCGCCGCGTATCCTCGCGGGCGGATCGGCCGTGCGCTGCTGCGGGTGGCGCAGCTGATCAAGGCGAACGTGGGCTTGCAGATCGCTTTCTTGGATGCCACGGGCTGGGACACGCACGTGAACCAGGGGGCGAGCGATGGGCAGCTCGCCGCGCGCCTGCAGGAATTGGGCGGCGCGCTCGCCGCGTTCGCCACCGACCTGGGCGAGACGATGCGCGACGTCGTGGTGCTGACGATGTCGGAGTTCGGCCGCACCATCCACGAGAACGGTAACAGCGGCACCGACCACGGACACGCGACCGCGATGCTGCTGCTCGGCGGCGCCGTGAACGGCGGCAAGATGCTGGGGCGCTGGCCGGGACTCGATCCGGCGGCGCGATTCGAGGGCCGTGACGTCGCCGTCACCACCGACTTCCGCGATTTGTTCGGTGAAGTCGTGGCGCGGCACCTGGGCGGCGCCGACCTCGCTGCGGTGTTTCCAGGCCACGCCGCCGATCCCGCCAAGTTCCCGGGAGCCATTCGTACATAATTGCTTGACGCCTTCGCTTGCCGCCTGCGCTTGACGTAGTTTGGTGTATGCCTATCGCTGAGCTGCTCGCCAAGGTGGGCGATGCGCAAACGCCGCGCGAGTATTGGGAGCGGGTGGCCCAGATTCTGAGTGACCGGGCAGGCGGGGCGGGCATCCGCCTGCGCTACACCGGCTTGAACGACAGCGGCGAAGTCACGGCGGGCGGCCCGTCGCATGTGGGCGACGTCGAAATGCTCACGGTCACCGATGCCGAAGGGCGCCGGGTGGAGCTAGTGATGACCGGCGCGCCGACGGGCCTGCCGATCCCCGAGCTGCGTGCGGAGATCGAGGTGGCGAACCAGCTCGCCGTGCTGGTGGGACGGCGCACGGCGCTGGAGCGCGAGCGGCGGTTGGGCACCTTTCTGGTCGAGCTGTCGCGCTGGCTGCTCGCCGCGCCCGAGACCGACCTGCTGCTGCGTTACACGCTGATGTCCCTCACCAAGCTGGTCGAAGCGCAGGGCGCCTACGTGGCGCTGCGGGACGGTGACGGGCCGCTGCGCGTGGCCACGGCGGTGGGCCGAGCGGAGGACTTCAAGAACGTCACCTTTCCCATCGATTCGAGCGCCACCGGCCGCGTGACCCGCACCGGGCAGCCGATCGTGACCGAAAACCTCGTGGCCGAGCCGGACACCCACCCCAACGCGGCGGCGCTCGCGCCCGATGCGCGGGCGGCCATGTTGGCGCCCCTGCAGACGTCGCACGGCGTGATCGGGGCGGTCGGGGTGATTCGCTACCTCGATGCGGGCGGCGCGGAGCCACGGCCGTTCAGCCTGGCCGACCTGCACTACCTCACCGCCGTGGCGGCGCACATCGCCGGCGGCATCGAGCTGTCACAGGCCGTGGCGGACACACGGGCGGCGGCGCAGCGCGCCCACGCGATGGTCAGCGGCAGCCCGCTGCCGATGGCGCTGGTCGTGCCCAACGGCACCGTGCAGCAGCTCAACGAGGCGGCGCGCACCCTGTTCGGCTTGGCCGCGGGCGACGCGGGGCTCGACCGCCCGCTCGAGGCGCTCGGCTTGTCTCCCAGCCAGATCACGCTGCGCCTCGTACTGGCGCACGCGCAGGAGGGCACGCCGTGGCATGGCCGGGTGCTGGTCACTCGCCCCGACGGCGATCGCCGCCTGTGCGATTGTACGGTGACCGACCTCGCCGGCCTCGGCTCCAAGGACCTGCTGGTCGCCCTGTACGACCGCACCGACGAGCTGCGGTCCCAGCGTGAGCTCATCGCGCGCGAGAAGCTCGCCACGGTGGGTGAGATCGCGAGCGGCGTGGCGCACGAAGTGAACAATCCGCTCACCGCCATCCGCATGGAGGCCGAGCTGCTGTCGCGCAGTCACAAGGACGCGGAAACCGATGCCGCAACATCGCTGATCGTGCGCGAGGTGGACCGCGCCGCGCGCATCGTCCGCAGCCTGCTGCGCCTGGCGCGCCGTGCCGATACCACGCCCGTCCGCGTGCAGATCAACGACCTGGTGCGTGACGTGGGCGAGATTCGCCAGCGGGTGCTCAAGGCGGACAGTGTGGACCTGGTCGTGCGGCTCGACCAGGCAGCGCCCGCCGTGCTGGGGCTGGGCCAGGAGCTGCAGCAGGTGGTGATTAACCTCGTCACCAACGCGGAGCATGCCGTGCGCGGTCGGACGCCCGCGGTGATTCAGCTGCAGACGGCGGCACGCGCCGGCTGGGTGCGCCTGACCGTCGAGGACTCGGGGCCGGGCGTGCCGCGCGAGATCCGCCAGCGCATTTTCGATCCGTTCTTCACCACGAAGGGACCCGACGAAGGGTCGGGGCTCGGGCTCGCGATCTGTCAGCGCGTGGTGAGCGAGGTGGGCGGCAAACTGTGGCTGGAGGATTCCGAGGAGCTGGGCGGCGCGCGGTTTGTGGTCGAGCTGCCGGCCGCGCCCGAGCGCGTCGAGACGGAGGGCATGATCGGCTGAAGCGGCTGCGTGCTTACGCTGCGACGATGCGGCGGCGGTAGGCGGCGAGGACGCCCAACCCGTACAGGCCCACGGCGACCAGCAACGCACCCAGCCGCCAGTCGCCGGAGAACTTGAGGAGGCCCGCCACTACGTACGCGCCGCTCGCGGCGAAGCCCAGTCCCACCACTTCCTTACGGCCCATCAGCACGCCGAACACGTACCCCCAGCTGAACCCCGCCCACACGAGCAGCGGCACGCCCAGGCGCAGGATGTGGCCCGGGTCGATGAGATTCAGGCCTCCGGCGAACGCGCAGAACAAGCCGATCAGGGTGTAGCTCGCGAGGTGCAGGGCGAGCGGCAGCGGAACGGCATCGGTGCGGTTGGCGAACATGGCTCGTGGTGTGCGGGACGGCGGTAAGATATACGCTGGCGACGGGAGACGGGAGACCGGGGGAGACGGTGCGAGCGACGCGAACCTACGTACAGATGATGGAGCCCGGCCAGTTCCGGCCCGCGCTCGGCGAGTTTCCCGACGTCGTGGTCGAGCGTGTCGCCGACCCCGCTCCCGCGCTGTACCGCGCGTGTTATCGCGCGGTGGGCGCGGATTTCCGCTGGCGCGACCGCTGGAACTGGACCGACGCCGAAATCGCGGCGCATCTCGCCCAACCGGAGATCTCGCTCCACGTGGCGCACCGCGGCGGCGCCGTCACGGGCTGGTACGAGTTGCGCCAGGTCCCGGACGACGGCTCGGTCGAGATCGCCTACTTCGGCATCGTGCCGGCGGAATTCGGCAAGGGATTCGGCAAGTATCTCCTGTCGTGCGCCGTGCGCGATGCCTGGGCGCTCGCGCCCCGGCGCGTGTGGCTGCACACCTGCACCCTGGATCATCCCAACGCACTGCCCAATTACCTGGCGCGGGGCTTCGCGGTGTACAAGACGGAGGAGTACGAGGCGAGCGGATGATTCCGCATTTCACATTTCCCAATTAGCTTCTCGTCGTGACCTTCACTCTCTCCCGCAAAGCCAAGCTCATCATCGCGGCCGCGATCGTCGCCCCGCTGCTGCTGTTCGTCCTCTACACCTGGTCCGCCCTCAGCTGGAGCTATTCCTCCGGTGAGCGCGCCGGTTACGTGCAAAAATTCTCGCGCAAGGGATGGCTCTGTAAGACGTGGGAAGGCGAGCTGGCGATGGTCGCCGTGCCGGGCTCGATGCCCGAGAAGTTCTACTTCACGGTACGCAACGATTCCGTGGCGGGGCTCATCAACCAGTCGCTGGGCAAGCGCGTGGCCCTGCACTACGAGCAGCACAAGGGCGTGCCCACCAGCTGCTTCGGTGAGACCGAATACTTCGTGAACGACGTGAAAGTGGTGGAATGACCAAGAATTCCTTCGGTGCCCGCGCCTCCCTGCGCGCGGGCGGCCGAGAGTACGAGATCTACCGCCTCGACGCCCTGGAAAAACGCGGGCTGCCAGTGGCGCGCCTGCCCTACTCGCTGCGTATCCTGCTCGAAAACCTGCTCCGCCTGGAGGACGGTCGCACCGTCCGGACGGAGGACGTCGAAAACCTGGTGCGCTGGGACCCCAAGAAGACGCCGAACGAAGAGATCGCGTTCATGCCGGCGCGCGTGCTGATGCAGGACTTCACGGGCGTGCCGGCGGTGGTGGACCTCGCCGCCATGCGCGACGCGATGGCGCAGATGGGCGGCGACCCCAAGAAGGTGAATCCGCTGCTGCCCGCCGAGCTGGTGATCGACCACTCCGTGATCGTGGACGAGTTCGGCACTGTCACCGCGTTCCAGGTCAACGCCGACAAGGAATTTGAGCGCAACCGTGAGCGCTACGCCCTGTTGCGTTGGGCGCAGAAAACCTTCGAGGGCTTCCGCGTCGTGCCGCCCGACACCGGCATCGTGCACCAGGTGAACCTCGAGTACCTGGCGCGCGTCGTCTTCACCACCGCGGGCAAGACGCCGCAGGCCTATCCCGACACGCTCGTCGGCACCGACTCGCACACCACGATGATCAACGGCCTGGGTGTGCTCGGCTGGGGCGTGGGCGGCATCGAGGCGGAGGCGGCGTTGCTGGGCCAGCCGGTGTCGATGCTGATCCCGCAGGTGGTCGGGTTCCGCCTCTCCGGGCGCCTCGCCGAAGGTGCCACCGCGACGGATCTGGTCCTCACGGTGACCCAGCTGCTGCGCCAGAAGGGCGTGGTGGGGAAGTTCGTGGAGTTCTACGGGCCGGGCGTCGCCACGCTGCCGCTCGCCGACCGCGCCACCATCGGCAACATGGCGCCCGAGTACGGCGCCACCGTCGGCATTTTCCCCGTGGACCAGGAGACGCTGCGCTACCTCGAGTTCACCGGGCGGCCGCCGGAGCAGATCGCGCTGGTCGAGGCCTATATGAAAGAGCAGGGCCTGTTCCATACCGCCGGCGCGCCGGAGCCCATGTATTCCGACACGCTCGGCCTGGATCTCGGCACGGTGGAGCCGAGTATGGCGGGGCCACGACGGCCGCAGGACCGCGTGCCGCTGCAGGACGTGGGCAAGAACTTCCTGGACAATCTGCCTTCGCTCATGAAGGCGACCTCGCCGGTGGCGCCGCCCTCCAACGCCAAGCGCTGGGAAGAAGAAGGCGGCCACGTGGCGGTCGCGACGGCGCCGAACGCACGGACCACGCACGTCAACCTCCGCCTCGACAACGTTGAGCACCAGCTACGCCACGGCTCGGTGGTGATCGCGGCGATTACGAGCTGCACCAACACGTCCAATCCGTCGGTGATGATCGCCGCGGGCCTGCTCGCCAAGAAGGCCGTCGACCGGGGACTCACCACCCAGCCGTGGGTGAAGACGAGCCTCGCGCCCGGCTCCAAGGTGGTGACCGAGTACCTCCAGAAGGCCCGCTTGATGGAGTACCTCGACCGCCTGCGGTTCAATCTGGTGGGTTACGGCTGCACCACCTGCATCGGAAATTCGGGGCCGCTGCCGGAGGCCGTGTCGCAGGCGATCGCGGCGGGCGAGCTCGTGACCTGCGCCGTCTTGTCGGGCAACCGCAATTTCGAAGGCCGCATCCAGCAGGAGGTGCGCGCCAATTATCTGGCGTCGCCGCCGCTGGTGGTGGCGTACGCGCTGGCCGGGCGTATCGACATCGACTTCCACACGCAGCCGTTGGGCACGGGCAAGGACGGCCAGCCCGTGTTCCTGCGCGACGTGTGGCCCACCGCCAAGGAAGTGGACGAGATGGTCCGCCGGGCCATCCAGTCGTCCATGTTCCGCAAGTCGTACGCCGATGTGTTCGCGGGTGACGAGCGCTGGAACTCGCTGCCCATGCCCGAAGGCGACCGGTTCGTGTGGGAGCCGCACTCCACCTACATCCGGCGCGCCCCGTATTTCGACGGCATGCCCGCGGTGCCCAGCCCGATCAAAGACATCACGGGCGCGCGCGTGCTGTGCCTCCTGGGCGACAGCATCACCACCGACCACATCTCCCCCGCCGGATCGATCCGCAAGACGAGCCCCGCCGGCCAGTACCTGATCGAGCACGGCGTGCAGCCCGTCGACTTCAATTCATATGGCGCGCGGCGCGGCAATCACGAAGTGATGGTGCGCGGCACCTTCGCCAACGTACGGCTCAAGAATCTGCTCGCCCCTGGCACCGAGGGCCCGCAAAGCGTCCACCTGCCGGACGGCGAGGCGATGACGATCTTCGACGCGTCGCTCAAGTATTTTGCCGAGGGCACGCCGCTGGTCGTGCTCGCGGGCAAGGAGTACGGCTCGGGGTCGTCACGCGATTGGGCGGCCAAGGGTCCGCGCCTCCTGGGCGTGCGCGCGGTGATCGCGCAGAGCTACGAGCGCATTCACCGCTCCAACCTGGTCGGGATGGGGATCCTGCCGCTGCAGTTCGCCGCGGGGCAAAGCGTCGCAACGCTCGGCCTCACCGGTACGGAGCGCTACGACATCGCGGGGCTCGCCGCCGTCCTCACGGAGGGATTCCCGCGCGGCAAGGACGCGACGGTTCGCGTCACACCGCCGCAGGGCCCGTCGCGCGAATTCCGCGCGCTGGTGCGCATCGACACGCCGCAGGAGCTGCAGTACTACCGCCACGGCGGGATTCTCGAATACGTGCTGCGCCAACTCGCAAAGTGAGCTGAACGCAATCGAGCCGGGGTCCGCACCGCGGGCCCCGGCTCTGTTTCGTGCGGCGAGATCGGCGCTCAGGCCTTGAGGCCTTTCACGCCCTTGCCCACCTCGATCTCGATGAACTTGGGCTTCGCGTGCTCGCTCTTGGGGAGCGTCAGGGTCAGGAGCCCCTGCTCCACGACCGCTTTGATCTTTCCCGCTTCCACGGTCGCGGGCAGCGTGAACGTCCGTACGAACTCGCCGTAGGTCCGCTCATAGCGATGGACCTTCTCGGCCTTCTCCTCGGCCACCTGCTCCTTCATCCCGGCGATTGTAAGGATGTTGTTCTCCAGGCTCACCCGCACGTCCTCGGGCTTCACACCGGGGATCTCGGCCACGATCTTGATCAGGTCGGGCTCCTCGACGATGTCCACGACCGGCGCCCAGGCGCCGGCCAGGGCCTGCGACGGGACGTCGAACAGGGTGAACGGCTCGCTGAACACGCGGCCCATGCGACGCTCCAGGTTGTACAGGAGGTCGAGCATCGGGTCGCCTGTCTGCTGCTGCTTCCTCGTGATGATTGGCATGTGCCCTCCTAAGGCTGGACTGCGTGCGAAAGCTGGCGCCCGTGGCGTGATGTGGCGGTGAAGCAGGGGTGAGACGGCCCACGCCCTCGCGTCACCCGTATATCAGGTGATCTTCACATCCCATTTCGCGTGGCTTCACCTGGAGGGCCCGAGATTGCCAGGCATGAGACTCCAGGAATGGACTATGCCTGCTAATCGGAACGTGGGGGGCGTCGACGCCGCGGTGCGGGGGCTCTTGGGAATCGTGCTGCTGGCCGCCGCCGCGATCTTCAACCAACGGCCGGTCCTGGCCCTGGGCGCAGGGTTCTTGGCTCTCGTATTTCTCGGCACCGCGCTGACCCGCATCTGTCCGCTGTATCTGCTCGTGGGGACGTCGACGCGCCAGGATCCGCTGTAGCGCGCCTGAGCAATCCGCCATGGCCGACTCTCTGCTACAGCCCTACGTCGAAGCGTTGGACGAATTCCCGCTGACGGGGACGTCCGAGGCCAAGGCCCGCGCCGCGCTGAAGTACGCCATCCTGGCGCCCTCGAGCCACAATTCGCAGCCGTGGTTGTTCCGGGTGCTCCACACGGGGATCGAGTTGCACGCCGACCGCTCGCGCGCCTTGCCTGTGGTGGACCCGCAGGACCGCGAGCTCGTGATCAGCTGCGGCGCCGCGCTGTTCAATCTCCGGGCGGCCCTGCGCAACTTTGGCTGCGCCGAAGCCACGCTGCCGCTCCCCGATCCGGCGCAGCCCGATCTCTTGGCGCGTGTGCAGGTCAAAGACGGGTACGATCCGAGCGACGAGGAGCGCGCTTTGTTCCAGGCGATCGGCCGCCGGCGCACGTTTCGCTTCCCGTTCGCCCCAAAGGCCATCCCCGAGACGCTGCTGCAGATGCTGGAGCGCGCCGCCCGCCTCGAGGGCGCGACGTTGGGCGTGCTGCGCACCGATGTGACACGGGACGCGATCGCCGACCTCGTGGCCCGGGCCGATCGCATTCAGCTCGCCGACCGGCCGTTCCGCCGCGAGCTCGCCGCCTGGATGCACCCCAACCGCACCCGCAGCCGCGATGGGATGCCCGGCTACGCGCTCGGCCTCGGCGAGGTTGCCAGCCTCACCGCGCCGCTCGCGATCCGCACGTTCGACGTGGGCCGCGGTCAGGCGGCCGAGCACGAAGCCCTCGTCCGGGGCTCGCCGGTCCTCGCCGTCTTCACCACGCCCGGCGATACGCCGGGCGACTGGCTGGCCGCGGGACAGGCGCTCGCGCGAGTGCTGCTGCGCGCGGAAGTCGAGGGCGTGTCCGCGTCCTTCTTGAATCAGCCGATCGAAGTGCCCGAGCTGCGGCGGCAGCTCCAGGTGCTGATCGGTGAGGAGCGCGTTCCCCAGCTGCTGATCCGCCTCGGGTATGGCCGGAGAGTGCGGGCTACCCCGCGGCGGCCCGTCGCGGACGTCGAGATTCCCTGACCACAGCGGACACAATTCGGCCCCCGATCTCCATTTTGTCTTCGAGACCGGGGGCCGGAGAACATTTGTTCCGCGCGTTCACTTCCGCCGGATCACGTTGACCGGGCGATGTCCCACCGCGCCTTACGCCTGAGTTTCGCGTTCTTGTACCGGGCTGTGCCGGTGAACGTGCGGCCGGCGATGCGGTGCGGACCAAACGAGCGGCGGCGCGTCACGCGCCGGCCCCTTCTCAGGGGCGGGTCCCGCACTGGCCGCCCTCCCGAGCGGCCGCGATCAATCTGCCACGAGGCCCGTGAAACGGGCGTGAATCGCGCGTGAGTCCGGCCTCACCCGTTGGGGCGCCGCACCCGGATCCGGCACGCCAACTCCGCATCCACCGCGAGCTCCGCATGGCCCAGCCGGAACACGTAGGCAGGCGTGCACTGCAGCATCACCAGCACCGCGCCGGGGAGCACTCCCAGCGCGGCGAGCCGGGACGCAGGCGCACCGCCGGCGTCTTCCAGGCACGTGACCGTCGCGCTCTCTCCTTCCGCCAGCGCCGTGAGCGGCACTGCATCGCAGTCCACGGCGCCACAGCGCGGTGAGAACACGGGCGCGGGCCCGCCCGGGCAGTCGTCGTCCACGCCCACGAGTGCACGCAGCAGCCGACGCACCGGGCTCACGCGACGCCCACCAGCCGCCCCAGCCGCTCGATCCAGCCGGGCGTGAGGGGGTTCTCGTACCCGCAGTGCGGGCACCGCACCGTGCGGCACAGGCCGGTGAGCGGGCAGGCGCGGCAGGCGGGCTGGCTTCGGTCTTCCAGGAACTCCTCGCCGCAGAACCCGCAGGGGATCGCGCGAACGGCGGCGCGCGTCATCTCAAGCTCCGCAGCGCCACGTGGACCAGGAGCCCGACACCGAACGCGAACGGCGTGATGAAGGCGAACATGCCGAGCGCCGTGCGCCAGCCCCGCTCCCGCACCATCATCAGGAATTGCGCCACGCACGGTACGAACAGCGTGAGCGTCACGGCGGCCACGGCGATCTGCCCGGCGTCGAGCACGCCGTGACGGCTCATGTCGAACAACCCGGCCACACCGTAGTCGCGCCGGAAGAACCCGAACAGGAACACGCGCGCGGTTTCCGCCGGCAGGCCGAGCGCCGCCACGACCGGCTGCAGCACGCGCACAAGGACGGCGAACGCGCCCGTGAGCTCGCCCAGCCACAGCAGCACGCTCGCGAACAGAAACAGCGGCAGTACTTCGAGGAAGTACCATTGCATGCGCGCCGCGGTCTTGGTCAGCACGTTGCCGAGCCGCGGCCGGCGCAGCGGCGGCAGCTCCATGTGGAAGTGCGCGGTCTCCCCCGGTACGACCCGCGCGGCGATTGCCCCCACGATCACGAACGTGCCGAGGACGACACCCGCCCACACGCCGAGGGCGAGCGGCTGCCCCGCGAGCAGCGCCAGAATCACGCCGAGCTGCGCGGAGCATGGGATCGCGAGCGCGAGCAACAGGGTCGCGAGCACGCGCTCGCGCCGCGTTTCCAGCGTGCGCGTCACCATCGTGGCCATCGTGTCGCAGGCGAATCCCAGCACGATCGGAATCACCGCGCGGCCGGACAACCCGAGGCGCTTGAAGCCGCGGTCCACGAGCAGCGCCAGCCGCGGGAAGTAGCCCGAATCCTCGAGCACGGAGAAGAACAGGAAGAATGCGCCCACGACCGGCAGGATGATCGCCACGGCATAGCGCAGCCCGAGCGTGAGCACGCCGTAGTCGCCCACGAACAAGCCGCGCAGCCATGGCCACGGTAACCCCGCGAACACATGCTCGAAGAAGGGATTGACGTGCTGCTCGAACACGCCGTGCTCGAGGGCGTTCACCAGCGTGCCCGCGCCGAATTGACCGACGAACTTGTACAAGCCGAAATACAGCACGAGCAGCAGCACCGGCACGCCGGTGAGCGGCCGCGCCAGGAGGCGGCCGAGTCGCTCTTGGAACGCCGCGTGGCGGCCGCCGCGCCGCGTCATGATCCCGGCGAGCGCGACGTCCGCCGCGCGCTGCCGCTCGACCGCGACGCGGTACGGGACGGGCGCGCCCAGCCCGGCGGCCCCGGCGGCCGCGGCCGCGAGCGCAACACGCCCGCCATCAGGCTCGGCCGCGCGCGCCAGCGCTTGCGCATCGGCGTCGCCCTGCAGCAGCAGGGCGGCCATCGCGGCCGGGCTCACGGGATAGCGGCCGCCGAGGCATCCCGACAGCGCGTGAATGGCCGCGCCCACGCCGTCGCCGTAGACCGGCGCCAACGGCACCCGCCCGCGGGCGCGCCGCACGGCGCGGCCCAGCTCCACCAGGCCCCTGCCCTCCACGGCGACGATCGGCACTACCTCGAGCCCCAGCCGCTGCGCGAGCGGCGCCACGGCCACGTCCAGCCCGAGGCGCGCCGCCTCGTCCATCATGTTGAGCGCCAGCACCAGCGGCCGCCCGGTCTCGGCGAGCTGCAGCGTGAGCGGCAGCATGCGCGGCAGGTTCTTCGCGTCCACCACGTGCACCAGCACGTCAGCCTGGCCCTCGAGCAGCACCTGGCGGGCGACGCGCTCTTCCTCGGTGCACGGCAGCAGCGAATACATGCCCGGCGTGTCCAGCACGTCTACGGGCTCGCCGTCGAGCTCCCCCGCGCCCCGGGAAATCTCCACCGACGTGCCGGGATAGTTGGAGACGGTGACGTAGCGGCCGGTGAGGCGATTGAACAGCGCGCTCTTGCCCACGTTGGGCGCGCCCACGAGCGCCACGCGCAGACGGCCGTCGGCGGGGGCAGCGGCCGTCGCGGTACCGTGGCAGGCGGGTGTGTTGTTGGGAACGATTCTCATCCGCAGAAAGCATACGTCCCGCGGCCGAAATAAATCCTGAGCGAGACGTTAAGGAATGCTCACAGCGCAGCGATGCGACCCGCTTAGCGGGTGGGAATGCTCCGGCCGTGGCAGGCGGTGCACATCTCGGGGTTCTTGCGAATCATGCGGTTGGGGTCGAACCCCGGGCCGTGAGGATCGAAGTGGCGGCCGCCCACCGCGGAGTGGCAGGTGAGGCAGTCACGCTCGACGTGGCACGACACGCAGGATTCGAGGTTCTGGCGCGCGGCGGGGCCGTGTCCCACGATGAAGGCGGCGCTGGCGTCGTGATACCCGGAGCGCAGCCGGCCGCGGGCCACCACGCCGGCGCGGACATGACACGACGTGCAGAAGCCCGCGGTGTTGTGGCAGTCGCCGCAGGACGTCTCGCGGTTGTAAGCGGCCGCGGGGTGTCGCGCGAGGAAACCCACCGGGTGGTAGCCCGAGGCGCGGGCGGCGTCGGGCCGGTGACACTCGAGGCAATCGCTGCGGGTGTGGCACGACGCGCAGGTTGCGGCCGCGGTGGCGGCGGAGACCTTGTGGCGGCGCACGAAGTCGGTCCCGTGCGACGGCGGCCGCCGCCGGACGATCACGGCACCGGCGCCGCGGTCGGGACCAGCCGGGTGCATCGCCGCCGCCACCCGTACCGTTCCTGCATGGCAGGTGAGGCAGCTTTCTCGCGTATGGCACGTGGCGCACGCGCCCGGAGTGGCCCGGGCGGCGGCTCCGTGCCCGGACAGGAACGCGAGGTCGGCGTGGGTGGCGGGGGCCGCGAGGCGCGCGCGAATCGCAGTGGCGCGTGGATCGCGCGCCAGGGCAGCGATGCTGGCTTGCTCCGGCGCATCCACGTGACACTGCAGGCAGAACTCGCGGGCATGGCACGTGGCGCAGCTCGCCGCGACCGGTGTGCCCGCACGTGCGGCGGCACCGTGCACCGCGCCGTGCGCGAACGCGCTGTCGCGATGCGACGGCGGCGCCTCGAAGGCCGCTACCTCCGTCGCCGTGAGCGCGCTTGCTTCCGCGAGCGGGAAATGGCACGTGGCGCAAGCGGTATCCGGGGCGGCCAGGTGCGCCGTCTGGATGCCGTGACAGGCGAGACATTGCGGGACCACGGCGCGCTGGACCGTCATCCACGCGGCACCGTTCGCGATGTGGCACGCGACACAAGCCGGCGGCGCGGCCCCGGCAGCGGGGGCGCGCCGGCCCGCGCCCTCGGCGTGGGCTGCGTGCTCGAAGCGGAGGTTGGTCGCGCGGGGTGCCGCGGGTGGCCACCAGGAGACGCGCTTCTGGATGGTGCCGTCGTGGCACGTCGCGCACGCCCCCGAGTCGGGGTAGAGCGCCGCGCCCGGCTCGGCGGCGCCGGCGTGACAGACAGTGCACGACGGAAAGACCTTGGCGTGCTTCAGGTGGTCGAACGCCGGCGCGGGCTGCTGCGCCGCCACGCGCCACACCGCGCAGAGCACCACGAGCGCCGCCAGGCGGACGGTCCTCACGGCTTCCCCGACTGGGGCATGCCCCGAACGGCGGGTGGAACGCCCGACAAGTCCGCGCTGCTGCCGAACAGGAGAATCACGCGCAGGTCCAGGCGCAGCTGATTCCAGCTGAACGCCGCCGCGTCCGGACGCTGGCGATCCTCGGCGTAGCGGCCGCCGCCGAGCTGGACGCGCACCGAGGGAGCGGGCCGCGCATCGGCCGAAAAACCGAACGCGCGAACGGAGGACTGGTCGAACCGGAACTCGAGGGGGCGGTCGAGCGTGGATCCGTAGGCGCTGAGGTCGAGCCGGTCGAGGGCGGCGTATCGGACGGTGGCATCGAAGCCGCGCGACGCGGCGCCCGGGCCGAACTCGGCGTGGTAGCCCGCGTCGAAAACCCAGCGCGGCGCGAGGCTGTAGTTTGCGCCCCAGCCAACGCGCCAGCCCTCGGTCTCCGCCTGGAAGAGCGGCGTCGACGCGGCCGCGTCGTCGTAGCGGTAGCGCTCCCCGTTCGCACGGAGGCGCAGGGACGGAAGCGGTGACGCGGCGATGGAAAAGTCCAGCGCGCGGTAGGGCACGGGGCTGAATGCGCCCCAGATCGTCCACAGATCGAAATGCGGGCGATAGCGGCGCGCGCCGATGGCGGCGGCCACCCGGCCGGTCGGCGCTTCGTAGCGCAGCGTCGCGTCCGCACTTCCCCACAACCCTTGCGCAAAGTCGTAGTCCGCGCCGCCCATGAAGCTCCACCCTGCGGCGGGCCGCACGGCGAGGTCGAAGGCGGCGCGCTCGGAGACGAAGTAGTCGGTGCTCGGATCCACCTCGCGCAGATAGTCCACGTGCGCGTCGAAGCGCGCCCCACGCCACCCCGCACCCAGGCCGAGCACCAGCTGGCGGCTCTGGGGCCGGAACTCGTTGAGCGGGTTGAGCGCCGGGCTCGTGACCGGGAGGGCCACGCCGCGCGCGAGTCCCCAGCCGCCGTATCCCGTGGCCTCCAGTCCGCGGTGCGCGTCCCGCACGATCACGCGGGCCCCGTCGAACCCGGTGAAGCCGAGCCGCGTGCCGACGGCCTGCCGCCCCAGCTGGGCGGTCAGGCGTTCGGTGGCGTACTGCGCGTACCCCTCGAGCAGCTCCACCGCGGGATGAGTGCCGGGCCAGGAGCCCGTGTCCCCGGTCTGTACGGTGCCTCTCACGCTGCCGCGGATCGACACCCCGGGGACACCCACGCCCCAGACGGAGAAGTCCGCGGTGCTCGAGATCGGCGCCGCGTGCACCATCGGTCCAGGGCGATAGAACGTGCAGTACGCGCTCCCCGCGTTGCAGGTCACGGCGTAGCCGTCGGTGGTGGTGGGCCCGCCGGTCGGACCGGTGACGGTGTCCGATGCTGGGATACTGTCCAGCGTCACGCCGCGATACGACACGGATTGCGCGCGGTTATCGAGCCGCAGGCGGTAGCCCTGGGCCGCGAGCCCACGCGCGCCCGCCGCGACCAGCACGGTGGCCGTTACCGCCCGCCGGATCGGACTCAATGCAGGAGCGCCCACAGGACCAGCACGATGACCGTGACGCCGACGCCCAGGGAAATGAACCCCATCGTCACGGACCACAGATGCGCGGCGGCGGAGGCCGGTGGGGCGACTAGATCCTTCATGCGCCCGTCGCGCTGCAGCCGCTCGTACTCCAGCGGGTGCTCCTCCCGCATGTAGTCGGTCGTCGCCCGCCCGGTGAAGATCACCGTGTCGATGGGGAACTTCCCGGGGCGGAAGTGCACGTTGAAGAAATGGATGGTGAAGATGAAGCTGGTGGCGAGCAACGCCTCGTCGCCGTGAATGATCGTGGCGACGTTGAACACCCAGCCGGGGAAGAGCCGCGCGAAGAAGGTCGGGAACCACAGGAACAGTCCCGACGTGCCGATGATGGCGACTCCCCAGAACACGCCCATGTAGTCGAACTTTTCCATGTAGCTGAAGCGGTCGAACCGCGGCTGCGGTCCCTTGCCGAAGAACCACTTGAACATGGCGATGACGTCGAAGAGGTCTTTCGGCTGGGGCACGATGGATTCGGGGCCCCAAAAGATCTTCTTCTTGTCCGGTGTCTTCAGCAGCAGCTTGGTGACATAGGCCAGATGGGCGAAGAAGTAGCCGAAGGTGATGATCGCGCAGACCCGGTGGATCAATCCCGCGGCGACGACGCCGCCCACCAGTTGCATGAGCCACCGCCCCCAGGGGGCGTACGCGAAGCGCAGCGGCAGACCGGTGATGGCCAGCCCGAGGAACGACACGATGATCAGCACGTGCAACACGCGGTGGATCGGCGAGAAGCGCCACAGATACGGCCCGGCGCCGCGGTCGGACGCGTTCAAGGGATGTGGTGTCATGGCTTGCTCCCGTGGGCCCGCTGCCGTGCCCGTCGGTACTCGATGAAGCTCCGCATCAGCCACAGCGCGGTATGCAGGGCGAAGAACGCCATCACACTGACCAACAGGCCGGTCATGAACGCCCAAGGCCAGAACAGCCGGGGATACTTGCCGAGGTTGGTCGGATCGGGGTGTGCGTAGTACTTCACGAAGCCCGCGTTCGCGCCTGCATGACACCGGCCGCACGTGGCCGTCAGGTTGGTCGCGTACACGGTCGACTTGGGGTCGGTCACGGAGCGCATGTCGTGGGCGGTGTGGCAGTCGCTGCATTTGGCCACCAGCCCGAACCCGAGCTGGGTCACCTGCCCGTGGTAGGTCTCGAAGTAGGTCTCGTACTCGCGCTCGTGACAGCTCCCGCATTCCGCCACCACGCCGAGCAGCCAGCGGGGCTGATCGGCTCGGACGATGGCGTGCGCCGAATGGCAGTCGGAGCAGACGGGCCGGTCCTTCTTTGCCGCGCTCGCGCCCGGCGTGCGCGGGTAGGTGGGGCTGTGGGCGGACGCGTCGAACACTTGCGCAATGCCGGCATGGCAACGCCCGCAGGTGGCGGGGATGTTCGCGCGGTTCACCGACGAGGCCGCGGAGTCCGCGGGCAGAATCTTGTGCGCGCCGTGGCAGTCGCTGCACGTGGCCGACACGATCAGCCCGGCGTCCGTCAACGCCGTGCCGTGCACGCTCTTGGGGAACTGCACCGTGGCGATCCGCGCCTGCAGTTTGTCGGGACCCGTGAAGTAGCGACCGATGATGCGCGCGTCCCCGTGACAGCGCCCGCACATCCCCGCAACGTTCAACGGATAGGTGGGCGAGCGGGGGTCTTTGGCGCTGTAGATGCGGTGATTGCCGTGGCAGGCGACGCAGCTCGGGGCGTCGCCCTTGGTCGCGGCGTTGGCGGCGTGGATGGACGCATCCCAGTCGTTCCCGGCCTGCTCGTGGCAAGTGCGGCACGGAACGACGATCTGACTGGCGTGGTGGGGATAGCCGGCGTCGTAGCCGCGATGGCAGGCCGCGCACGTGAGCGACGCATGCGCGGTGTGCTCCAGAGTGGTGTCCGGCACGTACAGCATCGAATCGGGCTGGCCGAGGCGGCCTTTCCCGGCGATGAAGTCCCGGTTGGCGTGGCACTTGGCGCACTGCACGCCGGGTGCTTGCCCTCGAGCGGGAGCGCGAGCGGCGCCGCCGAGCGCCGCGGCGCTGAGGATCAAGAGCGGTCTCATCAAGGCGCGCATACGCATCCCTTTCCTACTGCGAGCTGGCCGTGGGTCGCGGCGGCGCCGCGGTGCGGGTCTGGCCCATCGGGGGCACCTTATGGCAGACGTCGCACGCTTGCGCGGCGTAATGGGTGACCTGGGCCACGTGGCACGACGTACACACCTGTCGGCTCCACCGGTTGACATGCGGAACGGAGGCGTGGCACTGGACGCAGGCGACGTGGTCCTGGCGCTTGTGTTTGGCCAGCGCGCCGGCGCGGTGGCAGCTCACGCAGGTGACGTCGGGCTCGTGATGCTGATCGTGGCAGTTGTCGCACCGCAGGTCGCGCGCGCTCATGAGCGGCGCGGTGTGGCAGGCGGAGCACGCCAGGTTCGCCGCGCTGTGCACCCGGTGGGAGAAATCGCCCGCGGGAAGCGCGATGGTCTGCTGCGGGGCGCCGCCCCCCGCGCCCGTGTGGCAGCGCGCGCAGCTGAGCGGCTGCAGCACCGGGTGATGGCAGGCGTCGCAGCTGGCGGTGGACGTCAGCGTGGTCCCGCCGTGCCGGTCGAGCGGCGTATGACACTGGGTGCAGGAGAGCCCCGCCGACAAGACGTGGGCGGAGTGATCGAACGCCTCGCCCTGGAACTGCCCGCGCTGCCGTTGCACGCCGAGGTGGCATTGGAGACAGGCGTTCTCGCCGACCGGCGGCCCCAGATTCACGGCCGGCATGTCGTACGGCAACCCCCCCTGCCGCACGGCGTCGCGCACCAGCGCCAGGGACGCGCGGAGCAGCTGGTCGGCATACGCGATGTTGTGCGCGCCTTTGCCGACCTGCACGAACTGCACGTTGTCCTGCGCCCGCCGCAGCAGGCTGTCGGCCACGTCCCGGCGCCGCAGCGATGCAGTGCCCAGCACGTCTCGAGCGCCGCGCACCACCGCGCCGACCCGCGCGACCTTGGACTCCATGTCCCGTTGCCAGGCGGGCAGGATGTTGGCGTAGCGAACGCCGTGGCACGACTGGCACGCGGCATCGTCCGCCGTCCGGACCTGCTCATGTCCCTTCATCTCGGTCGCATTGGCGTGACAGCCGATGCACGACACGCGGGCCAGGAACATGGAGCTGGGCGTGGGTGGCACGCCGTGCCCGCCCAAACCGGCGAAGAGCCGCTGCTGGGTCTCGTGCACGCGGACGTGGCAGGTGCTGCAATCGAGCACCACGACGGTCGCCAGAGCCGTGACGCGGTGCTCGACGGGTGTGTGGCATTGCACGCATGCGACGTCGTGGTCGGCGACGTGCACCTTGTGGAGCAGCGTCGGGTTGGTGAACTCGGCGAGACGCGCGGGCTCGTTGTGACAGCTGACGCACCGGGTCCGCTCCGCGTCGCCGCTCCCCTGCGTCACCTGGCTGTGACATGAGAGGCAATCGATGCGGTCGCGCACGTACTGCTCGTGGTCCACCACGAAGCCTTCGGGCGAGACCACGCGGGGCGGCATCGGGTGGCAGCCGGTGCAGCCCGCCACCGGCCGCCCCGTGGGGCGGTCCTTGAAGTGGCACAGGAAGCAGGTGGCTTCCGTGACCGCGACGTGCGTGCCCTGAACGATTTGGGAATGGCAGCTGGTACAGCGCAGCTGGATGCCGCGCCGGATCTCGCCCAGGTGCTGGGTGTGGTCGAAGCGCACGCCCTTGTATTCGACCACCCCTTCGATGAGCCGCTCCGAGTGGCAGCCGGAGCGGAGGCAGGAGGCGTCGCTCACGTCGGCCCACGGACGCGTGCCGTAGGCGCCCGTGAAGTATTTCACCACCATGTTGGCGGCCTGCACCTTGGTCATCGCCTCGGCTTTGATGCCCGGAGGGATGTGGCAATTGATGCAGGAGATATTGCGGTGCGACGACACGGCCCAGGAGTCATAGTACGGCTTCATGATGTGGCAGCTCTTGCAAAACCCCGGCTGGCTGCTCACCTGCACGAAGCCGACCGTGCCGACCGACACGAGCGTGATCCCGAGGATGGCGACCGGGATCAGAATCCGGAGGAAGCGCGGGAGGCGTGAGAAGCGGAGAGGCACCATCGGCTAATCGTGCGGATCCCCGTCCGCCTCCTTCAGCGTCCGCAGCGTCAGCAACGCCAGCGCCAGCGCCGATAACGCCAGGAACCACACGGGCAGGAGAATGAGCTTGTGCTCCCAGCGCCGCTCGGCGCTGGCTTCCGCGGCCGCATCCAAATCCACCGAGATCGAGCGCACTCGCCGGGTCAAGTCGTCCAGGCGCTGCAGGTCGAGGCTGTGCTGCACCAGCGCGATCTGCAGGTAGTCGGTGAGCGCCGACTCGTAGCGGAAGCGGTAGTCACCCACGCGCTCGCCCGCGAGCGACAGCTGCCCGATGGCCCGCTCGGCCGACGTCATGTCCGCCGTGGCCTGGGCCACGCGCTGCTGGATGTCCAGCGCCATGGTGCGAATGCGGGTGTCCGAGCCGTGGCATTTCTGACAGACCGCGGCGATCGAATCCGGGGGCACGCGGTGGGTGCCGTGATTGCTGTGACACGCGAGGCATCCCGGCATCTTGCCGGCCCGCGCCGCGGCACCGTGCGGCCCGCCGCCGAATTCCTGGCCCACGAGCTGGTGGCAGCGGGCGCAGACGCTTGCGATTTCGGTCACCTGGGGCGGCAGCGCGGAGTGGGCGCCGTGACAACCCACGCACGTGGGCGTCGCGAAATTCTGCTTGTGGTAGAGTGCCACGCCGTGGGCGCTCGCCCGGTACTGTGCGAACTGGTCGGTGCGCAGATTGTACTTCCCCATCAGCTTCGCGTCCGAGTGGCAGCGCGCACAGGTCCCGGGGATGTTGGCGGGGTACACCTGACTGCGCGCGTCGTCGGGCGGGAAGATGGTGTGGGTGCCGTGGCAGTCCGTGCAGGTCGGCGCATTGGGATCGTTCTTGAGGAGCAATAACTGCCCGTGCCGGCTGGTGCGGAATTCCGCCAGCTCGCCCGTGGGGATCCCGTACTGGCGCATCTTGTTGGGATCCGAGTGGCAGGAGCCGCACAGCCGGGCCGTCGCCACCTTGCCCGGCTTCCCGATGAAGCGCCCGCGGTGCGCCGCGGGGAGGTCGCGCGCAGTGGGATCGCCGCCGTGACAGTCGGCGCAGTGGATCCCGTGCTCGGCATGCACGCCGACCACGAACGCGTCGCGCTCGGTGGTGTGGCACACCACGCACCGGTAGGTGCTGTCGATCCCGTGCCCCTGGGCTCGCGCCGCAGCCGGGCGCGCCGCCAGCACACCCGCCGCGAGCGCTAGGCCGAGCAGGGCGCGGATCATCGTGGGCCTCCCGGCGTCGCGGTGGGGACGCCCGCTGCCGGAGCCGGCGCTGGCAGGTGCAGCGTGGGCGTCGCGGGCGGGGCCACGACGCCCTCAGTGGCGCGCGGCGGAAAGGTGCGCAGCTGGCGTCCGGCCACCCACGCCACGGCGAACCCCAGGAAGAACACCATCCCGAGCGCCGCGACCACCGGGCGCTCCCGCAGCCGGCGCTGGGGCGCACGATCGAACAAGGGGAGCACGACCATCCCCAGGGCGAGCAGCATGAACGCGACGAATCCCCAGGCGCCGAGGTAGAAAGTGACCGCGCGGATCACGTCCGCCATCACCCAGCTCGTCTGGAGCGTGTCGGGCAGGCGGCCCGGCGTCGCGGCCTCCCCGACCTCGCGCGGCGCCAGGACCGCCGCGGTGACCACGATGGTCAGCACGGCGACCGCCACGACGAACGACCGCAACAAGTGACGGGGGAAGAACCGCGCACCCAGCTCGTCGCTGCCGCCGGGCGCCGCGGCCGGCTCGGGCGGCGCGATGCCGTGCTTGCGCAGCAGCGCGAAGTGCAGCTGCAACAAGCCCAGCGCGATCCACGGCAGCACGATCACGTGGAGCGCGAAGAACCGGCTGAGCGTCGCTCCCGATACGATCGGGTCGCCGCGCAACAGCTCGACCGCGGGACTGCCCAGCAGCGGCAGGCGCGCCAGAATGTCGAGCCCCTCGGTCACGGTCCAGTACGCCCACTGATCCCAGGGCAGGAGGTAGCCGGTCGCCCCGAAGGCCAGGACCACGAACAGCAGCAGCACGCCCACCAGCCAGTTGGTTTCTCGCGGCGGCTTGTAGGACGCATCGAAGAACACGCGCGCCATGTGCGCGAGCACGGCAAGGACCACGAGATTCGCGCCCCAGACGTGCAAGTCGCGCATCAGCCATCCCAGCGTGACGCCGGTGACGATGTGCTGGATGCTCTGATACGCCTCTTCCGCCGAGGGCCGGTAATAGAGCGACAACAACACCCCCGTCACCACGAGGACGACCAGCAGGAGGTACGCGATGCCGCCATACATATGGCGCCATCCCGTGTGCCGCGGCATGCGGTAGCGGAGCGCCTTGCGGAACGCCTGGTCGATGGGCAGGGTGGTGTCGATGGGGCCGTACAGCAGTCCGAGGAAACGCAGGACGCCGAGCAGACTCGCGTCGGTGCTCGCCTTGAGGTCGCCCCAAAATCGCTGGGCCCAGGTGACGGCCGCGCGCCACATCCGTCCGAGCATCTCAGGACCTCGCCACGTAGACGATGCCGTCGTGCACGAACACCCCGTAGCGTTGCAGCGGTACCGTGGTCAACCCGCGGACCACGTTACCGTGCAGGTCGTAAACCAGGTAGGTACAGGGCGACAGGACCCGCAGCGAGGTCGGGTCCCACTCCAGGATGCAACCGTCGGTGGGCGCCGTCCCCTGCAGCGCCGCGTACGTCGCCTCGCCGGTGCGCACCACCAGAATGACGCGGTCTCCCCAGTTGATCAAACGACTGGCGCCGACGGGTATGTCGGCCTGGCGGCCGACGCGCGCGGCGGGTTGCAGGTCGGCGAGTTGGAGGTGCGCGGGGGGGAGGAGATACAGCCCGATAGCGAAAATCGCGCCCACGAGGGCGAGGACCACGATGCCCGCGAGCAAGTACTCGTTGAACCCCGCCTGCCATCCGGCGCGGTGCGCGTCGCGGCTGCCCGGACCTCCGATGGACTCGGTCACGTGCCTTCCCCCATCGGCGGCAGTAGCCCGCCTTCGAGAAACAACGTGGTCGCGGTGGTCGCTCGCCGCGACCGCGTTCTGTGGAACGGCCCCGGAGACCACTGCGCCCCCGGGGCCGGGAAAGACCGGCCCCGGAAGGCTACACGGTCCCGGGGCCGGCGACCAAAATCATTCTGAAATCCTAGCGCTGGCTCGAGCCGCCCGCCACCGTCCGACTCACCGCGGGCTCACCAGCCGCACCGTGGGGGGCTGGGTGGCTTGCACGCGCAGGTCCTGGCGCATCGGCGGGGCCAGGCCGTACGTCTGCTGCACGGCCGCGATGGACGAGGTCAGCAGCGCCTCGAGCAGGAACGGATTGTGCACGCCGTTCCCCGACGCCATGTGCGTCGCGAACGTCCGCCCCAGGAGTTTGCCGCCCAGGAAGTTTTGCCGGTCGTTCGTAGCGGCGAGGGCGGCGTTGAACAGCGTGCCCTTCGCCACGGTCGTGACGTTGGTGCTGAAATTGATCGCGGCGGTATCGGCCGCAGTCGCTCCGGGCCGCAGCGCCCGCGCGAGCAGCTTCGGGATCAGACCGCCATCCGTCGTATCGACGACCTTGTTGCTGTCGCGATCGAACCAGATCTGGTCGAGCAAATTGTCGAGCCGCCCCTGGAACGTGAGGTACGCCGAGCGGGCCACGCTCTGCCCCCCGATGTGGCAGCTGGCGTTGGAGCAGGCCGAGAAGTCCTTCTGAGCGGCGGCGCAGCTGGTGCTCGCCGTCGGGATCCCCACGCTATCGAGACAGGGCACAGCGTTGAACAGGTGGCCCACGCTCTGGAACGCGAAGGCGCCGGTCGCCTTGTCGGTGATGGTCGTGCGCGCCACATGGCACGTGGCACAGAGGTTGGGGTTCGCCGACGTGCCGTGGCTACTGACGATCTGGTTCGTGTCATAGGCGAAGTTCGGCGGAATCCACCCGACGTTCTCGCCCAGCACGAGAAGACCCTGGGCGCCGTGCGCGCCGCGTGACGTGCCCGTCGGGCTGCTTGCCACGCCCCATGGCGGCGTGCCGCTGCGCGAGTGGCAGGTCACGCACAGGTTGTCCGTTGTGGGAGTGGTGATGTCGGCCCGCAGCTGCGCCACGTACGGCGACCCGTGCGGATCGTGGCACACGACACACGTAATACGAAGCAGCGTCGCGGAATCCCGCTCCAGGAACTTCCCGGTGACGCCGAACTTGGTCTGCATCGCAGCCTTGCCTTCATGGCAAGGAGCGCAGGACACATTCCCTGCGGCGTTCGCGTATCCCGGGCCTGAGCCGTGTGCGGATTGCTTCCACTGATCGACGAAGGGCTCATGCACGCCCGTGTGGCAGGCGGCGCAGGTGTACACGAGACCGGTGTCCACGTTGGCGGACGCAAGAGGTACGCTTACGAGCGTGGGGTTCTCCACGTGGGTGAGGCCAGGACCGTGGCAGCTCTCGCACTGGACGTCCTGATAGACCGAATCGGCGATCTTGGCGTAGCCGGCCGGCGCCGCCGCATGATTGCCGTTGGAGGACACGCTATGGCAGTTGTTGCAGTACGACGCCGCGTGGCCGGACCCCTGCAGGTCAGCCCACGCGCTGGCGTGCTTTGTGACCTTCCACTTCCCTTGATTCTCCACGTGGCAGTTGCCGCACGTGGTGGTCTTGGTGGCGACGTCGAAGTAGCCGAGGAAGCCGTTCGCCGAGTCCGGCGGCTGATTGAACGGCGGCCGGTCCCGGTAGACGATCTTGTCGTTGGTACACGCCCCCAGCGCGAGCAGCGCTGATGCAACGAGAACGTGACGAATGTCGATCCGATGTGTGAAGCGCACAGTATCCTCCGCGTCGGCCTAGGCATCGTGATGCTGCCCCAACTGCTGTGCCGAACCTACCGGCCGCCGTATGGGGCTCGCTTGAAACCCTTGTGAGACCGGGCTCAGGCCGAACTCATGCGGCCTTCATCAACCAACTGCACGCTACCACGCACACCCGGGTTGACGCACCCCTCAGGAAAATCCTTAGCTCCGCCGGGGCCGCGCGGAGACAGTCTGGAGATAGAGCAGCAGGTCGGAGGCCTGTTCTGCGGTCGGCCCGGCGACCTTCATCCGCTCCATGTTGCGCTCCATCCGCGAAAACACGGTCGGCCAGTCGTCGGGCGAATGGACGCGCGGATCCGGCAGCGCGTGGCAGCGACTGCAAATCAACGAGAACACCTCGCGTCCGCGCCCCGCGGGCAGGTTGGAGCCGCTGACCTTCAGCGCGTTGGTCGTGAGGTAGTCGAGGATCGTGAAGCGCTCGGCCAAGGTCGGCGCCCGCACGCCGAGGCTCGTGGGCAGCCAGTCCATCCGCAGCCACATGCGCCGCGCGACACTCGGCCAGTCCGTGGCGCTGTGGGCGCCAGGACTGGGCAACGCGTGACACTGCGCGCAGTAGCGGCCGAGGAGCTGAGGGCCCGGAGTAGTGGGCTCTGGGAGATCGGCCACGCTCAAGCCGGGGGGCGGCAGCGCGACCTTTGCCGCCGCGAGCAGCAGCTGGTCGTTCGGCGTCTGCGCCGCGGCGGCGCCCGCAGCGCCCGCGTTGGGCGGTGCCGGCGCCTGACGACAGGCGGCGACGGCGGCGACGGCGGCGAGTGCCGTGATCAGATGAAGGCGGAGCGACATGCGCATGAGATCTCCCGGGTGATTAGTCTCGTCATATTGTAACAGCGTCCAGCCGTCCGACCACTGCCTCGCCGGCAAACGGCTTCAGCCGCGCCGCCGGCCGAGCAGACGGCGAATGCGGTATCCCTCTTCGCGTTCCCGCTCTTCCAATGCGCGCCGCACCACCACGACCGCCTCTGCCAGCGACGGCGCGAGGCGGCGCTCCAGCGTGTTCACTTGGCGCGACGCCCGCGCCACGGCATCGCCCAGGCGGCGGATCAACATTTCGCGGGGCGCCGCGTCCAGCAACAGGTCGGCGAGGCGCTCGAACGCCAGCGCGGCGCCGGCGGCCGCCGGCCCGGTCGTGCCCGGGGCCGTCCCGCGCGCCGCGAGCGTGCGCGCGAGGACCGGCCGCTCCGTAATAGATGAGACCGGGATGCCCCAGACGAGACCGGCGGCAATGCCGACCGCCAGCTCACGCGCCGGCCACGCCAGCGCGGTGAGCGCCGGCCGCCCGTGCAGCGCCAACGCCTCGAGCAACGCCGGGTAGGCGACGCGTGCGCCGGCCGCGATCTGGGCGCGCGCGTCCGCCGCCGGCCGCGCCAGCTTGAACAACTCGCTCACCAGCGCCTCCCGCTTCTTGCGCAGCAGCTGCACACCTCTGGTGACGCGATCGAGGCGCCGCACCGTGCGGAGCAGGTTGAGCCGCGTAGCGGCCACCCTGCCGAGGGCGCTCATGCGGCCGGCGCCTTGCCGTTGCCGCCGCCGCTCCGGGCCGCCCAGGTGGCGTCCGACAAGCGCAGCAGGTCCTCCCGCGGCAGCGACTCGAGCAACCGCCAGCCAATGTCCATGGTCTGGGCGAGCGTGCGCCGCTCGCCGCCCTGGCGCACGAACTCGCGCTCGAAGCGGTCGGCGAACTCGAGCGCGCGGCGGTCGCCGGCGCCGAGCCCCGCCTCGCCCACGATCGCCGCCATCTGCCGCGCGTCGCGGCCGCGGGTGTACACGGCGTACAACTGATCGGACCACTCGCGATGCTCGGCCACCGTCCGCCCGGCGCCGATGCCGGCGTTCATGAGGCGCGAGAGCGACGGCAACACGTCGATCGGCGGGAACACGCCGCCGCGGTGCAGCTCACGCGACAACACGACTTGCCCCTCGGTGATGTAGCCCGTGAGGTCGGGAATGGGGTGCGTGATGTCGTCGTCCGGCATCGTGAGGATGGGGATCTGCGTCAACGAGCCCGGCCTTCCCTGCACGATGCCGGCGCGCTCGTAAATGCTCGCCAGATCGGTGTACATGTAGCCCGGATAGCCGCGGCGGCCGGGGATCTCCTCGCGCGCAGTGGCGATCTCCCGCAGCGCCTCGCAGTAGTGCGTCAGGTCGGCGATGACGACGAGCACGTGCATACCGGCGTCGAAGGCGAGGTATTCCGCCTCCGCCAGCGCCACGCGCGGCGCCAGCAGCCGCTCGATGGTCGGGTCGCGCGTTTCATTGAGGTAGAGCACGCTGTGCTCGCGGGCGCCGCTTTGATCGAAGCGCTCGAGGAACGCGGCGGTTTCCCGCGCGGTGATACCCACGCCCACGAACACGACGGCGAAGCGCTCTCCGCCCGGCGCGCGTGCGCCCTCCACGATCTGCGCGGCGAGCTCGAGGGCCGGCAGGCCCGCCCCGGAGAACACCGGCAGCTTCTGCCCGCGCACCAACGTGTTCATGCCGTCGATGGCGGAGATGCCGGTCTCGATGAAGTCCGCGGGCCGCGCGCGCCGCACCGGATTGAGGGGCGCGCCCCAGATGGGCCGCAGCGCCTCGCCTACGGGCGCGGGCAACCCGTCCCGCGGCGCGCCCATCCCGTTGAAGGCGCGCCCCAGCAGCTCGCGGCCCACGACCACCGACGCCACGTCGCCCGTGAGGGTGACGACGGCCGACCCCGGTGCGAGCCCAACCGTGTCTTCCAGCACCTGAATGACGGTCACGTCCTGGCCCGCGTCGATCACCTGGCCGCGGCGCATGACGCCGGCGCTCTCGATCTCGACCCACTCGCCGAGCGCCACGTTGGCCGTGCGCCGGAGGTACAGCAGCGGCCCCGCCGCGGCCTGAGCGCCCCGATGGCGCCGCGCGACCGGGATCATGGCGCGAGTACCGCGAGTGCGGCTGTTGCCTCGTCGCCGCGGGTGGTGACGTCGTCCGGGGCGGCGCGCCGGCACGCGGCCAGCGCCCGGCGCGCCGGGCCCAGATCAAGGCGCTCGATCGGTATGCCGCCCTCGAGCGCCCGCACGCCGGCGCGGTAGAGCTGGTCCGCCAACCACGCGAGCTTGTACGTCTTGGCAACGGGCGAGTAGGCGTCGTTGGGGTCATAGGCACTCTGGGCGAGGACGGTCTCCCGCACCACGCGCGCCACCTCGAGCAGCAATCGGTCCTTGTCTTGCAGCGCCTCCGGCCCCACCAGGCCCGCGATTTCGCGCAGGTCGCGGTCCTTCTGCATGAACTCAAGCAACGCCCGGCGCAGCGCGGGCCACTCGGCGCCGCCGTGCTCGCCGAACCAGGATCCGAGTCCCTCGCCGTAGAGGCTGTAGCTCGTCTCCCAATCGACCGCGGGAAACTGGCGCTGATGCGCGAGCGCGGGGTCGAGCGCCCACAGCGCCCCCGCGACGCGCAGCGTGGCCTGCGTCACGGGCTCGGAGAAATCGCCGCCGGGCGGCGAAATTGCCGCGATTAGGGTGACGGACCCGGTGCGTGCGGGGCGGCCCGCCGCCGCTACCAGACCGGCGCGCTCGTAGAACTTGCCGAGCCGGTTCCCCAGGTAGGTGGGGTAGCCCTCCTCGCCCGGCATCTCCTGCAGCCGCGCGGCGATTTCGCGCAGCGCCTCCGCCCAACGCGACAGGCTGTCCGCCATGAGCGCCACGCGGTATCCCATGTCGCGGTAGAACTCCGCGATCGTCATGCCGACGTACACGGACGCCTCGCGCGCCGCCACCGGCATGTTGGACGTGTTCACCACCAGCACGGTGCGATCCATGATGGATCGCCCGGTGCGCGGATCGGTGAGCCGCGGGAATTCCTCCAGCACCTCCGCCATCTCGTTGCCGCGCTCGCCGCACCCCACGTACACGATCACGTCCGCCTCGGCGAACTTCGCAAGCGACTGCTCGATGACCGTCTTGCCGGTGCCGAAGCCGCCCGGCACCGCCACCGTGCCACCCTCCGCCACAGGAAAAAGGAAGTCGAACACGCGTTGTCCGGTGACGAGCGGTGCCTGCGGGGCGATGCGACGCGCCGCGGGCCGCGGCTGGCGCACCGGCCAGCGATGCGCCAGCGCGAGCGGCGTGCCGTCGGCCAGCGCGCCGATCGGCTCGGCCACCGTGTACTCGCCCGCGGCGAGGCGCGCCAGCGTGCCACGCACGCCGGACGGCACCAGCACGCGGTGCTCGAACCCGGGCCGCTCCTCGACGCTGCCCAGCACATCGCCCGGCGCGACCTCCGCCCCCGGCTCGAGCACCGGCCGGAAGCGCCAGCGCCGCTCGGCATCGAGCGTGGCCGCCGTGGTGCCGGGCGCGATGAAGTCGCCGGTGAGCTCCGCCACGCGGCCCAGCGGACGCCCCACGCCGTCGAGGACGGCGCCGAGCAGGCCCGGACCGAGCGGCAACGTCAGCGCCTCGCCCGTGCAAGTGACGGGCTCGCCCAGGCGCAGTCCGGAGGTGTCCTCGTACACCTGGATGGTGGCCCGCGCGCCCGTCACACGAATCACTTCGCCCACCAACCCGCGCTCGCCCACGCGCACGAGCTCGTACAACGCCGCGGTGCCGAGGGGCTCGCCTTCGGCGAGCGCACCGCTGAGCCGGACGATGCGGCCGTCGTTCACCGCAACCTCACGCGATAGCCGATCACTTGCCGCAGCAGCTCCACGATGTAGGTCTCCGCTTCCTCCGGCCGCGCCGCCCAGGCCGGCCCGGGGAACGGCACGACCATCGGCAGGGGCCGCCGGCCGATGCGGCGGCGCAGCTCGTCGGGAAAACCGTCGTACAACACGTTTTCGACCAGCACGACACCCAGCTGGGGATCGTTCATCAAGTCCTCGACTTGCCGGGTGCCGTCGGCGAGCGTGGCGGCTTCGAGCGTGGCGAGCCCCGCCAGGGAAAAGCCGGCCGCGATTTCCGGCCGGCACAACACGCGCACACCGTAGCCGCTCATGCCGTCACGAGTGCCGCGAGCAGGTCGGGCCGCGGGGCCGCGAGTGCCACGCCCCAGATGATCCGGCGCAGGTCGAGGACCTGCGCGCGTAACCGCAGCGCGTACTCGAGCACGGGCGCCGGGCCGAGGGGCGCGCGGCGCCGCGCCGCGTGGAGCGCCACGATGCGAAGTCGCAGGACCGTCGCTTCCATGCCCGCGAGCTCCGCCACGTCGCCGCGGAACGCGCGTGCCACCGCGGCGGGCGCGAGCGCCGCGCCGATGAGCTGCGCCGCGGCAACGGGATCGCCACTCGCCACTGCCCGCTCGAACGCGCCGATGTCCAGTCGCGCCCCGCCCGAGAGAAACATCTGCTTCGGAACGATGTCCTTCCCCTGGCCGGCCAGTACGAGCGCCGCCGCCGCGTTTTCCAGATCGATCATCTCGCGGACGTAGGCCACCAATTCGGGGCTCCGTCCCCGACGCGCGGCCGCCAGCGCGCGCGCCGCGAACGCCTGATTCACCGCCAGCTCGACCCGCAGCAGGTCCGGTTGCGCGGCCGCCGCGGCGCGGCGCAGCGCCGGAGCGTACGGGCTATTCCACGCGGCGAGCAGCGCCGCCAGCGCAGCCACGGACGGCTGGCGGGACAATTCCTCCAACGCGCGCTCGGGCAATGCGGGAGTGGGGATCACGCCCGACACTCGCGCTTCGGGAGCGGCGTGCTGCGCCGCCCCGCGTACCAGCGCGCGCAGGCTGCGCCGGTCCTCATCCTCGAACACCACCGCGAGCACCGCCGCGCGCGCGCCCACCCAGCGCTCGAGCACCCGCAGCTCGGCCCCCGCTGCCCGGCGCACGGCGAGCTCCAGGCCCGCGGCGGATGCCACGTCCTCCTCGATCGGAACAGCGGCGCGGCGCAGCGCCTCAGCCAGCGCGCTCAGATCGGGCGCGGCAGTCAGCGACTCCAGCTGCAGCCGCGGCAGCAGGTGGGTCGCCAGCCCCCGCGCCCGCGCGTCGAGGTCTCCCCACGCGGTCCGTGTCACGCGTCCTTCTCCAGCCGGTGCAGCGCTGCGAAGGCGACACGCGGACCCAGCCGGTCGAGCCGACCCTCGAGCGTGCCGTCCACCTCGACCACCCCGTCGGCGCTCACCGCGCGGACGCCGGTACCGACCGCGGCGTCGGGCTCCACGCGCACACGTGTGTTTCCCGCCACCAGCGCGCGGACCGCATCCGCGAGCGCCGGCGTGCACCGCAGCACCACCGCCTCATCACCCATGTAGGCGAGCGCCGCCTGCACGTCGCGCCCCAGGACCGCCCGGTACGCGGGGTCGTTCACGAGCGCGGGCAGGCACGCGCGCACGGCCGCCAGCACGCGCTCGAGCAGCCGGCCCCTCGCGGCCAGCGTCTGCGCGCGGGCGGCGTGCCGCGCCGTCGCCAGCACGCGCTCCGCCTCGGCCCGCCATTGCGCTTCGCGCGCGCCCAGTTGCTCGGCGCGCGCCCGGCCCACCTGCGCCGCCGCGGCAGCCGCGATCGCGGTGACGCGGGCCTCGCCCTCGGCGCGCAACCGAGCGGCGTCGCGCTCCGCCTCGCGCGTCAGCGCGGAGAGGAGGTCTGCGAGCGGCACGGCGCGCGCCGGTCAGCGGAACAGAATCGCCGCCGCGACCACGAACCCGAGAATCACCATCGTTTCCGGGATCGCAATCAACAGGACCGCGGATGTGCTGAGCTCGGGCTTCTCCGCCAGCGTGGCCGCAATGGCCGGCCCGATGCGGGACTGCGCCCAGGCCGTCGCCAGTGCCGGAACGGCGACCGCCACGGCCGCGGCGAACGCGATGAGAACGGTGGTATCCATGATGCTCCTCTTTCCTTTCTCTAGGGACGCGTGCGAGCGGGCGTCCAGTGTCCGAACGGCTGATAGCGCACACCGCCCGGGCTGTAGAACTTCCCGAAGAACTCCACATAGTGGAGGCGCAACGCGTGGATCGTCGGGCTGAACAGCCCGATGGCGAAGTTCACGAGGTGGAACAGCAAGGCGAACGTCACGCCCACCGCGACGCTTCCAATGGCGCCTGCCATCTTGTTCGCCACGATCGCCAGCATCACCGACGCCACGCCCAACGCCATGATACGGGCGTAGGACAGGATGTTGCCGAGAGTCGTCAAGAGCTCGATGGGAGCCACCAGTCCTTCCAGCGCGATGAGCGCCGGGAAGGCGGCGAGCAACCCGATCACGGCGGGCGTGAAGAACGCGTGCGGCAACACGCGCAGCGCCGCGAGCAGTGCCAGGATCACGAGCACCACCATCAGCAGCCCCACGCCGCGCCCGAATGCCTCGCGCGAATGGCGGCCCCGCGCGCTGGAGAGCACGCCCAGCCCCAGCCCCAGCAGGATGTGCACCGCGCCCAGCGATACCGCGAGCAGCAGGAACGGCAGCAACGCGTCTTCGCGCCGGAACGCGATCGGCGCGAGTCCGAACCAGCGGTGGCCCAGGTCGCCGAAAAACTCCCCGAACAAGAACCCGGCGAGGATCGTGAACAGCGCGCACGGCCCGATCATCTCGGACACGCTGCGCAGGAGGCTACCGGGCGTGGAGCGGCGGTGCAGCACCAGCCCCAGCGCGGCGAGCAGCAGGCCGTAGCCCACGTCCCCCAGCATGATGCCGAAGAACGCCGGAAAGAACACCGCCACGAACGGCGTGGGGTCGATCGTGCCGTAGCGGGGCAGCGGCAGCAGGCGGATGATGGTCTCGAACGGCCGGAACAACCGCGGGTTCTTCAGCACGACGGGCGCTTCCTCGGAGCGCCACTCTTCGCGCGCCACCTCCGCCACCACCACGGTGTCGCCGAAGCGCTCGTGCAGGCCCGCGTCGAGCGCGCGGCGCGCCGTGACGGGGGTCCATCCCTCGAGCACGAAGGCCCGCGGCGTCACGCCTAACAGCGGCAACGCCTCGAGCTCCTCCAGGCGGTCGTGGATCGCGGCGCGCGCCCGGCGCAGCTCCGGCCCCTGGGCGGCGGCCACCTGGGCGCGGCGCTGTTTGACGTCGGCTTCCTCTCTAGGCAGATCGCCCAGCCGCGCCACCATCCGCGGTATCGCTGCAGCGAGGGACTTGCCGCCGTACGCCGCCGGCACCGGGATCTCCTGAACCTGCGCTTCGGCGAGCAAGCGCTCGACGCGCCCCGCGGCCTGCGCCGAAACGACCACCATGGCGGCGGTCTCGCCGCTCGCGAGCGCCTGGGCGTACAGCTCGAACTCGTTGCCGATCACCGCCGTGAGACTCGCGCGCAGCCGCGGCACGACGTCGCCGCTCTTGAGCAGCACGTGGTAGGTCGTGGCGTTGGGCCACCGGGCCTCGGCCTCGAGCAGGGTCCGGAACGCGGAGAAGAACTGCTGGTACTTGAGGATCAGCGCGCGCTCTTCGGCCAGGGCGATGGCGCGAGCCGACAGCCGGTCGACTTCGCGGCGCGCCTGCCAGGCGAGCCGCACCCAGCGGGCGAGCTCCACGGGCGTGGCGCGGCGCTCGCCCCGCGCGGCTGCCGCGGCGGGGCGCAGTTTTTCCAACACGGCCTCCACGTCGGCCAGGGCGCGCCGTAGCTGCCGCCGCTCGCGCTCCTCGCGCGGCGCGAGCTGCACGTGTCCCAGCGTCCCCGCGATTTCGCCGGGCGACGCGAGGTGCAGGACGTTGAGATCCTGCAGCGCCTCGAGCACCTCAACCAGGCGCTCGCGCGGTCCCAGGATGCGCACCCGCGCCATGGCCAGGATCACCGGCCGCCCTCCATTCCGCCGAGCAGCATGGTGGCGAGCTCCCGTGCCAGCGCCGCGATGCGATCCGCCGTGACCCGCTCGAAGCGCTCCGCCTCGCGCGCACCCATCGCCGCAATCTCCGCCTCACGCGCTGTGCGCTCGGCGTCCAGCTGCCCGCGCAGCGTCGTACCCGCGGCCGCGACCTCGGCGTCAAGGGCGGCGATCCGGCTCTGAGCGTCTGTCGTGGCTTGGGCGACCCGCGCCGCCGCATCGGCGCGCGCGCGCGCCAACTCCTGCTCCAGCCGCGCTTCGGCCTCGAGCAGGCGAGCGAGTTCTCCCTGAGGAGGGGGAGCCGGGGCGGAGGCGACACCGGCACGGTGGCTCACCACGACATGTTCGCATCAACGCGGCGCGGCCAACGTGAACCGAGTGTAAAGGTCTCTTCAGACCGTATTGCAGAGGCCTACCGACTCAGGGGGCTAGTCTGAGCCGCATAACCGTCCCGGAGCCCCTGCGATGTACTTCCCCACGTCACACCCTTGGGCCGAGGGAGACTCCCTCGGTGCCTACCTCGACCAGCGCGGTGTCAGCCGCCGCGACTTCCTCGCGTTCTGTGCCGAGATGACCGCGATCTTGGGCGTCGGCAGCATGATGACCCCGCGCGTCGCCCACGCGCTCGCCACGCAGAAGCGTCCCACCGTCGTGTGGCTGTCGCTGCAGGAGTGCACCGGCTGTGTCGAAAGCGTGCTCCGCACAGCCGATCCCACGATTGGTGATCTCGTCCTCGACGTCGTCTCTCTCGATTACCAGCACACTATCATGGCCGCGGCGGGCCACCAGGCCGAGGCCGCGCTGCAGAACACGATGGCGCAGAACAAGGGAGAGTATCTGCTGGTCGTCACGGGATCGATCCCGCTGAAGGACGGCGGCATCTACACGATGATCGGCGGCCGCACCGCGAAAGACATTCTCCAGGAAGCGGCCAAGGGCGCCAAGGCGGTGATCGCCATCGGCGCCTGCGCCCATTGGGGCAGCGTGCAAGCCGCGCGGCCCAACCCGACCGGGGCGGTCGGCGTCGACTCGATCGTCAAGGACAAGCCGGTGGTGAACATCGCCGGCTGCCCGCCGATCGGCGACGTGGTGACCGCAACCATCGTCCACTACCTCACGTTCGGGCGCCTGCCGGCCCTCGACTATCAGAGCCGGCCGCTGTTCGCCTACGGCGCCCGCATCCACGACCAATGCCCCAAGCGCGCCAACTTCGACGCCGGGCAGTTCGTGGAAGCGTTCGACGACGAGTCCGCCCGCAAGGGCTGGTGCCTCTATCACGTGGGCTGCAAGGGCCCGGCGACGTTCTCGCCCTGCCCGATCTTCTTGTGGAACGGCCATACCAGCTGGCCCATCGGCGCGGGGCATCCCTGCATCGGCTGCACCGAACCGCAGTTCTGGGACACGATGACCCCGTTCTACGGCCGGCTGCCGAACGTCGCGGGCTTCGGTGTGGAACGCTACGCCGACACGATCGGCGCGGCACTCGCGATCGGCGCGACGGCGGGCGTTGCCGCCCATGCGATCGCGACGGGCGTGTACCAGGCACGGCAGCGCCGCAAACTGCCGGTGATCGAATCCACCAAGCAGGACGAAGGAGGCGGCCATGGCCACGACTAAGATCGTCGTCGACCCGATTACCAGGATCGAGGGCCATCTTCGCATCGAGGCCCAGGCCGAAGACGGGAAGATCGCCAAGGCGTGGGCGTCGTCCACGCAGTTCCGCGGCATCGAAGTCATCATGCAGGGGCGCGATCCGCGCGACGCCTGGGCGTTCACACAGCGGATCTGCGGCGTGTGCACCGTGGTGCACGCGGTCGCGTCGTGCCGCGCGGTGGAAGACGCGCTCGACATCACGATCCCGCCTAACGCGAACATCATTCGCAACCTGATCCACGGGATGCAGTTCGTGCAGGACCACGTGATCCACTTCTACCACCTGCACGCGCTGGATTGGGTGGACGTCGTAAGCGCGCTGTCGGCGAATCCGGCCGACAGCGCGGCCGTGGCGAAGAAGATCTCGCCCTGGCCCAACAATTCGGAGACCTACTTCCGCGAAGTGCAGGACCGGCTCAAGAAGTTCGTGGGCTCGGGCCAGCTCGGCAT
>JBGPOE010000007.1:0-75277 GCA_041487875.1 Gemmatimonadota bacterium | reverse complement strand
TTCCATTCCCACCAGGTGCAGGGGTTCTTCGACATTCCGGTGGACCACCTGTACGCGGCGCCGGCGTTCGTAGCGCACTTCCGGACCAAGCAGTTGACGGATCCGGTGGTGGTGGCGCCCGACGTCGGGTCGGCCAAGATGGCGCGGGGATTCGCCAAGCGGCTGAACGCGTCGCTCGCGATCATCGACAAGCGGCGGCCGTCGGCCAACGTGGCGGAAGTGGTCAACGTCGTGGGCGAAGTGGAGGGCAAGGACTGCCTCATCCCCGACGACATGATCGACACGGCCGGCACGATCACCGAGGCGGCCGGGGCGCTGAAGCGGCTGGGCGCGAAGCGGATCTTCGCCTTCGCCACGCACGCGCTGTTCTCGGGCCCCGCCGTGGAGCGGCTGCGCGGCTCGGCGATCGAAGAAGTGACGGTGACGAACACGATCAGGCTCCCCGAGGAGCGGAAGTTCGAGAAGCTGACCGTCCTGTCGGTCGCGGGGCTGATGGCGAAAGCGATCGGCTACGAGCACTCGAATCAGTCAGTCAGTGCCCTGTTTGATTGACGGATAACGGATAACCGAGAACGGATACCAGCATATGGCACACTTCGTCTCCCTCACCGCCACCCCGCGCGACGCGGCCGGCAAGGGCGCGGCCCGCCAGACCCGGTTCGCGGGCAAAGTCCCGGCCGTGATCTACGGGCACGGCCGCGCGACCCAGCCGCTCGCGCTGGACGCGAAAGCGCTCGAGCAGGCCCTGTCGGGCATCGAGCCCTCCAGCACGCTGTTCGAGGTCACGATCGACGGCAAGAAGACGCGCGCGCTGATTCGCGAGATCCAGCGCCACCCGGTGCGGCCCGACGTGATTCACGTGGATTTTTACGAGATCCACGCCGATGAGAGGGTGCGCCTCAAGGTGCCGGTGCACCTCGTGGGCACGCCCGACGGCGTGCGCAACGGCGGCGGCGTGCTCGATCAGGTGATGCGCGAAGTGGAAATCGAGGTGCTGCCCGAGCACATCCCGGAGCGCGTGGAGCTGGACGTCACGGCGCTCGCCATCGGCCACTCGGTGCACGTGCGCGATCTACAGATCCCCAATGCCGAGATCCTAGTGGCGGCGGAGCTGACGCTCGCCACGGTGGTGCCGCCGCGCGCCGAGGAAGTGCTGGCCCCCACGCCCGAAGCCGCGGCCGAGGTGGCCGAGCCGGAGTTGATCCGCAAGCCGCGCGAGGAGGAGGAAGGCGAGGCGGTCGAAGGCGAAGGCGAAGCGAAGCCCGCCAAGGCCGAGAAGACAGAGAAGGTCGAGAAGCCCAAGGGCGGCAAAGAGAGCTGACGTTTGCGCGCCGTGGTCGGCCTCGGGAATCCGGGTCCCGAGTACGCGGCGACGCGGCACAACGCGGGCTTCCGGCTGGTGGACGCGCTCGCTGCGCGATGGGGGTTTCCTCCCTTTCGACGCGGCGAGCGCGCTCGCGTTACGGAGGGCGAGATCGACGGCGTGCCCGTGCGGCTGCTCAAGCCCACGACCTACATGAATCGCAGCGGCGCCGCGCTCGCCTCGCTGCGCGCCGACCCGGAGTTCGATCCCGCGCGCGACCTGCTCATCTGCGTCGACGACTTCAATATCCCGCTCGGGACATTTCGCCTCCGCGTCGACGGCTCCGCGGGCGGCCATAACGGCTTGAAGAGCATCGAGGGCGCGCTGCAATCGCAAGCTTACGCGCGGTTGCGCATCGGCGTGGGCCCGCTCCCCACGAACGATCCGTGGGAAGAGTTCGTGCTCGCGCCGTTCACGCCCGCAGAAGACGAGCAGATCGAGGTGCTCTTGCCCAAGCTGGTGGACACGGTGACGCAATGGGTGCGCGGGGAAGCGCCGTGACCACCACGCTCGTGCCGCTGATCGCCATGCTCGCAGGTGCCGCGGGGCTCGCGTTCGCGTGGGGGCTGTTCGAGGCCGTGCGGCGGCAGCCGGCGGGCGCACCGGCGCTGGTGCGGCTGGAAGGATTGATCCGCACCGGCGCCATGACGTTCCTCGCACGCGAGTACAGCGTGCTGCTGCCGTTCGTCGCGGTGATCAGCGCCCTGCTCGCCTGGGCGATCGGCTGGCGCACCGCCCTGGCCTACGCGGGCGGCGGACTGTGCTCGGTGCTCGCGGGCCTCTTCGGCATGAGCGCCGCGACCCGCGCCAACGTCCGCACCGCCGAAGCGGCGCGGGCGAGCGGCCAGGCGCGTGCCCTGCGAACCGCGTTCTCCGGAGGTGCCGTGATGGGCCTCGCCGTGGCGAGCCTCGGCCTGCTCGGCATCGGCATCGTGATGCGCACGTGGCTCGGCGCGCCGCTCGAGAACGCGGCCTGGCGCGCGTTCAGCGAGATCATCGCCGGCTTCGCGATGGGCGCCTCGTCCATCGCCCTGTTCGCCCGCGTGGGCGGCGGCATCTACACCAAAGCCGCCGACGTCGGCGCCGACCTCGTGGGGAAACTCGAAGCGGGCATCCCCGAGGACGACCCGCGCAACCCCGCCACGATCGCCGATAACGTGGGCGACAACGTGGGCGACGTCGCCGGCATGGGCGCCGACATTTTCGAGAGCTACGTCGGCGCGATCATCGCGACCATCGCCATCGGCTCGACCAGCGAGCTGGTCGCCAATCGGGTCGACGCCGTCGCCCTACCCCTCCTCTATACCGTGGCCGGCCTGGGCGCGAGCCTGCTCGCCATCGCGGCCATGCGCGTGCTCGAGCGCGGCGCCCCGCAGGCGGCGCTGCGCTGGGCCACGTTCATCGCGGCAGGCCTTTTTCTCCTCGCCGCCTACGCCTTGACCACGCGGTTCGACCCGGTGGTGACCGGCGCGGACGGCCGCGCACTGCCGCCGCTCGGCCCCTTCTATGCGGTGCTCGCCGGCACCGTGGCGGGAATCGCCATCGGCCTATGCACCGAGTACTACACGTCGGCGCGGCCCGTCCGCATCATTGCCGACGCCGCGAAGACGGGCCCCGCCACCAACATCATCGCCGGGCTCGCGGTCGGCATGCAAAGCACGATCCTGCCGCTCCTGATGATCTGCGCCGCCATCTTCGTGGCGTTTCGCTCGGCCGGGCTGTACGGCATCGCTATCTCGGCCGTGGGCATGCTCGCCACCACGGGCATCACGATGTCGGTCGATGCGTACGGCCCCATCGCCGACAACGCCGGCGGCATCGCCCAGATGGCGGGGCTCGGCCCCGAGGTCCGCGCCATCACCGACGGCCTGGACGCGCTCGGCAACACCACCGCCGCCATGGGCAAGGGATTCGCCATCGGGTCCGCCGCGTTGACCGCCCTGGGGCTCTTCTCGGCCTACGCCACCGCGGTGCGCATGCCCGCGGGCGGCCTCGACCTGATCAATCCGATGGTCGTGATCGGCTTGTTCATCGGCGGGTGCATCCCGTTCTTCATCGCGGCCGCCACCATGACGGCCGTGGGTCGCGCCGCCCAGCTGATGGTGGCGGAGGTGCGGCGCCAGTTCCGCGAGATCGTGGGATTGATGGCGGGCACGGCGCCGCCCGACTCGGCCCGCGCCGTGGATATCTCGACCCGCGCCGCCCTGCGGGAAATGATCGTGCCGGGGCTCACGGCCATCGCCGCACCCGTGGTCGTCGGCAAACTGCTCGGGATCTACGCGCTGGGCGGCATGCTCGCGGGCGCCACGCTCACGGGCGTGATGCTGGCGTTGTTTATGGCGAACGCCGGCGGCGCGTGGGACAACGCCAAGAAATTGATCGAGGGCGGCGCGCTAGGGGGCAAGGGCTCGGACGCGCACAAGGCAGCCGTGGTGGGCGACACCGTGGGCGACCCGTTCAAGGATACGGCGGGACCCGCGATGAACATCCTGATCAAACTGATGAGCGTGGTGAGTCTGGTGCTGGCGCCGTGGCTGGTTCGCTAGACGCTCCACGTCCTCGCGCTTCTCAACAGCTCGTCCATCCCGCCCGCAGGCTCACCCGCCGCGGCCACCTGCGCGTATACGTCCGCTTCGTACGGCGTCGCGGGATCGTGGTACAGCACGCCCAGCGCCACCGGGAAGTCCGGTGGCTCGAGTGCCGCAAGCATCCCGGCGAGCGTGCGGTTCGTCTGGTCGTGGATGAGAACGTCGGCCGCGGTCACGCCCCCCTCACCCACCGTCACCACCTCGAGCGCGAGCCGACGCGGGTCGAGCCGCAGCCCGCGCCGCTTGTCCTTGCCGAACAGGAGCGGCTGCCCGTGTTGCACGGGCAGCTGCGCGTCGGGCGCCACTTCCTTGGCGGTGAAGTCGTCGAACACGCCGTCGTTGTAGACCACGCAGTTCTGGAAGATCTCCACGAACGAGGCGCCGCGGTGCGCATGGGCCCGCTTCAGCACCTCCACGAGCTGCGCCTGCTGCGTGTCCACCGCGCGCGCCACGAACCGGGCGCCCGCACCCAGCGCGAACGCGCACGCCGACACGGGGTGCTCGATCGATCCCTGCGGCGTCGAGGGCGACTGCGTGCCCTGGCGCGACGTCGGCGAGTACTGACCCTTGGTGAGACCGTAGATTTCGTTATTGAAGAGCAGGATCTGCATGTCCACGTTGCGCCGCAGGACGTGCAGCGTGTGATTGCCGCCGATGGAGAGACAGTCGCCGTCGCCCGTGATCACCCACACGTCGAGCTCGGGATTGGCGAGCTTCACGCCCGTGGCGATCGCCGGCGCGCGGCCGTGGATCGTATGGAATCCGTAGGTCGCCAGATAATAAGGAAAGCGCGCCGCGCACCCGATGCCTGAGATGAACACCGTCTTGTCCGGCACCGCGCCGATATCCGCGAGCGTCTTCTGCACGGCTTTGAGAATCGCGTAGTCGCCGCAGCCCGGACACCAGCGCACTTCCTGGTCGGAGGCGTAATCCTTCGGTTGCAGCGGCGCCGCCGTCGCGGTCATGCCCTGCCCCCTTTGCGTGCACTGCGGCCGCCGTTCAGCGACGCGCGAATCGCTTCCACAATCGTCGCCACCTTGAACGGCTTGCCCGTCACCTGGCTCAGGCTCTCCACCGGCAGGAGGTACGCGGCGCGCAGCAGCTGCACCAGCTGCCCGTTGTTCATCTCCGGCACGAGCACGCGGCCGTAGCCGCGCAGCAGGTCGCCCAAGTTGCGCGGGAACGGCGACACGTAGCGCAGGTGCACGTGCGACACGTCGAGCCCGTCGGCGCGCGCCTGCTTCACCGCCTGATGGATCGGCCCGTAGGTCGAGCCCCAGCCCAGCACGGCGAGCGCGCCGCCCGCTTTGCCCAACGCCACGCCCTGCGGCGGAATGTCCGCTGCCACGCCCGCGATCTTGGCGGCGCGGAGGCGGGTCATCTCCTGATGGTTGTCGGGGTCGTAGGAGATATGCCCGGTGGTGGCGCTGCGTTCGATGCCGCCGATGCGGTGCGCCAGCCCAGGTGTGCCGGGCACCGCCCACGGCCGCGCCAGGGTCGCCGGGTCACGTTCATAGGGATGGAAGCCCACGGGGTCGGTGCGGAACCGCACCGGAAAGCCGGGCAGCGCGTCCACGTCCGGGATCAGCCACGGCTCGGCGGCATGCGCGAGATAGCCGTCGGTGAGGACGATGACGGGCGTCATGTACTTGGTGGCGAGACGCACCGATTCGATCGCCACCTCGAAACAGTCGCCAGCGGTGGCCGCGCACAGCACCACGAGCGGCGCGTCCGCGTTGCGGCCGAGGACGGCCTGGAACAGATCGGACTGCTCGGTCTTGGTCGGCATGCCGGTCGAGGGGCCGGCGCGCTGCGAGTCGATCACGACGAGCGGCAGCTCGGTCGCGATCGCCAATCCCAGCATCTCCGTCTTGAGCGCCATCCCGGGTCCCGACGACGACGTGACGCCCAACGAGCCCGCGTACGAGGCGCCGATGGCCGCGCCGATCGCCGCGATTTCGTCTTCGGCCTGGAAGGTGACGACGCCGTATTGCTTGAGGGCCGCCAGCGTGTGCAGCAGCGCCGACGCAGGCGTGATGGGATAGCCCGAAAAGAGCATCCGCTCGAGCCCCGCGCTGCGCATCCCGGCGAGCAGGCCCCACGCCATCGCCTCGGTGCCGGTGACGGTGCGGTACAGGCCGGGTTTCACGTCGGCCTTGGCCACCGTGTAACCCACGATGTCGGCCGGCATCTCCGCGGTTTCGCCGAAGGCGTGTCCCGCGTTCAGGGCAGCGATGTTGGCGCGCGCCAGCTGCGGGCTCTTCGCGAACTTGCGTTCCAACCACTCGACCGTCGCCTGCCGCTCCCGCCCGTACATCCACAGCATCAGCCCCAGCGCCCACATGTTGCGGCAGCGGTGCGCTTCCTTGGACGACACGCCGAATTCCTTGACCGCTTCGGCCGTGAGCTTGTCGATGTCGAGCTTCAGCACCTGATACGGCGCCAGCGTGTCGTCTTCCAGCGGATTGGCGGCGTAGCCGGCCTTGAGCAGGTTGCGCTCGTTGAAGGCCGCCGTATCGGCCACCACGGTGCCGCCCACACGCAGATCGCGCAGGTTGACGGCGAGCGCCGCGGGATTCATCGCGACCAGCACGTCCAGCTCGTCGCCCGCCGTGAGCACGTCGGTCGAGCCGAACTGGATCTGGAAGGCGGAGACGCCGAACGTGGTCCCCGCCGGCGCGCGGATCTCGGCCGGGAAGTCGGGGAAGGTGGCGAGGTCGTTGCCGGCCAGCGCGGTCTCGACGGTGAACTGCGAGCCCGTGATCTGCATGCCGTCGCCCGAGTCACCCGCGAAACGGATGACGGCATGATCGCGCGCCTCGCGGCGCGGCGGTGCGGTACTGGCGGATCGAGCCATAGAACGCTCCTCTAATCTATACTAGCGGCTTCCCAACGCTCGCGCCCCTGGCGACAATTCCCCATGCTTCGTCTCGGCATTGTCGGGCTCCCCAACGTCGGTAAGTCCACCCTGTTCAACGCGCTGACGTCGTCCCAAGCGGCGGCCGCGGAGAACTACCCGTTTTGCACCGTGGACCCGAACGTCGGCGTGGTGGAAGTGCCCGATCCGCGCCTCGAAACGCTCAACCGCATCGTCAAACCCAGGAAGAAGATCCCCGCCGTGGTCGAGTTCGTGGACATCGCGGGGCTCGTGCAGGGCGCCTCCCAAGGCGAGGGGCTCGGCAACCAGTTCCTGTCGCACATTCGCGAAGTGGACGCGATCGTGCACGTGATCCGCTGCTTCGAGGACCCCGACGTGGTGCACGTCATGGGCCCGGTCGATCCGCTGCGCGACCACGACGTCATCACGAGCGAGCTGGCGCTGTCGGACATCGCCGTGGTGGAGCGGCGGCTCGAGAAGACGCGCAAGAGCGCCAAGGCGGGGGACAAGGACGCGCAGGCCGAGCTGCTGGTGCTGGAGCGCGTGATGCAGGAGCTCGATGCGGGCCGCGGTGCGCGCGCCGCCGGCGAGGGCAAAGACGCCGTACGCTTTCTGCGCCAGCTCGGCCTGCTCACGGCGAAGCCGATTCTCTACGCCGCCAACGTCAGCGAAGACGACCTCGCGGCAGGCGGCGGCAAGTGGGTGGCGGCGCTGCGCGCGGCGGTGCAGACGCACCACGAGGAGGCCGAGCTGGTGGCGTTCAGCGCCAAGCTCGAAGCGGAGCTGGCCGAGCTGTCGCCCGGGGAGCGCCGCGAATTCCTCGAGACGGCGGGAGTGCAGGAGCAAGGCCTCGACCGCCTCATTCACGCCGGTTACCACCTGCTCGGCCTGCAGACCTTTTTCACGGTGGGCGAAGACGAAGTGCGCGCCTGGACCATGGGTCGCGGCGAGACGGCGTACGACGCCGCGGGCGCGATCCACTCCGACTTCCAGCGCGGCTTCATCCGCGCCGAGACGGTAGCGTACGACGATTTCTTGAAGGCGGGGTCGTACAAGGCGGCGCGCGAACAGGGGCTCGTGCGCAGTGAGGGGCGCGACTACGTGGTGAAAGACGGCGACATCCTGCTGTTCCGGTTCAACGTCTGATGGCTTACGGCTGATGGCTGATGGCTGATGGCTGATAGCTCCTGGCTGACGGCTCCTGGCTGACGGCTCAATGCACGTGATGCTCCGTGCGCTGGAACGCGAGGAATTGATGCACCGCCGCCACGGCCGCTGCGTCACGCGTGACGATCCGCACTTCGCCGCCGCCCGGCAGCGGATGGAAGACATAACGCAACGCGCCCCGCTTCGCCGCCATCGCGGGCGTGCCGGGCACCTGCTGCGCGTGCACGAACCCGGGAATCGCGAAGTCGCCCGCCGCAAACCGCGCCGCGATGTCCTTCAGGTGCGCGCGGATCGCGGTGGTGCCCGCCGTGTCGGTCGCGTCGCGCTGCAGCACGATGCGGCCGCCGTCCGGCAACGCCTCGAAGTGATGCCACGACGTGTACTGATCCACCCCCATCGCCATCTTGCCGCGCGCCTGCATGGCGGCATAACCCGTGTCCTGGGCTGTCAGGGGAGGCGCGAGCAAGAGCACCGGCAGTAAGAGCGCGAGCTTCACGAACGTCCTCCGAAGTGGTCTCCAAGGGATGCCCCAGCCGCCGCGACGGTCGCGCGCGCCATCCCATTCCCCTTTCCCGCGTCCCCGCCTATCTTCTCCGCTCACATATCCCCTACTCGGCGCGACACCGTGCCGGGTCACTTGAGACCAAAGGGAGGTGTCATGACTCGTCGCTACGAGACGGTCTACATCTTTGACAGTGCCCTCGAAGAGCCGCAGGTCAACGAGAAGCTCGAGCGGTTTCACGCGCTGGTAACGAAGGACGGCAAAGGCACCGTGGGCAACGTCGCCCACTGGGGCAAGCGCACGCTCACCTATCGCCTCAAGAAGAAGGATACGGGCTACTACGTCGTCGTGCAGTTCGAGACGGAGCCGGCGCTGTTGCCCGAGTACGACCGCGCCCTGAAGCTCGACGAGAGCCTGCTGCGCTTCTTGACGGTCGTGAATGAGGGCGAACCGCCCAAGCCGGTGGAAGCGCCGGTTATCGCCGCACTTGAAGAGGAACTGGGGGAGGACGAAGAAGCATGAGACGGCCCGCCAAGACCTGCCCCGTGTGCGAGTCCGGGGCCCGCGTGCTCGACTACAAGGACGAGCGCACCCTCGGCCGGTTCCTGACCGAGCGCGGCAAGATTCTGCCGAGCCGGCTCTCCGGCATGTGCGCGCGACATCAGCGTCAGCTCGCGACCGCCATCAAGCGGGCGCGCCAGCTCGCCTTGCTGCCGTACATCAAGGGCTACGTCAGCTGACATGAACGCGTCGGGCGGGCGCTGGCGCCTGATCTCCGGCACCGTCGCGCTCGCCGCCTTCGGGTTCCTGCCCCTCGTGGCGCTGGCGCTCGCGGCGCTGTTGTGGGCCACCCGCCCCGCCACGCGAGGCGAGCGCGGCCTCGCGCTGCTGGCGCTCGGGCTGGGCCTGGGTCTGTTGCTCGTCCCCGGCACCGACGGCCGGCTCGACGCGGCCACGCGGGCGTTCGCCGTACTCGTCACGGCGGCCTTCACGCTGGGCGCCCTGTTGCGGCCGGCGGCCTTCCTGGCGCAGGCGGTGCGCGCCGTGGTGGTGAGCGCCCTGGCGACCGCCGTACTGGTCGAGGCCTCGTGGGGACCATGGGGCTGGGTACAGTTGGCGCGCGACGCGGCGCTCGACGCGCGCTTTTCGATGCAGCTGGCCCTCGATCGCGTGCCCGACGCCGCGGTGGTCTACCACCCGCTCGTGACCCTCTGGACCGCCATCGTGCCCGCCGTGCTCGTGCTCGGGACGTTCGCCGCGCTGGCCGCCGCCTGGCAGTGGCACGGGTACCTCGCCCGCGCGCCGCTCGGCCCCCCGCTCGCGCCGTTTCGCGAGTTCCGCATCGGCGACCGCTGGGTCTGGACCGTGATCGCGTCGCTCGTGGCGTGGGTCGCGCCGGTGATCAGCGGCGTCAAAGTGGCCGCCTTGAACGTCGGGCTGATCGCCGCGGCGCTGTACCTGCTGCGCGGCGCCGCGATCGCCGCCGCGTTCGCGGCCGCCGCGGGTGTTTCAACGGTCACCCTCACGGGGCTCGTCGTCCTCGCCACCGTGCTCGCGGTGCCGCTGCTCGTCTTGGTGCCCGGGCTGTGGACCCTGGGCCTGTTCGATACGTGGATGGACTTCCGCCGCCGGCTGCACCGGCGGTCCACCGCTTCCTAGAGGATGGACCGATGATCGAGATCATTCTGCGAGAAGACGTGCAACACGTCGGCAAGGCCGGCGAGGTCGTGAAGGTCAAAGACGGCTACGCCCGCAATTTCCTGCTGCCGCAGGGGCTCGCCTACCCCGCCAGCGAGGCCAATAAGAAGAAGATCGCTTTCGAGGCCGCGCGCATCGCCAAGCAGCGCGCCGGCGAGAAGGCGGAGGCCGAGTCCGAGGCCGCGCGCCTCGCCGCCGTGCACCTCACGTTCGCCGTGAAGGTGGGAGAAGAGGAAAAGCTGTACGGCTCCGTGACGGCGGCCGACATCCAGCGCAAGCTGGAGGAGGCGGGCATCCACGTCGACAAACGAAAGATCGACCTCCCCGAGCCGATCCGCGCCCTGGGCGAGTTCCGCGTGGGCTTGAAGATCCATCCGGAAGTCCGGCCGGAAATCGCGGTGACGGTGGTCAAGGAGTAGCAGGGACCGCGTGGGCACGGGCATCGCCTACGTCGACGGCCCCCGCCTCCGCCGCTCGCTGCTCGCGGCGGCGGACTGGGTGGCGGCGGCGCGCGACGACCTCAACCGCCTCAACGTCTTCCCCGTCCCCGACGGCGACCCGGGGACCAACATGTGTCTCACACTGCGGGCCGTCGCCCAGTCGTTGCGCGAGCTGGGCGACGCGCCGCTGCCCCGCGTCACGGCCGCCATGGCGCAGGCCAGCGTTCGCGGCGCCCGCGGCAACTCCGGCATGCTGCTGTCGCAGTTCCTGCTGGGTCTACGCGACGGCCTGGGGGAGCGCCTCATGGCCGGCGCGGCGGACCTCGCTCAGGCGATTCAGATGGGATTCGACCGCCTCGCGGGCTCGCTCGACGAACCGGTGGAAGGGACCATCCTCACCGTCGTCCGTGAGACCGCCGCCGAGGCGGGCGCTGCGCGGGGCGAGCGCGACCTGCGGGTGTTCGTTCACCGCATGGTCGAGCGCGCCGAGCTGGCGCTCCAGCACACGCCCGACCTCCTCGCGTCGCTCAAAGCCGCGGGCGTAGTGGACGCCGGCGCCAAGGGCTTCGTGCGTTTCCTCGACGGCGTACAGCGCCTCATCGAGGATGGCCACCTGGCCGAGGGCGCGGTGGACCGTCTCTCCCCCGACGCCGCCGCCGCGTCCGAGGTCGCTTCCGAGCGCGACTATCAGTTCTGCACCGAGGTGATGATCCGCGGCGCCGCGCTCCCCGCCACCGCCGAGGTGCGCCGCGCGCTGCGGGAGCTGGGCGGCTCGATCGTCGTCTTGCAATCGGGCGACCTCCTCAAGGCGCACGTGCACACCGACACGCCCGACCGCGTGTTCGCGCTGAGCGGCGGCTGGGGCGCGGTCGAGTACACCAAGGCCGAAGACATGCGCGCCCAGCACCAGAAGCTCGCGCAGAAGCGCGCCGTCGCCTTCGTCACCGACACCGCCTGCGACCTGCCCGATTCCGTCGTGTTCGAGCACGGCATCGGCCTCGTCCCCACCCAGCTCATTCTCGACGATCGCGTCTATCAGGACCGTCTCGAGGTCACGCCGCCCGAATTCTTCGAGCGGCTGCGGCAGGGCGCGGACGCCAGCACGTCGCAGCCGTCGCCGCAGGCGTTCGAGGAGGCCTACCGCGACGCGCTGCGTTCGGCCGAGCGCGTCGTCGCGGTGGTCCTCGCCAAGGCGCTGTCGGGCACGTACGCCAGCGCCGACGCCGCGGCCAAGCGCGTGGCGCCAGAGCGCATCGTCGTCGTCAACAGCCGCAGCGCGTCGTTGGGTGAGGGTCTGCTGGTGCTCTTGGGTGTGGAGCTGGCGCAGGCGGGCTGGGCCCCCGAGGCCATCGCCACGGAGCTCGAGCGGGTCCGCGATCGCTCGGGGGGATTCTTCACGGTGGACAACTTCGAGCGCCTGGTGCGCTCCGGCCGCGTCAGTCGCGTCCGCGCCTGGCTCGGAGCGCGGCTGAATGTGAAGCCCATCATGACCATCACGCGGGACGGCGTGATCGAGCCCGCCGGGCGGGCGCGCGGCCGGCCGGCGGCCCGCGAGCGGATCCTAGCGCTGCTCGACAAGGCCCTGACACCCCGCCCCGGGGCGTTGCAGCTCGGCGTGGTGCACGCCGACCTTCCGGGGTTCGCCGCCGAGCTGCGTGACGAGCTGGTCGCCCGCTACCGGCCCCGGACCTGCCTGGTGAGTCCGATCACGCCGGTCATCGCCGCGCACGCCGGTATCGGGGCGTGGGGTGTCTTTTACCAGGTGGAGGACGGAACAAAGCCGTGAATCTGACGCTATGACTACTAGAGGCCGGCGGCACGCCCGGCACCCCAGCGAAGCGGAGGCGTTGCGCCTGGTGACCGCGGCGCTGGCCGACCGCAAGGCGGTGGAACCGCTGGTGCTGGACCTGCGCGGGCTGTCGGGGGCGACGGATTATTTCGTGATCGCATCGGGCACGTCGGACGCGCACGTGCGCGGCATGGCCGAGCATTTGATCGCGACGCTGGAACCGCAGGGTGTGGCGCCCCATCATGTCGAAGGGCTGGCGCAGGGGCGTTGGGTCCTGCTCGATTACGTGGATTTTGTGGTGCATGTCTTTCACCCCGACCTGCGGGCGTTCTATCAGCTCGAGCGGTTGTGGGGGGACGCACCGGCGGTGGCTCCCTGAAAGGATGAACGTGAACAAGATCGGGACGGTGGTGGCGGCGGCAGTCCTCGTGACAGCGGGGGCGGCCCCCCTCGGCGCGCAGTACTTCGGTCAGAACAAGGTGCAGTATCAGGCCTTCGACTTTCGCATCATCCAGACCGAGCACTTCGACGTCTACTACTATCCGGCCGAGCGCACGGCCGCGCTCGACGCCGCCCGCATGGCCGAGCGCAGTTACGGCCGGCTGTCCCGCGTCCTGCACCACGAGTTCCAGGGCCGCAAGCCCATCATCCTGTACGCGTCGCACTCCGACTTTCAGCAGACCAACGCCATCCCCGAAGACGTGTCGGAGGGCCTCGAGGGCGTCACCGAATTCTTCAAGCACCGCATGGTCCTGCCCTTCACGGGCTCGTACCGTGAATTCGAGCACGTGCTGCAGCACGAGATGGTGCACCAGTTCCAGTACGACGTGTATAGCCGCGGGCGCATCGGCGCGGGCGTGCAGACGCTCATCAACGTCAACCCGCCGGGCTGGTTCATGGAGGGCATGGCGGAGTACCTGTCGCTGGGGCCGGTCGATCCGTTCACGGCGATGAACCTGCGCGATGCCGCGCTCAATGGAAACCTGCCGACCATCGAGCAGTTGACCTACGACCCCAACATCTTCCCGTATCGCTTTGGCCACGCCATCTGGGCCTATATCGGCGAAAAGTGGGGAGACGAGGCGATCGGCGAGATCCTGCAATCGTCCGTCACGAGCGGGGTCGAAGGGTCGATCAGGCGCGCCACGGGCCTATCGCTGCAGGAGCTGTCCGACGACTGGCGCGACGCGGTGCGCACCACGTTCCTGCCCCAGGTGGGCGACCACTACCGGGCGCAGCGCATCGCCCAGCCGCTGCTCACTGAGAAGCGCTCCGGCGGCACGCTGCACATCGCTCCGGCGCTGTCGCCCGACGGGCGCCTCATCACGTTCTTCGGCGAGCGCAACGGCTTCTTCGTCGACTTGTGGCTGGCCGACGCGGAGAGCGGCCGCGTTTTGCGGCGTCTGGTGCGGTCCACGCTGTCGTCGAACTACGAAAGCCTGCGCTTCATCAACTCCGTCGGCAGCTTCTCCCCCGATGGCCGCTTCTTCGCGCTCGCCGCGAAGCACGGACCCCGGGATGACCTCGTGATCATCGACATTCAGAAGGATCGCGAGGTGCGCCGCATCAAGGTGCCGCTGAACGGCATCGTCACACCGTCGTGGTCGCCCGACGGCAAGCAGATCGTCTTCACGGGCTTCGATGGCGGCCTGTCGGACCTGTTCGTCGTCAACGCCGACGGCTCGGACCTGCGCCGCCTCACCAACGACAAGGACGCCGACCTCGAGCCCTCCTGGTCGCCCGACGGCAAGACCATCGCGTTCACCACCGACCGCGGCCCGGAGACCGACTTCCAAACGCTGCGCTTCGGCAACTACCGGCTCGCCCTGTATCACCTCGACACCGGCTCGATCGAGCTGCTCGGGCACATGGGCGCCGGCCGCAACTCCAATCCGGTGTGGTCGCCCGACGGCCGTTCGCTGGCCTTCACGTCGGATCGCACCGGTTACAGCAACATCTTCCTGTACGATTTCACCGACGGGCAGGTCTATCAGCTGACCGACGTGTTCTCCGGCGTCGCGGGTATCACCGAGCTGTCGCCGGCCCTCTCGTGGGCCCGCCAGGCCGATCGCCTGGCATTCGCCTATTACGAGGACGGCGAGTACAACGTGTACGCGGTGGACAATCCCCGTTCGCTCCGCCGCCAACCGATTCCGGACGGGCCGGCCCCGCCGCCCATCTCGCTGCTTGCGGTGGTGCATCACGACACCGCCGCCGCTGCCGCGGCGCCCCCCGCACCGTCGGAACAGCCGCGCGAGGCCGCGTCAGTCTACCGCAGCCCCAGCGGATTCCGGGCGTCGGCCGCCCAACCGCAAGCCGCGGAGTCGACCACCGCGCCCGCGCCCGTGTCGGTGCGGACGCTGCTCGACTCGGCCACGCTGGCCTTGCCGGACACCACGGAGTTCACGCTCAAGCCCTACAAGATCCGCTACACGCCGGACTACGTGGCCCGGCCCACCGTGGGGTACGAGCGCGACAACTTCGGTCGCGGGTTCTTTGGCGGCACCGCCATCTCGCTCTCCGACATCCTCGGCAACCACACGATGGTCTTCTCCGGCGCGGTCAACGGCCGGCTGAGCGAAGCGCAGGTGCTGGCCGTCTACGTGAACCAGGCCCACCGCACCAACTGGGCGACGGGCTTCACGCAGACGCCGTACTACTTCTACGGCCTGCAGGCGATCAGCCTCGATAGCACCGGCACGGGCACTGCCACGACCAGCCTGCAGCGCTACGTCGTGCGCGACCTGTTCGGAGAAGCCTACTACCCCTTCAGCCGGTTCAACCGCGTGGAGGTGGGCGCGCACGCCGTCGGGATTTCTCAGTCCACGTTGGAGCTCCAGGACGTGTACCAAGGCGGCGCATACCAAGGCACCAACGTCTTCAACATCGGCGGCCCGACGATTAGCTACGTGCAGCCCTCGATCGCCTTCGTCCACGACAAGTCCCTGTTCGGCTACGTGGGACCGTTCGCCGGCTCGCGGGACCGCTTCGAGATCTCGCCCAGTTTCGGCACTTGGCGCTACAACCAGGGCCTGGTCGACATGCGGCGCTACTTCTTCGCGCGGCCCTTCACGCTCGCCTTCCGCGGCATGTTCCTCGGACGCGTGGGCCGCGACGGCGACCGCTTCCCCATCTTCCTCGGCAGCACCGAGCTGATCCGCGGCTACACCGCGGGCTCGATCTTCAACAACGAGTGCACCCACGACTCCCTGCCCTCGAGCTTTACCGGTTGCGCCACGCTCGACCAGCTGATCGGCTCACGCATCGCGGTCGGCAACGTCGAGCTGCGCTTCCCGCTGGTGCGCAACGTCGTGCTCGGCTTCCTGCCCGTGGGCTTCCCGCCGATCGAAGGCGCGCTGTTCTATGACATCGGCATGGCGTGGCAAGCCGGTGACACGCTCAAGTGGAATCGCGCCGTCGGCGAGAATCCGGCGTTCGTGCGCGCACCGCTCAAGAGTTATGGCGGATCGATCCGCGCCAACCTGCTCGGTTGGGTGATCCTGCGGTTCGACTACACCAAGCCCGTGAACCGCCCCGGCAAGCACCCCTACTGGACGGTGAGTTTGGGCCCAACGTTCTAACTCCGCGTCGCTAAACCACTTGAATTGGCCTCGCCGGTTTCCTATCTTGTCGGCGAGGCCATTTGTATACGCCCCGCACCACCCTCCTGGCCGCCGCTCTGGCGGTGGTGGGCTGCCGCAGTCAGGCGCCCGCCGCCCCGTCGTCCCCTACCACGCAAGCACAACAGACACAAACAGTTAAGAAGACTCTGCGACTGGTCGGTCGCAGTCCGGCGATCGCCATTCGCGTGCCCGTCAAAGGGGGGGCGCCCACCGTCTACCGGCTGCCGGCGCTGCAGGAGATGCCGGGCGTGCTGCGGGGACGGCTGCCGCCGGTCGCCCGCGTGGTGGGGCTCGACCCCGAGTCCGAACTGCTCTTCGCCGTCAGCCCCAAGGGCGAGGTGTTGGCCTACGATCTCGAGAGCGGGCGCACGGACACGGTGGCGACCGGCGTGGACCAAGCAAGCCTCGGGCCGGACGGCACGCTGTTCACGGTGGACTCGAAGAAGCGCGTCGTATCGCTGGCGCGGCGGGTGCGGTTCGCTTGGCCGCAGCCCCTGGCCGCGATGCCCCGCCAGCTGTTCGGGGCGTCCGACGGGCGGCTCATCGCGATCGTCACCGAGGACCAGCCGCGTGTGATCACGGCCGCGTCCGACCAGCCGCCGTCGGTGCGGGATCTGCTGCTCTCGGGCGACGTGGCCATCACTCGCTGGGGCGAGCTGCTCGCGGTCGCGAGCGATTCGGGCGTCACACTGGTGGATCCGTTCGCGCGGCGGGCGCCGGCGTTCGTGCCGCTCGCCGATCATCCGCGCGCACTCGCCTTCTCGCCCGCGGGCCACCGCCTGTATGTCGCGCGGCGGACCAGCCCCGGCCTGGCGGTGATCGATCGTTTCGAACGCAAGGAGATCGATGGCGTGGCGCTGCCGATGCCGGCCGCGAATCTGCGTGTGGACGGCTTCGGCCGCTGGCTGCTCGCCCGACCGGCGGCGGGCGACTCCGTCTGGATCGTGGACTTACCGATCAAGCGCCTGGTGGGCGTACTGGCGGCGGGATGGAGCGCCGATCTGCCGGACGTGGCACCCGATGGCTCGCTCATCGTGCGCACGGGTGCGGACGTCGCCGCCCTGCAGCCCGACTCGCTGCGGGAGACAGGCAGGGTGGCGGGGGGCGCGACCGATCTCTGGGTCCTGACGGGCTGGCTGCCGCGCGGGTCGCTGCGCACGCTCGCCGACGCCGAACAAGGCGTGAGTCCCGACACGACGAGCGGAGCGCTGTACGTGCAGGTGTCGGTGTCGCAGAACCAGGAGTGGTCGACCGAGATGGCGCAGCAATTGACGCGCGCCGGGCTCGCGGCGCGGGTGTTGCCTCCCGCCCATCCGGATGACGGCTACCGCGTGGTGCTCGGCCCCTACCCGACGCGGGAGCAAGCCGAGGCCATCGGCCGCAAGCTGGGACGGCCTTTCTGGATCTACCAGCCCGGCCAACCGTGAGCGAGCGACCGCTCGTCCGCGCGCGGCTCGCCGCGCTGATGCCGCCGCTGCTCGAGGGCCAGGCGCTGGTGGCGCTCGTGCCCGTCACCGGCGACCGGCAGTGGGCCGCCGCGGCCGCGTGGGACGTGGCCCGCGCGGCGACGCTGGGCGGCGCCCGGCGAGTGGCGCTGGTCGATTGCTTCCTGGACGAGCCGCGGCTGCATGAGCCCGCCGGCCTCGTCCCCACCGACGGCATTGTGGACGCATTCGAATATGGCGTGTCGCTCACCACGACCGCCCACGAGCTGGCTCACGTCTTCTTCATCGGCGCGGGCTCCCACACGGAGCGTGTCGCCGACCTGTTCGGGCAGCCGCGCTGGCGCAAGCTGCACGCCGGCTTCCGGGCCGAGGGCGCGTTGCTGCTGCTCTATTGCTCGGCTCTCAATCTCGCCCGCTTGTCGACGCAACCCGATGGTGTGCTCGTGCTCGCACCGGACGGCGTGGCCGAGGCGGCGCCGGACGTCGCCACGCTCGCCGGGATCGGCGCGCCGCTGCTCGGTGTCGTACGGGAACGCTGGAGCGCGCCGCCGCCCGTGCCCATCGTGGCGCCGCGGGTCTCGCGGCCCGTGCCGCCGCCCGCCGCGCCGCGCCGAGCCGCGTGGGGCGCCCTCACCGGGCCGCTGGTGCTCGCCCTGGGCCTCGCAGCGGGGTGGGCCCTGCTGGCGCGCAGCGCCGAGCGGCCGCGCGAGGCACCGGCCGCCGCGCCGGTGGAGGAACCACCCGCAGCCGTAACGGGCGTCGATTCCCTGCCCTGGACCGTGCAGCTCGCGGCGTACGGCACGGTGGACAAAGCCGCCGCGCAAGCCGACCAACTCGCGGCTGACAGTGTGACCGTGTTCGTCACGCCGATCGCGAGCGGCGCCCGCGGGGCGGTGTGGTATCGCGTGCTGGCGGGCGCGTATCCGACGCGGGCCGCGGCGGCCGCCGCGCGTGACCGCATGTGGGCGCGCGGCCGCGCGGCGCGGGGAGAAGGCGACCTGCTGCACGCACCCTGGTCGCTCGCACTCGATGCGGCGGCCAGCCGCGACAGCCTGCGGCGGCTGGGGGTTCCCGCCGTGCCGTGGAGCGCAGCGCGTCTGTTGGTGGGCGCGTTCGAGACACCGGACCAAGCCGGCCCCGCGTTGGCGCAGCTCGCGCGCGTGGGGATCAAGGCCGACCTCGTCACCCGAACGGGAAAGCTGCCATGAGACTGATCCGGTTGGAGCTGTCGGGCTTTAAGTCCTTCGCGGGCACGGTGGAGTTGCCGTTCGATTCCGGCGTCACCGCGATCGTGGGTCCGAATGGCTGCGGCAAGTCCAACATCTCGGACGCGGTGCGCTGGGTGCTGGGAGAGCAATCGCCCCGGCTGCTGCGCGGCGGGAAGATGGAGGACGTGATCTTCCAGGGCTCCACCGGCCGGCGCCCGGTGAACGTGGCGGAAGTGTCGCTCATATTCGACAATTCCGACGGCACGCTGCCGATCGCCTACCAGGAGGTCGTGGTCACGCGCCGGTTGTCGCGCTCCGGCCAGAGCGACTACCTGCTCAATCGCTCGCCGGTGCGGCTGCGGGACATTCAGGACCTGCTGCGGGGGACGGGTCTCGGCGCGGATGCGGCGGTGGTGATGGAAGCGAAGATGATCGAAGCGCTGCTCTCCGAGAGAGCGGAGGAGCGCCGCGCGCTGTTCGAGGAGGCGGCGGGCATCGGGTTGTACCGCGACCGCAAGAAGAGCACCGAACGGCGGCTGGAGGAAACCACGGCCGATCTGGCTCGGCTCGAGGATCTCATCGCCGAAGTGCAGACGCAGGTGCGCAGCCTGGCGCGCCAGCGTGGCAAGGCGGAGCGCTTCGAGAAGATGCGCGCCGAGCGCTTCGGCGTGGCCATGACGCTGGTACGCCGCGAGATGGAGGATCTCGATCTGGCGCTGGGTGCGTTGGGCGTGCGTGCACGGGAGCTGGATGACGCGTTGCCCGCGGCGCGCGAGCGGCTCGCGGAGGCCGAGCGCGGGCGGGAGACGCGGGTCCAGGGCCGCCACACCGCCGAGGCGCGGCGCAACGAGGTGGAGCGGCGGCTGTCCGACGCGAAACTCGACGTGGCGCGGCTGGAGAACGATCTAGCGCTCGCGGCCGAGCGGCTCCACAACGCGGCGCAGCGGCGCGGCCGGGCGGAGCAGGAGCGGGCGCAGAGCGAGCAGCAAGCCGGTCAGGCGGAGCGAGAGCGCGCAGCGGCCGATCACGAGCGTGCCGCGGCGGAGCGCGACCTCGCCGCCGTGCAGCAAGAGTTGGGCGCGCGTACCGCGCAGGAGCAGGCGGTCCGCGAACGGCTCGCGGCCGAGCGAACGCTCGTGCGGCAGCTCGAGGAGGAGCTGCAGCAGCACGCGGAAGAGCAGCGGCGTCTGGAGGGTGAGCGCGGCGCCCTGGAGCGCGAGCGGGGCGAGCTACGCCAGCAGCTGGCACAGGCGACGGCCGAACAGGCCGCGCGCGGCGAGACGGCCGAGTCCGCCGACGCGCAGGCCTCGGGCGCGGCGCAGCGGGCGGCGGCGCAGGCTCAGGCGGCGGTCAAGGCGGTGGAGGCGCTGCAGCTGGCGCGGCACCGCGTCGCGGCGCTGCAGGAGCAGGAGATGGTCGCCCGCACGGCGCGCCGCAAGGCGGAAGAGGCATTGGCGCAGGTGGCGGCGCGGCGCGAGGCGCTCGCCGATCTCGAGCGCGAGCACGTAGGGCTCGCGCCGGCGGCGCAGGCGCTGCTCAAGGTCCGCGAGCAATTCGGCGATGCGGTGGTGGGGCCGTTGTCGGACTTCATCCGCACCAGCCGCCGTGACGCCGCGCTGGCCGAGCGGCTGCTGGGCGAGTGGTTGCACGCGGTGCTGGTGCGGGACGCGGCGGCGGTGGACGCCATCCGGCGGTGGCACGAAACGGCACAGCCCGGCCCGCTCGTGCTCCTGCCGTGCGTTCCCGGTCCCCGCCTCGCCGCCGACGGCCATCCGCTCAAGGACGAGCTGCGGGTGGACGGGCCGGCGGCGGCGTGGGTGCGCGCGCTCCTCACGGGTCACGAGGTCCTGGAGGGCGGACACGCGCTGCGGCGTGCCAACGGGGCCGTGTTCCTGGATGGCGGCGCGACCGCCGCGGGGCCGCTGCAACGGCGGGCGGAGCTGGAGGCGCTGGCGCACGAGCACGCCGAGGCGGAAGCGGGGCGTAACCGGACCGTGGCCGCGCTCGAAGCGACCGTGCGCGAGCTGGCGCAGGCCGAAGCGGCGCTCGCGGAAGCGGCACAGGCGGCGGAGCGGGCGCGCCACCTGGAGCTCGAGACCGGAGCGCAGGAGGACGACGCCAAGCGCGCGGCGGGCCACGCCCACCGCGAGGCCACGGAAGCGACCACGCAGGCCGATCGCCTCGCGCACCGCCTGGAGGAAGTCGAGACGCGGCTCGCGGCGGTGCACGACGCGCTGCACGAACGCGAGCTGCAGCGCGTGCGCTCGGGCGACCGGCTGGGCGCCGAGCGCGGCCAGCTGGCGGACCTCGAGGCGCAGCAAGAGGCCGCGCGCGAGCAACGGGTGCAGTGGCAGGTGGAAGCCGCCCAAGTCGAGGCCCGCCACGCCGCGGCGGGCGAGCGCGCCGCGCGGGCCGCGGCCGAAACCGCCGGCGCGCGCGAGCGCGCGGTGCAGCTCGCCGCCGAGATGGACGGCCTGGACCAGGACAGCGAGACGCTCACCGGCCAGCGCGGCCAGTGGGTAGACCGGCTGGAAGAGCGCCGTATCGAGCTGGTGGAGCTGGAGCGCGCGGCCACCGAGGCGGAAACGGCGGTCCGGGCCGCCGACGAGGAGCTGGCCCAGGCCGAGGCGGTGCGTGACGAGACGCGTGGCGCGCTCGCCACCCTCGGCGAAGAGGAGCACCGCCTGCAGCTCGAGCGCAGCGGCCTCGAGAGCCGCAAGCGCAGCGTCGCCGAGCGCGCCGAGGTCGAGTGGCGCAAGCCCCTCGCCGACCTGCTCGCCGCGGCCCCCGACGCCGCGGGCGACGTGGCGTGGCTGCGCCAGGAGAATGAGCGGCTCAAGGAGGCGATCGACGCGGTCGGGCCGGTGAACGCACTCGCGGTCGAAGAACACGCCGAAGAGCAGAAGCGGCTCGAGTTCTTGATGACGCAGCGCGACGACCTGGTCGCGGCGCGCACCTCGCTGCAGCAGGCGGCGCGCGAGATCGACCAGGCGGCGAAGACGCTGTTCCTGCAATCCTTCGGCAAGGTCCGCGAGAACTTCCGGTCGGTGTTCCAAACGCTGTTCGGCGGCGGCGAGTGCGATGTCCGGCTCGCCAACGAAGACGAGCCGCTCGAGAGCGAGATCGAGATTCACGCCGCCCCGCGCGGCAAACGCACGCAGCGCATCCACCTGCTCTCCTCCGGCGAGCGGACACTCGTCGCCGTGTCGCTGTTGTTCGCGATCTTCCTCACGATGCCCAGCCCGTTCTGCCTGCTGGACGAAGTGGACGCGCCGCTGGACGACGCCAACGTGGGGCGCTATGTGCGGCTGCTCGCGGAATTCAAGGAGCAGACGCAGTTCATCGTCATCACCCACAATCCGCGCACCATGCAGGCTGCCGACGCGGTGTACGGCGTCACGATGCAGGAACCGGGCGTGTCCACCATCGTCGGCGTCCGCTTGGGCCAGACCGCCGCGGCCTGAATCCCGTGCGCGCGGCCCTGCGGGTCGCGGCGCTGCTGGGGCTCGCGCTGCCCGCCGCCCTCGCCGCGCAGCGGCCCTCCGTGTCTCCCGTGCTGCCGCGCCGCTGGACGCGCGACACCGTCCTCGCCGTGTGGCTGTTCGCGCGCCCCGCCGTGTCGCTCGACGCGGCGGCCGCCGCCGTCGCGGCGCAGGGCGGCCGCGTGCGCGTGCGCAGCCGCTGGCTGCACGCCGTGAGCGCCGACGTCCCCAGCGCGGGCCTGCAGGCACTCGCCAACAATCCCGCATTCCGCCACATCCAGCCCGTCGCCCGCTGGCACCGCCGCCCCCAGCCGCCCGGCCCCGCGCCCGGCGCCGTCGCCACCGCGCCCGATACCTGTACCCCGGGCGGCGACCCCATGCTCGGCCCCTCCGAGATGCCGTACCGCCAGCTCCACTTGCGACCGCTCAGCGACGCCGGGTTCGACGGCACTGGCGTGCGCGTCGCCATCCTCGACGCGGGCTTCAACACACTCGACCCGGCGTTCGCGGGAGCCACCGTGCAGGCGCAGTACGACTTCGTGTTCGGCGACAGCGTCGTGAGAAACGATGCGAACGACGACCCGACGCTGGATCCGCAGTTCCACGGCACCGCCATGTGGTCGCTGTTCGCAGCGAACGTGCCGGGCCGGCTGCGCGGCATCGCGCCCGCCGCCACGTACTTGCTCGCGAAAACCGAAGACGTGCGCAAGGAAGTGCACCAAGAAGAGGACAACTACGTCGCCGCCCTGGAATGGGCGGACTCGATCGGCGTGGACATCGTCTCCTCGAGTCTCGGTTATCTGAGCTTTGACGACGGCTCGGGCTACACGCCGTCGCAGTTGAACGGCGACGTGGCGGTGACGAGCGTCGCCGCCGACCTGGCGGCGCGGCAGGGCATCCTTGTCGTCACCGCGGCGGGCAACGGCGGTCCCGCGTTCCGCACGCTCGTGACGCCGGGCGATGCCGACTCCGTCATCACGGTGGGCGCCGAGGACTCACTCGGCACGATCGCGGTCTTTTCGTCGCGCGGGCCCACGGCGGACGGGCGGCTCAAACCCGACCTCACCGCGCCGGGGGTCGCCGTGTGCGTCGTGGCGGGCGGCGGCAGAGTCCTGCGCTTCACTGGGACGTCGTTCGCCACACCGATCGTCGCCGCGGCGGCGGCGCTCGTGAAACAGCTGCATCCCGGCCTCGCGCCCATGCCGATGCTCGCCGCGCTGCGCCGCTTCGCCACCAACCACACGCAGCCGGACAGCGCGCGCGGCTGGGGCCGGCCGGACGTCGCGCAGAGCGCCGTCTTCCCCACCGGGCTCACGGCGCTCGCGCCGGTGGCATCGCCGCTCACATCGATCACCCCGACCTTCGCCTGGTCCGCCGACTCCGTGCCCGCGTTCGCGGCGCCGGTGCAATACCGCCTGCGCATCGCCCGCGACTCCGGGCTCAGCGCCATCGTGGTGGACACCACCCTCACCGACGTCACCACGTACGATCTGCGTCGCCCGCTCAAGCCCGGTGCGCCGCTGTACTGGCGCGTGTACGCGACCGCCGTGGGCGGTGCCACCGCGACCACGGCGCGTATCGGCCCGCTCACGGTGCCGGCCTGGGCCACGCTCACCGCGCTGGCGGACTCGGCCGGCAGTGCCACGAGCGACCCCCAGCCCACGTTCACGTGGACGTCGCCCGCGGTGGCGAGCCCGCCCGGTCCATTCACGTATGATCTGCGTATCACGCGGGCCGCAGCGGGTACCGCCGACTTCATCGCCGCGGGCATGCCCACCACGACCTACCCGCTACCCCAGCCGCTCGAGCGCAACGTCGTCTATACCTGGTCGCTCGTGGTCCACGCGCAGGGCGACAGCAGTCTGGTGCAGAGTCCCGGCACCTTCATCGTGCTCGACGCATCGCTCCCGGGCGCAACGGTGCTGTACCAGAACTTCCCCAACCCGTTTCCGGCCGCGGGCAAGCGCGAGACCTGTTTCTGGTTCGACCTGGCGCAGCCCGCCCTCGTGCAGCTCGAGATCCTCGACCTGCGCGGCAACCCCGTGCGGCGCTACATCCCGGGCCCCGACTTCACCACGCTGCTGCCTGCCGGCCGCTACGGCCGGGGGCCCGCGGGTGGGCCGGAGTGCGACCCGCGCCTCACCTGGGACGGCCGCGCGCAGGACGGCCACTTCGTGCCCGCCGGCGTGTATCTATTCAAGTTGAAGGCAGCGGGCGTTATTCTCTTCAAGCGGGTCGTGTTCCTCGGAACCTAGGAGCCACGTGGAGCTGGTGACGGTAGGGACGGGCACGGTGGCGCCGGCGGCGGCGCGCACGGCACCTTGTCATTGGGTGCGCCGCGGCGCGCTGCGCGTGCTGCTCGACTGCGGCCCCGGCGCGACGCACCGTCTGGCGCAGTTCGGGCTGGACTGGGCCCACGTCACGCACGTGGTGCTGTCGCATTTTCACCCCGATCATTTCGGGGAGCTGCCGCTGCTGGTGTTCGCCCTGCGGCACTGCACCGAGCCGCCGCGCACCGACCCCCTCGTCATCCTGGGACCGCCCGGCACCGTACGCCTCGTGAAGGCGCTGGCGCAGGGCTTCGGCGATTGGCTGCTCGATCCCGGGTATCCGCTCGTGATCATGGACGTGCGCGACGGCGAGCCGTTTCCGTTGGACGGCGACGTGAGCCTCGAAACCTGTCCCGTGCCGCACACCGCCGAGAGCGTGGCCATCGCGCTGCGGGCGCCGGAGGGGCGTCTCGTCTACACGGGCGACACCGGCCCCTCCCCCGAGCTGGCGCGCTGGGCGCAGGGCTGCGATCTGCTGTTGGCCGAGTGCTCGCTGCCGGCCGACCGCGCGCTCGAAATCCACCTGACTCCCGAGCAGGCGGGCGAGTTGGCCCAGACCGCGGGAACCAAGCAGCTCGTCTTGACGCACTTCTATCCTTCTGTCGAGACTTCGGACCCGGCGCGGATCGCGGCCGGGCGGTTCGACGGCCGTGTCACCGCGGCGCGGGACGGCGACCGGTTCACCATCGGAGGAGCGTAGGCGTGCTGATCGTGATGCGTCACGGGGCGACGACGGAAGAGCTCGACCGGGTCGTCGCCGTCATCAAGGAAATGGGGTACCAGGCCCGTCCGATGCCGGGCGCCCAGCGCACGGCCGTCGGCCTCGTGGGCAACGATGGCCGCGTGGACGCGTCGCGCCTCGAAGGCCTGCCCGGCGTGCAGGAGGTCATTCAGGTCTCCAAGCCGTACAAGCAGGTGAGCCGCGAGTGGCAGGCGGAGAACACGGTGGTGCGCTTAGGCGGCGGCATTACGGTGGGCGGCACGGACGTGGTGGCGATCGCGGGTCCGTGCTCCGTTGAAAACGAGAAGCAGATCATCGAGGCGGCGACCAGGGTGCGCGAAGCGGGCGCCGTAATTCTGCGAGGCGGCGCGTGGAAGCCGCGTTCGTCGCCCTATTCCTTCCAGGGCCTCGGCCGCCCGGCGCTGCGGCTCCTGACCAAGGCGCGCGAAGAGACGGGCCTCTTGATCTGCACTGAGGCGATGGACATCGAGGGCGTGAATTGGGTGGCCGAGATGGCGGACATCATCCAGATCGGCGCGCGCAACATGCAGAACTTCTCACTGCTCAAGGCGGCGGGACGCACCAAGAAGCCGGTGCTGCTCAAGCGGGGGATGTCGGCCACGATCGAAGAGCTGTTGCTCTCGGCCGAATACCTGCTCGCCGAGGGGAACCACGACGTGATCCTGTGCGAGCGCGGCATTCGCGGCTTCGACACCGCGACACGCAACGTGTTCGACCTGACGGCGATTCCCGTGGTGCACAAGCTGTCGCACCTCCCGATCATCGCCGATCCGTCGCACGGCACGGGCTTGCGGGAGAAAGTGATTCCCATGGCGCGCGCCGCGGTGGCGGCCGGGGCCGACGGCATCATCGTCGAGGTGCATCCCGATCCCACCACCGCGTTGTCCGACGGCGCGCAATCGCTCTTCCCCGAGCAGTTCGCTCAGCTGATGCAGGAAGTGCGCGTGATCGCGGACGTGATCGGCCGGCGAATGGCCGAGCCGGCGCCGGTGGGGGCCTGAGAAGCAAATGCGGAATGAAGCGAGCCGGCCCCACGGAGCTCGTCGAGCCATTCCGCAATCCGCATTCCGCATTCCGCATTGCATCCTGGCAGGACTGCTGCTCGCCAGCACACTTCCCGCCCAAGACCCCGGCCCCATTCTCGATCGCGCCAGCGCGGCGTATCAGACAGTCGCCACGCTCAGTGCCGACTTCGTGCAGGTGGTGGCCAACCCGCTCGCCGGCGCGCCCGACACCACGCGCGGGCGGCTGTACGAGATGCGACCGAGCCGCTTCGCGATGCGCTTCACCGATCCCAAGGGCGACCGCATCGTGGCCGACGGGCGCTGGCTCTGGCTCTACACGCCGAGCACCACCCCGGGCCAGGTGATCCGCGCGGCCATCCCCGCGACCGGAACCACAGGCCCCAATCTCATCGGCCAATTCGTGGAGCACCCGCGGACGCGCTATCGCGCGCGCTACCTGCGCGCCGATTCCCTGGCCGATGGCTGGGCCGACGTAGTGGCGCTCACGCCCACGGCACCCGACCAGGCATACGATGAAGCGGTGATCTGGGTGGATCGCGACGACGGACTGGTGCGGCGGATCGAAATCGCGGAGACCTCGGGGCAGCGCCGGACGGTGATTCTGCGCCGCGTGATGGTGAACGCGGGCGTGCCGCAGAAGGAGTTTACTTTCGCCGTCCCTTCCGGAGCACGGGTGGTAGATCAGTAGCGAGCGCGTCCGCCACCTTCGCCGCCGTCACGTCGTCCATGCCCCGCTTCCGCGCCAGCTCGAGCGCGGCGCGTCCCAGCGCGCGGTACAACGCGGCGTCGTCCTCAGTGAGTGAGCCGACGTGCCGCGCGATCGTGTCGACGTCGCCGCGTGCCACCGGCCCCGTGAGGACGTCGGCCGGCGCCTGGCGGCTCAGGTTCGCGAACGTTCCCTCGACCAACGGCAGCAGCGCCGCCCACGCGTCCGCATCCGACAACCCGGCGTGCCGCAACAGGCGTTGCGCCACCGCCTCCACCACCACGAAGTAGTTCGACGCAAACACCGCCCCGGCGTGGTACACCGCTTTGGCGCGCGATGCCAAGCGGAACGGCCGCAGGCCCACCGCCGCGGCGATGCGCTCCGCCATTTCCATGGCGCGCGGCATGCCTTCCACGGCGGCCCAGGCGCCGCGCAGCCGCTCGGGGGCGCGCTCGGGATCGGCGATCGTTTGCAACGGATGCAGGGAGCCGAGCGCCGCCTGGCTCGGCACCAGCGGGCCGAGCGCTTCCTGACCCAGGCAGCCCGAGAGATGGAGCACGACCTGCTCGGCGCGCACGGCGCCGGCGTGGGCCAGCGATTCCGCCAGCGGACGGATGGCGTCGTCCCGCACGGCCAGCACCACCACGCCGGCGCGAGCCATCCACGGCGGCGCGACGTCGCCACCCACCGTCAGGGCGAGCGGCGCCGGCACCGTTTTGGCACGGCGGCCATGCAGCAACACCGGCCAACCCGCGCGAGCCAGCGCCAAGGCCAGCCCCAAGCCCGCGCGGCCGGGCCCGATCACTCCGACGGCGGGGCGGGTCCCGCCGCCCGCCGGGTCACTCACCCTAGTTCTTGTTCGACGGCGACGCGGCGGCGAGCGCCAGCAGGTCTTGCGGTGTGCGTGCCCGGCGCGCCAATCCCAGCGCGGCCTGCACCTGGTGGTCGTCCGCCATCCGGCGCCGGAATTCGGCCCCGCGACCGAACACGTAGCGCGCCACTTCGTACCCCACTTCCTGCCGGATCAACGTGCGGCCGTCGCTCACGACGCTGTCCGCCAGCGCCACGCCGCGCGCCCGCAGGCGCCGCACGACTTCGGTCACCATCTCGTCGGTCACGGTGAAGTCGGGCCGCTTCAGCTGACCGTTCGCCTTGAGGTCGAGCGCGTATCCCGAGATCACGTCGCGGAACGCCGGCGCCTTGCTCCCGAGCGCCTTGGTGAACACCCGCTCCGCGCTCGTCAGGGTGTCGACCGCCATGAAGAGATCCGGCCGGATGGAGCCGCCGCCGAACACCACACGTCCGTGGTCGGTCTTGAAGAGTTGCGTGGAATCGACCTGGGCCGTGTCCGGCGCCACTTCGAGCGCCAGCGCGTGCGCTTCCTGATCGGCCTCGTCCTTGCTCTTGCGCTGGATGGTCCGGCCGCTGGGCGTGTACCACCGCGCGGTTGTCATCTTCAACGCCGTGGTCGGCGTGAGCGGGTAGAGCGATTGCACCAGACCCTTGCCGAACGTCGGCGTGCCGACGATGAGCGCGCGGTCGTGGTCCTGCAGCGCGCCGCTGATGATTTCAGCGGCGCTGGCCGTGCCGCCGTTCACCAGCACCACGATCGGCAGATGGGGCCACTGCTGCGGCGCCTTGTCGCGATAGGTCTGGGTGGCGCCCGGGGCACGGCCGCGCTGCTCGACGACCTCCTGCCCCGGATCGAGAAACAGGTCGCTCACCGCGATCGCCTGGTTCAGGAGCCCGCCCGGATTGCCGCGCAGATCGAGAATCAGCGACTTCATGCCCTGCTTCACCAGGCTGTCGACCGCCGTCTGGACTTCCGGCGCCGACGTTTCGCTGACGGGGCTGAGCTCGACGTAGCCCACGCGGTCGTCCAGCATCATCGCGAGCGGCACCGAGCGGATGTGGATGACGGCGCGGGTGAGCTTGAAGGCGAGCGGCTGGTCCACGCCGATGCGGCGTACCGAGAGCTTCACGGTGCTCCCCGGCTGCCCGCGCAGCTCCTTGACCGCCTGGTCCTGCTTCCAGCCCTCCGTGGAGCGATCGTCGAGGGCCACGATGCGATCGCCTGTCTGCACCCCGGCGCGTTCTGCGGGCGTGTCGGGGAGCGGCGAAACGACAGTGATCCAGCCGTCGCGCACGTCAATCTGGAGGCCCAGGCCGCCGTAGTTGCCCGTCGTCTGCTCGGTGAGCACGCTGAACTCGTCGGGCTTCATGTAGACCGTGTACGGGTCGTGCAACTTGTCGAGCATCCCGTCGATCGCCATCTGGTAGAGCTGGCGCTCGTCGATCGAGTCGACGTACAGGTCGGCCACGTGCGCGAGCACATCGTCGAACAGGCGGGCCTGCTGGTATACGGAGCCGCCGCCGCTCGAGTCGCGCTGCAGCAACCAGCCGCCCGATGCCAGCGCAGCCGCCGAGACCGCCGCGACGATCAAGAATCGCTTCGCCTTCATGAGACCCCTCGCAGTGAAAGTGCGGCCACGGTGGCGACCTCGCGCCAAGCGGTAGCCAACACGGCTTGTTTCGGTTGGGTGGCGTCCAGATGCACCACCCCACGCCCCTGCGCTTCGCGATACGCCGCCAGCACGCGTCCGTGGAACGCGTCGTCCTGACGCTCGAAGCGGTCCTGCCCTTTGCGCGCCTTGCGCTGGCGCTCGCGGCCCACATCGAGCGGCACGTCGAGCACCAGCGTGAGATCGGGTTCGAGCCCGCCCGTGGCCAGCATCACGGTTGCCGCAACGGCTGCCCGCGGCAGCCCCCGGCCCGCCACCTGGTAGGCCAGCGTCGACAACGTGAACCGGTCCGCCAGCACTACCTGTCCGGCTTCCAGCGCCGGCCGGATCACCCGCGTCACCAAGTCGGCGCGCGCAGCCTGCATCAGAAACAGCTCCGCCTCGGGGCTGATCTCCTCCAGCGACTTGAGCACGACCTTGCGGACCGCTTCGGCCACGGGCGTACCGCCGGGCTCGCGCACCGGCACCACCTCACGGCCCTCGGCCACGAGACGCGCCGCCAGCCCGCGCACCAGCGTCGACTTGCCCGCGCCCTCCGGCCCCTCCACCACCACGAACACCCCGGCCATCAGCCGAGCGTAATGATGGGGCTGGCGGCGCCCTTCTGCATCCCCTCGTAGATCTGGGCGTTCACTTTGGCCATCACCTTCTCGAAATTGGCCTGCGCCGAGACCATCTGCTGGTACACCGGACTGCGCTGGACGGTTTTCAGGATCTCGTCGTAGCGCTCCACATTCTCGCGGGCCGGCTCTTTCCCTTGTTGCGCCGCCCCTTCGATGGTCTCCGCCAGGCGCTCCACTTCCTCGAGCAGCTTCTGCGTCTCGGCGTCCTCCTTGAGACGTTGGCTGGCGCGCACCAGGGCCTTGTACTCCTCACTTTGGCCGAGCAGCCGGCCCAGGTCCTGCGCTTTTTCGTCGATCACGCGTCCTCCTTGGGGAACGCCAGCGCGTACCGCGGCCGGCCGAACCAGTCGTCGTGGATGCCGATCCGTGCCCAGCCGTGCTCCTGTGCCAGCGCGCGCACCGCGTCGCCGCGCCGTTCATCGATCTCCAACGCCAGCACGCCGTCCGGGGCGAGCAGTGCCGCGGCCCCGGCGAACAGCGCGCGCGTGGTCGCGAGACCATCGGCCCCGCTCACCAGTGCCGCGCGCGGCTCGTGCTCCCGCACCGCGGGATCCAGCGCGTCGTACTCGGCCGCCGTAACGTACGGTGGGTTGCTCACGATCGCCCGGCACCGCGCGCCCGCGAGCGGTTCCAACAGCTCACCCTCGCGGACCTCGACCGGCACCCGCGGCCGCACCAGCGCCACGTTCTCCCGCGCCAGCGCCGCCGCCTGCGGTGAGCGTTCGACGGCGATCACGCGCTCGAACGGGCCCTCCACCGCCAGCGCCAGCGCGATGCACCCGGTTCCGGTTCCCACGTCCGCCGCGATGCCGCCCTTCCCCCTTCCCCCGCCCTCCTGCGCCCATTCGAGCACCAACGCCACGAGGCCTTCGGTCTCGGGCCGCGGGATGAGGGCGCGCGGGTCGCAGTGCAGCTGCAGCGTACGAAACGCCACGTGCCCCACGACATAGGGAAACGGCACGCCACCCGCCCGCTGTTCCACGGCGGCCCAGAACCGGTCCGCCACAGAGGCGTCCGCCTCGTCGTCGCGGCCGAGCCACACGTCGCCCGGCGGCACACGCGCGAGCGCCGCCCACAGGGCCGTCGCTTCGCGCCGGGCATTGAGCACGCCGGCACGCCGCAAGTGGTCGGCCGCCTGCTCGAGGGAATCCGCGATCGACGAGCGGTGCAGGGGCTCAGGCACTCAACCGTTCCTTCTCTCCTGCTTGCCGCAGTGCGGCGATCAGGTCGTCCAGCTCGCCGTTCAGCACGTCGCTCAGGTTATGGACCGAGAACCCGATGCGATGATCGGTGACGCGGTTCTGCGGGAAGTTGTACGTGCGGATCTTGGCCGAGCGGTCGCCCGTGCCGACCATGGCGCGGCGCTCGCTCGCCCGCGCCGCTTCTTGCTCCGCCACGATCCGGTCGAGCAGCCGCGAGCGCAGCACCTCGAGGGCCTTGATCTTGTTTTGCAGCTGCGACTTTTGATCCTGGCACTGCACCACGAGTCCCGTGGGCAGGTGCGTGATGCGCACCGCGCTGTCTGTGGTGTTGACGCTCTGCCCGCCGGGGCCCTGCGAGCGGAACACGTCGATGCGCAGGTCCTTGTCCTCGATCTTGACGTCCACCTCCTCGGCCTCGGGCAGTACCGCCACCGTGGCGGCGGAGGTATGGATGCGCCCTTGCGCCTCGGTCTCGGGCACGCGCTGGACGCGATGCACGCCCGATTCGTAGCGCAACGTGCCGTAGACCTTGGGACCGCGCACTGCGAAGATCGCTTCCTTGATGCCGCCCAGCGTGCCGTCGCTCAGCTCCAGCATCTCGACCTTCCAGCGCCGCCGCTCGCAGAAGCGGGTGTACATGCGGAGCAGGTCGGCGGCAAAGAGCGCAGCCTCGTCCCCACCCGTCCCGGCGCGGATCTCGACAATGGCGTCGCGATCGGCGAGCGGGTCCGGCGGCGTGAGCAGCTCGGTGAGCTCGCGCTCGAGCCGCTCGATCTCCGGCCGAACGCGTTCCACATCGGCGCGAGCCAGCTGGGCCAGCTCGGGGTCTTGGTCGGCGAGCACCTCGCGGGCCTGCGCCAGGTCGCCCTCCAAGCGCTCGAGTTTTTGGTGGGTCTGACGGACGGCGTCGAGCCGCGCATGCTCGCGGCCCAGCTGCTTCAGCTTGGCCGGATTCCGCGCGGTGTCGGGGTCGGCCAGCTGTCGCGCGACCTCCTCCGCCCGCGCCAACGCTTGGCGGAGTCGGGGCTCCACGGCTTACCCCGGGGTCTTCTCCGAAGTCTTGTCCGCCGCGTATTTCTGGCGGAACCGCTCCACGCGGCCCGCAGTGTCCATCAACCGCAGCTTGCCCGTGAAATACGGGTGGCACTTGGCGCAGACTTCGACGTGAATGGCGGGCGCGGTCGAGCGGGTGATGAAGCTGTTTCCGCAGGCGCACTGCACCGTCGCACGCTGGTAATTCGGGTGAATGGCGGGCTTCACTGCCGGCATCCTCGGGCTGAAAGTCGGACGACTCGAAGGGCGGAAATTTAACTGGCACCGGCACTTGGCGGCAAGCCGGAGGACGCGTTCAGAATTGACAGGGGCCGAGCCGCGCCGTAAGCTTGCCCGCACCCTAATGCCCCCTGCCCTCGGGGAGGCCATTCGTGCCGGCTGCCGCAGTCATCGAAAAAGTCCCGCTGTTCGGCCAACTTGGCCCCGCTGACCTGCAGCGGGTCATGGAGCTGGCGCGCGAGCGCACCTACCCCAAGAACTCCGTCATCTTGTTCGAAGACGACCCCGGCGACGCGCTGTTCGTGGTCGCCACGGGTCAGGTCAAGGTCGTGTTGATCGGCGAAGACGGCCGCGAGGTGATCCTGTCGGTCCTGGGCGAGGGCGAATTCTTCGGCGAGATGGCGCTGATCGACGACGAGCCCCGTTCGGCCCACGTCATCGCGATGGAAGACTCGACCCTCGTGGTGCTGCGGCGCGAGGATTTTCAGAGCATCCTGATGCAGGTGCCCGCTATCGCGCTGGCGCTGCTGAAGGAGCTGTCGCGCCGGCTGCGGCGCGTGGACGAGAAAGTGGGCAGCCTGGTGCTGCTGGACGTGAACGGCCGGGTGGCCCAGCTGCTGCTCGAGCTGGCCGACGAGGAAGGCGGGGAGCGGATCACGCGGCGCCTCACCCATCACACCATCGCCCAGATGATCGGCTCCAGCCGCGAAACCGTGTCGCGCACGATGCGCGAGCTGGTGGACAAAGGGCTCGTCCATATCAGCCGCAAAGACATCACCATCAAGGATCGCGCGGCGCTCGAGGCGGCAGCCGGGCGCTCGTGAGATGCGTCACCCTCGCAGGGTGAGGCAGCGACTTGTCCTAGATGTCGTATTTCCCGTAACTTAGCTGAGGTAACGGCTTGCCCGATCGCATGGCGTACACGGTGACCTTCTGGGGAACGAGGGGTAGCATTCCCACGCCCGGGGCCCAAACCGCGCGGTACGGGGGAAACACGCCGTGTGTCGCCGTGGAAGGTGCCGGGGGCCATCTGGTCATTCTGGACGCTGGCACAGGGATCCGGGCGTTGGGCCTGCAGTTGGTCGAGCGGCAGAACGGCGCGGTGAACGCGGAGATTCTGCTCTCGCACGCGCACTGGGACCACATTCAAGGACTGCCGCACTTCAAGCCGTTTTTCGCCCCGGGTAACGCGGTGCGTATCTGGGGCTCGCGCCAGGGCACGATGTCGCTCGAGGCGATCCTGCGGCAGCAGATGGACCCCGCCGTGTTTCCGGTGCCGCTGGACGCGCTGTCGGCGAAGCTGACGGTGCAGCAGGTGGAGACGGGCGAGTTCACGATGGGCGAGTTTCGCGTGCGGGCGATGCTACTGCGCCACCCCGGCACCACCTTCGGCTTCCGACTGATGCCGGTGGCGGGCGGGCCGAGCATGGCGTACGTGACCGACAACGAGCTGGGCCCGGGCGGGCATTACGATACGCCCAAGTCGTGGCGCAAGGATTTCGTCGACTTCCTGCAGGGCGTGGAGCTGCTGATTCACGACGCGATGTACACGCCCAAGGAACTGGAGAGCCACGCCGGGTGGGGGCACTCCACGTACGCCGAAGCGGTGGCGGTGGCGGCCGATGCCGGCGCCGCGCGGCTCGTGCTGTTCCATCACGAGCCCGAACACGACGATGCGTTGATGGACGCCCTGCTGGCGCAGGCGCGTAAGGAAGCGAAGAATCGTGGGCGGCCGGCCGAGGTGCTGGCGGCACAAGAAGGAATGCAGCTGACTCTCTAGACTCGAGGAGCACACTATGCGTTCGCGTTCGCTCGTGACCCTGCTGGCCCTCGCGGTGAGCTTCGCGCTCGTGGCAGCGCCCGCTCGGGCGCAAGACACGAGGCCGGGCATCGCCGTCCTGCCGTTCGATAACGCCGGCTCGTACGGCCAGGACAAGGAGAACTTCGATGCCCTGCAGAAAGGCATCGCCGGGATGTTGATCTCCGAGCTAGCCGCGAACCCCGGGGCGCGCGTGGTGGAGCGCGATCGCATCCAGAGCCTGCTCGAGGAGCAGAACCTCGGCGCGGGCGGCCGCGTGGATCCGCAGACCGCGGCGCGGATCGGCAAGCTGGTGGGCGCGCGCTACGTGATCACCGGCACCTTCATCGATTTTTACGGTGATTTCCGCGTGGATCTGCGCCTGGTCAATGGCGAGACCGGTGAGATCATGAAGACCGAGTCGGACCGGATGCAGCGCGACCACTTGTTCGACATCATCCGCAGTCTGGCGACGCGGTTGATGAAGGACGTCAACCTGCCGCCGCTGCCCAAGAACGTCTCGGACCAGCGCATGAGCCGGCAGGTGCCGACCGAAGCACTGACCTACTACTCGCGCGCGCTGCTCTACCAGGACCGCGGGCAGAAGGATAAGGCGGTCGAGATGTACAACCGGGCGCTCGCCGTCTTCCCGGAATACACCGAGGCCCAAGAGGGCCTGCAGCGGGTGAAGACGTCCTGACCGTGCGGTGATCGACCCGATCTCCAGACTCGGCGATTCCGCGGCGCGCCGGCTCTCCCGCCTGGGGGCGCTGGCGCGCTTCGGCTTTCACGCTCTCCGTGCGGCACCCACCCTCACGCCCGCGGGACGCCGCGTCGCGCTGCGCGTCGCCCTCACGCAGGTGCGCTTCACCGCCTTCAACGCCGTGGGCCTCGTCGTCCTGCTGTCCAGCATCCTGTCATTTCTCGTGATCTCCCAGGCGGTGCGCGAGTTCGGCCGGCTCGGCGTGACGGACCTGATCGGCACGCTCATGGTGATCGCGATCGTGCGGGAGCTGGGCCCGCTGATCACCGCCCTGGCCGTTGCCGGCCGCTCGGGCACGGCCATCGCCGCCGAGCTCGCCACCAACCAGGTCCTGGGCGAAGTGCGTGCGCTCGAGGCCATGGGGATCGACCCCAAGCAGTACCTCGTGCTGCCGCGCTTCGTCGGCGCGGTGGTCAGCATGTTCATCCTGTTGGTCGTCTTCGACGTGGTGGCCATCGGCGCGGGCTTCGCCGCGGCGCGGTTCAACGGCATGGCGGGCGACCGCTACGCCCAGATCGTGCTGCAGTCGCTCACCGCCCGCGACGTCTGGCTCACCGTGGCCAAGGCGCTCGCGACGGGTTTGATCGTGGGCGTGGTGCCCAGCTATTTCGGACTGTCGGTGCGGCGGGCGCCGACCGAGATCCCCGTGGCGACGAGCCGCGCGACGGTGACGTCGATCGTCGGCATCTTCCTCTCCTGCGCGCTGCTGCGGTGACGGCGCCGCTCGCTTTTGACGGCGTGCGCCTAGGTGACCGGGCGACGGAGCCCCTCACGCTCGCCGTCCCCGAGCACCACACAGTCGCGGTGCTGGGCGACGAGGACAGCGGTGTCGGCGCGCTGGGGGGCTACGCGCTGGGACTGGAACGGCCCGACACCGGCTGCGCGATGGTATTCGGCGTGGTGATCGCCGACCTGCCGGAGCTCGAGCGCTTGGCCTTCCGCCGCCGTGTCGGCTACCTTCCCGCGGGCGACGGCCTGCTGCAAAACCTGTCGTTGCGCGACAACGTGGCGCTGCCCTTGCGGTTCGGCAGCGACGCCGCCCCGCGCGAGATCGACGGCCGCGTGAGCGTGATGCTCACGGCGGTGCGGGTGGCGGCGGCGGCACAGCGCCGGCCCGCGCAGGCGAACGAAGAAGAGCGGCGTCGCGCGGCGATCGCGCGCGCCATCGCGTTCGATCCGGCGCTCGTGATCATGGAGCAACCGTTCGACGGCCTCACGGCCCGCGCAGCGGCGGAGCTGCTGGAGTTCGTGCGGGGCGGCGAAACGGCCCAGGGGGCGCGGCGCACCATCCTGATCACCGGCCAGGAGCTCCCCGCCGTGATACTCCGGCGCATCGAGCGGACCTACCGCCTGACGCGCGCCGGCACGCTGGAGCTGGAACCCGTTTGAGGGCGACGCGCGCACTTTGGAAACGAACCGTCAAGACTTTTTCGTCGGTCTCCTGATCATCGCCGCCATCGGCGTGGTGATCGGCGCGTTGATCGCCACCAGCGGCTGGGGCGAGCGCCGCTACGACATTTACGTGCGGGCGGCGAGCGCGCAGGGACTGACGGCGGACACCAAAGTGCTCGTGCAAGGCCTCGAGGTGGGGCGCGTGACGAGCATCGCGCCGCGGGTGGACCCCGCCACGGGAGCCGTCTCGTTCCTGGCGCGCCTGTCGCTGGTGGAGCGGTTCGCCAAGGGAGCGCAGCTGCGCTTCCCCGTGGGCACGCGCGCCGAAATCGACCAACTGAGCCAGATCTCGGCGGAGGCGGTGATTCATCTCGTGATGCCCGACTCGGCGCGCAAGAGCAGCGCGATGCTGCAGGCGGGCGACACCATCAACTCGACCCGCCGGCCGTCGCCGCTCGACGCCCTGGCCGACGTCGCCGCTCACTTGTCGAAGGAAGTGGAAGACGTGCTCCACCAGACCCGCACGGCGCTCGCCACCGTGCAGCGCACGGTGGGCAACATGGACGAGACCGTGCGCCACGTGACGCCCGACGTCGAAGCCACCCTGCACAGCGTCGCCGCGAGCACCGACCGGCTGAACAGCTTGCTGGCCCGCACCGACCGCGCCGGATTCCCCGATTCCCTCTCGGCCACGCTCACCGCGACACATCGCCTGCTGGGCCGGCTCGATTCGCTCGCCGCCAGCGCGCAGGAGATGACGGACGCCAACCGCGCCAACCTGCGCGAGACTGTGACGAACCTGACGCAGATGTCGCGGCAGCTGAACCACTTCGTGGACGAGATGAGCGCCCGCCCGTACCGGCTGCTCACCGGCGTCAAGAAGCTGCCGGCCGACACGGCCCGGAAACCGGCCGACTCCACACGGGCGGCGATCAAGCCGTGAGATACGTGCTGCTGCACGCGGCCCCCTGGCAGGCAGACGCCATCCGGCCCGCACTCGATGCGTTTCAGGTCGACGTGCGGCACATCGCCGGGCCGCGCGAGCTGGGGGTGGAGGAACACCCCACCGTGTTCGTGCTCGACCCCGAGAGCCGCTCGGCGTTTCCCCTCGATGCGGTGCGCGGTTTCGTGGACGCCGGGGGCGGCATCGTGCTGTTGGGGCGGCCGGGCGAGACGGACGTGCCCGACACGTTCCCGCCGGAGCTCTTGTCGGGCTTCGTGCCGGACCCGCACGGCGCGCGCCACCTGCTGCTCGCCATCCGCGCGGGGTTCCGCGAAGCTGCCTCGCGCGCCGAGACGGCCCGGGCTCGCGCCGAAGCGGCGCTGCGCAGCCGGGAGATCGGCGAGCTGACACGTATCGGCGTGGCGCTCGGTACCGAGCGCGATCTCAAGACGCTGCTCGACCTGATCCTGACGCAGGCGCGGCGCATCACGCAATCCGACGCGGGCTCCCTGTACCTGGTGGAAACGAGCGCCTCGGGCGCGCAACGCCTGCGCTTCCGCCTGGCCCAGACGTACTCCAAGCCCGACGTGCCGTTCGTCGAGCACACGATTCCGGTCGATCGCAGCTCGCTCGCCGGCTACGCCGCCGTGACGGGTGATCCGCTCGTCATCGACGACGCCTATTTTCTCCCGCCCGACGTCGAATACACGATCAATCGCTCGTTCGACGAGCGCTACGGCTACCGTACCAAGTCGATGCTCGTAATTCCGATGAAGGATCACAAGGATCAGGTCATCGGCGTGCTGCAGCTGATCAACCGCAAACGCAGCTTCGAAGCGGTGCTCGGCACGCCCGCCGACGTCGAGGCGCAGGTGGTCCCCTTCTCCAAGCGCACCGTGGAACTCGTCACCGCGCTGGCGGGCCAGGCGGCCGTCGCCATCGAGAACAGCCGGCTGTACGAGGACATCGAGCGACTGTTCGAGGGGTTCGTCACCGCGGCGGTGCTCGCGATCGAGCAGCGCGACCCGACCACCTTCGGTCACAGCGGCCGGGTGGCCAATTACACGGTGGGGCTCGCGGAAGTCGTGGACCGGGCGGGCGATGGCCCGTTCCGCGGCGTCCAGTTCACGCGCGAGCAGCTCAAGGAAATCCGCTACGCCGGCTTGCTGCACGACTTCGGCAAGGTCGGCGTGCGCGAGCAGGTGCTGGTCAAAGCCAAGAAGCTGTACCCGCCCGACCTGAACCTGCTGCGCCAGCGCCACGCGTTCATCCGGCGCACCACCGAACGGGAGTTCTGGCGCCGTCGAGCCGAGTTCCTGGAGCAGAACGGCAAGAAGGGCTACGATGCCTTCCTGCGGGAGCTGACCGGGGCCCACGGCGACGAGCTCAAGAACCTCGACCGCTTCATGGAGCTGGTGCTGCAATCGAACGAGCCGTCGCTGCTGCCGGAAGGCGACTTCGAGGAGTTGCTGAAGTACGCGCGGGCGCACTTCGACGACCTGGACGGCGCGGAGCAGCCCTTCCTCACCGGCGACGAGGTCCGCTACCTCACCATCCGCAAAGGCTCACTCGACGAGCAGGAGCGGCTCGAGATCGAGAGCCACGTGACGCACACCTACAATTTCCTCGCGAAAATTCCCTGGACGCGGGAGCTGCAGCAGATCCCCAAGATCGCCTACGGGCACCACGAGAAACTCGATGGTCGCGGCTATCCCAACAAGCTGCGGGCGGGCGAGATCCCGATCCAGACGCGGATGATGACGATCAGCGACATTTACGACGCGCTGACCGCGCAGGACCGTCCCTATAAGCGCGCCGTGCCGACGCCCAAGGCGCTCGATATCCTGACGCAAGAAGTGAAAGCCGGCCAGCTCGACGCCGATCTGTACCAGCTGTTCGTGGAGGGAAAGGTGTTCGAGCGCGGACGGCCGGCGAGCGACTAAAGCAAGAGTTTCACGGAGACGAGCAGCAGGAATACGCCGAAGCCGCGCCGCAGCGCCTGATCGGAAATCGTGCCGGCGAGTTTCGCGCCGAGTAGCGCTCCCACGAAGAGCCCCGCCGCGATGATCCCCGAGTACACGAGATTCGCGTCGCCGCGCTTGTAGTACTGCAGGAATCCCAGGAGGCCCACGGGCAGCAGCAGGGCGCCGAGCGATGTGCCGTTGGCCGAGTGCTGGCTCATTTTGAGAAGCAGGACCAGGCCCGGGATGATCAGCACCGCGCCGCCCACGCCGAACAGGCCCGAGACGACCCCCGCGGCGAGTCCCAGCAGCGCCACCACCAAATAGTTCATCGCACGTCCTCCCGTGTGGGTTGGCCCCAGCCGCCGCCGCCGGGGGTTTCGATCCGGAGCACGTCCCCGGGTCGCAGTGTCACCGTCGCCTTGGCGCCCAGCGCTGCGCCGTTCAACAAATTGCGGCCGGGCGCGCCGTCCTGTCCTCCTGCCGCCCCGCGGGGGCCGTGACGACGGTGCTCACTCAAGAGACTCGCCTCCGCCGGCGCCAACGCCTCAATCTCGCGAATCACGCCGTCGCCGCCCTTCGCCGTCCCGGCCCCACCGCTCCCCGCCCGCAAAGCATACGTGCGGACGCGGAGCGGGAACTCCAACTCCAGCACTTCCACCGGCGTATTCCGCGTGTTGGACATGCCGACGTGCACGCCGGATGGCCCCGGGCCCGCCGGCCCGCCGCCCTGCCCGCCGCCCAGCGTCTCATAGTAGGTCCAGCCCGGACCACCCAGGGTCACATTGTTCATCGTGCCCTGCCCCTGCGCCGGCACCGCCAGGCCGCCGCGGGCCAGCGCGAGGAACACGGTGTCGGCGATCCGCTGCGACGTCTCGACGTTCCCGGCCGCCACCGCGCTCGGCCAGCGTGCGTTGACGAGGCAACCGGGCGGCGCGCTCACGCGCACGGCCCGCTGCACGCCGGCGTTCATCGGCACGTCGTCGGGGAGCAAGGTGCGCACGACGAACAAGACCGCCGAGCGGGTCACCGCGAGCGGGCAATTGACGTTGCCCCGTGCCGCGGGCGCCGTGCCCGTGAAGTCGGCGTGCAGGATGCCCTCGTCCACGTCCACGCGCACCGTGATGGCGAGGTCGTCGTCCGTCACACCGTCGCCCTCGAGATAGTCGGTGGCCGTGAGCCCGGAGGCGGCGAGCGGCGCGAGCGCGGCGCGCGTGCGGCGTTCGGCGTAGTCGAGCAAATCGCGCGCCGCCGCCTGGAGCTCGGTCCACCCGTAACGCGCCGCCAGCGCCCGCAGTCCGTCGGCGCCACGGGCCACCGCGGCGCGCTGAGCCGCGAGGTCGCCGCGCCGCACGTCCGGCGTGCGCACGTTCGCGAGCACCAGCCGCTCGACCTCCGGCGTGAGCCGCAGCGGCGGCACCACGATGCCCTCGGCGAACAGCTCGCGGGCGCCCGCGGGCATGCTGCCGGGCGTGGCACCGCCGACGTCCGAGTGATGCGCCCGGACGACGCTGAAGCCGCCCACCGCGCCGTCGATGGCGATGGCCTCCACCAGGGTCAGGTCGGGCAGATGCGACCCCCCCGCGTAGGGGTCGTTCAGGAGGAACTTCTCGCCCGGCGCCGGATCTTCCGCCCGCACGGCGGCCACGGCGTCCGCGAGGGCGCCCAGGTGTACCGGGATGTGCGCCGCCTGCGCGATCATCTCGCCGCGCGCGTCGAACAGCGCGGCGGACGCGTCGCGCCGCTCGCGGATGTTGGGCGACAGCGCGGACTGCACCAACACCAGTCCCATCTCCTCCGCCACCGACGCGAAGGCGTGCGCCATCACCTCGAGGCCCACGGCGTCGAGCGTCACGCGTGCTCCAGGATGATCGCACCCGACGCGTGCACCGTGCCGCGCCAGCGCGGCTCGACCAGCGCCGTCGCGTCACCGCCCGCGAGCACCGCGGGGCCCGCCACCGTGGCTCCCGCGGGCAACGTATCCAGCGGCCATACGTCCGCCGTCACCTGCCGGCCGTGCAGCCGCACCTCGCGCCGTTCAGCCGCACGCGCGGGGCCCGCGGCCGGGCGACGGAACTCGGGCAGCGGGGCGGCACGCTGCGCCACCACGCGCACGTTCACGACTTCGACGGGGGCGATCCGCTCGGCGTGGCCGTGGCGCAACCGATGCGCCACGAGAAATACGTGCTCCAGCACGCCCGGATCGGGATCGATCACGCGCACCGCGATCTCATAGCCCTGCCCGGCAAAGCGGCATTCGGCAAGGCGCTCGGTCGCGGCGCCGGGCAAGACCGCCGCGGCGCGCGCCACGAGGGGCGCGAACATGGCTTCCAGCGCCGCGCGATCGAGCTGCGCCAGCGGGCGATGCACCGCCGCCGCGAACTCGAGCCGCTCCGGCGCCGCCGCCAGCCCCAGTGCCGAGAGGGCGCCCGGGTGCGGCGGGACCACCACCGTGCGCATGCCCAACGTCTCGGCCAGCGCGCAGCCGAACAGCGGGCCCGCCCCCCCAAACACCAGCAGCGCGAGCCGCCGGGGATCGACCCCGCGCGCCACGCTCACGCGCTTCAAGGCCCGCGCCATCACGGCCGTCGCCACCTCGACCACACCCGCCGCCGCCGCCGCGACGTCGCGGCCGGTGGCGCGGGCCAGCGGCTCGAGCGCCCGCTCGGCCAGCGCGCGATCGAGCCGCACACCATCGGCCAGCGGTCGCGCCGCGTCGAGCCAGCCCAGCACCACGCACGCGTCCGTGACCGTCGGCTCCGTCCCGCCGCGGCCGTAGCACGCCGGGCCCGGCACCGCGCCGGCGCTCCGCGGACCGACCTTGAGCGCGCCGCCCGGATCCACCCAGGCCACGCTGCCGCCGCCCGCGCTCACGGTCTCGATCAAGACGGCCGGAAGCGCGAGGGGTATGCCGCCCACGGTCTCCGCGCCTTCGGTGATGACGCCGCCCTTCTGCACCAGGCTCGCGTCGGCGCTCGTCCCCCCCATGTCGAGCGTGAGCAAGTCGGTGACACCCACCGCCTCCCCCACAAGCCGCGCGCCGATCACGCCGCCCGCCGGTCCCGACAGCGCCAGGGCCGCCGCGCGCTCCGCCGCCACGAGCGGCGGCAGCGTGCCGCCGCCCGAGGTCATCACCCGAAACGCGCCGATGCCGCGGCGCGTCGCCTCGCTCTCCGTTCGCGCCACGTATGCCGAAATCGTGGGCCGCAGATAGGCCTCGGCCACCGTCGTGCTCGCACGCTCGTACTCGCGAAACACCGGCAGGACGTCAACGCTCGCCGCCACCGGGATGCCGGGCAGCGCCGCCTGCAGGGCCGCGGCGAGACGGCGCTCGTGCTCGGGGTGGCGAAACGAGAAGAGGCAGCACACGGCGACCGCTTCGGGCCGGCGCCCGCGTGCCGCCTCCACCACGCGGGTCACCGCCGCCTCGGTCAACGCCAGCAGCGGGCCCTCGGGGCCCATCCGCTCGGCCGCGCCGATCACGTCGTCGCGGGCGACGAGCGGCGGCGGGTGGTCGCGGGCCAGGTCGTACAGCGCCGCGCGATCCTGGCGGCGCAGCCACAGCACGTCCTCGAAACCCGCCGTCGTCACCAGCACGACGCGCGCCCCGCGGCGTTCGAGCAGCGCGTTGGTGGCAACCGTGGTGCCGTGCACCAGCACGTCCACCGCGCCACCCACGGCGTCCACCGCGCGAAACAGGGCCCGGGCGGGATCGTCGGGCGTGCTCACGACCTTCGTGACGTGCAGCGTGCCGTCGGGTGCCACCGACGCGAGGTCGGTGAACGTGCCGCCGACATCGACGCCGACGCGCATCACCGCCTCCCCCGCCGCCACACCACGAGCAGCAACAGCCCCAGCGCGCTCAGCGCGCTCGCCGTGCCGACCCAATCGCCCAAACGCACGTACAGCGACCGCACATCGCTCGTTAGCAAGGGGCCCGCCACGGTGGTCTGGACCTCGAGCCGCGTCACATCGGTGATCCGCCCCAGCGGATCCACCAACATCGTGATCCCCGAGTTGGCGGCGCGGGCGATGCCCATCCGCGTTTCGATCGCCCGCATGACCACGTGGGCGGCGTGCTGGTAGGGGCCGGCCGTCCGCCCGTACCAAGCGTCGTTCGTCACGTTGACCAAGAAATCGGCGCCCGCGGCGCGATAGCGGCGTGCCACGCTCTCGAAGATCGATTCGTAGCACACGAGCACCCCGAACCGGCCGACCGCGACGGGATACAGCGGCAGTGTCTTGCCTTCGCTGAACCCGCCGGACCACTTGTCGAGCCACGGCACATGGCGGAACCAGCTGACCGGGACGAACGGCACGCGCTCGACCACGGGCACGAGATAGTGCTTCTCGTAGACGGGCGAGTTGCGCCACGCGCCCGTCGAATCGAACAGGAAGGCGGCGTTGTACGTCGCGTACAGCCCATTCGGCTGCAGGATGGCATGGACGCCGCCCGTGAGGATGGGCGTGTGGCTGGCGCGGGCGAACTGAGCCACGGTCGAGTCCCAGCGGGGCTCCTGGAACAGAAAGCCCGGGAGCGCGGCTTCGGGCCAGACGATCAGATCGGGCCGGGCCGTGGCGCGCACCCGCCCCGAGAGATGCACGAGCGTCGCGACCACACTGTCGGCGTGCGCGGGCTCCCACTTTTCGCGGAACCCCTCGTTCGGCTGCACCAGACCGATCACGCCCACGTCGCGCAGCGGCAACGTGTGCACTCGCCACGCGCCGTATCCCCAGGCGGCGGCGAGGGTGAGCGCGAAGGCGCCGAGCCGGCGCAGCGCGGCGCGCCGCTCGACGCCCCAGGCGAGCGCCGCCTCCACCAGGATCACGTTCGACCACACCAGCCACCACGTCACGCCGCGCGCGCCCGCGATGTCCGCCCACTGCACCAGCACCGGCGCGTCGGTGAGCGAGGTGCCGAGCCCGAGCCAGGGGAAGCGCACGTCGCCCTGGTGCCCGATGCCCCATTCCATCGCGGTCCACAGGATCGGCACGAGCAGCCACAGCGGCATCGTGGGCAGGCGCGCGCGCACGCGCACCACCAGCCAGAACAGCGCGGCGCACCACAGTCCCAGCACCGCCACGGTGGCGAGGTAGCCCAGCCCCGCGAGCGGCGTGAAGTGCCACAGCGCCACGACGAGCCAATGGAGGACCAGCCCGTTGGCGGCGACCCCGTACCAGAAGCCAAGACGGAAGGCCAGACGGGGGTCGCCACGGGCGGTGAGGACCCGCAGCAAGAACACCGCGGGGGCGATGGCGATGAAGCTGGCGGCGGGGAGATGGAAGGGCGGATAGCTGGCGGTGAGGAAGACCGCGCCCAGCGCGATGAGGAGCGCCGCCCGCCGGCCGCTCACAACAGGACGTCGCGTCCTTCGTCGGCCGACCGATAGATCGCGTCGATCACCCGCTGCAGCGCGAGCTGATCGCGCGGCGGCGGCGCGTTCACGTCTCCCTTGATCACCGCGAGGAAGTACGTCCACTCGGCGCGGTAGGACTGGGTGAACTGGCTCTCGCGGCTCGTCGCCCCCGTCGGCGTGACGTCGACCGCGTTGCCGTGGGATTCCTTGAAGATCTTGAGGGGCTGGATTTGCGCCGACCCCTTGGTCCCGGCGAGATCAAACCAGAACCGCTCCCCCTCGCCGAGGTGGCGCCAGCTGACGTCGAGCGAAATCCACAGACCGTTCTCGCAGACGATCATGGCGGAGCCGAGAGCCTCGACGGCGTCGCCACCGCCAGGGACCCGGTGCGCGGCAACGCGCTTGGGTGCGGGCCAGCCGGCAAGCCACAAGCCCAGGTCGAGCAGCGGCAGCCCGAGATCGAGCAGCGCGCCGCCGCCCGCCTCCTGGCGCCGCAGCCGCCACCCGAGCTGCTGCCGGCTGGGTTGGAACACCTGCCAACCCGCGCGGATCGCCTGCAGGCCGCCCAGGTCCCCGCCGGCCAGGAATCCGCGCACGGCTTGCACGTCGGTGCGGAAGCGATGATTCATGCCCACCATCACCCGGCGGCCGTGCTTGTCGCTCGCCTGCAGCACGCGCTCCACGCCGTCGACCGTGAGCGCCAGCGGCCGCTCACACAGCACATGCGCGCCCGCCGCGAGCGCGGCCACGACGTGAATTTCGTGCAGGTGGTTGGGCGTACAGATGATGATCGCATCGGGGTGCGCATACTCCAGCACGTCCTCGATGTCGTCGTAGGTCGAGCGGATGTCGTAGCGCCCGGCGAGCGCCTGCGCCTTGCTGAGGTCGTTGTCGCAGATGGCCACGACTTCGACGCCCTTCAACTTGTTGAGCACCGGCAGATGGGCCACCTGCGCCACGCCCCCCGCCCCGATCACCGCCACCCGAATGGGATCGTTCATCGACTGCCCGGCAGCCGGTACATCACGCCGCCCCGCAACGACACCGTCGACAGGTTGCTGGTCCACACCAGACGGCCGTCGAGCGTGAAGCGGACGTTCTTATCGACCGCGAACTCCGTGCCGACGGTCGCGTTGAGCGCCGCGGTCACGTCACTCAATGCGTCCTGCACAAAGGTCCCCTCGATCGCCTGGCCGCTGCCGTGCCGCACGTGCACCCCCGCGCCGAGCCCCACATACGCGATCACCGAGCGGCTCTGCGGCAGGCGGTATTGCAGATCCACGTCGCCCGTGAGATCGCCCCAGGTGATCGCCCCCACATCCACCGTGAAGTTCGAGTCGGGATCGTTCACCAGCTGTGCGATCCTGGCCGCGAACTTCTGCGTCTCGTGCGCGCTGAACTGAGCCTTGAAGTACGACAGCCCGAACAACACGCGCACGTTGGGAGCGATGTAGCCGTAGTCTACTCGAATTCCCCCGGTTATCGCGCCGCGCAACCGCGTCGAGCCGAGCGCGCCCAGATCCAGTTGCACGCCGGACAGCCGTAAACTGTCGTAGGAAAACTGCTCTAAAGTCGACTGCGCGGACAGGCGGACAGCCGCTCCGGCGGCCACCAGCACCGCCAGCACGCCGACCGCCACACCGCCCATCCGCCTGACCGCCTCAGTACAGCCGCGCAAGTTTGGTCCCTGGAAAATAGGTGCGGAGGATCGACCCGTAGTCTTGCCCCGCCCGCGCCCGGCCGATGGCGCCCCACTGGCACATCCCCACGCCGTGCCCCGAGCCCGCGCCCGCGGCCACGAGGCGGCTCACGACGCCATCCTGCTTGGTCACGTACAACTGAAACGCGGCGCTGTTCAGCTGGCGCCCCGACTCGGGGCGCAGCACGCTGCGCACGTCCGCGCCCGCGACCCGGACGTCGCCGCGCGCGAACACGATGCGCAGCTCGGCCACCCGCCCGGACTGCGTGGTCCGGCTCACTTCCACATCGGTGATCGGCTGCAGCCCCTGGCCGTCAACCGGCATCGTGGCAGATAGCGTCCGCGCCAGGATGGCGCGCAGGCTTGGCCCGTCCCACTCCTCCCGCCAGTGGAAGCGCGGCGAGATGTCGCAATAGTAATGACCGCCGCCCTGCGCGTCGGACACCGGACGCAGATACGGCTGCGGGCGCGCCGTGCGAAACGCTTCGTCCACACCCGCCGTGCTGTAGCCGCAGGTGGAGTGGAAGTACGCGTCGATCGGCTGCCCCCCGTACGTGACGACGACGCCGGTCGTGCGCCGCAGCGCATCCCAGATCTGGGACGATTCCCCCGCCACACCGCCGTACACCTGGTCGCGCGTGTCGTTGTAGGCGTCGAACCCCTGCCCTTCCCAGCGGCCGCGGTTCCGCACGGCGAACGTGCGTGACACGATCGCCTGGGCCAGCAGGGCGTTGGTTTCGTCGGGGCGCCGCGGCCCCATTTCCCCGCCCAACACGCCCGCGAGGTAGCTCTCGAGCTTGACGCGGTTCATGACGACGAGCCCGCGGGCGCCGCGGTACACGTCGAGCCGGCCGCGATAACGCGCGCCGTTCACGCTGGCGTAGTGGTCCTCGGTGACGTTGACCGCCGCGACACCGGAATGCCGCTCGCTGAGCGAGCCGTCGGGCTTGAGCAGCCGGACGCCCGCGCCGGCGCTGTCGAGCACCACGATCCACGTGGCGCCCGTTGGTACCGAGGCGATGGGTTGGCCGTTCGCGTCGTCGGTGAGGAACAGCTCACCGTCACCGCCCAACATCACGCGCGGCAAGGCGTCGGCCAGGCCCACGCGCAGCTCCGGCTCACCGGCCGTGGGCGCGGGCGCTTCGGCGCGACGGGCGCAGGCGAGCGCGACCAGGGTCGCGCTAGCGAGCCAGCGCGGCCGCCAGCGCTTGATCGAGCTGCTCCACAGTCCAGGCAATATCGGCATCCGTATGGGCGAGAGAGACGAACGCCGCCTCGAACGCGGACGGCGCCAGGAACACACCGCGATCGAGCGCCGCGCGGTGCCAGCGGCCGAACAGCGCCGCATCGGTGTCTTTGGCCTGGGCGTAGTCACGGACGGGCGGCGGGGCGAAGTAGACGCCCCACATCGACCCGGCATGCTCGGCCGTGACAGGCACGTTACGGCGGGCGGCCGCGCCCCGTATACCCGAGAGCAGCGCCGCGGTTCGGCGCTCCAGGGTCTCGTAGACCCCCGGCGCGCCGAGCGCTTGCAGCGTGGCAAGCCCCGCCGCCATCGCGACGGGATTGCCTGAGAGCGTCCCCGCCTGATACACGGGTCCCTCCGGTGCAATGCGCCGCATCAGGTCCGCGCGCCCGCCGAACGCGCCCACGGGGATGCCGCCGCCGATGATCTTGCCGAGCGTGGTGAGGTCGGGACGCACGCCGAGCCGCGCCTGCGCACCGCCCAGCGCGACGCGGAACCCCGTCATCACTTCGTCGAAGATGAGGAGGGCGCCGTAGCGGTCACACAACGCGCGCAGGCCTTCGTGAAACCCCGGATCGGGCGGAATGAATCCGACGTTACCGAGATATGGCTCTACGATCACCGCCGCAATGTCGGCGCCGCGGCGCTGGAACGTCTCCGTCACCTGGTCGAGATCGTTGAACGGCACGGTCAGAGTGAGCTGGGCCAACGCGCCTGGAACGCCGGGGCTATCGGGCAGACCGAGCGTCGCCACGCCGGAGCCGGCGTTCACGAGGAACGCATCGGCGTGGCCGTGATAGCCGCCCGCGAACTTGAGGATCGCCTCGCGGCCGGTCGCGGCGCGCGCGAGCCGCACCGCGGACATCGTCGCCTCGGTGCCGGAGTTGACGAACCGCATCATCTCGAGCGCGGGCATGCGGGCGCGCACCACCTCGGCGAGCTCGACCTCCGCGGCACACGGCGCCCCGTAGGTCCAGCCGCGTCCCGCCGCCTCACGGATCGCCGCGAGCACCGCGGGATGCGCGTGACCGAGGATCAGCGGCCCCCAGGAGCACACGTAGTCGACGTACGTCTTGCCGTCGGCGTCCGTGAGCCGGCAGCCCGCGGCGCTGGCCACGAAAAAGGGCGTCCCGCCCACCGCTCGGAACGCCCGCACCGGGGAGTTGACGCCCCCGGGCAATACCTGTTTGGCCCGCTCGAACAGCTCCTGCGAACGGGTCACAGCCGTGCCACCGCCTGAAAGTCGTAGTCTTCGCTCCCCACGAGCCGCGCCCGCACGAACGCGCCCGGCGCGGCCCAGCCGCCGTTGGCGAGCGCGGTGACACCGTCTACGTCGTCGGCCTGCCATTGCACCCGGCCCACGTGCGTGGCGCCGCCGTCCAACGGGTCCGCCACGCGATCCACCAGCACATCCACGTCGCGCCCCACGAAGCGCGCCAGCCGCTCACCCGAGATCGCGCGCTGCACCTCGATCAGCTCCTCCAGGCGCTCACGCTTCACCTCGTCGGGGACGTCGTCGGGGTATTGCATTGCGCGCGTGCCCTCTTGCGGCGAGTACGCGAAGGCGCCCAGCCGATCGAACTGCGCCTCCTCGAGAAACGCGAGCAGCTCGCGGTACTCGGCCTCCGTCTCGCCGGGGAAGCCCACGAGGCAGGTCGTGCGCAGCGCGACGTCGGGCACTGCGGCGCGGAGCCAGGCAATCTTCTGGCGCAAAGACTGCTGGCGCTCGGGACGGCGCATGCGCTCGAGCATCCGGTCGTTGGCGTGCTGGATCGGCATGTCGAGGTACGGCACTACGCGCGGCTCGCGCGCCCACAAGTCCACCAGACGCTCGGTGATGCCCGCCGAATAGACGTACAGCAGGCGGAACCAGGGGACGGTCGTTTCCCGCAACAGCGCCTCGAGCAGATCCGGCAGCTTGGGGCCGCCCTGGCCCAAGTCGCGCCCCCAGTGACCCAGGTCCTGGGCCACGAGGTTGATCTCTTTGGCGCCCTGCGACTCGAGCGCCTGCGCCTCGCGCACCAGCCGCTCCAGCGGCTCGGAGCGGTGCTTGCCGCGCATCAGGGGGATGGCGCAGAAGGCGCAGGTGTGGTCGCAGCCCTCGGAAATCTTGAGGTAGCGCACGTGCGGTTGATCGCCCAGGAACTGCCGCACGCCGGGGTGAGCAGCCACGGGGTCGGCGATCAGGCCTCGCTGGGCGAGCTCGGGCACGAGATGATGCAGATCGGAGAAACCCAGGAACAGGTCCACCTCGGGGATCTCGTCCTGCAATTCCTTCTTATAGCGTTGGACCAGGCAGCCGACGGCCACGACCGCCTTGACGTCGCCCTCCTGTTTGAGCTTGGCGGCGCCCAGAATGGCGTCGATCGATTCCTGCTTGGCGGCGTCGATAAAGCCGCAGGTATTGATGAGAATGACGTCGGCGTGCGACAGGTCGGCGGTCACCACGGCGCCGTGGCCCACCAGGTCTCCCACCAGCCGCTCCGAATCGACCGTCGCCTTGTCGCAGCCGAGTGAGATGACGCCGAGCCTCATCCGCGGTAATTGCCGAATTTCAGCTCGATGCCGAAATCCTGTTGGCGCAAGAACGCGATCACTTCCTGCAGCTCGTCCTTGGAGGGTGCCTGCACGCGGATTTCCTCGCCCTGAATCGCGGCCTGCGCCTTCTTGAATTTCCGATCCTTGATCGCCTTCACGATGGCCTTGGCCTTTTCCTGCGCGATGCCCTGCGTGAGCTTGATCTCGCGCCGCACGGTGTCTCCCGTGGCGGGCGTGACCTCGCCCAGCTCCAGGTTCTTCACCGGCACGCCGCGCTTCACGAGCTTGGTCTGCAACACGTCGAACAGCGCCTTCATCTTGAAGTCGTCATCCGCCGTCAGGGTCAGCACCGCTTTGGGGCGATCGAAGGCGATCGCGGCCTTCGACCCTTTGAAGTCGTAACGCTGCAGGATCTCTTTGGTGGCCTGATTGACGGCGTTGTCGACCTCCTGGAGGTCGGCGCCGGTCGAGACATCGAAAGAGGCGAGGGCGGCCATAGGCGGGGAATATACAGAGCCCCGCCTAGGCTAGGACAGGAAGCTCTCCAACGCCCGCGCGCGGCTTACGTGCCGCAGCCGCGCCAGGGCCTTTTCCTTGATCTGCCGCACGCGTTCCCGGGTGATCCCGAGCAGGGCCCCGATCTCCTCGAGGGTCTTCGGCTCCGCACCGTCGAGCCCGAAATACAGGCGCAGGATCTTGGCCTCCCGCTCCTTCAGCGTGGCGAGGACCTCTTCGATCGACTCCGTGAGGGCGTGCTCGAAGATCTCGTCGTCGGGGCCGGGATTGGTGGTGTCGGGCAGGTAGTCGAGCAGCTTGTTGTCCTCGCCCGGGGTGAGCGGCGCATCGAGCGAAAGATGAGCCTGCGAGATCGAGAGGGTCTTGGCGACCTCTTCTTGGGAGATGTCCATGCCCTCGGCGATCTCCTCCACCGTCGGCTCGCGGCCCAGCTCCTGGAGTAGCGAAGCGGAGCGCTTGCCGATGCGGTGCAGCGTGCCGGCCCGGTTGAGCGGCACGCGCACGATACGCGACTGCTCGGCCAGGGCCTGGAGAATCGCCTGGCGGATCCACCACACCGCGTAGGAGATGAACTTGATGCCCTTGGTCTCGTCGAATTTGTGGGCCGCGCGGATCAGGCCGAGGTTGCCCTCGTTGATCAGATCGGCGAGCGAGACGCCCTGGTTCTGATACTTCTTCGCCACCGAGACGACGAAGCGGAGGTTGGAGCGGACCAGCTTGTCGAGCGCCTCCGGGTCGCTCTGCTTGATGCGCTGGGCGAGGACCACCTCCTCCTCGCGCGTGATGAGGGGGTACTGGCTGATTTCGCGCAGATACTGATCGAGCGATCCTTCGTCGAATGACGTGCGTCTCGCCGAGGACAATTGCATGGGCTCGAGCACTCCCTCCATCGGATACAGTGCCGCCTACAACCACAAACAGCCGGCGCGCCGACGGCAGGCGCGCCGCGTCCGGCCGGGCCTCAACGAATCAGCGAGCCCAGCCGGCGCCAACGGATGTCGGTCAGCCAGGGCAGCGCGTCGCGCGCGTCCTGGTCATAGCTGAAATAGACGAAGAGCGGCCGCCCTTTGACGGTAGCCGCGTTCACGAACCCCCAGTAGCGGGAGTCCGACGAGTTGTCCCGGTTGTCGCCCATCACGAAGAGCCGCCCCGCCGGCACCAGCAACGGACCCCAGGTATCGCGTGTCGGCCGGTAACGCTGCCGGGCTTCGGGATCGCTGTCCGCGTAGTACGCGCGCTGCCAGTTGAACTCGGGCGACGTGATGTCGTGCCACGGATCACGCCGCTGCACGTACGGCTCCTTCAGCGTGCGGCCGTTCACCAACACGGTGCCGTCGCGCATCTCGATGACGTCGCGGCCCACTCCGATCACGCGCTTCACGAAATTAAGTGACGGATCGCGTGGATAGGGGAACACGACCACGTCGCCCCGCGCCGGCTCGGTGAAATGCGGCAGCCGCGCGTTGGTACCCGGAATCTGGGCGCCATAGGCGGCTTTGTTCACGAACAAGAAATCGCCCACGAGCAGCGTCTTCTCCATGCTGCCCGACGGAATCCGGAATGCTTCGATAAGGAAAGTGCGGATGATGAGGAACAACACCAACGCCATGCCCAGCGAACGCATCCAGCTGTCGAACCATCGCGCCAGCCGGGAGCGGCGTTTCTCGGGGGCGGCGGATCCTGCGGGCGCACGTTGCGCGCCCTGAACCAGCCGGGGAGCCCCCAAGTGATGCATGTGATTTACTTTAGCGATCCGGCGCCCGGCGCGCAACGGTCACCGTCCACCCCCGGGCTGCCCCCCACTGCCGGATCCGGTCCCGGAACTGGTCAGGGGCGTCGGCGTGACGGACACGGGCGGCGAGACACGCGGCGTCGCCCTCGCGCTCGACCCGCACCCAGGTCGCGCGCGCGTCAGGCAACGCGTCGAGCGTGTCCCCAGCGAGCGGCGAGCCGCCCGCGGAGAGAATGATCACCAGCGCTTCGTGCTCCATCGGGGCGGCACGCTAGCGCCCCCCGACGTGATCTGCGTCACCCTTTCACTGCGCGTAGGTGTCGATTTGCGCGCGCTGCAGCATCCCCGAGTAGTCGACGTAGACGGTCTTCGTCTCGGAGTAGAAATCGTACACCTCCCACCCTCCCTCCCGGTGGCCGTTCCCCGTCTGCTTGACGCCCCCGAACGGCAGATGGGCCTCCGCACCGATCGTCGGGGCGTTGACGTAGGTGATGCCGTTGTCCAGGTCCTCCATCGCCCGGAACGCCGCGTTCACGTTCCGGGTGTATATCGAGCTCGACAGACCGTAGACCACGTCATTGTTCACCCGGACCGCCTCGGCCAGGTCCTTGACCTTGATCACCGCGAGCGCCGGCCCAAAGATCTCCTCCTGCTCGACCCGCATCCCCGGCTTCACCCCCGCGAACACCGTGGGCTCGTAGAACCAGCCGCATTCGAGCCGTTTGTCCCCCGGGATCTTGCCGCCGATCGCCACCTCGGCTCCTTCCTCCCTGGCGAGGTCGACGTAGCGCGCCACCTTCTGCCGCGCCTCCTCGTGGATCAGCGGCCCCACCTCGGTCTTGTCCTCCAGGCCGGGACCCAACCGCAGCCGCTCGGCGCGGTCGCACACCATCTTCAGGAAGCGATCGTGGATCTTGTCCTGCAAGACGAGACGGCTCGTCGCCGTGCAGCGCTGGCCCGTCGTCCCGAACGCCCCCCACAGCACGCCGTCGAGCGCCAGGTCCAGGTCCGCATCGTCCAGCACGATCATCGCGTTCTTGCCGCCCATCTCGAGCGACAGCCGCTTGTGCATCTTGCCGCACGTCGCGCCGATGATCGATCCGGTCTCGGTGGAGCCCGTAAACGAGATCACCGGAACATCGGGATGCTCGATCAGCGCCCGCCCCACCACCGACCCCTGGCCATGCACCAGCTGCACCACCTCGGGCGGCAACCCCGCATCGATCAACACTTCCATCAGGAGATGGCCCGTGTGCGGCACGTCCTCAGCGGGCTTGAAGATCACGGCGTTGCCGCAGAGCAGCGCGGGGAACATCTTCCACGTGGGGATCGCCAACGGGAAATTGAACGGCGTGATCAGACCCGCCACGCCGATCGGCCGGCGATACGTCATGGCCCACTTGCTGGCGAGCTCCGAGGGCACCACCCGGCCGAAGAGCCGGCGGCCTTCGGTCGCGGCGTAGAACGCGGTGTCGATACCCTCCTGCACGTCGCCGCGCGTCTCGGTGAGCACCTTGCCCATTTCTCGCGTCATCGCCCGCGCGATCACTTCCTTCCGCTCGACGAGCAGCTGCGCCACCCGCTGGAGCACCTGGCCGCGGAGCGGGGCCGGGGTCTTGGACCAGCGGGCGAAGCCGCGCTTGGCCGATTCGATCGCTCGCAGCATGTCGGCGGGCCCCGAGCGCGGGAACCGGCCGATCACGTCGTTCCAGTCCGCGGGGTTGTGGTTCTCGAAGTAGGCCCCGGTGGCGGGCTCGACCCAGGCACCGGCAATGAAGTTCTTGAATGTCTCAGTCATCCGTCGTCCGTCATCCGTTGTCAGCTATTGACACAGCCAGGTCGCGGCGGCCTTGGCGTAGCCCGTGCGCGGGAGGACCTCGCGTGCGGCCAGCACCAGCCCCCACACGATGAGCACTTGTGACAGGACGTGCGCGACGCCGAGGCGGCGGCGCCACGACGAGAGGCCGCTCCACACGCCGGCCGTGATCACCGCCACGACCCCCACGAGATAGAACATCAGCTTGAGGCCGCAGCCGTGGGTGTACGGCCACTGCGTCATCCCGATACCGATGAGCAGGCCCAGCCCCACGCGCACCCACGTGCCGAGCCACTGCCCGGCCGAGGCGCGGGCGGCGGGGAGGGCGGGACCAGCGGCGGGTCGCGAGGCACTAGCCGCCGCGTGCGGCGCCGGCGCGTGCCGTCCCAGCGAGGGCTCGGCCTGGGGCAGGTTCTTGGCGATCAGCCGGTCGACCTCCCGCAGCTCTTTGTCCCAGTCCCGGTCCTTCTCTTTGTCCGCCACTACGCCTCCCGCACGAGCCCGTAGCGCTCGATCTTCTTGTAGAGATTGCTGCGCGGCATGTCCAACGTACGCGCCGTTTCCGAGACGTTCCAGTCGTGCTCCTGCAGCTTGGCGAGCAGAAACACGCGCTCGGCTTCTTGCTTGAACTCCTCAAACGTTCTGGCGCCGAGAAAGGATCCCGCGGCGGGCGCGGCACGCCCGCCGTCGCGCCCCCGCCGCTCGACCATCTGCTGCACGTCTGCTTCCGTTACTTCGGCGCCCGGAGCGAGGATCAGCAGCCGCTCCAGGGCGTTGCGCAGCTCGCGGATGTTGCCCGGCCACTCGGCCGCCGCGAGCCGGCGCACCGCGTCGGGCGCGATCGGTCGCGGCGGCAATCCGCTCGTCCGCGCCAGCAGCGCGATGAAGTGTTGCACCAGCTGGGGGACGTCGCCGCGCCGCTCGCGCAACGGCGGCACCTCGATCGGCACCACGTTCAGCCGGTATAACAGATCCTCGCGAAAACGGCCGTCCTGAATCTCACGGCTCAGGTCCTTGTTGGTGGCGGCCACCACGCGGACGTTGACCGTGATCGGCTTGCCGGAGCCGACGCGCGTGATCACGCCGTCCTGGAGCGCGCGCAGGACCTTGGCTTGCGCGCTCGCGCTCATGTCGGCGATCTCGTCGAGGAACAACGTGCCGCCGTCCGCCAGCTCGAACTTGCCGGCGCGGTCGGCGACGGCGCCCGTGAAGCTGCCCTTCACGTGCCCGAACAGCTCGCTCTCGATCAACTCGCTGGGAATGGCCGCGCAATTCACCTCCACGAACGGCCCCTCGGCGCGCGGTGACAACGCATGGATCGCGCGGGCCACCAGCTCCTTGCCGGTCCCGTTCTCCCCCGTGATCAGCACGCGCGCCTCGGTCGGCGCCACTTTCTCAATCCGCTCGATCACCTGACGGATCGGCTTGCTCGACCCCACAATCTCATACTGGGCGTGGACCTCTTCCTTGAGCCGCCGATTCTGGCTCGTGAGCTCCACGTGCTGCAGCGCGTTGCGCAGCGTCAGCAGGATGCGGTCGGTGTCGAGCGGCTTCTCGAGGAAGTCGTAGGCGCCGAGCTGGGTCGCCTCGACCGCGGTCTGGATCGTGCCGTGCCCCGAGATCATCACCACCTGCGCGTGCGGGTCCAGCAGGCGCAGCTTAGCGAGCGTCTCGAGCCCGTCCATGCCCTGCATTTTCACGTCCAGAAAGACGAGATGCGGGTGGAAGGCAGGATAGACCTGCAGCGCCTCTCCCCCCGACGCACAGGTCTGCACCTCGATCTCCTCGAACTCGAGAACCTGCTTCAGGGCCTCGCGAATGCCCTTTTCGTCGTCGACAACCAGGACGCGGCGGCTCAGTGGCGCGCCCGACGATACAGGATGACGCCCGCCGGACCCACGACGATGTCGGCGACCGCGGGAGATATCTGCACGGCGATCGCGCCGTCCGAGCCGGCACCGGCCACCCGGCGCGTCAGCGCCTGCACGGCGGGACCGGGAAGCGCGAAGCCACGCAGCGACAGGTCGGTCACCGTCCAGCGCGCCACGCCCGGCCGCCCTACCTGCAGGGTTCCGACCATCCGCAGGGGCTCACGCGGCGCCAGCATCCCCTTCAGGGGGCCCAGCTCGCTCTCCGGGATGACGCTCGTGTCGAGCCGGGTGTCCACGGCCAGCCGCCCGTTCAGCAGCTCCACGCGCAGGGAGTCGAACGCCTTGCGCACGCTCCAGTCGATACCGCGCCCGATGAGCGACGCCATCTCGTTCGCGTTCAAGACGACGGAGTCAGGACCGCTGGGTTGCCCTAACGCTTGCAGCTTCGCTTCGGCGGACGCCAAGGCAGCGGGCGTGGGCGCGCCCACCGACGTGTCGGCCACCGGGGGAAGCGCGGTCGAATGGCGGCCGAACCAGTGGGCCGCTTGGCGCCCGATCGGATCGCGATACAACCACACGGCCACCGCCGCGATGATGATCGCGGCGAGACAGCCGAGGCGCGCGAAGCCTTTAAGACAGCCGTTCACTGCTCACGGGCTGATATTCCGCCCCCGACCGCTTGGGTGTGCTGCGCATCAACTCCACGGAAGACACCGTCACCGTCTCCTCGAAAGACACGCCGTTCAGCATCCCTTCCAGGCCCCCGAACGCCGCGGCGCTCGCGCCGCGCTCCGCCCGGCCGAGCGTGAGGTGCGGCCGGAACGGCCGCCCCTCTGGCGGGAAGCCCAGCGGCCCGAATTCCTGCTCCACGCGATGTTGCAACAGCTCCAGCGCCGGCTCGGGCGATATGCCGGCCCACAGCACGCGGGGCCGGCGTGGGTCGGGAAAGGCCCCGAGCTCCCCTACGGTCACCGTCACGGCGCGGCTCGACGCGGCGGCCCGTTCCAAAGCCGCGGCAAACTGCGCGTGCCGCTCGTCGCCTACCTCGCCCAGAAATTTGAGCGTCAGATGCATCCCCTCGGGTTTCACCCAGCGCACCGGCAGCGCGCCCGCGCGCAGCGCTTCGGTGGCTGACCACAGGCCCTGCCGCAACGCATCGGGAAAGTTGATGGCCACGAACAATCTCACTGAGCCGGGTGCCGCTCGAGGATCAAACTGCCGCGACGGTAGCCGCGCGGATCGATCTCGACGGCGGTGAATCCCAAGGCGCGGAACCGCTCGCTCACCTCGGGGAGCAGCCCGCAGAGCCGCGCGACCCACCCCGGCCCGACCTCTACGCGCGCCGCTTCCCCCAAGTGCCGCACCCGCAGGTCTCCCGTCACACCCAATCCGCGCAGGTACGCCTCGGCTGCTTCCACCTGGGCGAGTCGCCGCGACGTGACCGGAATGCCGTACTGCACGCGGCTGGACAGACACGGAGCCGCCGGCGCATCCCAGTTCGGCAATCCGACCGCGCGGGCGGCGGCGCGCACTTGAGCCTTCGTCACGCCCGCCTCGGCCAGCGGTGAGCGGATGCCGGCGGCGCGCCCCGCGGCATGGCCAGGCCGGTGCTCGTGCAGATCGTCGGCGTTGGTGCCGTCGCACACCACCGCGAGCCCGTGCGCGCGGGCCTCCGGCACGAGCCGTGACCACAGCTCGCTCTTACAGAAGAAGCAGCGGTTGGTGGGGTTCGCCAAGTAACGGGAATCGTCCAGCTCGCGCGTCTCGAGTTCGACCACGGGGATGTCGAACCGCGCGGCGATGTCGCGCGCCGCCTCCCATTGGGCCAACGGGTACGACGCGCTGCGGCCGATGGCTGCGAGCATGCGCGCGCGTCCCAACTCCTGGCGCAGCAGCACCGCGAGCAGCGCCGAATCCACACCCCCCGAGTAACCGACCAGGGCTGACGCGAAGCCGCGGACGGTGTCGCGCAGCGCCGTCAGTTCGGGGGATTCGGACATGACCGAATCTTAATGACTTACGGTGTCCCAATCAAAGGACAATTCAGACGCAAGAAATGGATAGATCGTAACACAGGACGGAACCTATCATATGGTAGGACTGTTGGTCGAGCATAAGCGCCTACGTGTAGTCCGACAATCATCGGCGGAGCATCCGAAATGGCAAAGCCCGGCCTGACCCTCCCGGAGGCCGACTGATGGCGGCGCTGCGCGGCAAGGCACTGATCGCCTATCTGCTGGTGTGCGTGTTCTGGGGCTCCACGTACCTCGCGATCCGCGTCGGCGTGGAGATCTGGCCGCCATTCCTGTTCGCGGGCCTGCGCTTCCTGGCCGCAGGGTTGCTGCTGGCCGGGATCGCCCGCGGGCTCGGGTACCGTTTTCCCGCGACCGCCGCCGAATGGCGCACCCAGGCGATTGTCGGCCTGTTCCTGTTGGCCGGCGGCAATGCCTTCGTGGTGTGGGCCGAGCAGTACGTCGCGTCGGGTGTGGCGAGCATTTTCGTCGTCACCGTCGCCCTGTGGATGGCGTTCTTTGATTCGATCGTGCCGGGGGGACCGGGCCGGCTCAGCTGGCGCGTCATCGCCGGGCTGGGCGTGGGCTTCCTCGGAACCGCCTTGCTGGTGGGAACCAACCCGCGCGCGATCCTGCATTCCGATCTGCGCGGCCCGATTTCGCTCACCTGTGCCAGCGCGTCGTGGGCGTTCGGCTCCATCTACTTCAAGCGCCACCCCACGCAGGCGAGCCCCTATATCTCGGCGAGCATTCAGATGATCGCTGGCGGGACGTTTGTGACGCTCGTAGGCCTGTTGGCCGGCGAGGCCGCCGCCCTCCATTGGAGTGGCAAGGCCGCCCTGGCGATGCTCTATCTCGTCATCTTCGGCTCGATCGTGGGCTATAGCTCGTATTCCTACGCCCTGCGCCACGCGCCGGCCACCATCGTCGGGACGTACGCCTATGTGAACCCGGTGATCGCGGTGCTGTTGGGCGGGTTGTTGCTGCACGAGCCGGTCACGGCGCGCACGTTCGTCGCCATGGCGCTGATTCTGGGCGCGGTCGTGTGGATCCAGTTCTCCCACTTTGTGGCCGCCGGACGGGCAGGTGCGCCCGCGGTATCGTCGCCCGCTCGCCAGGCCGCCCAATCATGATCGCTCGGGTGTGGCGCGGCGCCACTCGCGCCGCCGATGGCGATGCCTACGCCGCATACCTCGAGCGGACCGGCGTGCGCGACTGCCGCGCGACGCCCGGCAACCGCGGGGTTACGGTGCTGCGACGCATCGTCGGTGAGCAGGCCGAGTTCGTCTTCATTTCTTTTTGGAATGACTTGCGGGACGTGACCGCCTTTGCCGGCGCACAGGTCGACGTCGCCCGCTTCTACCCCGAGGATGCGGCGTATTTGGTGGAACGCGAGCTGACTGTGCGGCACTACGACGTCGTCTGACCCTCCGCCTACACCCCGCGCCGGTCGAGGCTGCGGTACTGAATCGCCTCGCTCACGTGTTTCGGTTGCAGGTCAGGCGCGCGATCCAGGTCCGCGATGGTGCGCGCGATCTTGAGGATCCGATGGTAGGCCCGCGCCGATAGGCCCAGCCGCGTCAGTGCCGTCTTGAGCAGCGCGTCGGCCCCGTCGGTGACGCGGCAGAACGCCCGGATGTCGCGCGGCGCCATATGGGCGTTGGCGTAGATCCCCGCACGTTGCGTGAATCGCTCCCGCTGCAACGTCCGCGCGCGGTCCACCCGCTCGCGGATGGCGGCGCTGGGCTCGCCCCCGCCCTGATCCACCAACGCGTGGTACTGCACGGCCGGCACCTCCAGATGAAGGTCGATGCGGTCGAGCAACGGCCCCGACACGCGGGCCAGATAACGCTGCACGCCGAGCGGGCCGCACGAGCAGGCGCGGCGCGGGTCGCCGCAGTAGCCGCAGGGACACGGATTCATCGCGGCGGCGAGCATGAAGCGCGCGGGATAGGAGAGACTCATCGACGCGCGCGAGATCGTGACGCAGCCGTCCTCCATCGGCTGGCGCAACACCTCGAGCACGTTCTTCCGGAACTCGGGCAGCTCATCGAGAAACAGCACGCCGCCGTGCGCGAGGCTCACCTCGCCGGGCCGCGGGTAGGACCCCCCGCCGATCAGGCCCGCGTCCGAGATGGTGTGGTGTGGCGCGCGAAATGGCCGCCGCGCCACGAGCGACTCGCCCAGCGGCAGCACGCCCGCCACGGAATGGATCTTCGTCGTCTCGAGCGCCTCGTCGAGACTCATCCGCGGCAAGACGGTGGGCAGGCGGCGCGCCAGCATCGTCTTGCCCGAGCCCGGCGGGCCCACCATGAGAATGTTGTGGCCCCCCGCCGCCGCCACCTCGAGCGCGCGTTTCGCGTGCGCCTGCCCCTTTACGTCGGCGAAGTCCACTTCGTCCTGCGCGCGCTCATCGAACAGCCGCGCCACGTCCACGGCGGCGCGCGGCAGCTCCGCCTTGCCGTCGAGGAAGTCGGCCAGCTCGGCGAGGCTTGCCGCGCCGCGCACGTCGAGCCCCGACACCACACCCGCCTCGGCGACATTCTCGCGGGGCAGCACCAGCGTCTGCGCGCCCGCGGCGCGGGCCGCGAGGGCCACCGGCAACGCGCCGCGTACCGGCCGGATCGCGCCCTCGAGTCCCAGCTCCCCCAACACCACTACGCCGCCGATCCGGGCGCCGCCGATCTGCTCGGTGGCGGCGAGAATGCCCACGGCGATGGGCAGGTCGAAGGCCGAGCCCTCCTTGCGAATGTCGGCCGGCGCCAGGTTTACGGTGATGCGCTTCAAGGGGAACGTGTAGCCGGTGTTGGCGATCGCGGCGTAGACGCGCTCGCGACCCTCCTTCACGGCGCCCTGGGGCAGGCCGACCGTCGCGAACGTGGGGAGGCCGTTGGCGATGTCGGTCTCGACGTCGACCAGGTAGGCATCGATGCCGAGCACGGCGGCGGAGCGGACGCGGGCGAGCACGCCCCACAGTGGGTAATCGGGCGCGGCAAAGTGGTGCCAGACTGTCGCGGCACGGAGCGTTCCAACGCACGCTCCCCGCCCCCTGGCTTAAGGAAGCCTTTCTCCTTTATCGTGGCCGCGCGCTCGCTGGGCGATGAGTTGCTCCAAACGTCCCCAGATCTCGGGCCTGATGCTGTCCACCAGCTCCTCGTTCTTCTTGCCGAGCATCACGGCGATCGCACTCGTGTCGAGGCCGGCGATGCGGCACTCTTCGATCACGATAGTGAAATGAATCCGGGCCTCTCGGATCATCCGACCGAACAGGGGCGCCCTGTCCCCGCGCACTCCCAACGCCAGGGCGAGCAGATAGAGGTCCCGTGCGCCGTCGACCCGGTCCGCCAGGTATTCCCGGGTCCCGTGCGGCCCCTCAGGCGCATGCGGGTGCGCTGCCTCGCCGTGATGGCGCTCGTGCGGGGCCAAGGGGTTCGAGCCCTTTTTGTAGAACCGCTTCGTTCCACGATGATCCTTGCTCTTGCCCTTGTCGCCGGCCATTGCCGTTCCCCCGTTTCAAGGTGGTGCCCCGCTTGCCCCACCGGCCGCGGCGGCACTACACGTAGGTTAACTCGTCCTGAACCTCTCGGACGCCTGGGGTGGCCCACGCCGCCCGCACCGCCTCATCCCGCTCTGCCCATGAGTGCACCGTGCCACGGAGCGTGACGCTGCCACCGTCAGCGGTGTCAACAGTGATTCGCTGTGCATCAGCCTCCGCACTTCGCGTCAGCGCTGCCTTGATGTGTTGCTTCACATCGACCGATTTCCCCTGTGAGGGAGAGACTACGATCAAATCGCTGACTCCTTTGACCCCGACGAGGTAGCGAACTGCCCCATCGGCTGCGAGACGTTGGTACTGCCAATCCACCGTCCCCTCAAGCGTGACCCATCCGTCGCGAACCGAGGTCTTGATCTTGCCATCGGGCACCTCAACGTCCCAGCGCAGCGCGTCGGCCGCAGCCTTGGCGAGGTCCGCGTCGCTGCGAGCGTGCGTGTCGGGCAGCGACACGTCCATGTGCTCCACGAGGACGCTGACACCACCGACGCGCTCGGCGTCATGGTACGCCGCGACCTTCGCGGCATACGTCGGCACGGATCCACTGAGCGTAACAACGCCACCTTTCGCCGAGACGGCGATTGCTTTCACGTCCACCCTCGGATCGAACGCCAATTCCTCCCTGACGTCCCGCTCAAGGTTGCTATCACTTTTCGACTGCCACATATGCCAGCTCCTTTCAAACCTGCACGCCGAGATCATCATGAATCGGAACACTCGCGTGCTCGTAACAGCAATAGAACTCAGCGGGGATGAAGAACGCGCTAACGCAGGATGAGAGATCCGCGGTCCCAGAAGATGCAAGAAACCGGTCGAGTGTCGCCGCCCCGGGGCCTTACCCACCGGCTCTCCCAGCTGGGACAGGGACCAGCCAGTAAGGGCTGACACGGCTACCATTCCCGTGGGTAGGCCGGGAGGCGAGATTTCGCGCGTGGCAAGCGGCGCGCCCCCTTCACGTTCCACCCCTTCTGTGCGTATGTAGAAGGTCCGTACATGCGCACATTCCTGCGATTCCGACCGGCAGCGATTGCCGGCAGCGTGCTGGCCGCAGCTGTCGCGGGCTGCACCCGCTCCCAGGCCGCGAGCGGCGCCCGCGTCCCCGTCACCGTCGCCCGCGCGGAGCGGCGCGCCGTGCCCTACACCATCGCCGCGCCCGGTACGGTTGAGCCGATCCGCACCGTCGCCGTCACGTCGCAGGTCGGGGGCATGCTGCAGCGAGTGCGGTTCCGCGAAGGCGACGAGGTCGCCGCGGGCCAGGTGCTCTTCGAGATCGACCCCCGCCCCTACCGCGCCGCGCTCACCGGGGCCGAAGCGGCTCTGGCCCGCGATGTGGTGCAGTGGCAGAACGCCGACCAGGAAGCGAAGCGCTACCACGACCTGGTCACGGGTAACAGCGTGACCCAGGAGGACTACCAACAAAAGGAAGCGGCGGCGGCGGCGCTCGCCGCGGCCGTGCGGGGCGATTCGGCGGCGTTGCAGACGGCGCAGTTGAACCTCGACTACGCCACCATCCGCGCGCCCATCGCGGGCCGCACCGGCAGCCTGCTCATCCACGAAGGCAACCAGATCCGCTCGACCGGCGGCGACCCGCTCGTCACCATCAATCAGCTGCGGCCCATTCGCGTGCGCTTCGCCGTGCCGGCCGCGCGCCTGCCGGAGCTGCAACGGGCAAGCCGGTCGGCGCGCGACGTCTTCGCCCGCGTGGCGGACGACACCGCGCCCCCGATCCGCGGCCTGCTGTCGTTCATCGACAACCACGTGGACTCGACCACCGGCACCGTCTCGCTCAAGGCCGAATTCGCCAATCTCGACGGGCGGCTGTGGCCCGGCGAATTCGCCAACGTGTCGCTGGTGCTGGGCGTGCAGGTGGACGCCATCGTCATCCCGGCGCCGGCCGTGCTCACCGGCCAGCAAGGCACGTACGTCTTCGTCATCAATCCCGACGGCACCGCGGTGCCGCAAAACGTGACGGTGGCGCGGACCAGCGACAGCATTGCGGTTATCGCCGCGGGCCTCCGCCCCGGCGACCAGGTGGTCACCGACGGCCAGATGCGGCTCACCGCTGGCGCGAAAGTCGACGTGAAGGCGGGGCTGCAAACCGTGGGTGAGGGCGGCAGCAAACCGTGAGCATCTCCGCACTCTTCATCCGGCGTCCCGTCACCACGACGCTCGTGATGCTGGGCATCCTGATGTTCGGCTTGATGGCTTACCGGCTGCTGCCGGTGAGCGATCTGCCCAACGTCGATTTCCCGACGATCACCGTGTCAGCCGGCCTGCCCGGCGCGAGCCCCGAGACCATGGGGGCGGCCGTGGCCACGCCGCTCGAAAAACAATTCTCGGCCATTGCCGGCCTCGACGCGCTCACGTCCACGAGCAGCCTGGGGAGTACGTCGATCACGCTGCAGTTCAACCTGTCGCGCGACATCGACGCCGCCGCCCAGGACGTGCAGGCCGCCATCTCCAAGACCCTGCGCCAGCTGCCCCCGGGGATCCTGCCGCCGTCCTACCAGAAGGTGAATCCGGCGGACTCCCCCATCCTCTACCTCGCACTCACCTCCAAGACGCTGTCGCTCTCGGCCCTCGACGAGTACGCCGAGACGTTCCTGGCGCAGCGGCTGTCGACGGTGTCGGGCGTGGCGCAGGTGCAGGTGTACGGCTCGCAGAAGTACGCGGTGCGCATCCAGCTCGACCCGCGCGCGCTCGCCTCGCGCGGCGTCAGTACCCAGGAGGTCGCGGACGCCGTGGCCGCCTGGAACGTGAACCTGCCCACGGGGGTCCTGTGGGGCTCCAACACGGCATATACGGTCCGGGCCGACGGCCAGCTGCAAAGCGCCCCGGCGTTCCGCTCGCTCGTCGTGGCCTACCGCAACGGCGCGCCGGTGCGGCTCCAGGACTTGGGCCAGGTGCTGGATGACGTGCAGGACAATCACACGGCTAGCTGGTTCGACGGCGTGCGCGCCATTGTACTCGCGATCCAACGGCAGCCGGGCACCAACACGGTCGCGGTGGCGGATGGCGTGAAGCAGGCGATGCAGCGGTTGCGCCTGCAGCTGCCCGGGTCCGTCGAAGTGCGCACGTTGTACGATCGCTCGGTCCCCATCCGCGACTCGGTACGCGACGTTAAGACGACCCTGTTCATCACGCTGTGTCTCGTGGTGATGGTGATCTTCCTGTTCCTGAAGAACGTCTCCGCCACCGTCATCCCGAGCCTGGCGCTGCCGCTTTCGATCATCGGCACGTTCTCCGCGATGTTCGTGCTGGGATACAGCCTCGACAACCTGTCCTTGATGGCGCTGACGTTGTCGGTGGGGTTCGTAGTGGACGACGCCATCGTGATGCTCGAGAACATCGTGCGTCACATGGAGATGGGGAAACCCGCGTTTCAGGCCGCCCTGGACGGCGCGCGCGAGATCGGCTTCACCATCGTGTCGATGACGCTGTCGCTCACCGCCGTCTTCATTCCTGTGCTGCTGATGGGCGGACTGTTGGGGCGGCTGTTCCACGAGTTCGCCGTCACCATCGGGATCGCGATCCTAGTCTCGGGCTTCGTGTCGCTGACGCTCACGCCGATGCTGTGCAGCCGCTTCCTGCGGCCCTCCAAGGAAGCCAGCCACGGCCGCTTTTACGAGGCCACAGAGCGTTTCTACCAGCGCACGCTGGCGCTGTACGAGCGCACGCTCGGTTGGGTGATGGACCACCGGCCGGTCGCGCTGGCGTTCTCGGGCGGCATCCTGGTGGGGACTGCCATCCTGTTCGTGATCGTGCCGAAGGGGTTCATCCCGACGGAGGACATCGGCACCATCTCGGGCACGACCGAAACGATCGAGGGCACGTCGTACGACGCGATGGTGCAGCACCAGCAAGCCGTGGCCGACGTGCTGCTGCACGATCCCTACGTGGCGGACTTCATGTCCACGGTGGGCGGCGGCACGATGAATCAGGGACGCGTCAGCCTCCACCTCGCATCCCGTGGCCAGCGCCCCAATGCCGACGCCGTCATTCGGGAGCTCCAGCCGAAGCTCAACGCCATTCCCGGCATCCGCGTGTACCTGTCCGTCCCGCCGGTGATCCGCATCGGGGGCCGGCCCACCAAGAGCTTGTATCAGTTCACGCTGCAGAGCCCCGACATGGAGACGCTGTACTCGGAGGCGGCGAAGCTCGAGGCCAAGTTGCGGGCCCTGCCGGGCCTGCTCGACGTGACCAGCGACCTGCAGATCAAGAACCCGCAGGTGAGCGTCAATCTCGATCGCGATCGCGCCGCGGCGCTCGGCGTAACCGCCGGTGACGTCGAGAACGTCCTGTTCGACGCTTTCGGCTCGAGCCAGGTCTCGACGATTTATACGCCCAACAATCAGTACTGGGTGATCATGGAGCTGCTGCCGCAATACCAGCGCGATGCATCGGCACTCCAGATGCTCTACGTCCGCTCCCACCAGGGCCAGCTCGTGCCGCTCGGCGCCGTGGCACAGGTGAGCTCGGGCCTGGGCCCGCTCAGCGTCAATCACAGCGGCCAGCTGCCGTCGGTCACGTTGTCCTTCAACCTCGCCCCTGGCGTCGCCCTCGGCGACGCCGTGAGCGCCGTCGATCGCACGGCGCGCGCCACCCTGCCCGCCACCATCAGCACGAGCTTCTCGGGCACGGCGCAGGCGTTCCAGGCGAGCCAGCAGGGACTACTGTTCCTGCTGTTCCTCGCAGTCGTCGTCATCTACATCGTGCTCGGGATCCTGTATGAGAGCTTCATCCACCCGCTCACGATTCTATCCGGCCTGCCGTTCGCGGGCTTCGGCGCGCTGCTCACGCTGCTCGTCTTCGGGACCGACCTGAGCATCTATGCGTTCGTGGGCATCATCATGCTGGTGGGCTTGGTCAAGAAGAACGCGATCATGATGATCGACTTCGCGCTCGAGGCCGAGCGCACCGGGCACAAGTCGGCGCGCGACGCGATCGTCGAGGCGTGCAGCATCCGCTTCCGCCCGATCATGATGACCACCATGTCCGCCTTGATGGGCACGTTGCCGGTGGCGATCGGCTTCGGCGCCGGCGCCGAGTCGCGCCGGCCGCTGGGGCTCGCGGTGGTGGGCGGGCTCGCGTTCTCACAGCTCGTCACGCTGTACGTGACGCCCGTCTTCTACACCTACCTCGATGCGTTGCAACACCGCCTGGGTGCCGGCTCGACGCTGCTGCGGGCGGTCCCCGAGGCGACCCCCGCCGACTAAGGCGCCACGACGTACCGCACCGCCATGCCGGCGGCGTTATGGAACGTGATGTGGCAATGGAACAGCCACGTGCCGGGATTGTCCGGCACCATGTCGGCCACGACCATGCCCATCGCCCCCATCGTCGTGACATCGGTTCGCATACCGCCGATCGTCACGACGTTTCCGTGCCAATGCGGTGAGTGAAAGTCAAAATCGTTGGTCGAGCTCATCACGTACCACCGCACCCGCTGGCCCCTGCGCACGGTGAGCGCTGAGATCGGCAGGCTACCGTGCACAAAGCCGTTAATCGAGAACTTAACGAAGTATGGATAGAAGTTCTGGCGCTCGGACTGATTAGGTACCGGGGACTCGGGACCGACGCCCGGCGGGAGCTTGTTCTCATCCGTAAGCCAGCTGTCCTCTTCGTGCACCTGGGCGAACGACGTCACGATCTCGCGGTCCACGTCCTTGGGCGAGCCGTCGGGTCGCGCCAAGCCGCGTGCCGTGATGATCATCACGCCGAGCAGTCCGGTGTTCACGTCGCGGGTCTCGTCCAAGTGCGAATGGTACATCCACATCACCGAGCTGCCGTCGTGCGGGCCGGGGCCGGCGCGCGCCGGCACGGGCCACACGTACACGTGCGTGCCGCCCGGCGGCACGCCGTCGTCGGCCTTATCCGCGCCGCCCGTGCCGTCATTGTAGAGCGCGCCTTCAGAGCTCTTGTCGTACATCACGCCGTGTGGGTGCATGCTGTACGGCCGGGCGCCGTTGTTGCGGAAGACGACGCGCAGCGTGTCGCCCACCACCGCGTGCAGCACCGGCCCGAGAAACCCCAGGTGCGCCCACTCCGGCGGACGGGCCTTGAGCGTGGTGAACGTGCTGTCGGTGTATTCGCGATAGAGCACCTTGCGGTAGACCGTACTGACCGGTTGCGGCGGCCCCTGACGCCAAAATGAGCTGTCCCCATACGCCCGTCCCGCGATTTCGTCGCGGCCGCCGGGGACATAGTCCCAGGAGACAGGGTCAGCGGCGACGTAGTACGTGCGGGTGCGGCCCGACTGGGGTGCACGTGCCTGGGCGCGCCCAGCGACGGGACCGACGAGAGCGAGGGCAATGATCAAACGGAGGCGATGGAAGGGGCTGCGGATCATGGGGCTCTCGGGTGCGGGGAGTCGTGAACATGCCCCCCGCCGCGAGGTGCGGCAAGCACGCCACGACGGGCCGTGCTTAGAACCCGAACGCGATCCCGATGTGGTAGACCACAGCGTTCGCCTCACTCCTGACGAAGCGCAGCGAGCCCCCGGTCGTGGTCCCGTAGGTCACGGTGCCGTTGCGCAGGTAGCGCGCGCCGAGATCCAGCGACGCCGGATGGCGGCCGCGTCCCAGCGTGACCAGCATGCCGCCACCCGCCTGCCAGGCGAGCGCCAGATCGTGGCCGTCGCCGTAGCTCGCGAGCTCGCAGCCGCAATCACTCTGCAGGCTCGTGGTGGTGGCAAAGTCCACCACGCCGCCCGTGAGAAACCCGTACAGCCGCGCGGGGCCGTCGCCGAACGTGAGCTGGGGACCGGCCTGTCCCGACACGATGAACGACCAGGTCTGGGCTTGGGCCGGGATGGCGTAGCCTCCCCCCGAAAGCGTCACCGGTTCGCTCGCGTAGCCGTAGGCCAAGAGTTCGCCCTCGATCCGCAGGCCCACGATGCCGGAGCGATCCAAGGCAGGCACCGCCGCGAGACCGAGGCCGGCGCCGCCGTTCACGAACTGCTTGAATTGCCCCACAGGTTGCACGATCATCAGGCTCACCCCGCCGCCACCGCCGCCCCCGCTACGCACTTCGCGCAGCGCGGAACGCTGAGCCGACAGGGGGCCGGCGAGCAGTAGACTGACGAACGACAGGCGATTGACGAACCGGGTCATACGACGCTCCGATGCGGTTACCGCTCTCGAAAGCAAGCGTCGTGCCACTCGTCGCGCCCTGCGACGGACCGCACTGCGACCTCAAAAGAGGACGGAATGCCACACATCACCTACGAGGATTTCACCAAGGTGGACATCCGGGTGGGGCGCGTCGTCCAGGTGGACGAGTTCCCCAAGGCGCGGAAGCCTGCCTACAAGCTGCGCATCGATTTCGGGGAGATGGGCGTGAGGACCTCGAGCGCCCAGATCACCACGCACTATCGGAAAGAAGACCTGCTGAACCGCCTGGTGATCGCCGTCGTGAACTTTCCGCCGCGCCAGATCGCCGATTTCTTCTCGGAAGTGCTGACGCTCGGCGTAATGCAGGCCGAGAGCGACGTCGTGCTGGTGGGACCGGACCGCGACGTGCCACTCGGCCTGCGGATCGCCTAAGCGACGGCGGCCGCCGCTGACTAGGGTCGGTCCGTGCCCACCGGAGCCGCGACCGGCCCGCGCTGCACGACCCGCGCCATGACCGGCACCCCGTCGGCGAGCATCTCGAGTCCGCCCACCACCACCTGCTCACCCACGTTGACGCCGCGTGTCACCTCCACGAAGCCCGGCGTGCGCACGCCGAGATCCACCTGGCGGCGCTGCGCCTTGGCATCCACCACGACGTAGACGAAGGTCGCGCCTTGCACCGGCACGACCGCTTCTTCGGGGACGATGATGGCGTTGGGCCGCACGGCGGTGACGAGGTGCGCCTCGACGAACATGCCCGGGCGGAGTAGACGCGACTCGTTGGGGACGAGCGCCTTCACGAGCACCGTCCGCCCCGGCAGCTGCACCACGGGGTCCACGAAGTCCACCACGCCGGCAAACGTGCGTCCCGGGAGCGCCGCGACGTTGAACTTCATGCTCTGGCCACGATGGATGACTTCGGCGAAGCGCTCGGGGACCTGCACCGCCGCGCGCTGGGGGTTCACGGTCTGCAAGCTCAGGAGCTTGGTGGTGGTGTTCACGTAGTCGCCGAGACTGACGTAGCGCTGCCCCACAACCCCGGCGAATGGCGCGGTCACCGTGGTGCGATTGAGCCGCAGCTTGAGCAGGTCGAGCTGCGCCTGCGTGCTGCGCGCCTGCGCCTCGGCTTTTTCGAGGTCGGAGGTGGAGGAGGCGTTCTGCTGCATCAGCTGGCGCGTGCGCTCGAGCGCCTGGCGCGCGAGATCGGCGTCGGCTTCCGCCCGCGCCACCTGGGCGCGTAGCTCGAGGTCGTCGACCTGTAGCAGCGGCGCACCTTTGGCGACCTCGGTGCCCTCCGCGACCAGGATGGCGACCAACCGGCCCTCGACCTCGGGCCGCAGGTCGATCGCCTGCAGCGCTTCGATGCCGCCGGTGGCGGCCACTTCGTCGCGGACGGTGTCCTGGCGGACGACCGCTACTTCGACCGGCAAACCGGGCGGCCCACCGCCGGGGCCGCCGGCGGCGCCCTTGGATTGGGCCTTCTTGCACGCGCCGAGCAGCACGGCGGCGAGAACGAGCATGCGAGTACGGGACACGGTGGATCCTGTCATGGCTGGAAGAGACGTCGGCCGAGGATCAGCTCGATCCCGGCGAGTGCCAGTCGCGTGGCGTAGCGCGCCTGCACGAGCTGCGCCTCCGCCTCGGCGAGGTTGGTCTGCGCTTGAATCAGGTCGAGAATGGTGGTCGCTCCCGCCCCGTAGCGGCTCTGCTCGACGCGGAAGTTCTCGCGGGCGACCGTAACGCCGTCAGTCGCGAGGTCGGCGGTAGCGCGCGCCGTGGTGTAGCCGTCGTAGGCGGCGGTCACGTCGTGCTGCACGCCGCGGTCCATGTCTTCCCGGATTGCGTGCGCTACGTCGCGATTCACTCGCGCCTGCGACAACGCGATCTCCCGCCGGGCATTGTCCCATAGGGGAAACGAAATGCTCAGTGTAAGCGTGGTTCGCCTGAAGCTCTTGGGATAGAACGCGGTGTCATACGCGAGTCCGTTGAGAGACAGGGAAGCGTGGGGGAGATATGCTCCCAGTTGCGAGCGAAACGCGGCTCGGGCGGCGCGCTCGTTGGCCTGCGCGACACGGTATTGCGGCCCCTGCGTGGCCGCCTCTGTGATCGCGTCCGCCAGACTCATGGGCAGCTCCGGCGCCGGCGTCGTGTCGAGCGGCGCCGCGTCAACCGCTCCCGGCGCTCCGACCCGGCGTCCCAGCGACAAGCGCGCCACGCGCAGGGCGGACTGCTGTTGCAGCAGATCGACGCGCGCGCGGGTGAACTCGAGCCGCAGCTGTAAGGAATCGGTTTGCACCGCCCCGCCCGAGACCACGCGTGCGCGCGCGACGTTGAGCTGCTGCTCCGCCCGCTGCACGCGCTCCTGCGCCACGCGCAGCAGCTCGGCGTCGGCCAGTACGGCGTAGTAGTCGGACTCTGTCAGCAGCGCCGACGCGAAGCGGGCCTGCAGCTCGCCCGCGTGAGCCCCGTCCAGCGCCGCCGCCGACCGCGTCAACTCCGCCAACTTCTGCCCGCCGAGGAACAGGTCGTAGCGGGCGGTCACTTGCGCGGTGACCTGCGTGCCCGCCGGCTGGAAGGTGACAAAATTGAACCCCTTGGGTTGCTGACGCGCGATGTCCGCGTTGAGGGTCACGGCGGGCAGAATGAACACGCTGAAGGCGCTGCGCCGGGCCCACTCGGCGTTGTCGATTTGCCCCACCGCCGCCACATAGTTGGGATCGAGCTGGGCGGCGCGCTGAAGCGCGTCCCGCAACGTGATCTGCGGGAGCGAGTCGGTCGCGGGGGAGACCACGGTCTGGAGGGCGAGCAAGAATGCCAGCATCAGTCGCCCTCCGCCGTGACAGGGTGCCGCCGACGGAAGACCGCGCGATAGCCCCGTCCCGGCAGGGTGCCGATCCAGTGAAACACCAACGGCAGCACCAGGTACGCGACCGGCACGACGAACAGCGTGAGTGCGGTAGAGAAGAACACGCCGCCGACGATGGCGTACCCCAGCGGCTTCCGCGAAGCGGAGCCGGCACCCACGCCCCACGCCACCGGCACGGCACCCATGATCGTGGCGACCGACGTCATCAGGATGGGGCGCAGCCGAATGCGACCGGCCTCCAGCACCGCCGCCACGGTGTCGAGTCCCTTCGCCCTGAGCTGGTTCGTGTACTCGACGAGCAGAATCGAGTTCTTGGTGACCAGTCCGATCAGGAGAATCATCCCGATTTGGCTGTACAAGTTCATCGTGGCGCCCGAGCGATGGATGATCGCCGCGAACTTCAGCGTCGCCAGCGCACCGGCCACGGCGAGTGGGACGGCCAGCAGCACGGTCCAGGGGTGCAACAGCGATTCGAACTGTGAGGCGAGCACCATGAACACCACGATCAGCGCAATCACGAACGCAAAGTAGATGGCGCTCCCGCTCTCCTTGTACTCGCGCGATTCACCGGCGAGCGCCGTCGTGGTCCCGGGCGGCAGCAGCTGACGCGCGACGGCATCGATCGAATCGAGCGCCCCGCCCTGCGCGAGCCCCGGCATCAGCGACGCCGACAACGTGAACGAGGGGATGCGGTTGAAGTGGTTGATCTGTCGCGCGCCGACTCCTTCCGCGACGTTCGCGAGGGCATCGAGCTGCACCAGCTGCCCGTTCTTGCCCCGCATGTAGATCCCGCGCATATCGCTCGGCGTGGCGCGATCCTTAGGATCGAGCTGGACCATGACGTAGTAGAGCTTGTCGTTGCGCGTGAACGTGCTCACGCGGCGGCCGCCGAGGAACGTCTGCAGTGCTGATGCGACGTCGCGCACGGGGACGCCCAGGTCCTCGGCGCGATCGCGGTCGAAGGTGACGCGCAGCTCCGGCTTGTTCACGAACAGGTCGGTCTGCGCGTTCACCAGGCCCTTGACTTGCGATACGCGGCCGACGAACGGCCCCATCATCGTGGTGAGCTTCGCGAAATCGGGATTCTGCACGACGTACTCAATCGGCTGCGAGAACCCGATCGCGCCGGGCGCGTACGGAAATGCCAGGACTCCCGAGAGTCCCATGAGTTGGGGAAACAGTCCGCCGATCGTCTGGTCCACGCTGGGGCGCTGGCCCCCATCCTTCATGATCACGCCGACGAACGCGCTGTTCACGCCGCCCGCGAATCCGCCGACGATCGTGAAGTACCCGCTCACGCCGGGCGTGCGTCCGATGATTTGCTCGACCTGTCGCACGTAGCCGTCGGTGTACGGCAGCGACGCGCCTTCTGGGCCGCGCACGACCACAAGGAAGAAGCCGCGATCGTCTTGCGGGATCAGCTCCTTCTGCAGCCGCGTCGGCGGGAAAAGCAGAAACGCAAAGACGGAGACGGCGACGACGGCCAGCGTCCCGAGCAGGACGGCAACGCGGTGATCGACGGCGCGCCGCAGCAGCTGCGCATACCGCTCCGCCAACGCATTGAACCCGCGCTCGAACAGCCGAAAGGCCTTGCCGTGCTGGTGCTGCATCCGCAGGATCTTGGCGCAGAGCATCGGTGTGAGCGTCAGCGCGACGAAGCCCGAGATCACGACGGCGCCCGCAACGGCGATGCCGAACTCGCTCAACAACCGGCCCGCGGTGCCGGTCAGGAACGCGAGCGGCGTAAATACCGCCACCAGCGCGATCGTCGTCGCGATGACCGCGAACGCGATTTCGTTCGTCCCGCGCACCGCCGCTTCCTCCGGCTGCTCGTGCAGCTCCTCCTGATGGCGGAAGGCGTTCTCGAGCACGATGATCGCGTCGTCCACCACGATGCCGATCGCGATCGTCAACGCGAGCAGGGTGAAGTTGTTGATCGAGAAGCCGAGGAAGTACATGATCGCAAACGTCGCCACGATCGACGCCGGAATCGCGAGCCCGGGGATGATCGTGGCACGGACGTTGCGCAGGAATACGAAGATGATCAGCACGACGAGGATCGCGGCGATGAGAAGCGTGAGCTTCGCGTCGTCGATGGAGTGCGTGACGAATACCGAGCCGTCGAACGCGCTCTCGAGCTTCACGCCGAGCGGCAGGGTCTGCTGAATGCTGGGGAGCTCTTCGCGAATGCTACGCGCGACATTGATCAGGTTCGCCTTCGACTGGCGCACCACGCCGATCGCGACCGACGGCGTGCCTTTCCAGCGGAAGATCGAGCGATCGTCCTCGGGACCGAGCTCCACGCGCGCGACGTCCTTCAGCTTGACGAGCTGGGTGCCCTGGCCCGCCACCACGAGCTCGCCGAACTCCTGCGGCGTCTTTAGCTCCCCGAGCGAGCGCACGGAGAATTCGCGCCGCGTCGACTCGATCCGGCCGGCAGGAATCTCGACGTTGCGCGAGGCGATGGCGTTCTCAACATCCTGTACCGTCAGGCCGCGCGCCGACAACGCCTCCGGCCGCACCCACACACGCATCGAGTAGCGCCGCTCGCCGAAGATCTGGGCGCTGCCGACCCCCGGCAGGCTTTGGAGCCGCGCCTTCACCAGGCGATCGGCGACGTCGGACAGCTGCATCAGGTCGTAGTTGTCACTGCTCAATGCCAGCCAGAAGAACGGCTGGGCGTCGGCCGACTGCTTCGCGATCACCGGCTCGAGCACGTCCACCGGCAAGCGGCCCCGCACACGCGACACCTTGTCGCGCACGTCCTGCGCCGCGACGTCCACCGGACGGTCGAGCGTGAACTCGAGCGTGATGCTGCTCGTCTCCTCCGACGACGTGCTGCTCAGCGTCCGGATGCCCTGGATCGTGGACAGCTCTTCCTCGAGCACGTCGGTGACCGCCGTCTCGACCACCTGCGCGTTCGCGCCGGGGAGCACCGTCGTAACGGAGATGATCGGAGCATCGATGTCGGGCAGCTCGCGCACCGAGAGTCGCGAGTAGCCGATGACGCCAAAGAGGACCAGCGCGGCGCTCAGCATGCTCGCCAGGACCGGCCGGCGGATTGCGACTTCGGAGAGCTTCATTTCGATCCCTTACGCACAGAAAGGTGGCGGAGTTGCGTCCCTTAATCGTCGTGCGGCGAGGCTGGAATCCGACAATCAGCGCGAGGCCGGCACTCCGGCCCCAAAGCGGCGCTCCACGTACGCCTCCAGAATCTTCAGGAATTCCGCGACGATGCCGTCGCCCTTGAGCGTGACCTCGAGCCGGCCGTCCACGTAGACAGGGGCCTTCGGCTCCTCGAACGTCCCGGGCAGCGAGATCCCGATGTCGGCGTGCTTGGACTCCCCTGGCCCGTTCACCACACAACCCATGACCGCCACGCGAAGTTCCTCGGCGCCGGGGTAGCGCTCCTTCCACACGGGGCGCTGGGCGCGCAGGTAATCCTGGATCTGCTCGGCCATGTCCTGGAAGAAGGTGGAGGTGGTGCGACCGCAGCC